>JAGXRK010000018.1 GCA_018335755.1 Ignavibacterium sp. | reverse complement strand
CAATTTTTACCTTCTCCGATTCAAGCGATGCCGCCATTGAGGAAGAAACTCCGCTCAATCAGGAAACAAGCATAAAAATAGTCCGTAAAGAAGAGCCTCAATCTCCTGAAAAAAAGGTTGAACCGGCTAAGGAAGAGAAACCTGTTGACGATAAAAAAGTAACGGATTCGAAAAAGAAGAAAAACATTGAGCCGGAAATAGATGAAAATATTGAGAAACAACCTTCGGATCTGCCGGAACAGTGGGATGAAAAAATTGTTTATAAAAAACCAGGATTGGATTTACTAAATCCTGTTCCACAAGAAGATTATAAGGTTGCTGAAGAGGAATTAAAAAAGAATGCCGAACTTCTGAAGGATAAACTTTCTCTTTTCGACATAGAAATTCAGGACATTACGGTCACCCCCGGTCCGGTAGTTACTCTATATGAGATAGTTCCGGCACCCGGTGTAAAAATAAGTAAAATCGTTAGTCTTGAACATGATATAGCATTAGCATTAGCAGCAAGAGGAATAAGGATTATTGCCCCTATTCCGGGTAAAAGTGCTATAGGCGTAGAAATTCCGAATTCATCTCCATCACTTGTTGTTGCCAAGTCGGTTTTAAGTAAACTTGAAGGTGTTGACTACGAACTTCCGCTTGCCCTTGGAAAAGATATTGCCGGCGAAGTTTTAATAACCGATCTATCAAAAATGCCGCACATGTTGATTGCCGGGTCAACCGGTTCAGGTAAAAGTGTCGGTATAAATATGATCATCACAAGTTTGTTGTATGCTAAAGATCCGTCGCAGGTAAAATTTGTTATTATCGATCCGAAGAAAATTGAGTTATCTTTTTACAAAAAATTAAGACGGCATTTTCTTGCGGTCTCTCCCGATCTTGATGAAGAAATAATCACTGTTCCTCAAAATGCAGTGCTTGCTCTTAAGTCCGTTGAATATGAAATGGAGAAGAGATACGATAAACTTGCAAAAGCAGGTGTAAGAAATATAATCGACTATAATGCAAAAGTAAAAGACCCTGCTCGAAAACCAAAGGACATAGATAACGTAAAACATCACCCTATTCCCTACATCATTGTAATCATTGATGAGCTTGCCGATTTGATGATAACTGCAGGGAAAGAAGTAGAAGAACCGATTGCACGCCTTGCACAATTAGCCCGTGCTGTAGGAATACATCTTGTCCTCGCAACCCAGCGTCCTTCGGTAAATGTAATTACCGGGGTTATTAAAGCTAATTTTAGTTCAAGGATAGCGTACCAGGTTGCAACAAAGATTGATTCACGTACAATTCTCGATATGAACGGTGCAGAGCAGTTGCTCGGTAGAGGAGATATGCTTTTCTTACCCGGCGGAACACCGAAACCATTCCGTATTCAAAATGCATTTATTACAACGGATGAAGTTGAAAGAATTACCGAAGCAATCTATAAACAGAAAGGTTATTCTAAACTATATTATCTCCCCTCACTTTATGAAAAGAAAAAGGAAACTGTGGGAAGATTTTTAGATGATCTCGATCCCCTATTTGAAGAAGCTGCAAAGGTTGTAGTAAGACATCAACAGGGTTCCGTATCGCTGTTACAAAGAAGATTAAAACTCGGTTATGCACGAGCAGCCAGAATAGTTGATCAACTTGAGGAAGCAGGGATAGTTGGACCAAACGACGGAAGTAAAGCACGGGAAGTAACCATTGAAAATGACGAGCAGCTCGAGGTTATTCTCCGCTCGCTTTAACAATGAATTATTGTAGTATTAACTATGTTTAGATAAGTGAATCTTTATGCAAATGCATGTTTCAATCACAGATTCGAAATGTTAATCTATTTTATTTTAATCAATAAGACTGATCGGAGTTAAAGTGTTTCTAAATTCAAGCGATAAGACCGCATTAATACTTAAAGATGCCGAAATAAGCTACAACGCACTATTAAAGCATGTTAATTATTACTCCAAATTATTTGATTCGGAAACGGCTGATAAGGTGGCGATATTTTCCGAAAATCGCGCCGAGTGGATCTATGCTTTTTACTCATCCTGGAAAAATGAAAGTGTAGTTGTTCCGATAGATTTTATGGCTTCTGCCGAAGAGGTTGCATACATTCTTAACGACTGCAAACCCCCCGTTATTTTCTGCTCTAAAGCGACTTTAAAAGTTGTATTAAAAGCAAAAGAACTCCTTTCATACAAAATAAAAGAAATTGTTTTCGAAGACCTTAGCTATGAAGTTCAAAATTATCAACCCGAAGTTTTTGATATTAAAGATATTTATAAAACAGCTTTGATTATTTACACTTCCGGCACTACCGGAAGTTCAAAAGGGGTAATGCTCTCTTACGATAACGTAATGGCTAATATTGAAGCTGTGTCTCATGAAGCCAAGATATATTCCCCGGAAAGAAAAGTTTTAATACTCCTGCCTCTTCATCATATTTTCCCGCTGTTGGGTTCACTTATTGCTCCGCTATATGTACAGTCATCTGTTGCCGTTTCTCCCTCAATGGTTTCGGAAGATATAATAAATACGCTACAAAAAAATGGAGTTGCAATAATTATCGGGGTTCCCCGTCTTTATGCCGCTATTCATAAAGGCATAATGGATAAAATAAAATCAAATAAAGTCGCAAGTGTGCTTTTCAAAGTTGCAAAAAAAATCGATTCTACTTCTTTTTCAAAAAAGATATTCAAGAAGGTACACGAAAGATTCGGCGGTAAAGTTGAGTATATGGTTTGCGGCGGAGCAAAACTAAATGAAGAAGTAGCTGCTGATTACAAAACACTCGGTTTCGAGATGCTCGAAGGATTCGGAATGACGGAAGCCGCACCTATGATCACTTTTACCCGCCCTGGTAAATGGAAAATCGGTTCTGCCGGGCAGGCTATGCAGGGTGTGGAAATTAAAATTAAAGACGGAGAGATTATTGCCAGGGGAAGAAACATAATGAAAGGTTATTACAACCGTCCCGACGAAACCGCAGCAGTAATTAAAGACGGCTGGCTTCATACAGGTGACCTCGGCTATATTGCCGATGAAGGCTATCTTCATATAACCGGAAGAAGTAAAGAAACAATTGTTCTTTCAAACGGAAAGAATATTAATCCCGAAGAAGTTGAAACTGCTCTTTTAGCAACCTCCCCTTACATTTCCGAAGTTGGCGTATTCCTGAAGGACGATTCTCTTTGTGCTGCTTTTTTACCCGACTTTAAGAAATTGAAGGAAAAAGAAGCTGTAAATCTTGAAGAGTTCTTTAGGTGGGAAATTATTGACATTTATAATAAAAAAGTTTCTCCTTACAAAAAGATCACTAATTTTATCTTTATTAAAGAAGAACTACCAAAAACAAGGCTCGGAAAGATTCAAAGGTTTAAACTTGCTGAATTTGCTGAAGGTAAATCAAAAAGGAAAAAAGAGGAAAGTGAAGAGCCGCGCTTTGAAGAGTATATAATTATACGCGATTATCTTCAGGAACAAAAGAAAAGTCATGTCTATCCCGACGACCATATTGAAATAGATTTGGGGCTTGATTCGCTTGATAAACTCAGTTTAATAACTTTTCTCGAATCCACTTTCGGAATTGATATAAAAGAGGATGTTTTAATCAATAATGCTACTATAGAAAAACTCTCTCTTTATATGAAAGAAAAGAAAAACAAAATTACTGTGGAAGCGGTTAAATGGGCTGAAATTCTGAAAGCACAAATTGACCTTAAACTTCCGAAAAGCTGGTTCACTCAAAATTTTCTTAAAAACACCTCCCGGTATTTTCTTAAAATCTATTTCAGATTAAAAGGAGAAGGGACTGAAAATATTCCCGAAGGTCCTTTTATACTTGCCCCCAACCATCAAAGCTTTCTTGACGGATTGTTCGTCTCCGTATTTTTAAAGAACAGAATTATGAAAAACACATATTTCTATGCTAAAGAAAAACATGTTCGTAATCGCTTTATCCGTGCATTTGCCGTAAGAAATAACGTTATAGTAATGGATATTAACAAAGACTTGAAGGAATCATTACAGAAACTTGCCGAAGTGTTAAAAAACGGTAAGAACATTATTATCTTCCCGGAAGGGACAAGAACAAGCTCCGGCAAACTCGGCTCATTCAAAAAAGCTTTTGCAATCTTAAGCCATGAATTAAACGTACCTGTAGTTCCCGTCTCCATCAAAGGTGCATTTGAAGCTCTCCCCAAAGGGAGTAAAATACCGAGACCATGGAAAAAAATCCAGGTTAAGTTTCATAAACCGATTTACCCGGAAGGATTGGATTACGATGCACTGCTCGAAAGAGTTTTCAACCAGCTTTCTGCTGAAGTGAGATAATTCAAATCGCCGGGGAAAAGTAGTGATATTCTGAATTGAATTCGTTATTTTCGCTAAAATAATTTATGTTAGTTAAATGAAAATCGTAACTGAACATCCTGAAAAAGTAAATCCGATAATCGAAGAATTAATTTCGGATTTAAAATTACTTCTCGGGTCTGATCTCGAAAAAATAATCCTTTATGGTTCGTATGCCCGCGGTAAATATGAAAAGCATTCCGATGTTGATCTTTTAATATTAACAAAAAAAAACCTCTCAAAATATACTGAAGATAAAATTACGGAGATAACTTCGGATTATCTCGTTGAGAAAGGTGTATTATTCTCAATAATTATAAAAAGTTCCGCCTATTTTTTTGAGTGGGAAAACGTAATGGATCTTTTTATTAATGTTAATCGTGACGGCATTATAGTTTATGGATAAAAGAAATGAAAGTGATTACGCAGATCTTTTCTTTGTTGATAAAATAGATGCCGTTAACCAATACAATTCTGCAATGAGTTTTATTAGTATGTCATTGAATGTATTAAAGAATAAATATTCTCTCGACTATTCATCCATTTTCTTTTTCCCTTAAAACAAAAACTAAATAGACTAATAATATATGAGCACTTTGCTTAATCACTTTATTCTCTTAATTGTCCTTATTAATTCAGTATTTGCGTTTGATTTTGCAGAGCAACCCGATTCACTTATCCGGTATGACGCAGATACGATTTGGTTTGATGCCCGCCACTTTGAAATCGAAGGAAAAGGATGGAACAATACAAAAACTTTTTATGCTCGACTGCCAGCAAAAGCAGAAATGTTAGTCCCGGAAAAAGTGTGGCAGTTGAGCAGTAATACCGCCGGTCTAAGTTTCAGATTTAAAACAGACACCAAATCATTTAAAGTCAGGTGGGAACTTCTCAATCCCATGCTTCAAATGAATCACATGCCGGCAACCGGTGTTAGCGGAATTGATATTTACAAAAAAGAGAAAGACGGTTCATGGTTCTATTTTGCTACGGGAAGACCGCTTACCTTTCCGGTTAATATTTCTACTTTTAATCACCCGGACACAGCCGGTGCTTTAACCGAATACCTTGTTAACCTTCCGCTTTATAACGGGGTCGTAAAAGTTGAAGTTGGAATACTTAATGGAGACAAGATACTGCAAGGAGATAAATATAGCAGCGAACTAAAACCGATTCTATTCTACGGAACTTCAATAACACAGGGTGGTTGTGCTTCCAGACCGGGTTTGGTTCATACGGCAATTATTCAAAGGAGGCTTAATCATCCCGTAATAAACCTTGGTTTTTCCGGCAGCGGTAAAATGGAGATTGAATTAGCCCATTTGATTGCAGAGGTTGATGCTGCAATATATATTCTCGATTGTGTCCGGAATATGACTCCGGAATTGATCGAACAAAGGGTTGAACCTTTCATAAAATATTTAAGAAAAACACGCCCCGCCACACCGATTTTACTTGTAGAAAATTCTTCAATTAAAAATGTTTTTCCTTCTCCCGGAAAAGAAGTGTATAGAAGAGAATATCAAAAACTGTTAAATAACGGTGTAACCGGTTTATATTTTTTAGAAGGAACAGATTTATTAGGCACTGACGGTGAAGGAACCGTTGACGGAATTCATCCGAACGATCTTGGATTTTTGAGGCATGCGGATGCTTTTTTAGCCAAACTGCAAGATATTTTGATATTTAACAAAATCCGGTAATTATAATCCCCATGGGAAATCTACCCGTTTTTCAATATTTTACCACTTCTGAAGTACCCCTATCCACTTCCAAACTGAGTGAAGTGAGCTAAAAACCGACTTAATCGAGCTAAAAGGAAAGTAAACTGAGTTCCGAACTAAGTGAAGTGAGTTAAAAACCGGCTTAACTGAGTTAAAAGGGAAGTAAAGCGAGTTCAGAGCTAAGTGAATTCAGTTCCGAACTAAGTGAAGTGAGTTAAAAACCGGCTTAACTGAGCTAAAAGGGAAGTAAAGCGAGTTCAGAACTACCCTCACCCACCTCTGAAGTACCCCTATCCACCCTGAAACCCGGTGAAGTGAGTTAAATAGTAACTTAATCCGGCTTAAAGGAGAAATTTTGATTTCGGGTGCGGTATAATCGGTATTTTAGTGCCGGATTATAATGCTTAATTATTTTTGACTATAATCCGGCAGGAATTCTTCTTTTTTGATAATTATTCTAACTATTTACTAGTTTGAAGGATTTTTAGGTTGAGTTACCTGCCTTTTTTTCTGCCCTTCAAATCTTTTCGCCAGTTCGCTTACGATTGCATCCGTACCGGGAACATTACTTTTCGCAGCACTTTTTGAACTGTTATAGAAAGATAATGCAGATACATAAGCTTCGCTTCCTACAGCCATCTGTGTGTCGTTAAGTTTTTCCGTTAAACTATTTAACGCCGAAACTATCGGTCTTAGCATACTTGCAAGTGTAAAGTCCCGCTTTAATTCTTCTACATCAAGATATGGTGGAACAAGGTTTGGATTTTGTGTTGCTAGTTCCAAAGCTTTATCTACAAATGCGTATGTTTTATCCCCCATTTTAGGTATGGTTTGCCTCTCTTCAGGCGTAAGATTTATCAAAAACGGAAGACGCTCCGTTATCTGATTCAGGAAACTCAATATTTCCTGCTTTGTTTCTTCTTTTAGTTCTGCACTTATATTGTTGTACGGCATATTGCCTCCATATTTGTTATTGATTGATTAGCACTAAAGAACATTCTTATTGTCTTCAGCGATATTTTTCCTGTAATCAACCGGATTGTAACAATGCAAAAAAATGGAAGCCGCTCCGGTAACGGCTTCCATAATAAGAAAACATTACTTCACCACCATCATCTTGCGTGAAGCCGTAAAATCTTTTGACGTCAAACGGTAAATGTAAACCCCGCTTGAGAGTTTACTTGCATCGAATTTCACTTCATAAATCCCCGGCTCTTTTGCCTCATTAACAAGCGTTGCTACTTCTCTACCGAGTACGTCATATATTTTCAAAGTTACCCTCACCCGTCCTTCGGACACCCTCTCCCCAAGGGAGAGGGA
>JAGXRK010000017.1 GCA_018335755.1 Ignavibacterium sp. | reverse complement strand
TTTGTCATCTCGACGAATGGAATGAGGAGAGATCTTGTTCGTTCAAGAGATTTCTCTCTTCGTTCGAAATGACAGGACTCACTTGTCATTTCGAGGAGTTTACGACGAGAAATCTGGTGGAGACTACTTTTGGATTTCTCTCTCTGGTGGAAATGACAATGCGTTTTGTCATCTCGATGATTGGAATGAGGAGAGATCTTGTTTGTTTACGAGATTTCTCCCTCCGGTCGAAATGACAGGACTCACGTGTCATTTCGAGGAGTTTACGACGAGAAATCTGGTGGAGTCTACTTTTGGATTTCTCCCTCTGGTTGAAATGACAATGTGTTTTGTCATCTCGACGAATGGAATGAGGAGAGATCTTATTCGTTCAAGAGATTTCTCTCTTCGTTCGAAATGACAAAATACTATTCAAGGCGATTCGGAAGAGTCGCCTTTTTATTTATAACATCTGTGGGAACAGCCCAGAGCATTGCCAAAGTCTGATGACGTGTTCGTAATACTGAAAACATTATAATAATATTTTCTTAGTTTCTTTTTTCACTTCTATGAACTACATTTCAACGTAAATATTTTTAACAAAAGGCAATTGTTACTTTGTTTCTCAGGAAATATTTACAAAGCCAGAAATATAAAATGTTTTTTTATGTTTTTGCACTTTTTACACAGGCTCAAAATTTGTTATATAAAAATTCTGATCTAAGGAGAAAAAAATGGGAATTTCTCAAAAGCTGCTTCATAGTTTCTTTATCTTTTTCTTTTTCTTGTTCTTACTCTGCACGGCAAGCTGCAGCACCACAGAACCGCCCACACCGCCGGATGAACCAATTCCAGTGCTTATACTTGAACTTGATGATGTTTCCTGTACCGAAACGTGGATAAATCTTACAACAAAAGATTTAACCCTGCCTGCGGAGTTAACACTTAAGCAATACAATCCATCCGGAGATTCAATTTCAAAAGCACTGTTACTCAATACTCAAGACACACTGCTTTACATAGACTCACTCCTGCCAAACCAAACATACAAATTCCATTCAGTTATTCAGTCAATCAATAATTCCAGCAATGAAATTAATGTAACCACTATGGACACCACCAGCCACGACTTTTCATTCCAGACGTGGACGTTTGGTACAATTGGCAGCAGTGTTTTATACGATGTAGCAATTATCAACGAAAACAACATAATTGCCGTTGGTGAAATACTGGTGGCAGATAGCAGTCCAAACGGTTATACAAAGTACAATGCAGTGCATTGGGATGGAAATCAGTGGGACTTATTACGAGTACCATACAATTATCAGGGAACTGATTTTTTTCATCCAATTAAGTCAGTCTTTGCATTTAATGCAGACAATATATGGTTTTGCGGAAATGGGGTTATTAAATGGAATGGAGTTAATTATAGCCCAATACCAATACCTGTTTGGGGGCCGTATCAAATGAATAAAATCTGGGGATCAAGCAGTAATGATTTATACATAGTTGGCAATAACGGGAGTATTGCCCACTACAACGGCACAGCCTGGAAGAAAATAGAAAGCGGAACGGATTTGAATATAAACGACATCTGGGGAGATTATAGTGAAAAAACCGGTGAGTGGGAGATATTGGCGGTTGGTGAGAAAGATCTACCCGTAAGACAAGGAATTTTCAGCATAGAAAAAAACGATGTAATGCAGATCTCGTCTTACAATATTCAATGGTCACTGTACGCTGTGTGGTTTAAAACAAATCGACGCTATTATGTTATAGGAAGTGGAATTTATGAAAAGAAATTTCTGAACGATCCCATCTGGAAAGATAATGGATTTAACATATCACATTATGCTACTACAGGTATTAGGGGAAATCGATTAAATGATGTATTTGTTGCCGGAGCATTTGGAGAATTTTTGCATTTCAATGGATTAAACTGGAGAAGTTATATAAATGAATTAAGCTCGTTCAGCGGCAGCTACGGCGGAATTGCAGTAAAAAATAATTTAGTTGTTACAGTAGGATATGAAGGAGCACAAGCAAAAATATTGCTTGGTAAAAGAATAAATTAAAAAAATAAATGCGGAAAGGAGGTTGATATGAGTCCACCAGATTATAAAAATGAGTAGCGATGCGGTAACATCGCTACTCTGTTATGCAAATAAGAAAGACATGCGATGAATAATTCAGTGAATCATTCTGCCTTTTTATTTGCGCTGTAAAACTAAAAAAATTAAAGGAGTAATAAAATGAAAAGGATATTTTTCATTCTTATAGTTTTAACACTTGTAATCAATAACCTCACAGGTGCTCAGCAAAGTTACCAGCCTCTTTATCCTAACTATTCAATGCAATTAACCAAAGCGGGCAGTAACAATCCTTCTGGGGATTTGTATACTTATGATGGCTCATCGGTCCCAACTTATCAGGTTGGGAAAACAACTAATACACCCACTTATAAACGCGGATTTTATCAATGGTATATAACTAATAATGAAATTCCCCTTACTGCCATAATAGACAGTATTGTGATTTCGTTTGATGCCCAGTATATAAATCTTCAGAGCAGTCAGTTCAATTATTTTAATTGCTTTGTAGATTTATCAGATCCAAACTTGAATAAAAACACACTTTGGAATTATTCAGATTATAATCAATATACACCAATAGGTTCCGGTCAAATAAATACACCGCCTCCTAGTTATGTAACACAGACTCATAAATTTTTAAATGGCAGCAGTTTCGTTAATTCATTCGCAACTCAAATTGAGTGGGGTGATCGCTTTACTTTGGGTGTTGCCTGGAAATATGAACATCCATATGCAGGAAATACATCTTGGTGGATATACCCCGTAAATCTTAAGGTTTATTTCTATATGCCAATTCAAACTGTTACACTTAATCAAAGATTAAGTGATAACTCTCAGGTGGGTAAATTGCGAAAGTGGGAAGGCTCTTATTTTACCCCTTCTCCTTTTATTAATCCGGGCACACCATTCGAATTTACTGCAGGCTCTACTCAAACCATTCAGGGAGATCAAGCAATCCATTCAAATGAAAAATATCATAGATGGCTCAGAAATCAGAGTGATGAGCAAGATGTTTCAAATCATCATTCATTTACTATTGAAACTTTTGATAACAATTTCACTTCAAAATTTCACCCCACACACTCCGGCATTATAATCAAAAACAGCCTTGAAGCAACAGGTATAGATGGCGGTAAACTTGAATTCAAGGACCCCTGGTTAATTGATTATCCCGATCCTGATTTTGGTAACACGCCAAGAAACCGGGGTATGGCTGCACCGTTTAAGGAACTTACTACTCCATATACCTTTACTTATTCTTCTGATTATAAAGGTTTGTTCTTGGAACAAAGTGGACCCCCCATTATGGACATCGCCATATTACGCTCTAAAAATGCCAGATGAGCAACCAATAACCGTTCATAATCAGAGCAGAAAATTCTTTCCTTACAGTTGGGAAGAAACAGGCGGAGTTACATATCAGTATCCCTGGGGTCAACAGACAGGGGTTGTATTCAACTCCTCAAATAATGTTGCAACAGCAGTGTTAAAAGGACAGTTAATGTCTAAAGAGCAAACCGGCATCAGCAGCAACAGCCAGCGTAAAATGGTAAGAACAGATAACGGCATTTATCACGTTGTTTATGAATCGATGGGCAGTGTATGGTAAAAGCACAGTTTAACTTCTAATTATTTTGGTAACTGGTCAACAGATTTCTGGATAACAAATCACGCAAAAAATCCATCTTTGGATTATGAGGGAAATACTGTTTTAGTTGTTTGTGAGTACTTTGACCCCGCTTTAACAACTGAAAGTGAACTTTGGTTATTTACATTTAATCCTGGAAGCGGCGGCTTATATTCAACACCTACTTATGAAACTATTATAACTTATCCTTCAAGCTATTTTGGCAATGCAAAACCTGTAATAGCATTTACCTCCAGTCAGATATTTATAGTTTACAGAAAGAATGCATCTGAAGGATTAAAGCAAAGAACCAAATGGTATGATACCGGGTGGACATCAGAGGCAAACGTTCCGCAAACAGATGCTAACTCTATAAATCCCGCAGTTGCGGGTAGAGCCGCTCACGTTCATATTGTATTCGAATCGCTGGCAGAAATACATTATAAGTTTGCTTATAGACAGGGGTCAAGCTGGCGTTATGAAAGCCTGATAAATCTTTCAAGCGGCAGCGGATTTAATCAGAATTATCACCCGTCAATCAGCATTTCTGACGGCTCTAATGCATATGTTATGG
>JAGXRK010000016.1 GCA_018335755.1 Ignavibacterium sp. | reverse complement strand
TTGCCTCTCGTTATTCACTTAGAGAAGCTTTGCAGAGGTTGGGACCAAGGGGATTTACTTTTGAAAAATTAGTAGCTAGAATTTTTGAAGAAGAAGGATACAAAACTCACATTAATCAAATTTTACAAGGGAAATGCGTTACTCACGAGATTGATGTTTTGTTGGAAAAAGATAATAAATTTTTTACAATCGAATGCAAATTTCATAATGCCCCTGGTTTTTATACGGAAATAAAAGATATTCTTTATACTTGGGCAAGATTTATTGATCTTAAAGAGGCCAGCACTGATTTTAATTTAGATAATGTTTGGTTGATTTCTAATACAAAATTTTCTGAGCAAACTAAACAATTCGCTCAATGTCGTAACATCCATCTTTTAGGCTGGGCTTATCCTGAAGAAAGATCACTGCAAAGAATTATCGAAGAAAAAAAAATATATCCAATTACTGTATTAAGAACGCTAGATAAGAAATTTGAAGAAAGGTTGATTCAAGAGGGGATCATTACTTGTCAAGAACTATTAAAGTTAGAGTCACGTTCCTTTCAGGGTAAAACAGGACTTGATGCAAGGAAGTTGGTAATTTTACAAAAAGAAGCTAATTATATTCTTAAAAGCTCGGAAACTATAAAACCATAGATTTTATATTAATTTTAAAAATTATTTTGTTTGATTATTTAAATATAATTTAATTAACATGGAAAAACAATCAAGAGAAGAACGGTCAGTGGTTTGCCCTGCCTGTTTAGGGAGCGGGACAGTCTTTGATCTCGGAGACCCATCTGATCGTTGTCGTCGCAGACAGGTGACTTGTGATATTTGCGGTGGCTCTGGAAGGTTATCACCTGAAATAGCTGCCCGATATGAAGCAGCACAGAAAATACAAAAAACATAAGAAATTGGGATAAATTAAAGTAAAAAAGAGTCAGTCTACGCTTAAATGCGAAGAATATTTGAGTAATAAAAATTATAATAATAGCATGGTAAAAAAAATTGGCATTTTGGGTTATGGTGAAATTGGCAAAGCGGTTGCTCGATTTTATCAAAATAAAAAAAAGTTCAAGCTTTTATTAAAGGATTTAAACTTTGATCAGTTTGTTAATAAAAAAATTGACATTCTTAATGTAGCTATTCCTTGTTTTAGTGAAAAACAATTCATTGAAACAATTGCAAGGGTAATTAAAAAAAATAAGCCCAATTTAGTTATTATTCACTCAACTATTATTCCAGGCATGACTAAAAAAATAATTCAAAAAACTAAAACCAGAATTGTTCATTCACCGGTTCGTGGTGTTCACCCCAAGCTTTATCAAGGTATTAAAACATTTATTAAATTTATTGGCACTGAAAATATTAAAGTCGGCAAAATGGCAAAAAAACATTTTCAGCAGATTGGCATTAAAAACGTTAAAATTTTAAAACCAGCAGTTGCGACCGAATTAAATAAATTAGTTGATACAACTTATTATGCTCATTGTATTATTTTTACCGATTATGTTGAGCAGTTGCTCCAAAAACATAAAGTACCATTTAATGCGTTTGAAGAATTTAATCTTTCTTATAATGATGGATACAAAAAATTAGGCAAACTGAATGTTGTTCGACCAACCCTTTATCCACCGTCAAAAACAGGCAGAAAAATAGGTGGTCATTGCCAAATTCCCAACGCTAAAATTTTAGAAAAATTATATCCACATCAAATTACTAAAAATATTTTAAAATTTAAGTAAAATGTTATTTTTATGTTCGATTTGCGGTTAGGAAAAATTAGAAAAAAAATCATTGGGCCAGACGAAAAAATTATTCTAGAATTTTGCGTAGCTAAAAAGTACTCTAATTTTTGGTTAATTTTGGGATTAATTATTTTATTAATCTCCTTAGTTTTTATTCGCGATCTTTTTATTTTAATTTTATTAGCCATTTCCTTGTTTGGTTATAGTTTTTACCTTAAAACAGCTTATTATTATTTTTTAACTGATAAAAAGATAATTTTTTATTATCAATTTTTTAGTAGTTATTTCATTAGTGTCGATTATCACAAAATAACAGATTTAAATGTTAGAGAGAATTTTTTTGAAAAAACATTATTACAGTCGGGCGATTTAGCCGTTAATACTGCTGGTGGGCCGAAAGAAGAAATTACTTTTAATCATGTCGCTAGTTCTTATTTAATAAAAAAACAAATCGATGAATTAAAGATAAAAATTTGATCAATGGGATAAAAAACATATAAAATAAAAGCATTATTGATGTTTTTTTATTATTTGTTAAAATTAAAGATGATTAGCGCAAACTTAAAAAAAGTTAAAGAAAGAATTGAGAAATTAAAAAATGAAATTAACTATCATCGTTATTTGTATCATGTTTTAGATAAACAAGAAATTTCTGACGCCGCGCTAGATTCGCTTAAGCACGAACTTGACGAATTAGAAAAGCAATATCCAGAATTTATTACATCAGACTCGCCCAGCCAAAGGGTTGGTGGCTTGTCTCTTGATAAATTTCAGAAAGTTAGGCATAGCCAACCAATGTTATCGCTAAATGATGTTTTTGATGAAAAAGAGGTTAGTGATTGGCAAGCAAGAATAAAAAAATTATTGGCATTAAAAGATCAATTAAATTATTTCGCTGAAATAAAGATGGACGGTTTGGCCGTTTCTTTAATTTATAAGAATGGAATTTTTACTCAGGGGGCTACCAGGGGCGACGGATATGTTGGCGAGAATATTACTCAAAATTTGAAAACAATAGAAGCTATTCCTCTGAAATTAGAGATTGAAAAATTGTCAAGTGAGTTTAAAGAAAAAGCAAAAAAAGAAATAGAGATTCGTGGTGAAGTCTTTATGAGCAAAAAGGCGTTAGCAGAATTAAATGATATTCAAAAGAAAAATAAAGAACAACTATTTGCTAATCCGCGCAATGCCGCAGCTGGTTCATTAAGGCAATTAGATTCTCAAATAACTGCTCAACGTAAATTAGATTTTTATGCCTATAGTTTGGTAACTGACTTGGGGCAAAAAACTCATCAAGAAAGTCATCGTTTAATTAAAAGTTTAGGTTTTAAAGAGAGTTCCCACAATCAACTTTGTCATAATCTTGACGAAGTTTTTATTTATTATCGAAAAATTATAAAACTAAGATCAGGGTTGCCTTATGAAATTGACGGAACAGTTATTAATGTTAATGACAATAGATTTTTTGAAAAACTAGGCGTGGTTGGCAAGGCGCCAAGAGGCGCGATTGCTTATAAATTCCCAGGCATAGAAAAAATTACTAGAATTAGAGATATTATTGTTCAGGTTGGGCGAACCGGCAAATTAACGCCAATTGCCTTGCTTGAGCCGGTAAAATTAAGTGGAGTGATAATTTCGCGAGCCACCCTTCATAATCAAGATGAAATTGCAAGATTAGGTGTAAAAATTGGCGATACGGTTATTATTAAAAGAGCTGGCGATGTTATTCCAGATATTGTTAAGGTTTTAACAAATTTAAGAGTTGGTAAAGAAAAAAAATTCGAAATACCGAAAAAATGTCCATTTTGTGGATTTGAGGTTAAAAGAAAAAAACAGGAAGTTGATTATTATTGTTTAAATAAAAAATGCTTTGCTACTCAGCGTCGCGGTCTTTATCATTTTGTTTCAAAAAAAGCCTTTGATATTGAACACTTAGGGCCAAAGATTATTAATCAATTAATTAATAGTTGTTTGATTAAAGATGCAGCTGATATTTTTTCTTTAACTCAGGGCGATTTTGAATCATTGGAGAGGTTTGCTAAAAAATCAGCTCAAAATTTAATTGAAGCAATCAACCAAGCAAAAAAAATTTCCCTGGCGCGATTTATTTATGCTTTGGGCATTAGACATGTTGGTGAAGAAACCGCGCAATTACTTGCGCAGCAAGTAATGGTTAATCTTAAACCTAAAATCACAAATCTAAAAATTATGGAAGTTTTGAAAATTTTTCAAAACTTTTTATTAGAAGATTTACAAAGTATTTCTGATATTGGGCCGGTGGTTGGTCAAAGCATTTATAATTGGTTTGACGATGAAAAAAATATAAAATTTTTAGAAAAATTTGAGAGAGCAGGTGTTGAATTTATAACTTTTCAACAGCAAGCAGTAAGTGACAAATTTAAAAATAAGACTTTTATTTTGACCGGCGCGCTTCAATCAATGACTCGAGATAAGGCTAAAGAAAAAATTCGTCAGTTGGGCGGTAAAATTTCTTCCTCGATTTCCAAAGAAACAGATTTTGTTGTGGTTGGCGATGAAGCTGGGTCAAAATTGGAAAAAGCAAAGAGGTTGAATGTTAAAATACTTAACGAGCAAGAATTTTTAAAAATGATAAAATAAATAAATGAGATGCCAATATACGAATTCATACTAATAATACGAATAAAGCAAAAAATATGAGTGAAGATTTAGAACAAAAAGGAGCAGAGGCGGAAGTCAGGCATAATCGCGATCAAGAATTAGCGACAATTTTGGCGATGGACGAAGAGGGGAGAAGAAAATTGGCGGCAAGATGTTTTCAGAAAAAAGAGGAGTTAGGCGAAAAAGAAACCGGTCGTTTAGGAGGAAATTTTGTTTTTGCAATTGATGGTGAAAACCCAATGACACATCAAGTGTCTGGAGGAATGTTTGGAACACACTCAGATGCCATAAATTATATTATAAAAAAAAGATTAGAGGGGGGGCGCTAATGCGTGGCATTACTGAAAATATTTTTCAAGGTTTTGTTTTTCAAATTAATGGTTTTAAATCAAAAATAATAATGATGTTTTCTCAAGATATGGAAGTAAAGGTAAGGGACAAAAGAAAAAGACAACAAATAAAAAATATTTGGCAGAGCATTAAACACGGAGATCCGGGATGTATTTTAATTGATAGTAATGGCAATCCTTTAGAAGAAGTTTTAAAACAAGAAGAAACAATAAACTAATTAATTATTATTTATATATTTATAAAATATTTGTAATTTGAGTAGTTATGATTTCTAAAGAACAAATCGAACACATTGCTAAATTGGCTAAAATCAAACTTGCACCAGCAGAAACAGAGCGATTCACAAAGGAATTTTATCAGATTTTAAATTTTGTTAATCAATTGGAAAAAATTGATATGTCTCGGGTTGAGGATTTTTTACCTGAAAGTAGACAAAAAAGCATTCGGCAGGATAAATCTCAAAAAAGAAGTGACCAGGAAATAGAAAAACTAATGGTTAATGTGCCAGATAAAAGTGGAAAATTAATTAAAACAAAAAAAATAAGATGAAATTATCTGATTTAACAATTGCTAAGGCGAAAGAATGTTTAATTGATAAAAAATTTTCTTGTCAAGAATTAACTGAAAATGTCTTGGGAGAAATAAATAAAAGAGATAAAGAAATAAATTCCTTTATTAATTTAAATGAAAAAGCCATAGATGAAGCAAAATCAATTGATCAAAAGATTTTAGTTGGTAAAGAAATCGGTAAATTAGCTGGAATCCCATTAGCAATTAAAGATAACATTTTGGTCAAGGGATTAAAATGTACTGCTGGTTCAAAAATGCTTGAAGAATACGTTGCCCCATATAATGCGACAGTGATAGAAAAATTAAAAAAAGAAGATGCTATTATTATTGGCAAAACTAATCTGGATGAATTTGCTATGGGTTCTTCTGGTGAGTACTCAGCCTTTGGTTTGACTAAAAACCCT
>JAGXRK010000015.1 GCA_018335755.1 Ignavibacterium sp. | reverse complement strand
AATGTAGTAGTGACATTCACAAATAATAGCATACCCATAATGAATAGCAACAGGATACCATTACTAACGAACAACAATAATGGTATTATAAAACTGGTTGTAAGATGATTAACTTCACTCAAAACGTTTTTCGATAAAGTAGTGCTGTGTTTATTTAAAAAATAATCATAAGATCTTGATAAGTATTTCTCCAGCAGTCTGGAAGAAAGTCGATGATTATTCATCCACGTAAACCTAATTCGTGCATACATGCTTAAAGTAGTGACAGCGTTTGAAATAATAATTATTAGAAGCATTAATATCCCAAAAGCTATTATAAAAGCCTTGGCATCTGCAAAAGAAAAGTAGTTATAAGCCCAATTCAAATATTCGTTTTGATAAACCAAATCAGGGTCCATAATTAATGAAATAAATGGCATGATTGAAGCTACCCCAAGCGCTTGAGAAAAAGCCATAATGATAACAATAAATAATAATATAATTACTTGAAGTTTTTCCTTATGGGATAATATTTTAGCTAACATTGTAAAAGAATTCGTCATTATGTCACCTTAGTTGTATTATATTTTTCTGCTTCTAATTTTAATGATTAAAATGCCATGAACATTTATAATTGATCTAAGAACTCAGAGCAAAAATATGCAGCATCATCTAGCGATTGCGTAGAATCTATAGTAAGTATTGGGATCCCCTTATCCTGCAAGACCCTTACACCACTAGATATATTCGATATTGTTATTTTTGTCCTTTGAAGTATCTCTTTGCTAGATAACTCACGATGTTGCGTAATAATTATTTCGCTTGATCTTTGAATAATTCTATCGACAATAATTTCAGGAGTCGCTTCAATATAAATTAAAGCATCAGGTCGCGGCATTAATTCAAAATATTCCTTACTCAGCTTAGATCCAACTTCATAGTTCCAGGAGATGAGACCAGTAACATTCTGTGATAAAGAATAATCAAAAACAACCTTTGTTTTGATTTTTGAGCGCTCGATAAGCGCAACATCTTTGATGATATGCAAGAAAGAGTTAGCTAATAGTAGGCGATAGTAAGCATCTTTATTATGATCTCCAACGCAATTCACACAGAATTCAATAAATGGTTCCCATAATTCAAGTTTCTCTTGAAAAGCTTTCTTTTCAACAGTTTCATTAACCATGTCCCTGAAACATTCACGGAGCTTTTTTTTATTGATAATATTTAATATTAAAAGTCCTAAAAGTCTCTTAATTATAGAATAATTATTTTTAATTTCTTCTTTAGCAATTAGAGTCTTAGCTTCATCAACTGTCAACCATACACTAGTATTCTTACGTTTTTCCAGCAACAAGTTAACCAATGTCGATTTTCCAACACCAGGTGCTCCAATTATATCTATACGCTTCATACAAGTTCACCCTTTAACACTATTAATATTGCTATATCAATCTCAAATTAATTAATGGTATCGCCGATAGTATAGCTTTTTTCCAACAGGTATGCACATATTATTCTAGATGTGTTCTCTTCATCTATATTAGATATTTTTGATCCATCAACTATTAATCTCTTTTCAAGTAAATTGAAACCTGATTCGTTAAATAGCCGCATTAAATCATCTTCGTAAATATTACCGCCTATTGCCTTTAAATTATCTGGGTCATCAACTATTTCAGCATCCGGGTTTCGAATAGCCACATTGATGATCAGCTTATCTTTTAAAACCCTTCTAATCTCAATTAGTATTTTTTTTGCGATATCATATCTAAAAAATTTAATAAATTTCCAAGATACTACCGCATCAAAATAATCGTCTTCGTACGGCAACGGTTTTGTCGCATCAGCAATTATGACAGAGCAGTGAGAAAATTTTTCCCCTAAAACTTCTCTTGCCACATCAACCATATCTTTGCTTATATCTAAACCGTAAATACTCATCTTTTTATCCAAGTAAAGATCGACAAATCGACCAGTCCCAAATGGTATATCCAAAACTCTTGAACCATCAGCGAAATATTTTAGGAATTCCTTAACGACTCCTTGTTCTTTTTCCCACTTGGCGGAGCCCTGCCGCCTTTGAAGATATTTCTTTGCCGTTTCCTTGTAATATGTGTTGCCCGTTTGTTTCGGTTTAAAACCGATTTTATGGATTAATAGACCAATAAACTCTTTCATTACCCTTTACACCTCTTCTTTAACTTAAGTCATAAATTATGATGTTTGCTATTCTTACTTTTTTTCATACACACTATTTATATTATCGAAATGTTTTTTTATCGCTAATAATGGTTCGCTATTATGCTGCTTGCAAATTTCTAATAGCCAGCCTTCATGGATAGCCAGAACATATACGGGCACATATTCTATATTCAATATTTGTGCTATGGCAAACCGGTGATTTGCGCTTTGAGCCAGCTTAATTGGTTTTCCTTTCCTGTCCAAAACAACTTTTATCTCATCTTTCCAATGGCAAGGTTTGGCGTTGAGGTCTTTTTGACTCTTGTATCCATCACTCTTTATACTTTGATAAATTGATTTAAGCTTTTCATATCTTTCATTCAATTCGCTTTCTGTCATTTTCGCAAAACCGTTCGATCCTTTAATTTTGCTCTGATATTCGTCGCAATCTACATAATTAATTTTTTCCTTAAATAATTGAAATGTAGAACGGTAAGAAATAGCTCTCTTGTGATGCTGGTTGTAATAATGAGGCACAATAAGTCTGACGTTCTTGTCCCAACTTCCATCTTTTACGAAACTATTATTAAATAGGTTTTGCCACTCGAGAAGTGGTTGATCAGATGAAATCGACTCCGTTAAATAAAGGTATAAATCCCTCACTTTTACATATATCACCCGGTTAGATACTAAGTCTTGTGTTAAGAATATCAAACTCAGTTTCAAAGAAATCAATGAACAAGCCTTGTACATAAAAAGATATAAGCAATTTTTAGCTGCTAAAATAATATCATTAATGCCTGTTGAGAATTTCTTTAAAGTAGTTGCCCTTACTGCATTTTCCAGTTTCATGGTTTGTAAATACAAAAAGTATTTTTATATATTTGAATTACTTCTAAATCAGAAAAGCGACCTGTAGCTTTAACAAAACTTGTT
Organism: Ignavibacterium sp.; assembly: GCA_018335755.1. Taxonomy (GTDB): domain Bacteria; phylum Bacteroidota; class Ignavibacteria; order Ignavibacteriales; family Ignavibacteriaceae; genus JAGXRK01. Next base: position 783 of record JAGXRK010000015.1, on the reverse strand, counting down.
AAAACATCTCGCATCTCCGCAATCGAAAGGCCCGGAAATTTCTGAAAGTCGTAAGCATCGTGCTTTACAAAATATTTTGCTACCCTCGAAGGACTTTTTAATGTCATCTTAATATCTTTTAATAAATTGGTTATTTTTATTGTTATATTTTCCTTAACGGGAAAATGAGCCGAACTATCCTTTAAGTCGATTTCGTTGAGATACTCTAAGATATTTTCTGACGCCAGCTTTTCATCAACATTTGCTATATATTCTTTGGCAAACAATTCTCTTTTCTGGATATAATGCTTATGTTCAACCTCATTATTTATTACCCTTTCCACCAAATTGAAAAGCTCCTGCTCTGTATTTACTTTATAGCTTAGTTCTGAAGGCAGCTCATGTTCTATTAAACTGTCGTAAATCGGCTGATATGAAATGGCCGGTTTACCTAGCAAAAATGATTCAACCCCTGTAGTGCAATTGTTGTGAATCATAACATCTGCAGCAAGCAACCACTCGCTAACATTGCCCTCAAATATTACCTCAACATTATTTAGTCTCTTGGCAATTTCGATCCAAGGGGCATGATTCTCTGAGGGATGGGGTCGTAAAATTATCTTATGTTCGTTAAATCTTTTTGATAAATTTTCTAGCATGTTCTGGAAATAAGCATAGAGATTTTTATGAAAATCAATATATCTATTCCATAGTATTTCTTGCTCTTGGTTTTTTATCTTGCCTCTTATATGCATGTTTTTAATTAAATCAAAATCGTCTTTTTGTGTGTTAAAATTTACAGAG
>JAGXRK010000014.1 GCA_018335755.1 Ignavibacterium sp. | reverse complement strand
TACCAATAACATCCGCTATCTCTTGTTGTTTGTATCCACTACTTCTCATTTCAGAAATTGTGTACCTTTGTTCTCTGGTTAAATGTTTCATTTTGCAACTTTTTTTTGACGAGGAAAGCCAATTTAAACTTTATCCATCAGGACAAGGGGAAAGATAATTTCTTTCTCCTTTGTCTTGAAAAATATTATTTACTTTATATCCTCGTAAAAAGTTGCATTAATTACTTGAATTTAGGTAATTATACAACAATTGTGGAATACTTATTGATTTGATTAACACATTTAAATTAAGAAATTTAGTAACTTTGGTATATTAAAAATTTCTAGTAACATCCTTCAAATATAATTTATCATGAAAACAAAAGCATTCCTCACGGCACTAATAATATCAGTAACTACTGCCTTTACTACCACTTCGTGCGAAGAACTTCTTGACTTGTTTAATTCCGGATTAACAGAAGAGCAAGTAATAGAAGGTTTAAAGGAAGCCTTAAAGGTTGGGACAGACAATTCTGTTGTCAAAGCTAATACTGCAGATGGTTACTTTTTACATCCTGTAATAAAAATCCCATGGCCTTCAGAAGCAGAAACAGCAAAAAACATTTTGATTAATCAACTTGGGATGGGGTCGCTAGTGAATGATTTTATACTTGAGTTAAACAGAGCTGCTGAGGATGCGGCTCAAAACGCAAAGCCAATTTTCATTGATGCTATTACTTCTATAACAATAGAAGATGCTTGGGGTATATTAAAAGGATCTGACAATGCAGCAACATCTTATTTACATAGCAAAACATATACTAGTTTGATAGCAGCATTTGCACCTGACATTACTGCTTCATTAACAAAAGTTGGTGCAGCACAAACTTGGAATACATTAGCCAGTGCATATAATCAATACGCAAATATATCTCCTATTCATGAACCAATAAATACTGATCTTGGCGCATATGCTACAGGCAAGGCGCTTGATGGGTTATTTTTCCTTGTTGAAGAAGAAGAGTATAAAATACGCACCGACCCCACAGCCAGGGTCACTGAACTTTTACAGCAAGTTTTTGCTGAACAGGATTAAAAAAAGAGGGGTAATTTAAAAATTACCCCTCTTTTTTTTAACAAACTCCTTGCTATTCTATACCTGAAAAATGCTTCATGAATTGAACCCTTTGATAAGCTGCAGGGTGAGAAATCTTCTCATAACTCATCATTCCTCTAAAATCAGATAATTTCTCATATTTGCGGCTTTCCATCCAGGAAACAATTTGCTTATTTATTAGATCTAAATGTCCTAGCCCATTTTTATACAAAGTTGAACAAACTTGAACAGCTTTAGCGCCTGCAAGAATCTGCTTTACAACTCCGTTACCATCGTGCACTCCTGTAGAAGCACAAAGATCTATTTTTACTTTATCAGACATAATAGCAATCCATCTTAAAGGCATAGAAATCTCTTCAGGTGTGCTGTAAACGTTAATCGGCTTAATTTTCAAATCATTAATATCAATATCAGGGCTAAAAAATCTATTAAACAACACTAACCCTTTTATACCAGTCCAAGACAACTTTTTAATCATTTCAGCTAATCCTGAAAAGTGGTAAGAAATTTTTATTGAAATTGGAATGCTTATCTCATTTTTAACCTTTTCAATTATATCGAAATAAACTTTCTCGTATTGGCTACCCATAATATCAGGATCTGCAGGCAATGCAAAAATATTTAGCTCAAGGGCATCTGCACCGGCATCCTGTACCTTTTTTGCGAAAGAAGTCCATTCACTTGCAGTAACACAATTTATACTTGCAATAACCGGAATATTAATTGAGCTTTTTGCCTGATGAATAAAATCAAGATACTCGTCTAGCTTATGAGATTGAGCATAGTTGTGAATATAATCGTATGCTTCGGTATATGCATTCTGCATATCATCGTGAGCCATAACCTTATGAGATTCAAAACTAATCTGTTCCTCGAACAATGATTTTAAGACAACAGCTCCTGCCCCACTTTTCTCTATAGCCTTAAGATTTTCTATTGAGCGTGTAAGCCCTGAACTACCCACAATAACAGGGCTCTTTAATGTCATTCCTAAATAATTGGTTGATAGGTCGATCATGGTATTATGCTTTAGTATATAATTAATTGTCAAATTCATTTTTATCAGCAACAAAAATAATTATACATTTTTATTATTCAACAAAAATTATTACATCATTTTTAACACCTTGGTCATTAATTTTATCAAAACACTTAACTTTGGGCTAAGTAATTTTAAGTTAATCTAGCAATATGAGTGACACCAGCAATTTACAGCCACACCCACAAAAGGTTATTATCCACGAAGGCTCATTTCGAACATTATTGGAACCACTTCTGGTACTATTCAACAATGCATCGGAAAAAATTCTTCCCGAGAAAGATTATCATATTGCATATAGTATTCCGGGAGGAGCTTATGGATACTACAAAGATTTTGTTCCAAGTGAAGAGCAGATTGAGAAAATAAAGAGAGAAATTGAAAAAAACATAAAGCTGAAAGTAGAATTTAAGCATGATGTTTTGCCAAAGCAAAAAGTAATTAGGTATTTTGAAAATATAAAAAGACAGGATATTTATACTCTATTAAATTCTCAAAACCACGATTCTGAGATAGAAGGGCTTAGGCTTGTTCATTTAAACGGTGGTGGTGAACTATTTCTAAATCATGTTTCAGAGAATTGGGAAAAGCTTGAAAAATTTAAGCTCTTTCTATTTAATAAAGGATTTTTCCTGATTGCAGACACGGAATTTTTCAATAGAATTATGCCGGAGAGACTAGAGTTGAGCAAATATCTTAAAAGGTTTGAGGAATCTGATGATGCAATGAAAAGTATTGGTATTTCGACTGTTGCCGAACTTAACGAAGCTATTAGAGAAGGTGAGCTTCCCGAACTAATCAAAATTTCTGAAGCATATCAGGCCAAAAAAATAGGTCGAATTGCTGATAATATTGTTAGCCACCCTCTTAAGCCAAGAGTAATATTTCTTGCAGGACCAACATCATCAGGAAAAACGACATCGGCAAACAGATTATACATTGAGTTGAAAGTTTTGATGAAGAAAGTTTTGATAATATCACTGGATAACTTCTACTTACCTCATTCACAAATACCATTCGATCCTGAAACGGGGATACAGAACTTCGAACTTATTTCAGCATTAAATCTTGAATTGATAAGAGAAACGATAAATAATCTTATTTCAGGCAAGGAGGTCCATTTACCCAGATATCATTTCGATGGCAAAGGAGCAACGCCTGAGGAAAAAGCAACACAAATAAATTCCGACACATATATTATTGTTGAAGGAATTCACGGTCTTAATCCTGAGCTATGGAGAAATGTTATGGATGTTGACTCTTACCGTTTGTATGTATCGGCACTTAATACTCTTAACATACATGATCATCTTCCATTTTCAACATCAGAACACAGGTTAATAAGAAGATTAATACGCGACCATTTATTCAGAGGGTATGATTTCAATGAGACTTTGAAAAGATGGCCTGATGTTATAAAAAATGAATATCAAAGTATATTTCCATTCCAGGAAAGTGCACATGCAATTTTCAACTCTGCTTTAATGTATGAAATAGCAGTTTTCGCCCATTATGCTCCAAGCATTCTTATACCGGAAAAAGCTGAAAATGAGCACATCAAAGAGCAAGTAAAAAAACTTAATAGAATTCTTACATTATTCAATCCAATGGATCCTCAAGATATCCCGCCAACATCAATACTTCGGGAGTTTATTGGAGGAAGTAGTTTTAAGTATTAAAAATATGAAAACATTTAACCTAACAATAACGTTGTTATTGGTGATATCATTATTTTCGTGTAATATGAGCAACGAAAAACACATTACTGCTGACCTTATTATTACTAATGCTACAATATACACTGTCGACAATGAGTTTTCGACAGCTCAATGCATGGCAATTCTTGACAGTAAAATTATTAACATTGGCAGCAATTCTGAAATACTAAAAAAATACTCCTCAAAAGAGATTATTGATCTTGATGGGAAATTTGTATATCCTGGATTTATTGACCCTCATGCACATTTTTTTGGTTATGGTAAAAGCCTTCTAAATGCTGATTTATATGGAGCCAAATCATTTGATGAGGTTATAGATATAATAAAAAAGCATCATAATGACTATCCTTCTGAGTGGATTTTAGGAAGAGGCTGGGATCAAAATGAATGGGATGTTAAGGAATTTCCTAACAGAAAGCAATTAGACAAAGCTTTCCCCAATGTTCCGGTATTGCTCAGGAGAGTTGATGGACATGCTGCAATAGCCAACACCGAAGCTTTAAATAGAGCAGGAATAAAAAAAGCTAAAGAAGTTGCAGGCGGAAGAATCGAAGTTAAAAATGGAGAGTTAACAGGCATTTTAATCGGAAGTGCAATATATCTGGTTGATGAAATTATTCCAAAACCCGAAAAAGAAGTTTTAATTGAGGCATTAATAAACGGACAGAACAACTTATTTGCAGTAGGACTAACAGGCATAGGCGATGCCGGACTAGGAAAAGAAACAATTCTAATAATAGATTCATTGCAGCAGTGCGGAAAGCTTAAAATGAAAATTTATGCAATGCTATCTCCTACTGAAGAAAATTTCGAGTATTTCGCATCAAAAGGACATTACAAAACAACCCACTTAAATATCAGATCAATAAAATTATTTGCTGATGGGGCATTAGGCTCAAGAGGCGCAAAACTGCTTAAACCATATTCCGACGATCCGAAAAACTCAGGGATACTAGAGAATACAGTTGATTTTTTAAAAGAAATGGCTAAAAAAGCTTATGATTTTGACTACCAATTAAACACACACTGTATTGGAGATTCCGCAAACCGCCTGATGTTGGATATATACGGGGATTTGCTAAAGGGGCCTAACGACAGACGATGGAGGATAGAGCACGCACAGATTGTTCACCCAGGCGACATTGATAAATTTAAAAAGTTCAGCATTATTCCATCAGTACAGGCAATACATGCAACATCAGATATGCTTTGGGCTATAAATAGAATTGGGAAGGATAGGCTAAGACAGGCATATGCACTAAAAGAGCTTCTTAATCAAAACGGGTGGCTGCCCAATGGAAGTGACTTCCCTGTAGAGCCTATTAATCCGCTTTATGGATTTTATGCAGCCTTCGAGAGAAAAAACAGCAACGGCATACCTGCCGATGGATTCCAAATGGAAAATGCACTTACAAGAGAAGAAGCAATGAGAGCTATGACAATATGGGCAGCAAAAGCACAATTCGAAGAACTTGAAAAAGGAAGCCTAGAGGTTGGGAAATATGCAGATTTTGTGGTTTTGGATAAAGATTTAATGACAATGCCCGCATCTGAAATATTAACACTTAAAGTTTTACAAACATTTGTCAACGGAGAATTAGTATATAAGGCTGATTAGTTAAGCTGAATTCAAGTCACAAATGCAACTTTTTGTTTAATCAAATTTAATGATAAAAATTCAATTGGTGATAAGAACCCCAATTTTTTTCTTGGTCTGTTATTTAACTTGTGTTGAACATATTGAATTTGTTGATTAGTAATATTTTCAAAAGAAGACCCTTTAGGAAAGTATTGCCTGATAAGCCCATTTATATTTTCATTAGCACCT
>JAGXRK010000013.1 GCA_018335755.1 Ignavibacterium sp. | reverse complement strand
TATTTAACACCTACAGCAACTGCAATATTATCTTTTACTGCAACACCGAGATAATTTTTTGCATTTTCTTTTAATTCGTTAAATTCTGTATAAGTAACACCGTTATAATGACCGACAAGCCCATCCTGTCCGGCTATAAATATGTTATTATGGTCTGTTCCTCGCATAGCGAAAGCAACATCAGAGAAGTTTGGGGTGAGTCTTTTTATATTAAGAATATTGTCATTTGGTTGCCTGTATATTTTACCCCAGCTTGCAACGTATGTAAAAAACTTTGAGTTAGTCCAAATACCTGAAGTTGGTCCTATATACTCGTTATTATTCTGATTACTTGAATTACCCTCATAAACTTTATTCCATATGGTACCATCATAACGGAGAAGAACAGTAGTAGCGTAATCGCCCGTATAACCGCAAGCCCAAACAGTACCTTCAGGGTTGCCCCAAATATCTAGCAAATCTACTTCTGTATTGCTTTGCATTTTCTGCCAGCTATCAATATTGTATTTAGTAATCATTCCTTTCCAACCAAAACCAAATAAATTATCTGGACTTGTTCCATAAAAACCATTAACTGACTGACCATTTTCTTCACCGCCGATTAATGAAATACGATCAAACGAAATATTTGCTTGGTCTGAAATGCCATCCCACTTGTGTATACCACCATCTGCCAGCCATATATCAGTCAAACTAAAAGCTTTAATTCCTCTAATACTTGGGATTAATTGATTGTTTGTATCATAAATCTTTTTAAATAGCCAATTTTGTTCATTCCAATAAGCTATTGTATAAGGATGTGGATCTACTTGACCAAGTGAATCATTAAGATAAATAGTTCCTGCCGCATAAATATTATTTTCATCAATAACAACAACATCTCTTAAAATACTGTTGCTGTGGTCTCCAAAAGTAAATGTTTGCCAGGTAAAGTTATGGCTTGTGGTGTCAAGGGTGGTTACAATGAGCTTGTTGCTTCTAATTTCATTCCCTCTCTGGGAGGAAAATGCTTCAAATATATATTCAGTGCCCGGACTGAGTGAATCAATTAATAATGGAGTATGTATGCTGATTACGTCAATTGTATTAATTAAAGTTCCGTTTTGATATAATTGTATGTAAGCAGTGGGTGAGAGGTTTACAACTGTTAGTGTTAACCATATTTCTGTGCAGGAGACTTCTTCAAGAGTTAAACCAACTCCGCCTTCCGGCAATGGTTCTGCTGTATCGCAGGAGTATTGAGTAAAAAGAAACAAAAATAATATTACAGCTAAAAGTATCTTTTCACATTTTCTTCTTCTTGCTCTGAAAATTATTATGTCTGCCTGGTTATTCATTAAAAACTTATCTGTTTATTTACTTTTCCTTATAAAGTTAAGAGAACTGGCTGCTTCATTAATTAAATTCTAAATTCTTTAACTGAAAAACAATAAAAATATTATCAAAAAGCAACTTAATAATTATTCTTTATACCAATAATGATGATTGAGTGTAAGTGAGTTTCTCATTTTTCCTCTTATTTTATCCCTAACTAATTCTTAAATTTGCCCCAATCTTTATTATACATTATATCGAAAGAGAAATGTTTTTTATGAATACTTCAAGAAGCAAAGCATTATTTGAGCAGGCAAAAAAATATATCCCCGGGGGAGTTAATTCACCGGTAAGAGCATTTAAATCTGTCGGCGGCGATCCTTTATTCATTACTCGCGGCGAGGGTTCAAAAATGATTGATGCAGACGGCAACAGTTTTGTTGATTATATCGGAAGCTGGGGTCCGCATTTGTTCGGTCATAATCCGCCATTTATAAAAGAAGCATTACTTAATGCAATAGAAGACGGAACAAGCTTCGGCGCTCCAACAGAGATGGAAATTAAAATGGCTGAGCTTATAACACAGCTTGTTCCATCAGTTCAAATGGTACGTATGGTTAACAGCGGTACAGAAGCTACAATGAGTGCAGTACGCGCAGCCCGAGGTTTTACCGGCAGAGAAAAATTTATAAAGTTTGAGGGGTGCTATCATGGTCACGCAGATTATTTTTTAATTAAAGCAGGTTCCGGTGCTCTTACGCTTGGAGTTCCTACAAGTCCCGGAGTTACAAAAGGCAATGCGGCGGATACTCTTACAGCAGATTATAATGATATTGAATCAATCAAAAAACTTACTGCTGCAAATAAGAATGAAATAGCAGCAATAATAATTGAACCCATAGCAGGCAATATGGGCGTTGTGGTTTCAGATGGCGACTTTCTCAAAGAGCTCAGAGCTATCTGCGATGAAGAAAAAATTGTTCTGATCTTTGATGAAGTTATGACGGGATTCAGAGTTGCTGCCGGAGGCGCACAGGAAGTGTTAGGAATAGAACCTGACTTAACTACTTTCGGTAAGATAATCGGCGGCGGATTACCCGTTGGTGCATTTGGCGGTAAAAGAGAAATTATGGAAAAGATTGCTCCAAGCGGTCCGGTTTACCAGGCAGGAACATTAAGCGGCAATCCTCTTGCTATGTCGGCAGGATATGCTGCATTGAGTTTTATTAAAGAGCATCCCGAAATTTATCTTCAGCTTGAAAAGATTTCTCTTTATCTTGAAAGTGGATTTAAGGATAATCTCAAATCAGTCGGTAAAAACTATGCAATGAATCGTATTGGCTCAATGATGTGCATGTTTTTTACTGAAGAAAAAGTTAACGACTTTAATAGTGCGGTAAAATCTGATACTGCTCTTTACGGCAAGTTCTTTCACGAAATGTTAAAGCGTGGTGTGTATCTTGCACCTGCTCAGTTTGAAGCATTGTTCGTTTCCACAGTTCATACTAAAGAAGATCTGGATCAGACAATTAAAGCACATAAAGAATCACTGGAAGCAATTTTATAATTTTAGTTCATGGGGAGATATTCAATAATTAAAACACAGGATCCGTAATTATGTATAATATTTCTGTTTTTCGTTTTAGTGTAGTTTTGTTTTTTATCTCAATACTCTTATTCGGATTCCATCCTTCAAATAAAAACATTTATGTAATTGAGAAAGGAAATATTAAATATCTTTCTAATACAATTCTCGTAAAATTCAATCAGCCAATCGCATCCTCAGTTGATGGAACTGTTATTTTACCATCCTCAATTGAAAAAACAATGTCTTCTTTCGGATTAAAATCCTCAAGAGCTGTTTTTACAGATAAAGTGCTTGAAACAAATTCTGAGCTTGGCAGAATTATTATTTTAGAGTATGATTCCGATGCTGATCCTTTCTATGTATCCTCAAAAATTAAAAATCACTCTGACATTGAATGGGCAGAACCAAAATTTGTTTATGAAATTTCATTTGTTCCTAATGATCCGGGTTATTCATCACAATACGCACTATCAAAAATAAATTCAGCACAAGCCTGGGATATAACTCAAGGCGATACGAGCGTAGTAATCGGAATAATTGATACTGGTGTTGACTGGGATCATCCCGATCTTGCAGATAATATATGGATGAACTGGAATGAAATTCCCGGTAACGGAATCGATGACGATGGAAACGGATTTATTGATGACATAAGGGGCTGGGATTTCGGCGGTTTGAATGGCACACCTGATAACAATCCAATGGAAGACAGACCCGATCACGGGACACACGTTGCAGGTATTGCATCTGCGGTAACAAACAACGGAATTGGTGTTGCTTCTATCGGGTTCAACTCTAAAATAATGGCTGTAAAAGTTACAAGAGATGATTTACGGGGTCCAAGCGGACCTTATGTAATTTTCGGCTATGAGGGTATTGTTTATGCGGCAGATAACGGTGCCCGGGTAATTAATTGCAGCTGGGGCGGCGGAGGTTATTCGTTGTTTGGTCAACTGGTAATTGATTATGCTTTATCAAAAGGCTCGCTTGTTGTTGCAGCCGCCGGTAACAGTAACAGCATAGAAGAGTTTTATCCGGCAGCTTATCGGGGCGTCTTTTCTGTTGCCTCTACAACTTCAACAGATGCCAAATCCGGATTTTCGAATTACGGAAGATATATTGATGTATCTGCACCGGGAAGCAACATTTATAATACCTGGCAGAATGATACCTATGCAACACTTAGCGGAACATCAATGGCATCTCCTTTAGCTGCAGGTCTGGCAGCACTAACGGTTGCACATTTTCCTACTTATAATCCGGTTCAGATTGGCGAACAGATAAGAGTTAATTCTGATAATATTAATTCTGTTAATTCTAACCTTGCTGATCTTTTAGGATATGGAAGGATCAATGCACACTCAACATTATCTAATTTAAGCTCAAGATCAGTGCGTGCGGTTGAAGTTGTATTCAGTGATGAAGCCCCCGGCGGAAATGGTGATGGAATTTTTCAGCCCGGTGAAACTATAACTGTTGGTGTGAATTTTATTAATTATCTCAATCCTACGTCTTCTCTGAACATTGAACTCGAAAAGAAAAATAATTTTTCAACTGTAATAAACGGAAATTTCAGCGCAGGGAGTAAAGCAACTTTAGAGGAATTTAATAATCACTCAAATAAGTTTACGTTCAGCATAGCTAACAACACTCCGCAAAACACAAATCTGCACTTTCAACTTAAGTATTCTGATGTAAGTTACAATGATTTTCAATGGATCAGCATAATTGCCAACCCTACTTATGCGACACAATTCGGAAATGATGTTGCTATGACAATTACAAGCAAGGGAACCAAGGGCTACAACGATTATCCTAATAATAATCAGGGTATTGGTTTCCGGTATCAGGGCGGAAGTGATTTATTGTTTGAGGGAGCGCTGATATTAGGTACATCGGCAACAAGGATTTCTGATGCTGCCAGAGGAAGTAATCAAAGCTTTCAGAATAATGATTTTTCAGTTGTACAACCTTTTGTACTTTCAATTCCCGGAACCGTTGCAGATGTTCAGGGTTCAGGAATCTTTAATGATAATAATGCCGGTGCAAATAAAATTGGTGTTAATGCATATTTAAATTCCTATACTTTCTCTTCCGAACATTATAAAAACTTTATGATACTTGATTATCGTTTTGTAAATACAAACAGCACTTCGATAGAAAACTTTTTCTCAGGTTTATTTTTCGACTGGGATTTTGCAGATGCCGGAAGCGACATAACCAGCTGGGATAATGCTAATAATTACGGCTTCGTTTACCGAAATGGCGGGAATCCTAATAACTACCTTGGTGTTGCACTTGTCTCCGCTGAGAACTTTGGATTTTATGCAATTAAAAACGACAGCGGCGACGGAGGATTTGGTGTTTATGATGGATTCGCAGATCACGAAAAATGGCAGGCAATATCAAATGGCATTAGCAAACCTGATGCTGGTCCGGGAGATATTTCTCACGTTTTATCAAGCGGACCTTATTCCATTCCGGCTAATGATACAATAAGAGTTGCATTCGCAATATTAGCTGCTGACACAAAAGCTGAACTTGATGCCGCTGTATCAAACGCCAGAAGCAGGTTCCAATCAATCATAACAGATATAAATGATTTTGATGTTCCTGTGATTTCCAGCTTTATGCTCGAACAGAATTATCCTAATCCTTTTAATCCAAGCACTATGATCAGTTGGCAGTCACCGGTCGGCAGTCATCAAACATTAAAGGTATTTGATGTTCTTGGTAATGAAGTAACAACTTTAGTTGATGAGCTCAGATCCGCTGGCAAACACAGCATAGAATTCGACGCCTCAAGGCTTGCAAGCGGGGTATATTTTTATGAGTTAAAAGCAGGTAATTTTAGTTCAACAAAGAAGTTGATTTTATTAAGATAAATATTTTTGACGAGGTAAATATGAAACCAAAAGTAATCGTTAGTCTCGTGCTGGGTATAGCTATTCTGATAATAATTATTCAGAATGTAAGAGATGTTCAGACAGATATTCTGTTCTGGACTATTTCGCTTCCACATATATTTTTACTTTTTATAGTTTTCGCAATAGGTATTATTATAGGTATGATGCTTCCCGGTCTAATGACCAAAAAGCCGGAAGCAGAAAAGCAGAATTGATACTGTTTTTAATAAAATCTTTATAATATGATTAAGGAAACAGGAGAAACTGTTCCCTTGACTTCAGATAATTTTTATACTTTCAATTTTTCTGTTTTTATCTTCTTATCGGTTGATACACCAATAAGTGAATATGCGGGGCAAACACCCATAAAAGCTGTAAACAAAGGGACTATACCAATTGCACCCCACCAGCTTTGAAAGTAAAAGCCCAGTGCAATTATAGCCAAACCAAAAATTATCCTGATTACTTTATCCACACTTCCCACATTACGTTTCATTTTTTTCCTTAATATTTGTTAGTTTAATTTCATAACAAACATATAACAATATTTATGGCAAGTATGTGACAAAGTCACAGAGAGGATTTCTTCTTTAAGCTATCAGCATCAAGAATTTTAATTTTGCCTCTGGATATTAAAAGAATGTCTTCGTTTTCAAGATCTTTCAGAAGTCTGCTAACTACTTCTCTGGATGTACCAAGATCTGATGCCAGCAGTTGATGGGTAGTTGTTATTTCTTTACCGAATTGTTCATATAATTTAAACAGATGATCTGCCAGTCTGATATCAACATTTCTGAAAGCTACTTCTTCAACAACCGAAATAATTGAGGCAAGTCTTGATGAAAGAAGATCAAAAATATACTTCCTCCAGAAATCATATTTTTCTATCCATTCAAGTATCAACTCAGATGGAATTGAAATAACCTGTGTATCAGTTTCAGCAACTGAAATGGCAGGAAATTTCTTTTTACTAATAATACAGGATGCTGTTAATATGCAGGAATCCCCTCTTTCAAGTCTGTACAAAGTAATATCTCTTCCGCTTTCAGCGCTTTTATGAACTCTGATTTTTCCACTTACAACAAATGGAAAAGAGATACAATTATCCCCTTCAACTGAAATAATTTTTCCTTTTAGTATTGTTGATGAAATACCAAACTTTTCAAAGTCTTCAATGCCTGAAAATTTTTCGGATTCGAGAAAAGGAAAAACAGAATATATAAGTTGCCGCTTTATCATATTCATTAAATATTGTGCTGTCTCTTTAATCTTTCTTCAGTTGCGGGTTCTATATGAACCAGCACATCTGATATCTTGGAATATTCTTCCATTAAACCATCTTTCACTGCATGAGCAATATCGTGCCCTTCATAAACCGTAATATTGCCATCAACAATAACGTGAATATCTACAAAATAACTGAATCCCATTTTTCTGACAAAGCATTTATCAATTGCATGGACACCAGGAATTTTTAATGAGGTATTTCGTACTTTTACAATAACATCCGGTGGAGGTGCTGCATCAGTCAATTCATACAGTGCAGGTTTGAAGAGTCTGTAGGCATTAAAAATAATAACACCTGATGCTAATAAAGCAGCGTAATCATCTGCGGCTTCATATCCTTCTCCGCCTATAAGTGCAATAGAAATTCCGATAAATGCTGCACCTGAAGTTATTGCATCGCTCCGATGATGCCAGGCATCATTTTTTACCGCAATACTGTCAACAGATTTTCCAACCTTTATAACATACCTGAAAAGTACTTCTTTAGTAATAACTACCAAGACCAAAACAATAAGGGTAAATGGCGCCGGTGAATGATGCGGAGTTATTATTTCGTGAATGCTCTGAACGATAATAATTATAGCGGCAAAAAATAACGCAGCGGCTACCAGCATTCCTGCAATTGGCTCTGCTTTGCCATGACCGTAGGGATGATTATGATCCGCAGGTTTTTTTGCAATCCTTAATCCTGTAAGAACAATAATAGAAGTAAAAACATCCGATGTTGATTCGATTGCATCTGCAATTAATGCATAAGAATTTCCAAAATATCCGGCCAAGCCTTTTATTGCCGCTAGTATAATGCTTGCAATAATTCCAATAAAAGTAGTACGGATACCTTTATCAGCTGACTCAGTTGTGGGATTGATTTTAATCTTTTGCTCATTCAAAGTTCATGCTCAACTGATTATTTGGGTTCCCAATCAGTACCTTCGCAGGGGATATAATTTTCCGTTGGATGCTTATCATATTTCATGCAAAGTACCGCTGATTGATCAAAATGTTTACAACTTGCACATAAAGTTTCCGAGATTACATTCTGGTTTTTTTCAACAAATTTCCTATATGAAAAATATGCAGGATAAATAATAAAAAGTGTAATACAAAGCAGACTGAAAATCCACCAGTACTTTTCATCAATATAATCCCTTGTTAGCCAAAGCAAAGGGAGAACCACCGCGGTTCTAATTATGGTCCAGTAAACAATTTCACCCATGTAAAATCAACATTTTATTGAAATAATTTTAAAATTTAGCATAATATGTCAAAGATACCTAAGTATCGGTAAAATTTGCTGTTTTAGGGATAATATAGTATAATTAAACATAGGTTATTTTTACTTTTGAGGAAAACAAAAAAGCCACAAAAAAGTGGCTTTATAATTCGATTGTGAGCGCGGGTGGGCTCGAACCACCGACCCTCTGCTTAAAAGGCAGATGCTCTACCCCTGAGCTACGCGCCCTGAAAATCGAGCAACAAATATATAAATAGTGGATTTTTATTCCAAATTTGAACAACTAAATATCAGATACTTTTATGCCTAAAAATGCAAAAATTTTAGTTTGTGATGACGATGAGACCCTTTGTTACCTATTGAAAGAACAGTTAATTGAAGAAGGGTATTCAGTCGATACTGTTTATGATGGTAAATTTGCAATTGAAGCCATTAAAAGTAAAAACTATGATCTGCTTCTTCTTGACCTTAACATGCGTGAAGTTTCCGGGGAAGAAGTATTAAAGTTTGTTAAGGAATACGGCTCTATTCTGCAAACTGTAATTCTTTCCTCGCAATCGGAAATGAGAAAAGCGATAGACTGTATAAAGAACGGAGCTTATGATTATATAACAAAACCATATAGTTTTGAAGACTTAATACTCACTGTTAACAGAGCAGTTGAACACCGCGAACTGCTTGTTACAACACAGCTGCTTTCAAAAGAAGTTAATAAGAAACATTCCGGAAATATAATTGGACAAAGCAAAGCAATTCAGCGTGTACTAAATCTTTCCATGAAGGCTGCACAGTCAGATTCAAATATTTTAATAGAGGGTGAAACCGGCACCGGCAAAGAACTTTTTGCCGAATATATTCACAAGCAATCCAATCGAAAAGATAAACCATTTGTAGTTATAAATTGTGCTTCATTACCGGATCAGCTTATTGAAAGTGAATTGTTCGGACATGAAAGAGGTGCATTCACAGATGCAAAATCTACTAAACAAGGATTAGTTGAAATTGCTCACGGCGGCACACTATTTCTGGATGAAATAGGTGAGCTTAGTTTATCGCTTCAGCCGAAATTACTTCGCTTTCTGGAAAATGGTGAATACAGAAGAATAGGCGGTGTTACCAATTTAACTTCTGATGTTAGAGTAATCGGCGCTACCAACAGAAATTTACTTGAAGAAGCTGATAATAAAAATTTCAGAAAAGATCTTTTATTCCGGTTAAATGTTATAACTATTACTATCCCTCCACTCAGAGACAGAAAAGATGATATACTGATTCTTGCACAGTTTTTCCTTGAATCAAAATCATCTGTCAGATCACCTAAGCGTCTTTCACCGGAAGCTTCGGAAATTCTAGAGAACTATAATTTTACAGGAAATGTTAGAGAGCTTGAGCATATTATTGAACGTGCAATAATTTTTGCCGAGAGCGATACAATACGCATTGATGATTTAAATCTCCCTACTCCCCGCTTAAGAAAGTCTTCCGGAAATTCTGTGGATATCCCCGGAGAAATCATCAGTATGGAAGAACTGGAAAAATGGCACATAGCAAACATACTGAATGCTAACCGATGGGACAGAATGCAAACAGCAACACAACTTGGTATTAGTCCCAAAACCCTTTATACAAAAATCAAGAAGTATGAAATAAAACAGAATTAGTTTTTAATGTGTGCAAATAAAATTTCGTCTGCCGAATATGATTATGATTTGCTTGAATTACAGAATTCTTCCATTGCTATTGCCGACGAGAATTTAAAGATAACCTGGTACAATAAAGACTTTAAAAAAAACTGCAGAGCGAATAGAATTAAAGGCGCCTCCCTTAATTCTGTTTTCGGAATAAACCTGCCCCCGGATTTTGATAAAAACAGTTCGGATAAATCATTAGTAATTCCTTTACCTGATTCAAGAATAAACGTTATTTTAACTCCTATCCCTGTTTCTAAAAGGAATCATTCCAACACCTTTTTTATTGAACTTATTCCTGTCATAGACCAGCAGCAGGATAAGCTTGGTAAAGATTTTCTTGAAAGAAACATCCGGTTTCAGAATGAACTTCAGAACATACTTACTTTATTGGTAAAAGAAGATTCTCTTAATCCTATCTCTGAAGAGATTTTACTCAGATGTATTCCGTTGACCGGAAGTGATTTTGGTTTTATTGTTTTTCAGGAAAATAATGAAATAAAAAGCTTTCTTTATGTGGATGATAATAACCATATAAAAAACCGCAGTGAAGTTGAAAAAAGTATAATTTATAATTCTTCTTTCATTAACAAATGGCTCGATATTAACAGAAGACCACTGTTAGCGTTAAATCAATATAACAATATCGGATACGGACTCACCCAGGTTGTTAATTGTGAGTCGCTTTGTATTTCTCCCTGCTATTTTGAAAATAAACTATGGGCAAAGCTGATTCTTGGTAAAAAATCCGGCAATTACAGTTCTATTGAGATTAACAATTTAGAACAATTTTCTATACTCCTTTCATTTGCAATAAGTAATATAAAAACCCGTGAACTTAACACTGCTCTTGAATCGCGTCTGCTCCAGGCTCAAAAACTTGAAACGATTGGAAAACTATCCAGCGGTATGGCACACGATTTCAGCAACCTGTTATCCGGAATCTTCGGAAGTGTAAATCTTTTAAGAAACAGAGTTCCTGAATCGGAAAATGTAATAAGATTAATTGACAATATTGAAACCTGCTCAATAAGAGCAAGGGACTTAACAAAGGGCTTATTATCATTCGGCAAACCCACTGCCAAACGCAAAGAACTCGTTCTACCTAATGTTCTGCTTGAAGAACTTTCTAAAGTAATCCAGCAAACATTTCCTCACAATATTATTTTCGAACAGAACTTTGAGAATAAACTTTACAACATTCTTGGCAATGCAACAGAGGTCTATCAGATACTGCTGAATCTTTGTGTTAACGCCAAAGAGGCAATTGACGGTAAAGGCAAAATAATGCTTTCGGGAAAGAATGTTACAATTGATGATGATAACATCAGAAATTATCCTCTGCTTGAGCGTGGGAATTATGTTCTTTTTTCCGTAACTGATAACGGCAGCGGAATACCGGAGGAAAATATAACCAGAATTTTCGATCCCTATTTTTCTACAAAACAAAAAGATACCGGTTCGGGACTTGGACTTTATGTCACCTATGGTATAATCAAAGCACATAATGGTTTTGTTGATGTGACAAGCTCTAAAGATAAGGGAACCACATTCGATGTTTACCTGCCTGCTTATGAACCTCAAAAAACTGATAAGACGCTTGCTGCCAATAAAATTATTATGCTTGCTGATGATGAGGAAATGTTAAGTGAGCTTCTTGCTGAGCTGCTTGAGTTGAACGGGTATAATGTTGTTCGTGTTACCTCCGGAAAAGAAGTTTTAAAGGTTCTTACTGAAGAAATAAAAGTGGACTTGCTAATTATTGATTATAATATGCCGGAGATGAACGGAATTGAATGTATTACTGAAATAAGAAAGCTTAAATTTGATATGCCGATAATTCTCTCGTCCGGCAGTCTTAAAGTTGATGAGATTGATATTGGGAAGTATGATATAAAAAGTAAACTTACAAAACCTTACGATTTTGAAACAATGCTGTCAACAATACAAAAACTTATTTAGTTTCTTCATCCTGTCTCTCATCATCTACCTTAATCATTTTTATATCTTTTGTATAGTTTGAGATAACAGGATCTTTTATAGCATTCAATTGATCCAGAACCGCTGTTATTTCTTTAACTGCAATTTCAATATAATTTACCCGCTTAAGTATAGCTTCTTTTGATAATTCGTCTCTGCTAAGTTCTCTTTTTATTGCTGATGAAGAAAGACTGAGCAAAGTAAGTGGCTGCTTAATTTTGTGATTTGCTGTTACAACAGTTGCAAAAAAAGTATCCCGCTTTTCAGATTCAAGTAAAGATTTCTGAGCGTCGGATAATTTTAGGGCTGAGTTAACCCTTGCAAGAAGCTCAATTCTGTTAAAAGGTTTTTTAATATAATCAAATGCTCCTGCTTCAAGCCCTTCTTTAGTATCTTCAGCACCGGATTTAGCGGTTACAAGTATTATGGGAATATTTTTTGTTTTAGGATTTGCAACCAGGGTTTTACATACTTCTATACCTGTAATGTCGGGCATCATAACATCCAGCAGGATCAAATCGGGCAGTTCTAAAACAGCTTTTTCAATTCCTGTGCTTCCATCATAAGCAGTAAGTACTTCATATCCTTCATGCTCTAAACGATCCTGAAGCATAAATACATTTTCCGGCAGATCATCAATAACAAGTATTCTCTTCATTAAACTGATCTTAATTTTGATAAGTGTTGTTCAATCTTAGCAGTAATTACTGCGGAGTTTACCGGTTTAGGAATATAATCATTAAAGCCGTGCTTTAAAATAACTTCCCTGTCACCAGACATTGCCTTTGCTGTTACAGCGTAAACAACAAGGTCGTGATTTTTGCTGTTTGCTCTGATGTTTTTCAAAGTCTGGAAGCCGTCCATTTCAGGCATCATTATGTCAAGTAACACCAAATCCGGTTTAATAAGATCAAGAATCTTTAAACATTCAATGCCGTTTCTTGCAAGATGAGTTTTACAATTTGCCGCCTGCACCATTTCATTCAAAGTAAACAATGTATCCGGATCATCATCTACAATTAAAACTTCACCCAGATAGTCTTCCAAAATCTCTTCTTCATCAATAACAACAGGTGATTCAGCCGTCCCGTGGTTTTCCGCTTTTTCTTCTTTGCGATTCTGAATAATTATTCCTTCTTCCTGCTGCTTTATTCTATCCCTGACTATTTTGAGTACGTCCAATTGATGTCCCCTGGATTTTACTGTTATATTTTCAACAACTGTATTGAGAGATTTAATTTCCTCCTGTGTGAGATCTTTTGCTGTGCTTATAATTATCGGAATATGTTTTGTTTGCGGACTGGACTTCAGTTTATAAGATAAAGTAACGCCATCAATTTTAGGCATCATGAGATCAAGAATGATAAGGTCCGGCTGAATTTCGGAAATTTTATTAAATGCAAATTCGCTGTCCTGGATATAATCAATCCTTATGTTTTCATTTTTAAATTCAAGTTTGAACTTTTCAAACTCCAGTTCATCATCATCCACTATAACAATTTTTTGTATTTGTTTATTAGCAAGTCCTTCAAGTCTGTTAAAAGCTGAAATTAATTTTTCTGATGAAATAGGTTTAACAAAATATTCAAATGCACCTAGACCATAGCCGATTTTCTTATCGCCAAGAATTGAAACAAGAATAACCGGGATCTCTTTTGTATTTGGATCTTCCTTCAGATCCTTCAGCACAGTCCATCCATCCTTATGCGGCAGCATTACATCAAGAGTAATTGCAAATGGCTGTTTTTCCTTTGCCAACTTCAGACCTATTTCACCATCTTCAGCAAAGATAACTTCATATCCCTTCGATATCAGATATTGACCGATTGTGTATCTTATTTCGGCATCATCATCAATTACCAGAATAGGATTCTTTCTATTCTTTCTTAAAACTTCAACATTAACATTTTGAGATGCAAGGTTTTGTTTTTCCTGTCCGAATTTAAGAGGGATAGTAAAGAAGAAATTAGATCCTTCACCCAATTTACTTTTAACGGAAATAGTACCGCCAAGCATGTCAATAATACGCTTGCAGATTGCAAGTCCGAGTCCGGTACCGCCGTATTTTCTTGTTGTTGATCCATCAATCTGGCGGAATTCTTCGAATATTATTTTTTGTGCCTGGTCATCTATACCAATACCTGTGTCAATAACATCGAACCTCAGCATTTCATTTTCTGTTTGAGAGACACGTAATTTAACCGCACCTTTTTCTGTAAACTTAACAGCGTTGCCCATTAGGTTGATGAGAACCTGCGATAATCTTGTTCTGTCAGTGGTTATGATTATACGGGTATTACAGACTCTTACTATTTCCAGTCCGATACCTTTTTCAATAGTGAGCGGATTAATAGTATTATATATTTCTTCAAGTATTTCTTCAAGCAGATTATCCTCTTCGCGAATTTCCATTTTGCCCGCTTCGATTTTGGAAAGATCGAGAATATCATTTATTAATGTCATTAATCTTCTGCCGCTTTTCAGAACCACTTCAAGACGTTCTTTATTCTTTCCGTTGAGATGTGATTTTTCTATTATCAGTTCGGTTAACCCCAGAATAGAGTTCATTGGAGTACGAAGTTCGTGCGACATACTTGCAAGAAACTGTGATTTTAGTTTTGTAGATTCCTCAGCACGCTGTTTTTCTATCTCAAGTTCTTCAGCTCTTCTTTCAAGCTGTTTATGCAGTTGAACCAGAGTTTCATTTTGCTTTTTTATCTGCACGTTTTGTTTTTGATAATCTTCATTTAAACGCTTCAATTCATTAATGAAACTTTCAAGTTGAACGAGTGCTTTGGCATTGGTCAACCCGATTGCTAACTGTTCTTTAATCTTACTGAGATACTCCCTCGATTCATCTGATGGTGAATCAACAGAACCAAATTCAATTATGGCAGTAACCTTATTATTATAGATAATAGGAATGATCAGGAGATGTTTTATCCACAGCTTAACTGTTCCGGTAGGAATAACCGGCAGCAGATCTTCCGAGGTAATTTCAATTTGCTCTTTAGTGCTGATAACGCGCTGGTAAAACTCGTTTGTTTCATAATCTGAGTCTCGTTTTTTAAGTCCGTATGAACTTATCAATCTTATTTCACCTTCATCAACAGAATAAAACGCACCCACAACAAAGTCGCATGCGCTGATAATCTTTTTTAATGCCGCATTGGATATTTCAACAAGTGACGGATTCTGGTTAATAAGCGTAATAAACTCCGCGTATTCAGTTTTAGCTTTTTGATTTTTCTGAAGTTCATCAAGCATGAGGTTAAATGCTCTGCCGAGCTGCCCGATTTCGTCTTTTGTTCTTATGCTGATCCTTCTGTTAAAATCACCCTCACTTACAACTTTGGTTGCATTACTAAGATCGGTGATCTGACTTCGCATTTTATTTGTAAATATGTAAGTAAGTAAAACAGAAAGGAATAAGCCCGCCAGACCAATTATCAGGAACATCACTTTTAATGCCTCTCTGATCTGGGTCAATTCCGGATTGGTTTTAAAGATAAGGAATGACAGATTATTGCTCAATTCGGTTGCGCTTAACGGCGAAGCAAGTGTTGCCGTTACATCATCAGCAGCGGAAGCATCAAAATAAACTTTACTTTCACTTTGCTGATTAAAAAAATCAACAGCATTATTTAGATCATAAAGAATGTTTTCATTTGTCTTTTTATCCGATACTTCAGCGACAGTATTATCCCAAACAATGGCAATATCTGCATTTATCCTTAAAGCAAAATCATCCAGCAGATCCTGAGTAAGTATTCTTCCATAATAAAATTGTTTCCCCTGTTTATCTTTGAAGGATTTAATAATTGCATAAGGATTATATTCAAGAAACTGTTTTAATGTTAATTCGCCTTTTGGCAGATTTACTGAGGGTGAATGAACAAGCCGGTTGATTCTTTCTGTGCCATTACTTCTTAGTTCGATTATAAAATCATTCTCTGCATTTAACAGATTTCCGCGAAGCATAAATGCATTCAGGTCAGATTCAATTAAGGCGGCAAATTCGTAATCTGATTTTTGAGATATGTTCGAATAAACGTAAGAAAAGTTGGATGCGGAATTCTGAATATTCTGAGCCCTTTGTGTGTTAAGGACTCTTTGCATTGTAGTAATAATAGCAACGGCAGAGCTGCCGAGAATAAGCAGAACTATTACAAAGTTAATAAAAAGTATTCTGAGGGAAAGTTTCATCGTTCATCATTCTCTCTGCAGTACCCGTCGAATCGTAATTAAAAGTTCATCAAAATCGTAAGGCTTGCTGATAAAATCGCTTGCCCCCATTTTGGCAGAATCAATAGCGCTTTTAACGTCGGCATAAGCCGTTAAAACGATCACTTTAGAATTTAAATTTTTTTCTTCCATTTCTTTCAGCACATCGAATCCATCCATATCCGGCATCTTTAAATCAAGCAGGACAAGATCAACTTTATTCTCTGAAAGATGTTTTACTGCATCAAAGCCGTTAGTTACATAAGATGCGTCATAACCGACTTCAGTAAGATCATCTTTCAGAGCGGTACAAAGGTTAATATCATCATCAACAACAAGAATAACTTCCATCTATAACCTTAGTATTTTAACTGTGAATCACTCTGATCTAATTGATAGAATTTAATCTGCCTTTTATTGTCATTAAGCTGTTCCTGTATAAGATTCTTTGCAGAAGGATTCTGAGATCTTTCTTTCAAAGTAGGAACAATTTCAGCTTTAAGTAAAATTACCAGTTCTTTCTTGTTCACTATTTTCTGATCAGAACCAAATATATAGCGGAGACCAAAGAACCACCATGGCAGATCTTTCAAAATTGGAATGCCGCTTCTAACTACTGATTCTTCATTAACAAACAAACCGCCAAGCACGGTTTCCTCACCGTTGAACATAAGCACCTGTGTATTTGCAGTGGTTTTTCTGATTTCTGTAACAAGTTCACTTGTCTGGAAAGTAGATCTTTCAACCATCACATTCAGTAAGCAGTAGTCAATACCTTCCTCAGTGTAAACATGAGGCATAACTTCTATAATAGTACCAGTCGGGAAAAATCTTTCAATAGTATTACCTGCAAAGTCTCTGGTTCTAACTGAAAAATCTGAACCAATTTGTATTCTTCCCTGGTTTTTATCACGCACTATAATATTAGGACTGGCTAATATCTCTCCAAGATTTTCCTGCTCAAAGAATTTAAATACTGCAGTGGCTTCACCGAAGAAATTACCAATTTGTCCTTCAGAAGATGAGCCGAGCCTCCAACTTGGTGGTATGGACTGTTCTTGACCGGTTAATCTTTGAGATTCTGATATGATTTGAGACCCAACATTAAAACCCTTCCCAGACAGCAAGAATTTCCAGTCAATTCCTCTCTGTTTAGATGCGTTTACATCCATTTCAAAGAATACTGCAGATATTTTTACTTCTCGTGAATTAACAGAAGCATAAGTTTCCGGAGTTCTACTGTCCGCGGGATCTTTACCGGGACGTTTTACTACTATAACGTCCTCTTTTTCTTCAAAAATGAACCCGCTGTACTGGACAATAATTAATAGTGCTTTATCATAAGGCATATTTTCTATTTCTATGCCTATGGGGTCCTCTTTATCGACAGTGCTTACGATCCGTTTTCCTGTGGTGCTTTCACTTACCTTGCTCAACAATTCAAGAGCTGAATTGAACGGCAATGTCTGTGCAAGAGTTACCAGCTCATCCGGATTGTTATAAGTTTTAAATCTGCGTTCCCAGTACTGCTGAGAAAAAACCTGTGAGACAAATAGCAGTATTGTCACTAAAGTTAATATGTAAGTTCTCATTTTACTTCTCACTTTATTTCTTAATTTCTGATTTTGATAAGCTAAGATCAACTTTTTCAATAATTCCGCCTTTATTCAATATAAAGCTTACAGAACTGTTGTTATAATCTATCTTTGTTAAATAACCAAGGTAAACCTGTTCACCTTCCCATATCAGGTAGGTATTACCCTTATCATCTGCAAGGAATGCGCCTTCAGGGATTAATGCAAGCAGTTTTGCTCCCTGAACATCAAGCAATCCGTCAATATTAGGCGGTATTTCGTTTCTAATTAGCGGATAGAAGATATCGTATATTGATCCGGTGCTCAGGTCATTTTCCACATAAGTTGCAGGTGCAAAACGGGAATCCTGCGAGAAATAAACCTGAACATTCATGGCGAAACTTACAAGGAACTGCGGAACACCATCTTCCGAATCTGTTTTAACAAGATTTCCGAAAGATACAGTCTGCACTTTCTTCAATTCCTTGCTGCTTTCGATTGCGTATATAAGCTTATAGACATCATTGAAATAGCCCTGTCCATTCAGCTTATAAAGATGATAGAAAAATTCCTTATCCTGCTTCTGTTCTGCATACTCAATATTAACCTGGGTATTTCCGGAATAACCGGTAACCGCATCGTTAATAAAGTTATAGAACTTAATAGATGACAGGTTCTGAGGAATATTGAATTTCCTGTTTGCAAGAATTGAGTCAAGCATTGCCGAGCGCTCTGCAAGCTGCTCATACTGCTGCGCCAATTCTACAGGATCAATGGCGTTTGCATTAAGCTCTTTTAATTGTTCTTTCTTTTCATCGATCTCACTGCCCTGAACAGCAAATATATAAATACCGCCCAGCACGAGAACGAGAATAAGCAGAACTAAAAGAACTAATGTGCTTCGTAATTTTTTATTCATTGTCTTTCTTCGGATATGAAGATATATCAAATGTTATATTAAATTTATAAGCGTTCTTATCTCTTAATGATTCATTAAGCATACTGTTAAGTGTTGCTCCCAGAATTGAGTAAGCAAAATCTGTAAGTGTATATCGGGACAATGAGTAGCCTTCAAGTGAAGCTATCCTATCGTCTTCCTTCGAAAGTTTAGACAGCCAAATACCCTGGCGTCTTGCACCGAAATCGGAAAATTCTTTTAATACCGATTTAAATACACCCGAGCCGGCAGAAGCGGAATCGAGTATCGCAACAGTCTGGTCGAAAGTAGAAATCCTTGTTTCAAGTTCAGCTATTTTACTTAGCATTTCCTGGTTCTGACGAGCAATAATGGTTTTCTGAGTAATTTCGCTGTCCAGATCACTAATCTCTCTTGAGTTCTGTAAAACTTTTAATGTTATTAAAAATGCTGCAATAAAAAGGAAAGGCAAAACAATAAAGGAATGCCAGGAGAACTGGAAAAATTTCTGTTCTTCACGGATATACTTTGGAAGTATATTTATCCCTTTTGTTTCCTTCGCCTGTTCATCAAAGTATTCCGTAGCAACAGCAACAGGTACACTGTATGAGGAGAATTTCTGTCTGGACTCTTCATCGAGTATTGAAAGATCAAGATCATCAAATTCAAGCCTACTAACATTGGCTTCAGGGAAGGTTCCGTAAAATGAAAGAATTAAATTTTCCGAGTCATCTTCTCCGCAGACAATAATATTATCTAAAGCAGAAATGCCTCCGTTTTCCATCTCAAGAAGTATTTTGGAGAAGTAGACATCATAAGTGTGCAGGTTAAGAGTACCGATATCAAGCGTTGTACCTATGTGCTTTACTTTTCGGCCATGAAGAAATATAAGCTTGCTGTATTCTTTGCCGATATAAACCACAAGACTTTGATCATCCGGAAAGAATTTTTTCCTTTTAGCAACGTAATATGCAAGGGTGGTATCTGCACTTTTAATGGTAGGTACACGGAAATATTTTTTACCAAAATGCTGAGCAACCGAGTTAAGCAGACTTACGCAGCCGACTTCACCAACCACAAATGCGGCAAGCAACGACCCATCAGAAAGTTCCGTAAAATCAATACTTTCCTTGTCAACATTAACACTCTTTGTTTCCCTTATATCTTCAATCAGTTCCTGAACCAGTTTTGAATCTTTAACATCTCTTTTACCTTCAAAGGTGTGATATATTAAAGCAGGTTCAGAAAGAGCTGGTATGTATAAGGTGTTATTAGGATTTAAACCGGTTAACGTGCCGCTTAAAGCGCTAATACTTGCAGTATCCGGTTCATTTAATATTTCTGTTGTACTGCCCTCAACTCCGGATAGTTCAAGGGATTCCCCCTCAAGACTAAATCCTGAATCGACACCGATTTTAGATCCGGATGCAACAACATCAACTGATGCTGTTCTTAATACCTTAATTTTGCCGAGTGACTTATCATGATCAAGAACGGCAAGTTTAGTATCATTTCCTTCGCAGTATAAGCAAACTATTGGTTTCATAATCAAGTTGCCAATATTTGTTGAATTCTTGTTTTATTATTTGCATAAGTAATTGCATTTTCAAGCGAAATTTTCTTCGATAGATATAATCGCTTCAAATCCTGTTCCATTGTAATCATACCCTGCTGCCCGCCCTGGTTGATCATCATGTAAATTTCACTGGTATTATTGTTCTTAATGGCAGCTTTTACACTTGGGGTCATAATCAGCACTTCTTTTGCCATGACTCGTTTTCCGTCCAGACTGGGCACTAATTTCTGTGAAACAACAGAAATTAACACATCTGCGAGTCGGTTTCTTACGCGTTCCTGCTCATTTGGATGAACTTCAGCAATAATACGGTCAATTGATTCAGTGGCAGAGGAGGTATGCAGGGTGGAAAAAACTTTGTGTCCGGTATCTGTAACTTCCAGAGCTGCCATAATAGTATCCGGATCTCTCATTTCACCAACAACTATAATATCCGGATCCTGACGTAATGCCTGCACAATGCCTTCTTTAAATGACATTACATCCCTGCCTACTTCCCTGTGCTTAATAAGACAAACATTTGAAGTATGCACATACTCAATTGGTGCGGCTATTATAATTACGTGTGCGGGATCAAATTTGTTATGATGATCTATTATTGAATCAAGGGTTGTTGATTTACCTGAACCGGTGATTCCGGTAATAAGAGATAAGCCGAATTTAATATAGCCGTGACTCATTGATCTGGTAGCATTCTGATGAAAGTCCAGTGATGAGAGAGGTCTGATCGTCTGATTAATGGCTCTCATATTTAAGGCGAGAGTATCAAGATCAAAATATGCATCTGATCTGAATCTTACATGAATCTTCCCGCGTTCGTAAAAAAATGTATAGCTGAAGTCGAGATTTCGTTCCTGCTCAAGAAACTTTCTCTGGTTTACATTAAGAAGATTAATGATTAAAATTGCCGATTCATCAGTAGTAAATTGCGGAAGTTCTCTAACTCGTTCTTTATTACCGAAGATACGCATCCAGACATATCCGCCGTTTCCGTGTCCGCCTACCTCAATATCGGATGCTTCACGTTCAATCATTTCTGTAAGGAGTTTATTATAAAACTTCCTTAATGCCAGTTTTTCATTTTCGCTGAGCTTATCAATATTCTCTAAGACGTAATTTACTCTATCCGGTCCGAATAAAGATTGGGGAATAGTGCGCGCAAAATTTTCGAGAATCTTTTTTTCTTCGATCAACATGAACTAATTCCCTGTGCCTCTGAATTGTTATGGTTAATATAATTCATTTTCAATTAAAAATGTAAAATTTCTTTAAATATATAGTAATATTTACGGGTTCATCGGAAAATATAACCGTCGCTTAATTATAAATTTAGAATTATAAAGTAATACTTAGTTTTCCTAGCTATTTCAGTTATGCCTTTGAACCAGCGTAATAATAATTTATTATAAAAATAAATTTGCTGCTAACTTTCCGATGTATTAGCAACAACCTCTTCAATAGATGTTAACCCCATTTTAACTTTTTCTAAACCGGAATCTCTCAAAGAAAGAGTACCATCTTTACGAGCCTGAATTCTTATTGCCTCTTCATCAACTTCATCCCCGGATTTGACAATTAATTCTCGTATCTCTTTTGTAAAATAAAGGGCTTCGTGTATTGCCATTCGTCCTTTATAACCGGTATTATTACACTCAGGACATCCAGCCGCCTGATATATTGTATAATTTCTCCATTCTGCTATATCAAGCTTTATTGCCTTCATGTAAATTTCATCATAATTGACTACCTTCTTTTTACATTTAGGGCACAATCTTCTGACCAATCTTTGTGCCACAATTACATTTATTGCATATGCAATAAGAAAAGGCTCAATTCCCATCTTATATAATCGAGCTACTGCACTGGGTGCATCGTTAGTGTGAAGTGTTGAAAATGTTAAGTGACCGGTGTTAGCAAGTTTGACTGCTGTTTCAGCAGTTTCTTTATCACGCATCTCACCAACAAGAACTATATCCGGATCGTGACGAAGTATTGATCTTATTGCCTGCTCAAAATTCATTTTATAACCAATCTTAAGCTGACGCGCACCTTCAATTACATACTCTACGGGATCTTCAACAGTGAGCACATTATATTCCGGAGTAATAACCTGGTACAATGCTGCTACAAGGGTTGTACTTTTACCGCTACCCGTAGGACCAGTCATTATCACCATACCCTGTGGTTCGTTAATCGCTTTAACAAAAGAATCCTTTGCATAACCGACAAGACCAAGCTTATCAAGATCCTTAACAACTTTTCTGTCATCAAGAATTCTTATTACGGCAGATTCAAATTTATGACGAAGTTCTGTTCCTACCATTGGAAGAATTGAAACTCTGTAACGGATAGTAAATCCGTCTATTTCCCTTTGTATAAATCCGTCCTGCGCCATTTCACGTTCGAATCTGTCCATGCCTTTAGATCGGTCTTTAACAACTGCAAGCACAGCTTCCGGTAATGTGTTTTCCTGAACATGCCATTGCTGCAGGTTACCGTCAATCCTGAAAAGCACTTCTGTTCGTGTGCTGGATTTAGGAACAAAGTGAATATCGCTTGCGCCTTTTCTAACACCTTCGATTAAAGCGCCTTCAACAAGATTTATAAGAGCGCTTCGATTTATTTCAGCATCGAGCTGCTGTTCATCGAGATATTCATCTTCTTCAATGTGCATTTCTGCATCATCTTCAGCCATTGCTTTTAGAAATACATTTTCAGGCGGGAAGATTATCTCGATGATCTTATCATAATCTTTTTTCCGGATAAAGACGACTTCATATTTTTTTGCATTAAGTCCAAATGCAACTTTAGGAATGTTCCGCTCGGTTGGATCAGTTGCGGCTATTATAAGTTTATCTTTTATTCTTTCATCATACATAAATGGTATGATGCTGTTTTCAAGCATTATCTCTTTAAGACTTTCCCCTGCCCCGTTTACCATATTCTTTATAGCTTCAAGACGGTTATCAGGTATCTCTTCAGGACGAATATCCAATTCACGGAATGCATATAAAATTGCAACTTCACGGAATATTATATCGTGATCATATTTAAAATCCTGAACCAGAACCTGTGCAAGATTTCTTTTTCCTTTGCCGTTATCATGGTTCTTCGCCTGTAAAGCTTTTTCAAGTGTCTTTCCATCAATTATACCCTTCTTAAAAAGGAGATAACCGATCTTATCAGTCATTTCAAGATTCGTATCCATCATATCGCTACATTATTTGTTTTTATTTTTTTTATCAGTTGTAAAGTCAATTTGTAATTAAGAATCGTTTATTGAAGATTGAATTATTTGCTGACCTGCCAAACGGTTTATGTAACGAGGGTATGCCGGCAGGTTGGATGATTGACTTGAGTATTGAGTGTTATAATGATTAATCATCCATTGTCCTCAATTAAGATCCTCGATTAAAAATTTTCTGTTTATCAGAATTAAACATACAAAAAAGTTTTAATAATATCTTTTGTGATTTTTTTTTATGAACTGTTTAGAATATCATTTTTATTTCGTTCCTACAGAACTCTGGTTTTTGGGGTTGCCGATTTTTTACCAGTGTTATGTTTCTAAAGGTGGATGATGCAAAACCATTATTGTCATTTCGAATCCCGACTTTAGTTGGGTGAAAAATCTCTTAGCGGCTCTTTAGATTTCTCCCTCTGGTCGAAATGACAATGCTTTTTGTCATCTCGACGATTGGAATGAGGAGAGATCTTGTTCGTTTACAAGATTTCTCTCTTCGTTCGAAATGACAGGGCTTGTTTGTCATTTCGAATCCCGATTTATCGGGTGAGAAATCTCATAGCAGCTCTTTAGATTTCTCCCTCTGGTCGAAATGACAGGAGTGCAATTGTCATCTCGACGATTGGAATGAGGAGAGATCTAAGAGATTTCTCAGTCGCTTCACTTCTTCGAAATGACATTTATCCCACAGTCACCGTCAGGGACGAAATATCAAAGAACTTTAATGTTGCTGTTTACCGCTTCTGCAATTATTATTCCGAATACGAATTTGTTGTGACAAACTCAAAGAATGAGTTTTAAATGTTTATAATTAGAATCATCATTGGTAAAAAAGTAGTTTGATCCGGTAAAAATTGACCGGGATGTGGGTTTTTGCATTCGGCACTTTAATGTGGGAATGAAATCAAAGCAAGGGGTTGACTAAAAAGTAATGTTTTCTCGATAATTTTTCTGATTCCAACAGAAAAAATTCGAAAACCGGCCGCAATAAAAGGTTCTCGAGTAATGAAATGTATCGAGAGAACCTTTTGAGACAACCTCGCAATAGATAAGTCAGTTTTTCCCGACTGTTTTTTACAAAAAAAAAGAAAATTAAAAAATAAAAGCCTTCAAACCAGTTTAGCAAACCAATCTGAAGGCTTTAATTTAATACAAAATAATTATTCTATGTCATCATACTAGAATCATTCAATCTTCCAATCAACCAATCCCTCAACCATTCAATCACACAATCTAATCGAGTCTGTTGCAGAAGTCACATAATTGTCATTTCGACCAAAGGGAGAAATCTTATTCGTGATATATTTAAAGATTTCTCAGTCGTTTCACTCCTTCGAAATGACACTTTCAGAGTTTTGCAACAAACTTCAGAAGCAGGTCATCTAATCAACCAATCAATCGCTTCCCTAAGTAACATTCAACTCCGTATGCGTATTCGAAACCGTACCCGGTGTCTTAGGTCTTACCGTAGCAGTTTCTGCTGAAACAAGTGTAAGCAGTATCATAACAATCATAATGAACATTGCTATGAATATCTGTATTGTTTCAATAAGGTTTTTAAGTTTATAAACTGTTTCTGCTTCATAGTAGTTAGCTAACTGCAATGCAGTGTTTTTAATTGTTCCGGATTCTTCACCAGAATGGAAACGGGATAAAGCCGTATCAGTAAAAACTCCTGCTGCTTCAAAAGCATCTGTAACTCCAATGCCTTTTTTAATCATCAATGGAATTGAAACATTTTTTACTCTGTCTTCAAAATATTTGTTACCTGTAGCTTCCGCTGCAATTCTTATTGGCTCAATGCTTTCTGCTGAACCGCTGTAGAGCGTATAAAAAACACGGCAGAAAACTTCTATAAGTGTCTTATGAATTAGCTGCCCAATCATAGGAAGTTTTAGCATATACTTATCAATTAAATAAGCCCCCTTTGTTGTTTTTGAATAATAGAAAAAGGCTATTGGCGGCACAACGAAAAATGCCGTTATTAACCAGGGGTTTTCTACCATAAAATCACTCATTGTAAGAGTAAATGCAGTCATTGGTGGTAGATCAATGCCAAATCGAACAAACAGTTTTGCGGTTTCAGGGAATATATAAGCTACATAGAAAACTACAGCGAGAAAAAGAACAAATACTGTTACCAGTGGAGTAATCAGAGCAGAACGTAAATTTTTTCTAAACTCCTGTCTGCGCTCAAGGAATTTTGCTGTTGCTTTG
The DNA here is from genome assembly GCA_018335755.1 of Ignavibacterium sp. Taxonomy (GTDB): domain Bacteria; phylum Bacteroidota; class Ignavibacteria; order Ignavibacteriales; family Ignavibacteriaceae; genus JAGXRK01. The sequence goes on along the minus strand of JAGXRK010000013.1, from coordinate 35,770 downwards.
TAAATCTCTGTCATATTACCCGACTTGGATGCCAGTCCCAGCATATAAGCAGTAAATTTCCCGAATACATTCTGATACTTTAAGAACGTCGCCTGGCTGTCTGCACCTTTTTTAAGATCATTATTAATATCGCGAAGGGTATTTCTAAGGGTTGTATTCTGAGTATCATTAATTAATAATGTAAGTACCTCACCATAAGCCAGCTTCTGCTCAAGAAGCTCGGCGCTAATCTTTACGAAAGTAACAATTTCCTGTACTGGCGGTTTAGCATCAAAATCAAGAAGCTTTTTATTCACAGAAAAGTTAGTGTAGCCCAGTCGTGTAAGGGCTTCTTCAACTTCTTTTTTATTAAAGGCTTTCTGCTCACCTCTTATAGGTTTTTCTTTACCACGGGCAGCTTTATAAAGAAAAGTAGATTTTCTTTCAGTGCTTAGTATTTTTAATTGATTTTTCTCAGCAAGCAGATTAATCTTCTTTTTTGCCTCTCCGCTGTTATCTGCAGACAGAGTGCCGCTTATAGTCTGTCCGTTATTCTTTTGTGCTGTAAATTTGAATTCTACCATTTTATCACTCTTTATTAATTAACTTTTTGTAATGAGCAAATATAATTCCAAAATTTTTATGTTAATTTTAGCAATAAATGAGGATTAATTCAAAGGTATGTACTTTCGAAATATTAAACTGGAAATAATTACAGGAATTGTAAAAAATTCTTCATAAAAAATAATTGAAATAAACTTAGAGTCATTTGCCTGAAAAATTATCAGACACTTAAATTTAAAATCAATAGACTTTACAGAGTTGATAATTGAAGGATGGAAAACAGTTGGGGCTTAAATAAAGTAAACTACCACCGCCACAGGCGGTGGCTTTCTTTTTTTCTTATCTCTTAAAATAGGCTAAACTTATCTTTCTGTTCTTCTTCTTTCTTTTCTTCTTTCTTTTAATATTTTACGTAGCTCCTTATCATCTCTTCATTTATTCCTATCTATTGTAATTACAAAATACCCTCGTGCCCCAAAATGATTGACCCAATATTTCTGTTCCATTAATCCCTTAAATACTTGGAATATCTTTATTGCTACTTTTCCCTTTATTGTTGTTCCCACGTACTTGCTCACTGATATCTTTGGTGGTATACTCACTATCAAATGAACGTGATCTTTTTGTACATTTTTCTCTTTTATCTCACACACTAACGACTGGTTTATTGTTTCTATACCTCTTTCTACTTCTTCTTTTAACTCCGGATAATCCATCAGCCGATGCCGATACTCAGGAACAAAGACTATATGATAATCAAAGCAATATACTGAATGACTAAGCTTTTATATTTTCACATACTTATAATTTAATAATTTTTAACCGGCTTAGCCATCTGTAAATTACCACCGCCGTAGGCGGTGGTTTTTTCATTTAAAATAAAAAGTCGATAAAGCTAACACACTTTATCGACTTTTACAATCTTGCTGAATCTATTAGTTCAATTCAGTTTATACTGTATTGTATTATTCTACTATCTCTGATGTTATAGAAGTAGGTGTTACAGTATCTCTGATGTTATAGAAGTAGGTGTTACAGTTACTTCCACTGTCCAAGCGTAGTTGTAAGATGCGTCGGGAGTACCTGTTAGAACAACTTCATCAGCACCAACCGTCTCAGCCCAGGATCCACCGGCTGTATTGATAAGGTTAGTTGGAATGGTCCAATCATTTGGAGCACCATTAGAAGTAGTAAATGAATTTCCACCACCACCAAGTGCTACTGGTTTCTTGTAGAATTGCTGAGCCATTGCACCCAGATTTGTGCCTTCAGACACAAGAGTATCTTTTGCAGATTCTTCTGCATTTGCGTTGAATAAGTTAATACCAACGACTATTGCGATACCAACTATGATAACGCCAAGAACGATTAAGAGCAATTGTTGCTGACCCATTTGAGTCTCCTTTATTTATTTGTGTTTATAGGTTAATTAGAACTTGTTATTTAATTTATTACTTCAGATAGTATATTTGTTCCAGTTGCTGTTATTCTTACTTTTATAGAATCCCCGCCTGTTACTTCTTCATTTCCCGTGCCAATAATTACAACCTGATCTGCAGTTATTTCTTCAGCATTATAATAACCATTTGTTGTAACTCTAAAGCTGGGAGGAATATCCCAACCTAAAAAACTTCTGCTCCCACCACCAATTTCAGATGGCTTTCGATAATATTGCTGTGCAACAGCTGCAATACTTGTACCTTCTACTATTAATATGTCACGCTTATTTTCAATTGCCGAAGCTCTGAATAATAATATTCCAAGTAAAATGGCTATACCAACCACAATAACACCTAGAACAATTAGTAGTAATTGCTGTTGGCCCATACTGAATCCTCAAAAAATTTACTAGTCATTTTTAATGTTTTCTAATAATACTACAAAATGCGTTATTTTTTGTTAATTTTAAAGTTAAGTAAATTTTACAGGTAATTTTTACTAGGAGACTTAAATATTAATCCATTTGTACTAAGTCGAAAATAATTACCACAATTTCAAAAAACAACGGTAATAATGTTATATAAATCTGTGCCAAACTATGTACTTATCCTAAAATTACCGTCAAACGAAAAAAGCAATTACTTATTTAGATACTTCAAGTAAATATTACCGGTGGTTATTACTCAACCGGTAAGAAAGTTTACTCTTTTTCATATTCTAGAATCATCAGGATTAATATTGCTAGAAAAGTTTTTACTTAAAGAAATAAATGGGTGCTAGGTTCTAAAGCTATCTGCCTTAATCAGACCATAACAATCGAAAGTATTATTTGTCGGTATTTACCTGTAAAAATTGGCGAGCGGGATGATTTTCCAGCCATTTAGCCTAACCTGGATTACTGCTAGAAACAAAAACATATCGGAACTAAATTTTTGATACCAGTATGTGTAAATTAAAATATTAATATTTAAAAATTTATTAGGTTTGGAATTTATTTTTCAATTATCTATCTGGAAAAATGCTGCTATTTGGCGTTCTCTCGTTTATTCAAATAACTTTTTTACCTGGTCTAATTCTTTTAAGTCTATTAAGACTGAAAGATATGACAACTATTCAAAAGATTATTTACATTTTCGCATTTAGTCTTTTCCTGAATTATTCTTTTGTCACCACTCTCACTCTTTTTGGTATTTATAAGCAAGCAATAGTCTTTACGCTCATTGCTGGTGAATTGTTTTTAATCTATTTATTACACAGACAAAGCGGGTTAGTTTCATTATCTTTAAAAACCTTTAAAGAATATTTGCAAGATTTTATTTTATTATTTAAGTCAGCCAACAAAATCCAGAAAAATCTGTTATTGGTTACTGGTTTAATTGTCTTATTTTACTTTTCTTTAATTATCTCCAATGCAGGGACAATATTTTATTTTGTAGATCCTGCCTATTTGATTCACTTAAATACGTGGGCTATGGATTTTGCTAATAATATGCTTCCTAAGCAGACATCGCACTTTCCACAGCTTATTCCGGCAAACTGGTCTATCGCATATTTATTAATTGGAGAAAATAATATTCAGATGTTTCCAAAGTTCATTATGCCCTTATTCTTCTTCGGAAATGTTTTGATGTTTATTGACCTCGCTGTTTCCAAGCGAAATCATATTTATCTAGTAGGATTAATAATTTATGGGTTATTTGCCCCGGTTATTTATTCCCTAGTATTTATTTCCGATGGAAGTGCTGATTTACCTGTTTCCTTTTTTGCTTTTCTGACCTTTTACACTTATTTAAAAATAGATAGTAATAGATTTTTATTAATTGATCGAATAATCTTCTTTCTTTTTGCATCTACTGCGGCAGCAACAAAATTAGCCGGGTTTTATACTTTTGCAGTGGCATCGGTCTTTTCACTGTACATACTTATTCTATACTGGCAATCCATTAAGAAACATGAATTATTTTTTGTTGCACTCAGCGTAATTGTCATTATTTCGATAAGTCATTTCTGGTATTTTTTAAAACCAACGACAATGGTTGCAGGATTACATCAACCACAATGGGTGGGAACAGATTACGGTCTGATATTTATTAAAGCTTTTAATTTAATGTATTATAACTGGGGATTACCGATTTTTGCTTTTTTAATTATTACAATTATTAGCTCTCTTATTGTAAAACAAAGCCGTTGTATAGTTATAATAATGGTGGTACCGCCTATTATTATCTGGATGTTCAAATTTAGTTCGGATTTCAGAAATTTGAGTTTTGTAGTGCCCTTTTTATCTATTGTTAGTGCATATGGAATAATCAACCTGATTGAAAAAGCAATAAACAAAAAAATCGATCTAACTATTAACACTATCCTCGACAAAACTATAAACTTAACTCCAGGATTGATACGAAAGGCAGGAATAATTTCGGGATTAAGTTTAGCTATGCTTTTTATTGTAAGTACTAAGTTTTTCTATAATCTAATTTATGAGATCTATAAGTTTATCAGTATTTATTACTATCGATCACATCGAATTAGCCTTCTTATAGACACTACGCCATATACTAGTATTGACTATTACCAGAACACTCTAGCGGTTTTATTTCTTTTAATTCCAATCGGATACTTATTTTTATTATTAAACATTAAAATCAAACATATTTTCATAATTATTTTTATTACAGCTATTACATTAAACTTTACCTTAATAAAAGAAGATGATATAATTCGGCATCAAAAAAAGTCTTTTGAAATTGTTGATGCAAGGAATTACGGAGCTTTGATAAATACGATAATAAATACTTCCGGAGGTAACAGAGATATAATTACAAATTTCAAGACCATATCTGAAAAAAATAAGGAGAATTTGAATTTTATATATAAAAATGATTTTGAGTTAACAGAATTACTGAAGAGTTATAATCCAAACGATCAGTTTTTCCTTAAACGCGAATTATTAAGCCAAGATAATATTAAAATGATTGATGAATTTCTTAAAGAGAATAGATTAAATATTCTTTTTGATGATGGGGAGTTTGTTTTGTTACTATTCAACTAATGACTTAGATTTTGGCTACCTCACCTTTATATGCAGCTCCCTTAACTGTTCCTCACTTGCAAAGGATGGCGATTCATCCATAAGCGAAACTGCACTCGCAGTTTTTGGAAAAGCAATTACATCACGGATAGAATGTTCACCGGCAAATATCATAGCCATCCTGTCAAATCCGAAGGCAATTCCGCCGTGCGGCGGTGCACCGTATTTAAATGCATTCATAAGGAATCCGAATTTGTACTGAGCTTCTTCATCTGTTATACCCAATGCTTTGAACATTTTTGCCTGCAAATCAGCATTGTGAATTCGTATGCTGCCGCCTGCTATTTCACTTCCATTTAAAACCAGATCATACGCTCTTGCCTTTACTTTACCGGGATCAGTATCCATTAAAGGTACATCTTCAAGTCTTGGAGAAGTGAAAGGATGATGCATAGCATAAAATCTTTTTGTGTCTTCATCCCATTCAAATAACGGGAAGTCTGTTACCCAAAGAAGTTTAGGTTCGGCATCTTGTTTTATAAGATCAAGACGCTTAGCCATTTCCAGTCTCAGGTAACCCATGATGGATAGTGTTTTTATTCTGCTGCCGGAAAGAATGAAAAGTAAGTCGCCTGGATTTGCACCAAGAACAGAAACCAGATTTTTCTTTTCATCATCATTAAAGAATTTTGCAACGGGTGCTTCCAGTTCACCGCCTTCTTTAACACGCATCCAGATCAATCCTTTTGCGCCGAATTTCTTTACAAAATCTGTAAGTACATCTAACTGGTTACGTGTATAGTCACCGCAGCCGGGAGCTAATAATCCTGTTACTATACCCCCCGCTTCAATTGCTTCTTTAAATACTTTGAATTCTGAATTGTGAAAAACCTCATTAAGATTTTGCATTTCAAGGTTAAATCGAAGATCGGGTTTATCGCTTCCGTACTTTTCCATAGCTTCTTCAAATGATACTCTTGGGATTGGAAGTGTTAAGTCCTTGTTCCATACTTCTTTAAACAGGACTTTCATCAATCCTTCCATCATAGCAAAAACATCTTCAACATCAACAAAGGACATCTCAACATCTATTTGAGTAAACTCGGGCTGACGGTCGGCTCTTAAATCTTCATCCCGAAAACATTTTACTATCTGGAAATATCTGTCAAGTCCGGATACCATTAATAATTGCTTATACTGCTGAGGCGACTGTGGTAAGGCATAAAACTTGCCTTTATGCAATCTGCTTGGAACGAGATAATCTCTGGCTCCTTCCGGAGTGGATTTCATCAAAACCGGTGTTTCAACTTCAACAAAACTGTTTTCATCAAAATATTTTCTTACAAGCTGATACATTTTATGTCTGAGTAAAATGTTTTTCTGCATTGCTGGTCTTCTTAAGTCGAGGTACCTGTACTTCAGCCGAAGATCTTCGTGAGTATCAACTTCATCTTTAATTGCAAAAGGAGGAGTTTCTGCTTCGTTAAGGATCATCAGTTTATCAACCATAACATCAACATTACCGGTAGCGAGTTCAGGATTTTCAGTGCCTTCAGGTCTTTTCCTGACTTTTCCTTCAATGGATAGAACAAATTCACTTCTTAGATCTTTGGCTGCGTGATGAGATTCTGCATTATAAGCGGGCTCAAATACAACCTGGGTAATTCCGTATCTGTCCCGAAGTTCAATAAAAATCACTCCGCCGAGGTCTCTGCGTCTGTCGACCCAGCCGTTTAGTACTACTTTTTCACCAATATTTGATTCTCTTAACTCGCCGCAAGTATGTGTACGATTCTTAAACTGCATTATTAATACTGTAACTCCTTTGTTTTTCGGGCGTAAAGATAGCTATTTGAGCGGGTGCAATCAACCGTGAGTTAGAGTAAGAGCATGAGAAAGATTAAGATCAACTTTACTCAGGTACTAATGTGTCTTTAAGTAAGGTATGTAAAGTCATCAATTTATATCTTTCGTGTTCTTTGCGACTCTGCGACTTTGCGTGAAATCATATTCCCAATTCATATCTTTCACACACTCCACAATAATTATTAAATTTAAATATGAACTTCACAGAAATAATAAAAAAGAAAAGAGACGGTTTATCTTTAACTAAAGAAGAAATAAACTTCTCAACCAATAATTACACATCCGGTAAAATACCGGACTACCAATTCTCTGCATTCCTGATGGCTGGATTCTTAAACGGATTTTCAAAACAGGAAACTTCATACCTTACCGAAGCAATGCTTCACAGCGGAAAAGTTATAGATCTTTCCGCAATAAAAGGCTTAAAGGTAGATAAACACTCAACAGGTGGAGTTGGTGATAAAACATCATTAATAATTGCTCCCATTGCTGCTGCGGCAGGAATTCCTGTTCCAATGATATCCGGACGTGGACTCGGTCATACCGGCGGCACACTTGATAAGCTTGAATCTATTCCCGGCTTCAGAACAGATCTAAATCTTAATGAATATAAAAGAATTTTGAAGAAGTGTGGGGCAGTATTAATCGGACAAACAAAAGAAATTGCCCCGGCAGATAAACTCATTTATGCTCTGCGGGATGTTACTGCTACGGTAGAGTCAATACCCTTAATTACTGCGAGTATTATGAGTAAAAAACTTGCCGAGGGAATCGATGCTCTTGTTCTGGATGTTAAAACCGGCAGCGGTGCATTTATGAAAGATCAAAAGGATGCTGAAGAGCTGGCTCATTCACTTACTAATACAGCTAAATCATTCGGTAAAAAGTGTATTACATTTATTACTGATATGAATCAGCCGCTTGGCAACTATATCGGCAACTGGCTTGAGGTTTATGAATCCATAGAAATTCTTAAGGGACGGATTAAAAACGATCTTTATGATTTGTCGGTTATTCTTGCCGGAGCAATGATATTCCTCGGTAAAAAATCCAGCACTATGAATGAAGGAAATGAAATTGCAATTAAGATGATAGAATCCGGAAAAGCTTACGAAAAATTTCTTGAAATTGTTAAACTTCAGGGGGGCGAAATACCTTACATTGAAAATCCGGGTAATTATCCCCCATCAAAATTTATTGTGAAACTTAAAGCCAGACAAAATGGTTATCTAAAGCAGATAGATAACTATCAAATAGGTATGGCCGCACTTGATCTTGGAGCCGGAAGATTAAAAAAGAATGATAAGATTGATCCAAAAGCAGGAATAGTTTTTAATTATAAAATTGGAGACTATATTATTAAAGGTAATGTGATTGCTGAATTATATACTGACAATAAGGCAGTTATATCACAAGTACAAGAAAGAATTGAATCTGCGCTTAAATTTTCGTATCATAAAGTAAAGAGAGTAAATCTTATTAAAAAAGAAATTAAATGAAATAAAAATTAATTTGAGTCTACTATATAGACCCCATATTAAAAGGAGAAAAAATGGCTACGAAAAAAGAAATCGTAAAAGAGCTCACTAAAAGCTACTGGATGGAAATTGAAACAGTTATGAATTACATTGCTAATTCGGTAAATCTTGATGGCGTACGTGCAGAGGAAATAAAAAAATCTCTTGCTGCAGACATAGCTGAGGAAATAACTCACGCTCAGACTCTTGCAAAAAGAATTAAAGAAATAGATGGACTGGTACCTGGTTCAATGGAATTTAAAGCTCAACAAAAGTATCTTCAGCCAAATAATGATACGACAGATGTTGCATCAGTTATAGAAGGTGTTATTGAAGCAGAAAATGGTGCTATTGCACAGTATAATAAGATAATTAAATTGTGTGATGGTATTGATTATGTTACTCAGGATCTTGTAATCGGGCTGCTTGCTCAGGAAGAATCTCATATGATTGAATTCAGAGGATTTTTAAAAGAGTATAAAAAATAAATTTTATTCTTAACAAAGTTCTTATTCAGCCGGGCTTTGTCCGGCTTTTTTATTGTTTAAGAATAATTTAATTGCTTTTATACGGATTAGGAATTATTAATTTCTTATTTTACGTACTATTATAATCACGAAAAAAATAAAGAGGTAAACAAATGTTATTTATTATAGCAATAGCGGCAGTTTTAGTGGCTTTCTTTGTTTTCAAAAACGCAAAGAAACGCTTCAATAAGCAGGAAGCTACATTTTCACTTGCGGGGGTAATAATCGCAGCTTTAGTCGCAATATCACAATTCTGGACTGTAATTCCAGCCGGTCACGTTGGTGTAGTCGATTTCTTCGGTGTGGTTAGTGATAACACTCTCTATCCAGGAGTAAATTTTGTAAATCCAATGGCAAATGTTATTAAGTTTGATGCAAGAACTCAGGAATTAAAAGAGGATATGATTGTTCCTTCCAAAGAAGGGCTTACTGTTCAACTGGAAATAAGTCTTCTTTTCTCATTGAGTTTTGAAAATGCCAATAAGATTTATAAAACTGTCGGAGAGGATTATGTAAATAAAATTCTTATTCCACAATTCCGGTCTGTTGTGAGAGGAGTTACTGCAAGATATGAAGCGCGCTCACTTTATACTGCAGATAGGGAAAAACTGGCTAAAGAAATTGAAACCGAATTAGCGTCTCTTGTCGGACCGAGAGGAATTACTCTGGAAGCAGCACCGATGAGACAAATAAAATTACCAGCCGGATTGACGGCTTCGATAGAAGAAAAATTAAAGGCAGAACAGGAAAGCCAGCGTATGCAGTTTATTCTCCAACGAGAAACTCAGGAAGCAGAAAGAAAACGTATTGAGGCTAAAGGTATTGCCGATTTTCAGGATATCGTATCTAAAGGAATAAGCGAACAGCTATTAAGGTGGAAAGGCATTGAAGCAACCGAAAAACTTGCAAATTCAAATAATTCTAAGGTAATTGTAGTTGGTTCAGGTAAAGATGGCTTGCCAATTATATTAGGCGGCAATTAATTGACTAATTGGTCATTATTTTTATAGGGCTGGTTTCTTAACCTACATGATACCAGCCTTTATTTATCTACCTGATAAAATGTATTTGTTTTATAGTCATTTAATCTTATTTTTGTACCCATCAGTCATTTTTTAGGATCCGGTCATGTGGTCATCAATTGATATACTAAATATTCTGCTGCCGTTCTTTTACCTGACAACATTTCTGATTTACTTTTACGATTTCCAGAAAGGCGGCAGAAAGTTTTTTCACTCAAAGAGGCTCTTTCTTTTCCTTACACTCTTTTTCCATTTCTTATATCTCCTGATGCGAACTATAGCATTTGACCATCCGCCGATAACAAATGTTTTTGAAATCTTTACTGTACTTGCATTCTCAATCAGTTTTTCGTATTTCATTCTTGAGCTTGTAACCGATATCCGGGGAACAGGTCCTTTTATAATAATTATTTCAATTTTATTTCAAGTCATTTCATCACTCTTTATTGAAGATCTTTTGGTAGTAAGAGAGGTTTTAAGAAGTAACCTGCTTGGTTTTCACGTATTTAGCGCACTGCTTGGTTATTCCGGAATCACAATGGCAGCAGTTTATGGTTTTCTTTATCTGATTTTATACAAAGATATTAAGCTGAACAGATTCGGATTAATATTTAACCGTCTGCCAAGTCTTGAAGTTCTTGAAAAGTTAAGTTTTTATTCTGCAGTAATAGGATTCATTCTTCTCACAATTGCAATTCTTGTTGGTATAATTTGGCTGCCCAGAGCTTTTCCCGGAGGTTTTTCCTATACCGACCCTAAACTTATTGGAACTTTTGCCGTTTGGTTTTTATATAGCATTGGTATAACATTTAAACTGCTCGGAAGGTGGCGAGGTAAGAAATTAATTATTTTATCTATAATTGGATTTCTGCTGGCAATATTTTCAACTATGCTGACAAATTTCCTTGCACAAAGTTTTCATTCATTTTATTGATTTTGTATGAACCTTCTTAGCGTATCAATAAATCATAGAACTGCCCCCGTAGAGTTAAGAGAAGCTCTTCATCTTAATGATGAAGAGATACGCAATTTTATCCTTAAGCAGAAAGGGAAATTGCTAAGTGAAGGACTAGTTATTTCTACCTGCAACAGAACAGAAGTTTACGGAATTCCTGTTGATAAAAATATTACCAACAAGGAGTTGCAGGATTCGATAATTACATACAAGTCTGATTCTAAAGCAAGTATTGAAAATTTTGAACATCATATTTCACAGGAATCTATCAGGCATCTATTTAAGGTTGCAACGGGTATAGACTCAATGCTCATAGGCGATAACCAAATCTATAAACAGGTAAAAGATTCTTTTCAGCTTGCAGACGAGCTTCAGTTTACGGGGTTCTTTATGCGCCGCATTATGGATGCTGCAGCAAGAGCCGGTAAGAGGGCTATTACCGAAACATCTATAAGTGAAGGTGCCGTTACAGTCAGTTATGCTGCTGTTCAGCTTATTGAAAAGATTTTTTCCACACTCAATAAAAAATCTGCTCTCATTATTGGAACCGGGGAAACCGGAGAGATAGCAGCAAAGCATCTCAGGGACAGAGGGATAGGCAGACTTGCATTAACCAACAGAACTTTCGAAAAAGCAGAAAAACTTGCCAATGAATTAAATACAGCAGTCTTCCCTTTTGATAGTTTCAAGGAACATCTTCATAAGTTTGATATAATTATAAGTGCTACCAGTTCAGAGGGATTAATAATCAGCAAATCTGATATTGAATCTGCTATGAAGAAAAGAAACTTTGCATCAATGGTTTTGATGGATATTGCTATTCCAAGAGATATTGACCCTAAGTCAAAGAAAATAGAGTATGTTTTTTATCATGATATCGATTCTCTGAACATTATAGTTGAACAGAACCTAGCAAAGCGGAAAGAGGAAATCCCTAAAGTTGAAAAAATAATTGAAGAAGAACTCGATTCATTTTTTGAATGGTATAATTCACTCGAAGCTGCTCCGACTATAAAAACTTTACGTGATCACTTCGAAGCAATCCGTGCTGAGGAAGTTGAGAAAAACGTAAACAAATTTTCTGAGTCTGACAGAGAAAAGCTGGATATCGTAACTAAAAGAATTATCAATAAAATTTTACATCAACCAACTGTTGAATTAAAGAAAACATCTGAGGCAGATAACCGGACAGAAGACACTGCTCAAAAAATTAGTGTGATAAGAGAATTATTTGGACTAACAAAAAAGGCTGAATGAATCCGCAACTTAAGACTAACTGAAAGATTGGTTGATTTATTGATTGAATGATTGATTTCTTAAATCCCAATCAGTCAATCATCAAATCATTCAATAGCTTTTGTAATAGTAGATTTAAAATCTGAAAGGAATTATTAAAAATTTTTGAAAAATAAAATAATAATCGGCTCCCGCGGAAGTGAACTTGCTCTCTGGCAGGCAAATCACGTTAAGAAATCAATCGAAAAAAGTCATCGCTCAATTAAGGTTGATATTAAAATAATAAAAACCAAAGGTGATAAAATTCTTGATGTGGCTCTTTCAAAAATCGGTGACAAAAGCTTGTTCACTAAAGAACTTGAAATACAACTGCTTGAAAGGAAAATTGATCTTGCAGTTCACAGCTTAAAGGATCTTCAGACAAAAATTCCGGATGGTTTAAAGTTGGCAGCCGTTTCCAAAAGACATGGCGTTGAAGATGTGCTTATTGCAAAGAAGAAATCCGCAACAATCCACAACCTAAGAGAAAATGCAGTTGTTGCAACAGGATCGTTAAGAAGAAAATGCCAGCTTCTTCATCTTCGTCCTGATATAACTGTTGTTGACCTCCGAGGAAATGTTCCATCAAGAATTGAAAAATTATTAAAGTCAGACTGGGATGCAATAATTCTTGCAAGAGCAGGCGTTGAAAGATTGAATCTTAAAAAGTTTATTTCGTCCTACATCAGAATTGACGATATTCTTCCCGCAGTTGGACAGGGGGCTCTAGGAATTGAAATAAACGAATACAATAAGTTTGTTTATGAAATAGTTCAGGCAATTCATCACGAAGATACTTATTTGGCTGTTCTTGCGGAAAGATCACTGTTAAAAACACTCGAAGGCGGATGCCAGGTGCCGATAGGTGCTTTTGCAGAAGTAAGATCAAATGGATTATATCTTGATGCAATGGTCGGCTCACTTGATGGAAGTTTATCTTTCAGAAAAAAAGTAAGAGGACCAAAACAGGGTGCTGAAAAAATCGGGAAGGCACTTGCAAAAGATTTATTAAAAGCCGGTGCTGATAAAATACTTAAAGAAATCTATCAAACTGTGAGATTAAAATGAATTATTTCTCAAAAGCATTTTTGACTTTTGTTTTTTTGACTTTTGACTTTTTGTTAGTCTCCTGTTCCGGTTCTTCCTGCGTTAAAGAAGAAACAAACATACCTCCCGAAATATTTGAAAAGGGAAATAAGTTTATTATCTCTCTTACCGGTGAAGAATTTTTTAGTATGTACATTAATCCGGAATTAACTAAATCTTTTCAAATACAAAATGGATATTTTCTAACTTATAAATTTTCAATGCCTGAAAAGCCTTTCGTATATGGCTCTATAAGATTTACTGTTGATAGTTTGGGAGGCGTGTTAAGAGATACAGAAATATCGGGAATACCAAATTGTATTCAATTGCCAGAAGAGTGCGAATTTATTATTGATGAAGAACTGGCGGTTAAAATTGCTAAAGACAATAATCTTGATGAAGGTATTAAGGAATGGAACAAAAATTTTATTTGGAGTTCTATTTATAATAAATATGTCTGGCAGATTTTAAGCACATTGAGGGAAAGTGTCGGTGAATTTGGTTATAGGGGCAATGGTAAGGAAATGATTATTGATACAAACACCGGAGAAGTATTGGCTTTAAACGAATGGCGAATAAACTAAATGCTCATTAAGGAGAACAGAAATACAAAAAAAGCAAAGAAGCGGGAAAAGATACTAGAAGTAGCCGCAGATCTTTTTTCGAAAAAGAATTATCACGAAGTGATGATTGATGATGTAGCACGCCTCACTGATATAGCTAAAGGTACGGTATATAATTACTTTGAATCAAAAGAAGAGCTTTACTTCACGATAATGAGTCAAAAACTTAATAATCTTAACATTTCTCTTAAAGAAAAAATATCCGGTGAAATAAGCTGCATAGAATCGCTTCATTCTTATGTAATTCATCTCTATATGTTTATGATGAAATACCCCAGTTTTTTCTTAATGTACCAGAAGGAATATCTGAATGCAGAAAATGATTTTTGTGAACAGCTTAAGTCGCAGAATGAAGAATTAAAATCAATATTAAAAGGAATTTTAAGAAAAGGAATAAGAGATAATCAGTTCAGAAATCTGGATGAAGATTTTGCAGTAAAATTAATTCTCGGAAGCATTTTTGGAGGAGTTCAAAGAGGAATTGCAAACGATTATAAAGTACAGATTCTTACTGAAGAAAGAGAAAAAATATTTGATTTTGTTTTACATGCACTATACTCAGGTTTTGATACAAATTCAGTAAGACCACTAAAAAATAAAACCATTGTTCTTACAAGAACCGTTGAGCAATCAAAAGAATCTGCTTCTGCATTCAGTGAACTTGGGGCTGATGTTATCATATTCCCTACTCTTGAAATAGTTCCGCCATTAAGCTGGGATGAATTTGATCAGATAATTTCTGAACAGGATAAAATTGATTTTATCATTCTGACTTCAGCGCATGCTGTTAAAATGTATGCTAAACGTTTAAAGGAATTAAACCTGGAAATGCATTATAAGCAGATGAAAGTTGTTGCAGTTGGCAGTAAAACTTATTCAATCTGTGAAAAATATAATGTGCCGGTCCACATTATTCCCAAAAGGTTCAGCGGTGAAGGTGTTCTTGAAGCATTATCAAAGTTTGATTTGAAAGACAAAACCATCTTTATCCCGCGTTCTGCACTAGGTAGAGAAGATCTGCCGCGAGGACTAAGAGAACTTGGAGCGATTATTAAAACGGTTCCGGTTTATAATGTTTCTCTTCCTACAAAGGAAAATATTTCTGAAAACATTAAGAAACTCAATACAGGTAAGCCTCATCTTTTCATTTTTACAAGTCCATCTACATTTGAAAATTTTTTGCAGATTATGGATATAAGTAATCCGGTAAGTTACTTTAAAGGATATGATGTTGCAGCAATCGGACCGACTACTCAGTCAGCAATTGAGAACAAGAGAGTTAAAGTGAACATTATGCCCGATGAATTTACCATTCAGGGTCTGGTTAAGAAAGTAATTGAGTTTTATAAAAATAATTCACCTAACGGAGTTTAATTTGAGCAATCTTCAAAACGATTTGTTTCTAAGAGCATGCAGAAGACAAGCTGTGGAAAGAACACCTATCTGGATAATGCGTCAGGCTGGAAGGTATCTTCCGGAATACAGAGCTGTTCGGGCAAAAACAGATTTCCTTACAATGTGTAAAACTCCCGAACTGGCAACAGAGGTTACTCTTCAGCCGATTGATATTATCGGTGTTGATGCTGCAATAATTTTTTCTGACATACTTGTAATTCCTGAAGCAATGGGGATGCATCTTGAAATGCACGAAGGCAAAGGACCGATTTTTCCGAAACCAATCCGCAATGATGACGATGCAAATCAATTAATGAATATTGATCCAACGAAAGAATTAAAATATGTGCTTGATGCTGTTTCACTTACTAAAAAGGAATTAAATAGCAGAGTACCTTTAATCGGCTTCAGCGGTTCGCCCTGGACACTACTTACTTATATGGTTGAGGGTCGGGGCAGCAAGAATTTTGCTGAAGTAAAAAAAATGATTTATAACGATCCGGCTCTTGCTCATAGAATTCTTGAGAAACTTTCAGATGTTATTGCCGATTATCTGTCAGCCAAAATAGAATTTGGCTGCAATGCTGTGCAGATTTTTGATACGTGGGGCGGAGTTCTTTCACCTCACGATTTCCTCGAATTCTCTTTTCAGTATGTCGAGCAAATTATTTCCAAAATAAAAAGAAAAGATGAGCCGGTAATATTTTTTGCAAAAGGCGTTCATCATAATATTGATAAGCTGGCGAACATCGGCGCTGATGTGCTTGGACTCGATTGGACAATGGATCTTGGTGAGGCTAGAAAAAAAGTTGGTGATCGCGTTGCACTGCAGGGAAATCTTGATCCAACTGTTCTTTATGGAAGTAAAGATTATATTCATCAGGAAGTTAAAAGAGTGCTTAAATCTTTCGGTAAGGGAAACGGACACGTATTTAATCTTGGTCACGGTGTTTTGCCGGATATTGCTCCCGATAACGTTAAAGCACTCGTAGGGTTTGTGAAAGAGGAGAGCGTTTTATTTCACCGCAGAGACGCTGAGGCGCAGAGAAATTGAATAATGATGAATTAAATAAACTAGGTTCAACAATTCTGGATGCTTCTATTGAAGTACATAAACAACTTGGTCCCGGATTGCTTGAAAGTGTCTATGAGTTATCTCTTTACAAAGAGTTAGTGCATAGAAATATCTTAGTTCAGAGACAAGTGCCTATACCGGTGTATTACAAAGGTGAAGATCTAAATGCTGAATTTAAGATTGACTTGCTTGTTGCAAATGAGATTATTGTTGAATTAAAAGCAGTAGAAATAATTCTTCCTGTGCATAAAGCACAAATTTTGACTTACTTGAGATTGTCCGAAAAGAAGCTTGGATACCTGATTAATTTTAACGTACCGAAATTAATTGATGGATTTAAGAGAGTAGTAAATAATTTTTAACTCAGCGTCTCCGCGACTCTGCGGTTAAGAAGGGATTAACAATGTTCGAAATAGATTTAAAGAAATTCAAAAAGTACGATAAGCCGGGACCGCGCTATACAAGCTATCCGACTGCACCGCAATTTAATGAGAATTTTAATCACGAAGATTATCTTGATGAAATTGTAAAAACAAACTACGCAACTAATCTCCCGGATCTTTCCCTCTATTTTCACATTCCCTACTGTGATACTCTATGTTACTTCTGCGGATGTAATATGATAATTACACGAAACAGAGACAGAATAAAAGAATATAATTCCTATGTTAAAAAGGAAATTGATTTGTTAAGACAATATCTGATACCTGATCGTCAGGTATCTCAGCATCATTGGGGAGGTGGAACACCGACACATTTGAATCCTGATGAAATAAATGACCTTGCCGGCTATATAAACACATCGTTTAGCTTTAAGGAAAGTTCTGAGAACAGTTGTGAAATTGACCCGCGTGAATTGACTAAAGCTCATCTTGAAGCTTTGCGTAACAACGGATTCAACAGAATAAGCATGGGTGTACAGGATTTTAATGAGAAAGTTCAGAAAGCTATTAACAGAATTCAACCTGAAGACATAACAAGACAAGCAGTTCAATGGATTCGTGAGCTTGAATTTCAGAGTCTTAATCTCGATCTTATTTATGGACTTCCCTTTCAGACTGTTGAGGACTTTGCCATAACTGTTGATAAAATAATTGACATTTCCCCAAATAGGATCGCAGCATTCAACTATGCTCACGTTCCGTGGATGAAAAAACATATGGCATTAATTCATCCTGAAGATATTCCGGCACCGGAGGTAAAGCTTGAAATATTGAAGATGACAATCGAAAAACTTACATCTGCCGGATATGAATTCATTGGAATGGATCACTTCGCAAAACCTGACGATGAATTGTCAGTTGCAATGCGTGAGAAAAAACTTTACAGGAATTTCCAGGGATACAGTACAAATGCTGGCGCTGATCTTTATGCAATGGGTATCTCATCTATATCTCAGCTAAAAAATATTTATGCACAGAATTACAAGACTGAGAAAGAATATTATACCGCAATAGATAACGGAATACTTCCGACAACAAAAGGATATCGTCTGACTGAAGATGATCATATCCGTCGTGAAGTTATAATGAAACTTATGTGTAATTTTGAACTTGATTTCCAAGACATAGAAAATAAGTTTAACATTGATTTCAAAAAATATTTTGCGTGGGGATTGAACAGTTTATCAGAGATGCAAAACGATGATCTGCTTGAAATTAATATTGACAGTATCAAAGTAAAAAATATGGGCAGAATGCTTATCCGTAACATTGCTATGAATTTTGACGGCTATATTGAACGTAAAGAAGACAGAGCAAAGTATTCCAGAACAGTTTAATTATTTTATTAACAAGTTAGAGAGTTTATGTCTGTAACAACAGAGCAGCTAAAAACAATATTATCAGAAAGAATCCTTGTTATTGACGGCGCAATGGGAACCATGATCCAGCGTCATAATTTGACAGAGAATGATTTTCGTAATGAAAGGTTTAAGGATTATCCTCACGATTTAAAGGGAAATAACGATCTTCTTTCAATAACACAGCCTGAAATTATAAAGGGAATTCATCGTGCATATTTTAACGCCGGTGCTGATATTGTTGAGACAAATACCTTTAACGCAAATATAATTTCTCAGGCTGATTACCATCTGCAGGATCTTGCTTATGAACTGAATTATGAATCAGCTAAAATTGCAAAAGAAGTTGCGGATGAGTTTAACAGGATGGGTAAATCTAAACCCAGATTTGTTGCGGGCGCACTTGGACCAACAAATAAAACCTTATCCCTCTCCCCAAATGTAAATGACCCCGGTTATCGTGCAGTAACTTTCGATGAAGTGGCCAATGCTTATTATCATGCGGCCAAAGGATTAGTTGATGGCGGTGCAGATATAATACTTATTGAGACGATATTTGATACTCTTAATGCAAAAGCGGCAATATTGGGAGTAGAAAAATTAATTACTGAAAAATCTCTTGATATTCCAGTAATGATATCGGGAACAATAGTTGATCAGAGCGGAAGGACTTTGTCAGGACAAACTGTTGAGGCTTTTTACATTTCAGTTTCTCACACAAAAAATCTATTTAGCGTAGGTTTGAATTGTGCTCTTGGTGCAAAACAAATGAGGCCATTTGTAGAAGACCTTTCAAATGTGTCAGACAAATTTTTATCTGTTTATCCAAACGCCGGATTGCCAAATGAAATGGGCGGCTATGACGAAACCCCGCAAACAATGGCGGGAGTTCTTGAAGATTTTCTGAAAAGGGGTTTTGTAAATATTGTTGGCGGCTGCTGCGGAACCACTCCGGATCACATAAGAGAGATTAATGGGATTGTTAAGAACTATGAACCAAGAATCTTAAAACAGCAAGAACCATATTTAAGATTGAGCGGACTTGAGCCGGTAATTCAGCGTCCGGATTCTAATTTTATGAACATCGGTGAGCGTACAAACGTAACAGGTTCTAAAAAATTTGCCCGTCTTATTAAAGACAATAAGTATGATGAGGCCCTTTCTGTTGCCCGGGATCAGGTTGAAGGCGGAGCTCAGGTTCTTGATGTTAACATGGATGAAGGAATGCTTGACTCAGAAGCAGTAATGAGTAAGTTCCTGAACCTTTTAGAAGCTGAACCGGATATTGCAAAACTTCCAATAATGATTGACTCATCAAAATGGAGTGTTATTGAAGCCGGGTTGAAATGTCTTCAGGGAAAAGGAATTGTTAATTCTATTTCACTAAAGGAAGGTGAAGAAGCATTTAAAGAACAGGCTAGAAAAGTTCTAAGTTACGGTGCTGCAGTTATTGTAATGGCTTTTGATGAAAAAGGACAGGCTGATACTTTTAAGCGCAGAATTGAAATCTGCAAACGGGCTTATGATATTCTTACAAAACAAATTGGTTTCCCGCCGCAGGATATAATATTTGATCCCAACATACTCGCTATTGCAACCGGCATTGAAGAGCATAATAATTATGCAGTTGATTATATTGACGCAACGAGATGGATAAAACAGAATCTTCCTTTTGCAAAAGTCAGTGGCGGTGTAAGTAACCTTTCCTTTTCTTTCAGAGGAAATGATGTTGTAAGAGAAGCGATGCATTCTGCATTTCTGTTCCACGCAATAAAAGCCGGAATGGATATGGGAATTGTAAATGCCGGACAACTTGAAGTATATGAAGAAATTCCAAAAGAACTTTTAGAAAAAGTTGAGGATGTTATTCTTAACAGAAGACAGGATGCCACCGAAAGATTAATTGAGTTTGCTGAATCAATTAAGAAAAAAGATAAGTCCGAAGATAAAAAAGATGAATGGCGAAATTTATCTGTTGAAGAAAGACTTAAACACGCTCTAATAAAAGGAATCACTGACTTTATCGATGAGGACATTGAAGAAGTAAGATTAAAATACCCGCAACCAATTGAAGTGATTGAAGGTCCCTTGATGGCAGGAATGAATGTCGTCGGTGATTTGTTTGGTGCCGGAAAGATGTTTCTGCCTCAGGTGGTAAAAAGTGCAAGGGTGATGAAGAAAGCAGTGGCAATACTTGAGCCATTTATTAAAAAAGCCCATCCCCCAGCCCCTTCCCTAAAGGAAGGGGAGCAAATGAATTTTAAATGGGCAACTGCAGATCCATCTTTGTATAGTAAACTAAAAGATTATGCAAACAAACATCGTGATAATCCTACAAAAGCAGAATTAATAATCTGGGAGTTTTTAAAATCCAAACAGCTTGAAAATTTTAAATTCAGAAGACAACATATTATTGGCCAGTATATCGCAGATTTTGTTTGCTTGGATAGAATGCTTGTTATTGAACTCGATGGTAAAATTCATCAATTACCAGATAATCAGGAGTCCGATGAACTTAGAACCCTGTGGTTGGAATCCAAAGGATTTAAAGTTATAAGATTTACAAATAAACAAGTTACAACGGATTCAGAAAAAGTTATAAATGAAATTATTGAAATGGTAAGCAAACAAAAGTCTCATAAATTGTCTGAATACGAATCTGATCAAAAAGTCTCCCCCTTAGGGGGAGATTTAGAGGGGGCTTGGGCTGGCTCTGGTTCTAAGCGTGTTTTGCTTGCTACTGTAAAGGGCGATGTTCACGACATAGGTAAAAATATTGTTGGTGTTGTGCTTGGCTGCAACAACTATAATGTGATCGACCTTGGTGTTATGGTTCACACTGAAAAAATTCTGCAGTCGGCAATTGCTGAAAAAGTTGATGTAATTGGTCTGAGCGGATTAATTACACCATCGCTTGATGAAATGGTTCACGTCGCAAAAGAAATGGAGAGGCGCGGTATGAATCTTCCTCTGTTAATTGGCGGCGCAACAACATCACGCATACACACCGCTGTAAAGATTGAACCAAATTACAGTGGTGCGGTGATTCATGTTCTTGATGCTTCACGAAGTGTGCCTGTAGTTTCAAACCTTCTTAATGAAAATAAAGATGAACGAGAAAAGTTTATTCAGTCTTATAGAAATGAATATTCTCAACTTAGAGAGGATTATGCAAAGAAAAAATCTGATAAGAACTATATTACACTTGAACGAGCAAGGGAAAACAGACTTAAAATTGACTGGGTCAAAACTGTAATTAAAAAACCAAATAAAAGCGGAATAACTACTCTCAAAAATTATCCTCTAACTACTTTAAGAAAGTCTATTGACTGGACACCATTTTTTATTACATGGGAATTGAAAGGAAAGTATCCATCAATATTTGATGATGAAAATATTGGTACTGAAGCAAAAAAACTTTTTGATGATGCAAATAAACTTCTTGATATAGTAATCAAAGAGAAACTTCTCACTGCAAATGGAGTGGTGGGTTTATTTCCCGCTAATTGTGTGGGAATTGATGATATTGAAATTTATACCGATGAATCAAGAAACGGAGTTAAAAGAGTTCTGCACACAATCAGGCAGCAAATACAAAAATCTAAAGATGAACCCAATATTGCGCTTGCAGATTTTATTGCTCCGAAAGAGACAGGAGTCAAAGATTACATCGGAATGTTTGCCGTAACTGCCGGTATCGGAATCGAAAAACTTGTTGAGCAATTTGAAAAAGAGCATGACGATTACAGTAGCATTATGATTAAAGCAATTGCTGACAGACTCGCAGAGGCATTCGCAGAACATCTTCACGAACTTGTTAGAAAAGAGTACTGGGGATATACTTCCAATGAAAACTTTTCAAATGAAGACTTGA
Source organism: Ignavibacterium sp. (assembly GCA_018335755.1). Classification (GTDB taxonomy): domain Bacteria; phylum Bacteroidota; class Ignavibacteria; order Ignavibacteriales; family Ignavibacteriaceae; genus JAGXRK01. Next base: position 13,740 of record JAGXRK010000013.1, on the reverse strand, counting down.
TTAAAGAAAAATATATTGGAATTCGTCCGGCACCCGGATATCCGGCTCAACCTGATCATACTGAAAAATCGATTATCTTTTCACTACTGGATACTGAGAAGATTACAGGCATAAGACTTACTGAGAGTATGGCAATGTATCCCGCCGCAAGTGTCAGCGGATTATACTTCTCTCATCCTTCGTCAAAATATTTCACGGTTGGGAAAATTAGCAAAGACCAGGTGCTTGACTACCACCGTCGTAAAGGAATGAGCGTTGAGGAAATCGAGAGATGGCTTAGTCCAATTCTCAATTATTAAATAGCAGCTAATTATTTTCCCGGTTTTTCAATATCGCTCAAGTGCAATTCAAGGGCATCAACAGAGATCGCAATTTCTCTTAGCGAAAGTAGTAATGATATTAATAGTACAACTATGCTTAATCCAAAAGTAATTTTTCCTAAATCTTCCTGACCGGCAAAAAGTAAAAACATACATAACACACACAAAACAAGACTTGCAACACCAACGCCCTGCATATGCTTGATCAGGTGTGCCCGTTTGCGCAGGTTTTCAATCTGACCCAATAAAATATTATCCGGGTTAGTTTTATAATTCGAGTGCAGATTTCTTATTAAAGTTGCCAGAGTTAAAAATCTATTTGTATAAGCAAGCAGCAGCAAAGTTATTGCCGGAAACAACAAAGCTGGAGTTGTAACATCTATTCCCATTTGAATTTCCTTGTTTTATTTGAATATTAAACCAAAACGATATGTAAAAATAGGTTTGTTAATAACAAATAAATCAATAAATTTGTACTGCCTGCTAAAAAATCAGAATACCCTTCAAATTCCATTCGATTTTTTAATCCACAGGAAACTGCGGCAATTATGTTATTGCCCAAATTTTTTATTCAATTCATATTAAGGAGTTCTAAATGAACATTTTCGTAGGTAACCTTGCACAGGACGTTAGTGAAGAAGATTTAATGAATCTATTTTCACAACATGGTCAGGTAAGGGAAGTTAAAATAATCAGGGATATGTTTTCTCAGCAATCCAAAGGTTTCGGTTTTATCGAAATGCCCGGACTAGCAGAAGCGCAAAAAGCTATTAAAGAAATAAACACTTTTGAACTAAAAGGTAAAAAACTTGTAGTTAACGAAGCCCGACCAAGAGAAGGTAGAAGACCGGGCGGCGGCGGCGGTAGAAAACCTGGCGGCAGAGGTGGCGGCGGTGGTTTCAATCAAAACAAACGCCGATTCTAAGTAAAAATTTAGATTTAATGCCGGAATTAGAATAAATGTACTTCTTCCGGCTATTTCTTCATATTTTTAGCTCCTCCATTCTGTTTTGGAGAATTATTAATTAGGTTATACCAATTTTTATATATACTTTTGTTGACCGGCTTATGCCGGTTTTTATTTATTTACTAATTTTTTAGAGGTTCTAGTGAGTACTAAGTTATTTGTGGGATCACTCCCCTGGTCAGTTGATGACAACACTTTACAGCAAACATTTGAAGCACACGGAAACGTTGTTTCGGCTAATATCGTTAAAGATCGCGATACTGGCAGATCAAGAGGTTTTGGATTTGTTGAAATGGAGACTGATACAGAAGCAACTAATGCTATTAACGCATTAAATAATTCGGAATTAAAAGGTAGAAATATCGTTGTTAATAAAGCTAATCCGCGTAACTAAGATATAAAAAAATATTTTTCCGATAAGGCGTCTTTTATGACGCCTTTTTTATTTCTAATCATTTAATCCTTTTCTTAACTTTCCCTGCAACAAAAAATTTAATACTATCGGAGGTAATGATGGCTAGTAAAAAAGTTGAAGTAGCTGGAATTATGGGACCATTATGGTTCATCGGCTGGTTATTTACAATAGGTTTTCTTGAGCTTACTTTCTTTAAGGGCTTTCTGGCTATTCTTGTATGGCCTTACTATCTGGGTGAATTCATTAGAACCTTTGTTGTATAGTTCTGTTCTAACAATGTATTTATTATAGTAAAGATATCTTTTGAAAATAGCAGAACAAAATTCAACAGAATTAAAACTAACTGACTCAGCCGGATGTTTATGGATATTTGGCTTATTCTTCATAATTATGGGCGGCATTTTTATATCAGGACTTTTGGGTATGTTTCAAAATCTGGACGAACTATCCAATCTTGAGAAGCTTGGAGCGTGGATAATTTCCCTGGGAGGTTTTTTAGCCGGAGTATATCTCATTTATCAGAATCCCGGTTCAGGTATTTTATTCGACAGAGGAAATAATAAACTAATAATAACAAGAACCGGTTTATTCAGAAATCAAAAAGAAGAATATGGGTTGAATGAAATAAAAGATATTGTATTAACAAAAAGTACAGATACTGATGGTGACCCTGTTTACAGAGTTGAAGCAGAGTTGAAAACAGGCAAACTTATTCCCCTTTCAATACTCTGGCTTCAAAATAAAGAAGTGATGGAGGATAAAATAAAAACCATCAGAGATTTTCTAAAATAATTATTTTATCAGCACCATTCTTCTTGTAAAAGTTTTTCCGCCTCCAATAATCATGGTATAAAAATAAATTCCGCTGGAATAATCTGCAGCATTCCAATCAACAGAATGAGACCCGCGAGAAAAACCTCCCTCTGCAAGTGTTTCAATTTCACTGCCTAATGCATTATAGACTTTTAAAATTATCTCATCATCTTCTTCCAGTGAAAATTTAATGGTTGTAACCGGGTTAAAAGGGTTTGGATAATTTTGTTCCAGATAGGTTTCTTCCGGAATAACAGACTTTTCATCAACAGATACGGCAAAACCTGTTTTGAAACCTATTGTAGCTGACCAATCGCTGCTTCCAAACTGATTTGAAGCATTAACACGCCAGTAATGAAGTCGGTTTTGTTCAAGTCCGCTTAGCTCTAAAGTTGTATCCTGCACTACGACTGTATCCAAAATAGTATTTGCAGGTATAATTGTGCTTCCTAAAGCTAGTTGAACTCTATAGGATTCGGCAACACTTTCCTTTGCCCAAATCAGAGTTGGCGATGTTGATACATTAGTTGTTGCGTGTGGCGGATAGATTAGCACCGGAATGGTAGGAAAGCCGGTTTGAAAACTATACCCCTGAGTAAATCCACTCGTGCCGACAGCATTTTTTGCACGAACTCTCCAATAATAATTCTGTAATCCATGAAATCCGGAAACTGTATAGATCGTATCCATAATGATGGATTTACTAATGATAATATTTGTTGAAAAATTTGGATTTGTGCTTACCTGAAGATCATAGACAGCAGCATAATCTGATTTATTCCAAATGAAAACAATTGTATCGCGCTGGTTGACGGCACCGTTTTCAGGCTGAATTAAGTTCGGAAGCACTGGGGTTGAAACTTCTACTTCACGAATTGCAAATAATGCATTAGCAACTGATCTTTCGCCACCGGGATCAGAAGGACTGTTTACCACCTGGTTATGAACAACCATTGTGCTGGAACCACCTCCGTCAAGGTTTACAGCATTATAAGCGCCAATTGATAACATTAAATTTGCCAGTTCATCGAGTGACATTCCTAAACTTAAACCTGCCTGTCTTCCATCAACAACTACAAAAAATGCCTTGGTACTATCCTCGTTATATCCGGCAGCTGTTCTTGGATGCTTTGTATTAACAAAATCTGAACCAAAACCTTCAAACCCGACAAAAGTGGCAGGTAACAATCCATCAATTATTAGTCTTGGTCCGCCTCCTATTAAAGCAGTAACATTACCAAGATCGGGAGAGGTACCAATAGACATAGTAATAGTATCATTAACAAAAACGGATTGGTCAAGGAAAGATTTATTTACACCGTGACCGGATAATATGTATCTGCCCGGTTGAATTAGCATGCTTCCAACTCCATCCTGCTTTGTTAAAACAACAAAACGCATATTAGAATTGGTTACAAATGAATCAACCGGCTGGAGTTCAACTTCTGTCCCGTATTGATTAGTGAGTGTTGTACTGCCAAAATAATTATTGAATAGAATTAGTGCATCAGTCCCCCGCTGTGAATTAAATCCTGTTATACTTCTTGTGACCTGAGATGTTGCTGTTGCCGTACCTGTAAAGTTGATTACCTGAACAACGGGTTTTGTATCATCAATAACGCCAAATGAACTTCTGATGTGTGATCTTCCAAAAATATATTCTGAATTTATTATCTGCGAGTTTGCTAGAAATCCATAAGGATCATTCGGTGCGCTTATTCCATAAAAATCTCCGTTAACAGCCCCGACAACAACATTGCCGCTGGTGCTCTTTCGTGAAGACAAGGCAGAAGTCCTCTCAAAACCGTTGCCAAGTTTATCTTTTGCAAGTGCGGTAGTGAGTTTGTTTCCGGGAACAGTTAAGTCAATTTCAAGAATTTGAATAAAAAATGGACCTGCAGGATCTGATATAGAGTAATGAATTATTCCCGGAGCAGCAACGGTTCTTGTTGTATCCTGAGAAAATATTAACTGAACATTAATAATAAGCAGTATTATAAAAAGCAAAGATGTGTTTATCGATCGGCGTAACATATTATCACCTTAGAATTGAAGAGAGAAATATTTTCTTTCGATGTGAAAAATAAGTTAATATGATTTAAGGTTCAATTATATTTGAGGGGAATTATCGTTAAACAAGAAAGTGCAAGTTTTATTTTTTCTTTTTCGGTTTAGCACAGTATTTATTTATCATTTCATAAGCATCAAAATATCCAAGTTCACCGGCACGGTTAAAATCGGAACAAGCGTTTGTTCTGTCTTCCAACTTTAAATAGATTGAGCCACGCATAAATAATGCTCTGGGATTTTCTTCAATACTTAATATTCTGTTAAGAATTTCAAATGACCCGAGATTATCGCTTGCTTTCATTTTTAGTTCAGCAAGAAGAAATAAAGCATTAACATTTTTATTATCAATCAACAAGGATTTTTCCAGGTCTTCTATTCCGCCTTCAAGATCGTTCATTAATAGTTTTTGATTGCCGCGATTGAAATATCCATCCGCATTATTAGGATCAATTGAAATTGCTTTTGTGAATTTTTCAACCGCTTGTTCTCCATAGCCAAGTGAGCCAAGTATGTTCCCGATGTTTATATAAGCTTTAAAAGATGTAGAATCCAGCTCAATAACTTTTTCGTAATCTTTTATTGCTTCATCCATATCTGATAAAAGGTATTTAGTATACGCCCGGGAGAAATAAACTTCGCTGTTTTTATCATTATATAAAATCGCACTGTCAAAATCCTCAACAGCTTTAGAGTAGTATTGGTTTAAAAAATTTTCCAGGGCCCTGTTATAATATGTTTCAAATCCAGGATTTAAATAGAGAGCCGAATTAATATCTTTCAAAGCAAGTTCACGTTCATTTAATTTGCTGTAAGATTTTCCGCGTATGAGAAAGGCATCTGCATTAAGACTATCCTCACTAAGTATCTGATTTGCATAATGTATAGCTGTTTGATAATATCTTTTGTTATATGCATCATTAGCATTTTCAATACCCAGATCACTAAAATTCGTACAGCCTTTTACAAAAAGTAAAGTAAAGAATAATTGAGTTAAAAATTTCATTCTTTAGTATCGTCAATCTTTTTTTTAATTTTTGCTCTTAATTTATCTATATCTGATATGTTAAACTCTTCATAATTAACTTTCATCTCGTGCCTGATAATATTTTCTTCAGCATGCTGTAGAAGATGGAGTAATATTTCAAGTTCTATCTTTGTAAATGATTTTTCTGTACTCATTTTATTTTCCTTTATTATAAAGATTTTTCTTGTCTAAAAAATATTCAACCATCAGTTCTGCATCCGCAAGAGGATCAATGTCGTTTGAAACTTCAAAGAACTGATTTACTCTTTCAGTTAACCTGGAGGCAGCATCTCTGATTTTTTGCGGAAGTTCCTGATCAAGCGCAGTATTTTTTAAATAACTCATAGCTGATTCTCCCCATTTTTTATGCTCATTAAATTCCAGCCAAAAGTCTATTGCAAAAAAACAAGCTCTTCTGGCGCATACTCTTCCTTTTCCCTTATTGCCAACTTTTTCGGCCTCTTTTCCGGTCCAGATTTCATTATGTGCCATTGTATAGTATAAATCTCTACCGCTAACCATAGTTAATCAAAAAAAGTTTTTCTTTCCGGATTAATTAAATGTAGTTTTATTTCTTCAATATGTTTCAAATTGGTTCGGTTGAGAGATAGCTCAGGAAGTTCATCTAAAGAAAAAAAATTAACATCCAGTGTTTCGCTACAGGGTTTTGCTTTGCCTCCAATTAGTTCACACAGAAAAACAATTTTAAATGCATGGAAAAACTCTAATTGTCTTCCTGCCCTGTTAGCATCAAAAACTCCGATAACTTTTAAAGGTTTTACGTCAAATCCGCTTTCCTCTTTTGTTTCACGTATAGCAACATCTGATGGAATGTCACCAACATCAGCCCAGCCGCCGGGCATTGCCCAGCAACTATCATTAGTTTCCTGCACTAAAAGAATATTTCCATCTTTCATCACCGCTGCTCTTACATCAATCTTAGGAGTTGCATATCCGGGCTGTTTCATAAAAATTTTCTTAACAGAGTCTTTTTCCAGTTGAGTATTTGAGTCAACTATTTCGGCAGCAATTTCATTTAACCGGTCATATCTCTTTTTTTCATATTCGTTTTCAGCAAATGCAAGTCCCGTTTGAGCAAGCTGCTGAAGTTCTCTTGCAATTTCAAGCCACCGGGGAATTTTTTCTGTTTCCATAAAATACGTTAGAAGAATTCTGTAATAAATCCGATATATAAATTTACGCTCTTTGTATTTAGAAATAAACACATCCGAAAATCTTTGGAAAAAATTTTTATCTGTTCTAAGTTTACCTACTAGTAATTACGATTATTTCCTTGGACATAATCCCGAACTACTTTCGTTCTAATATTAACTCTTCAAATATCAGGGAGATTATTATGCTGCGAATTTTATTTTACTTCTTTATATCGTATTTTTTAATCTCTGGCGCTTTCACACAGGAAAAAGAAAAAGATATAGACAAAAATCCATTAAAGCCCTCAACATTTAACGGATTAAAATTTCGTTCAATCGGACCCGCTGTTACATCCGGCAGAATTTCAGATTTTGCTGTAAATCCTGGTAATTTTCATGAATATTATGTTGCAGTAGCCTGTGGAAATGTTTGGAAAACAACAAATTCTGGTACTACCTGGCAGCCAATATTCGATAGTTATGGTTCACATTCAATTGGATGTGTGACCTTAGATCCAAATAATCCGCACGTTCTTTATGTCGGAACAGGCGAGAATAATAGTCAGAGAAGTGTTTCGTGGGGAGATGGTGTTTACCGCTCTGAAGATGGAGGTAAAAATTTTAAAAATATTGGTTTGAAGAAATCGGAACACATTGCAAAAATTCTGATTGATCCGCGTGATTCGAAAGTAATATATGTTGCAAGTCAGGGTCCGTTGTGGGGTCCCGGTGGTGAAAGAGGTTTATATAAATCTACTGACTATGGAACAACCTGGGATTCGGCTCTTTACATAAGTGAAAATACGGGCGTAACTGATGTTGTTATGGATCCCCGAAATCCGGATGTTCTTTATGCTGCTTCATATCAACGAAGAAGGCATGTTTGGACATTAATAAACGGAGGTCCGGAATCTGCAATTTATAAATCTACCGATGCGGGAAAAACATGGAATAAACTGACAGGAGGTCTTCCTTCAGGTGATGTGGGAAGGATTGGATTGGCAATCTCTCCGGTAAATCCCGACTATATATATGCGATAATTGAAGCAGCTAATGATAACAGCGGTTTTTTCAGAACAACTAACCGCGGAGCAAGCTGGGAGAAGATGAGCAATTATAAAAATTCAAGTCCGCAATATTACAGCGAAATTATTTGCGATCCTGTCGATTTGAATAAAGTATATGTGCTGGATACTTATTCAGCATATACAACTGATGGCGGACAAACTTTTACACGAATTAAACGTCCTGCAAGACATGTTGATGATCATGCATTCTGGATCAATCCTGCAAATACAAATCATTACCTTATTGGCGGTGACGGCGGAATATATGAAACCTTTGATACCGGTGAAACATTTCATTTTAAAGATAATCTTCCGATTACACAATTTTATCGAGTCAGTGTTGATAATTATGAACCGTTCTATCGCGTGATGGGCGGAACTCAGGATAACAATAGTATGATCGTCCCCTCGCAAACAATTAATAATGAAGGAATTGTAAATTCAGATTTTATTCCTCTGGTTGGTGGCGATGGATATGAGGCGTTAACTGATCCTGATAATCCGAATATTATCTATTGTCAATGGCAGTATGGCGGATTGACAAGATATGATATGCAAAGCGGTGAAAGACTAAGTATTAAACCGCAGGAAAAAGCCGGAGAAGAACCTTATAGGTGGAACTGGGACACACCATTGATTTTAAGTCCGCACGCTAACAGGCTGTATGCCGCAGCAAATAAAGTTTTCAGAAGTGATGATAAAGGTAATACCTGGGCCGTAATTAGCGGCGATTTGACAAGACAGGTAGACAGGAATAAACTTCCGGTAATGGATCAGGTCTGGAGCATTGATGCTGTTTCAAAAAATGCATCAACATCTTTTTATGGAAATATAGTTTCTCTTTCGGAATCTCCTCTTGCAGAAGGTCTTATTTACGTTGGTACAGACGATGGTCTTATTCAGGTTACTGAAAACGGCGGGGAAACATGGAGAAAAGTAGAATCATTTCCCGGAGTTCCGGAAATGACTTATGTGAGCTGCTTGTTTGCTTCGCTGCATGATGTCAATACTGTTTTTGCAGCATTTAACAATCATAAACGCTCCGACTTCAAACCTTACATATTGGTAAGTAATGACCGAGGCAGAAGCTGGATGTCAATTACCGGAGATCTTAAAGAACCGCAGGTTGTTTATTCATTAAATCAGGATCATGTAAAACCGGATCTCCTTTTCGCCGGAACTGAATATGGTGTGTTCTTTACTTTAAATGAAGGAAAAAACTGGATTCAGTTAAAGGGTAATATCCCTACCCAGGCAGTAAGAGATATTGACATTCAGAGAAGGGAAAGTGACCTGGCTCTTGCCACCTTTGGAAGAGGATTTTACATACTTGATAATTATGCACCTTTAAGAGAATTGGATGAACAGACTCTTAATAAAGAAAATTACAAACTCTTTCCGGTTAAAGATGCGCTTATGTTTATTAAAAGAAGTGCAACTTTCAGTTCACTTGGTTCCTCATACTTCAAAGCGGATAATCCGGATTTCGGAGCTACATTCACTTACTATATTAAAGAAGCACCTAAAACAAGAAAGTCTGAAAGACAGGAAAAAGAAAAGAATCTTATCAAAAAAGGTGAACAAGTATATTATCCATCCTGGGAGGAATTAAGAAAAGAAGATAACGAAGAGAAACCTTATCTTCTTTTTACAATAACAGATGAAGGTGGAAATGTTGTAAGAAGATTGAAAACCAATGTCAGTTCGGGAATAAACAGAGTAACATGGGATTTGCGCTATCCCTCGACAAGGCCTGTAAAAAGAGGTTCCGATGATGAAGCAAGCGGATTTCCGGTTATGCCGGGTAAATATATGGTTACAATGTCGGTATTTATTGACGGCTCCTTAACAGAAGTTGCAGGTCCTGTAGAGTTTAATGCAAAAGTTCTGGGAAATACCACTTTGCCAGCTAAGGATAGAAATGAATTGGTGGCATTCCAGAAAAAAGTATCTGAGTTAAGCCGTGCGGTAAATGGTGCGGTTGAAACTGTGAATGACATTCAATCAAAAATTGAAATTTTAAAAGCAGCATTATTAAGAACAGAAAATGCTCCGCACGAATTAACAGAACTTGCCAACAGAATCCTCCAAAGAAATAAAGAGATATACACATTACTTGTTGACGATGAAACGATCAGCAGGCGTAATGAGCCGGTAAAGCCGAGAATATCAGCAAGATTAAGCGAAGTATCAGGCGGTATGTGGAGAACAACATCAGACCCTACTACAAGTTATTTAAATAATTATCGGATTGCTTCGGAAGAGTTTAAGACTGTGTTGCGTGATTTACAAAACCTAATCAATTTTGATATGCAAAAACTTGAAAGTGAGATGAATAAACTTAAATCACCCTGGACACCGGGCAGAATTCCGGATTGGCAGGAATAATTATTTTTTATCTGTGCCTTTGAGTCCGGAGTAATCAGAGGCATATTTAATAAAATCTATCAGGAGGCAACAATGCTGTTCAAACACCATTACATTCATTTGTTTCATTACAATAATTGGGCGACTCAGGAAACCATTAAATCTGCCAAGATTCTTCCGGAACATTCGGAAAGAATAGCATCCCTTGTATCTCATACTATTGCTGCTCAGGAAATCTGGTTTAACCGGAGTATCGGCAAAGAATCTGACCTTACACCTTGGGAAAAATATTCAATTGATGAATGCAGTGAAAAGTCTGAACTTATTACATCCCGGTGGATTAATTTCCTGGAACACTCAAGTGATGAAGGTTTAAATAAAATATTTCATTACAGCAACACAAAAGGTGATAAGTTTGAGAACTCAATAAAGGATATTCTTACCCATATAATTAATCACTCAACATATCATCGTGCTCAAATTGCTTTACTGGTAAAAGAAGCCAGCGGCAAACCGGCTTTTACGGATTATATTGTCTATGCAAGAAGTAAAAGCTCATAGCATTATTAACTTTTTTTGATCAGCTTTCTTTAATCCTTTTACAACCTGTTCGTAAGAATGGTCAATCATATCTTTCAATTCCTTGTGCGGAATAGTTCCATCTATAATTACTGTATTCCAATGGCTTTTGTTCATATGGTATCCGGGTTGAACTGAGTCAAATCTCTCACGAAGTTCAACAGCATATTCGGGATCACACTTAAGGTTTATCTGTAAAGGTACTTTTTCCAGCGATGCCAAAAGAAAAATTTTGCTCATCACTCTTATTGCAAGCGTATCTTCATCAAAAGGAAAATCTTCTGTAACACCTTTCTTCTTTCTGCAATATTCTGATATTGATTCAATGTTCATTTTAATTGATCACTTCAATACTACCCTTTTCCGGCAACTGAATTGTATAAATTTTACTGTTCCGGTTAGTAAGCTTGTTATCACGCAGCCAGGGATTATACATTTTTAGTACTTTATAATTAATTTCTCTTACCGCAGCCCAATCGGCAAAATCAACAACGGATCCTGGTAATTCCATTTCATACGTTTTTAACTGTGGATATAAATCTGATCCATTTAAATCAAATCCGTATTTCTGTGGATTCTGCATAATTAATTTTAATGAAACAATTCTTGCGATGTATCGGGAGGTTTCAGAATTAAGAACCAGGTTATAATAATTGTCTGCTTTTTGTCTGCCAATCTGATTATTAACTCCTGCAACGCCCATATTGTAAGAAGCTGCTGACATTGTCCAGTTACCATAATTTTGATAGGATTCAAGAAGATACTTACAAGCCGCTTCGGTGGATTTTTCAACGTGATATCTCTCATCCACTTCGCTGGTTACTTCCAATCCATATTTCTCAGCGGCAGCTTTCATAAACTGCCAGTATCCGGTTGCACCGGCTGGTGATACAACATTATCAAGATTGCTCTCTGCCACTGCAAGATATTTAAAGTCATCCGGAATATTATATCGTTTTAAAATTGGCTCGATTACCGGGAACCATCGGTTCGCCCTTTTCATTGCCAGAATTGTAGCTGAATGCCAGTAAGTGTTTACGAGAATTTCTCGGTCAACCCTTTCGTATACTTCAAAGTTTTCAAGCGGCACACGTTCACCTGCAAAATAAATTTCTTTAGGTACTTCGGGTGAAATAATTCTGTAGTTCTGCGGAAAATTGTCGTCATTTTTTTCATCAGAAGCAGCAACAATATCTTCACTGTTTGAATAAAGAATAAAACCAGCGATTATAATTACCGTTATCGATGTAAGCGCTCCCAATAAAAAATAGATTGTTTTGCTGTTTCGGTTCATAGAATCCTTTTCTTTCGTAAGTAATACTTTTTAATTTACACTGCATAATAAAAAACTTAGGGGCATTTCCGAAAGCCAAAAGCAAGTCTTTAGTATATTTGACTCATACTTTTTGAAAATATGGAGAATTATGGAAACAATTGAAACATTGCTCACAAGAAGAAGCATTAGAAAATATAAAAACCAGAAAATTGAAAAAGATAAAATTGACATCATTCTTAAATCAGCAATGTATGCGCCTAGTGCAATGAACATGCAGGCATGGCATTATGTGGTTGTTGATGATAAGAATGTTCTTAATGAGACTATTAAATCTATTCCTCACGCTGAACTATTAATACAAACCCCGGCAGCTATTCTTGTATGCGGTGATGCGTCAATTGAAAAAAATGAAAGCTGGATGATCCAGAATTGTTCAGCGGCTATCCAGAATATTTTATTGGCTGCTCACGGATTAGGTTTAGGCACCTGCTGGATAGCGATTCACGGAATGGAAGAAGTGGTTAAAAATGTTTCTGCTCAATTTAAACTGCCGGAAAATGTAATTCCTATTTCATTAATTACCCTGGGCTATCCGGATGAATCAGTTACAGCAGAAGATCGTTTCAGAAAAGAAAAAATTCACTATAATAAATGGTAATGTGATTGCGAGTGTAAAAAGCAGTATTAACCGGAATTATTTCTTCATACTCTTAATCACAATCTCACTCTTAATCTTTAAAGAAGCATTGCTATGAACGAAGTAAAATCAAATAAAGAGTATAATCCCGAAATGCATTCCGCAGAGCATATTCTCAACCAGACTATGGTAAGAATGTTCGACCGCGGAAGATCATTCAGCAATCATATTGAAAAGAAAAAATCCAAGTGTGATTACCATTTTGATCGCAACCTGACTGAAGAAGAAGTTGAAATGATTAACCAGAAAGTAAACGAAATTATTCAAATGGATTTACCTGTTTACGAAGAGTTTCTCAATCGTTATGAAGCAATGGAGAGTTTTAAACTCTCACAGCTTCCTGAAGATGCAGGAGAAACAATACGAATTATCAGGATTGGCGATTACGATGCCTGTCCCTGCAGCGGTGTACACGTAAAATCAACAAAAGAAATCGGCAACTTTAAAATTATTTCTACCAGTTTTGAAAATGATGTGCTTCGGTTAAGATTTAAACTGCCTAAAGAATAAGTTCAATCAAACTTCAATCCAATAAACTTTCGAGTAAAAAAGAAATTTATTTAAATCATTTCAACCAGTCCCTGTTATTTCGAACGCAGTGAGAAATCATAAGATTGCTAAAAAATTATTAGTCTCGAGACCAATAAGAAACCATTAAATAGACAAGCATTGTTTGTCATCTCGACCAAAGGGAGAGATCCTTTCTACTGATAAGATTTCTTCACCCCACTTTGCCGGATTCGAAATGACTAAACTTTAGATCATCAATTTATTTAAATAAAAAAAAGGCGACTCTTTCGAATCGCCTTAAATGTGTTCATTAACTCCCTTCCCCTTGGGGGAAGGGCTGGGGATGGGGCTCTTATTTAATAAGCATCATCTTCTTTGAATCAACAAAGGTTCTTCCCTCACTTGTGGCTCTTATCTGGTATATATATGTGCCTGATGGAAGATTTGTTGCATCAAATCCTGCTTTCTGATAGCCTGCTTC
>JAGXRK010000012.1 GCA_018335755.1 Ignavibacterium sp. | reverse complement strand
AATTAATAAAAAAGTTAATTAAGAATTAAATATCTATTGCCCTCCTTTCTTAATTGAAAGTAAAAAGAATTGTTTTAAAGTTAAATGTAATTTATATGAGAATAAGTTAATACATTTTAGTTCAAATAGTCAATATTAGCGGGTTAAATTTTAATAAAATCAGCACAATACTAATTGATTTAATACGTTGCGGATTATCAACATTTTGTAGGTAACTTAATATTAATAAAAAAAGCCGGTCTCATTAGGACCGGCTTTTAATGTTAAGAATTTTTAATTCGAATTACTTCGTTAAAATCATTTTCTTAACTGATGTGAAGTTCTGACCGTCTACTCCTGTGGCTTCTATTCTGTAGAAATAAACACCACTGTTAAAGTTTGATGCATCGAATGTATATTCGTGTGCACCTGCACTTAAGTTATTGTTTACTATTGTCATTACTTCCTGCCCTAGTATATCAAATACCTTCAGGCTTACTTTTGCATCTACTAATAAGCTAAAGGATATCATTGTACTTGGGTTGAATGGATTTGGGAAATTCTGGTTTAAAGCGAATTCTCTTGGAGCAAGTACCTCTACTTCAATTGTGCTTGAGTATTCGAATGTTCCATCGAAATCAACTTGTTTTAGTCTGTAAGTATATGATCCGGCAGCTATTCCTGCATCTGTAAATGAATAGTTCTGTACTTCGGTTGTAGTACCTTTTCCATCAACAAATCCAACTGAAGCAAATTCATTACCATTACTTCTTTCAACGAAGAAGCCCTGGTTATTTGTTTCTGTTGCTGTTGACCAGTTCAGTGTAACTTTATCATTTACCGCTGCTGCTGTGAAGGAAGTTAATTCAACTGGTATGATGTATTCATAAACTACTGTTAAATAAGGTTTATTCGGCTGATTCCATCCGTCAAAATTGATGAAGTATGTATCAACATCTCTATCAACAACACCAACAGCAAACCATCCCTGTGAAAGAGCGGCTTGTAGATCAGGATTTGCAGTATTGCCCATTGGTCTGTTTATCCATCCAAGAGGTAAAGTACCACCTTCGTTTGAAAAAACGTATGCAACTCCTGTTGCAGTATTGGCATCTGCCTGTGCATATATTGTAGCCGCATCAGCGGTAATTGGATTTACAGCACCCATTGGTGTTACACTCCACCACGGCCAGTTATTTGCATTAACATATGCATTAAAACTGGAAGATAATATGGTGGCACTTGCTGGAATTGCACTAACATCGAATACCATCCAGCCAAGTTCAGGTCTAAGTGTTCTAACTTCACTAACATCTGTTTTTGCTGTAGTGTTAGAGGTTCCAGTCCAGTAATCAAGATTTTGTGGATATACATCTAATGTATCCTGTACCAATAGAGGATTTTGTTCTGTAGTAAAACTCCATATTGGGCCTATAGTAGTTCCTGAACCATCAATCTCGTTAACTCTCCAATAATATGTACTAGCGTATTGAAGTGTTCCCGGAGGTATATTAAATGAGGTTGCTAAAGATCCACTCTGTAATAATGTTAAAGAACCGGGAGCTGTTCCAAAGTAAAATTCATTAGATGTTGCACCAGCGGGATTAGTCCAGGTAGCCTGTGAAGCCGTTATAGGAACATTTGTTGCTCCGTTAGCCGGACTTGGATTTGTAGCAGGTCCAGGACCTGTAGGAGCACCTGAAGTACCATGGACGATAAAAGGTAAACCCTGTTGAGTTAATGAACCACCATCATTTGCTGGATTGTATACGCCAGATAATCTTTGCAGTCCATTGCCAGTGGTATTCTGCCCAGCAATTGTAATCGGTGGAGCCCAGGGACCAGATGCCAATGATCCAGTCATTCCCCACTCTAACCAATAGGTGCCGGCAGATAAATTAAGTCCAGCAACATTGGCTACTACCTCAAATATCGGTCGGTTTGTTGCTGTTAAAGTAGTTTCAGTAACTCTATAAATACCGGACCATCTTGTAGCTGCCAACCTATTTGTTACCGTATCTCCCCAAACAACAGTACCACCAGCATTTGGAGGACCATTCCATATTTGCAAATAGATTCCTGTAATTGTTGAAGTCGTAGTTGAACCGGTTTGGTAAGCATAAAACTTAATAGAATCAACGCTCCAACTAGCAGTAGCTTCAAAATCGTCAACCATATAATTGAATAAATTTTGTTGATGACCAAAGCCAATTGTAGTCATTAATAAACTAGTGCTTTGAAGAACACTCGCATCAGCACCGCCAGCACCGCCGCCGGGTAAATTTACCAGGGGACCATTATCGAATAGAATATCTTCCCCACCTTCAAAGTATTGAGTTTGGTAGTTCAATCTAACTGGTAATTCTGAACTTTCATTGGATGTTTCGCGCGCATCTTGCGCAAAACTTATCGAACAAAAAACAACTGCTAGCATTAAAAACCAAAGAATTTTATGAAAAGAATTTAGCATATGAACCTCCGAAAAGTTAATAGATAATGAATGTGAGTTAGTAAATAAAAATACTTATGTATTTTACCCAAATTATTATCTTTTGTCAAGTTTTTAACGTTTTTTATGTCGGATTTTAATTACAATTAAATTCAATTAATAAAAAAAGCCGGTCTTATTAGGACCGGCTTTTAATGTTAAGAAATTTTAATTCGAATTACTTTGTTAAAATCATTTTCTTAACTGATGTGAAGTTCTGACCATCTACTCCTGTGGCTTCTATTCTGTAGAAATAAACACCACTGTTAAAGTTTGATGCATCGAATGTATATTCGTGTGCACCTGCACTTAAGTTATTGTTTACTATTGTCATTACTTCCTGCCCTAGTATATCAAATACCTTCAGGCTTACTTTTGCATCTACTAATAAGCTAAAGGAAATCATTGTACTTGGGTTGAATGGATTCGGGAAGTTCTGGTTTAAAGCATATTCTCTTACACCAAGAACATCAACTTCAACTTCACTTGAATATTCAAATGATCCGTCGAAATCTACTTGTTTTAGTCTGTAAGTATATGATCCGGCAGCTATTCCTGCATCTGTGAATGAATAGTTCTGTACTTCGGTTGTAGTACCTTTTCCATCAACAAATCCAACTGTAACAAATCCGTTTCCAGAATTTCTTTCAACCTGGAATCCATTATTGTTAACTTCGGTTGCAGTTGACCAGTTCAGTGTAACTTTATCATTTACTGCTGCTGCTGTAAAGGAAGTTAATTCAACCGGGACAATATATTCATAAACTACTGTTAAGTATGGCTTGTTTGGTTGATTCCACCCATCAAAATTGATGAAGTATGTATCAACATCTCTATCAACAACACCAACGGCAAACCATCCCTGTGAAAGAGCGGCTTGTAGATCAGGATTTGCAGTATTGCCCATTGGTCTATTAATCCATCCGAGAGGTATTGTAGCACCTTCGTTTGAAAAGACGTATGCAACTCCTGTTGCAGTATTGGCATCTGCCTGTGCATATATTGTAGCTGCATCAGCAGTTACTGGATTTACACTTCCCATTGGTGTAACACTCCACCATGGCCAGTTGTTTGCATTAACGTATGCATTAAAACTGGAAGATAATATTGTGGCACTTGCCGGAATTGCACTAACATCAAATACCATCCAGCCAAGTTCAGGTCTAAGTGTTCTAACTTCACTAACGTCTGTTTTTGCTGTAGTGTTAGCGGTTCCAGTCCAGTAATCAAGATTTTGTGGATATACATCTAATGTGTCTTGTACTAATAGTGGACTTTGTTCTGTAGTAAAACTCCAGGTTGGTCCTACGGTTGTATCTGTCGCACTAAATTCATTAACTCTCCAGTAATATGCGGTGCCATATTGAAGTATTCCCGGAGGTATGTTAAATGAGGTTGCTAAAGAACCACTCTGTAATAATGTTAATGAACCGGGAGCTGTTCCAAAATAAAATGCATTAGAAACCGCAGCTGCTGGATTTTCCCAGGTAGCTTGTGATGCAGTTATTGGAACATTTGTAGCTCCGTTAGCCGGACTTGGGTTTGTAGCAGGACCTGGACCGCTAACTGATTCAACAATTGCGGCAACGTTCCAATTACCAGGCAAACCAAGAGCACCAAGATGCTGCCATGTTGGTCCGACAGCTGCTGCAAAGATCCAATCGCCATCAGGATCGAGTACTCCGTTTTCATCTAAACCGGCCGGGAATACTGAAGCACCGTGATTAACTTCGTATCCAACCCATAAATCAAGACCATCAACTGGTACAGCGCTATTAAGTGTAATTGTATTCCAGCTAACAGTTGTAACAGGATGTGATTGTGAGTAGAGTAAAGTACCAGGAGTTGTAGCAGTACCGGCTCCATAAATTTTTACTGTAACAGCCGTAACACCGGTATTAATGTAAACTAATACCTGAGTGACTGCCTGACCAGCAAGCGGACCCATCAATGCAGGTCTGAATCTTGCACTGACTTCAAATATTCCACCACCCGTCAAACCGATAGAATTTTCATTTGATCCATCGTCATATCGTACTGTTGTGCTAGCTTCAGTAGGTACAAAGTTGTGTTTGTTAACTCCATTACTTCCGGAAGGTGAAAATTGCGCCAGAGTTGAAGCTACAAAAAGAAGTGAAACAAAGAGAGAAACGAGAAAAAGGTTGAATTTTTTCATATGTTACCTTTTTTATTAGTTAATGATAGGTTAATTGATTAAGTGAACCATATTAACATTGTTAGAAATACCGGAAATCTGGCAGTATGCGGGTCTGTAGTATATAAGCATAATTAATCCGAGCTAAACTTAATAAAAATCAACTTAAAAAAGCAACTTTTTACAAAAAAAAAGCCGGTCACAAAGACCGGCTACAATTTATACTGGATATAAATAGAATTACTTAGTCAGCAGCATTTTTCTGGTTGATGAAAAGTTTGATCCATCAATACCTTTTGCTTCAAGCTGATAGAAGTAAACACCGCTGTTTAATCCTGCAGCATTAAAGTTTATTTGCTGTGTACCTGCACTAATTCGATTATTCAAGAGTGAAACAACTTCCTGTCCAAGTATATTGAATACTTTTAAGGAAACATCAGAATCAACTGCCAGGTTAAAACTGATTATAGTACTTGGGTTAAAAGGATTTGGATAATTCTGCTCAAGTGAAAATTCAGCAGGAATAGCAACTATTACTTCAATTTCATTTGAATATTCAAATGTACCGTTGAAGTCAACTTGCTTTAATCTATAAGTATATGTACCAGCAGAAAGATTTTCATCGGTGAATGAATAATTCTGAATATTTGTAGTTGTACCATTACCATCGACAAAGCCAATAGCAGAGAATACGTTATCTGATTTTCTCTGAATTTCAAATCCGTTGTTATTAACTTCAGAAGCGGTTATCCAGTTTAAGGTAACATTCTTTCCACTAACAGAAGCGGTAAAAGAGCTAAGTTCAACAGGAACAATACCTGTTGCTAATTCAATAACAGTTCCATCAGTTAATGCTACAAATATTCCGAATGGAGCACCATTCTGGTTATTTGCAGGATTCAGAAATCCTGAAGCAAATACTGATGCGGCACCTCCACCAAAACCTGCTAAAGGAGCAATGAAGGATTCAACTAAAGTTGTTCCATCAGCTAAGTATAAATCAAGTGTGTAATTTCCTGCAGGAACTGAAAAATACGGAGTTATATCACCATAAGCTGCGTCATCAACTAAAACTAAGTTACCTGCTTCTCTTGCTTTAACATCAACTGTTGGAGCATCTGTTGAACCGTGGAGAACAAACAAATCAACATCACTACCGGTAGCAGATGTTCTTGCCATGGTTTTTACAAATAAAGTGAAATCTATATTTCTTCCATCCGGATTTGGAGCATAACCGCTTGTTAAGACACCATTTGCAAATACAACATAATTTTCATCAGCAGACAAAATTACCGGGAAATTTGCCAGTGTATCATTAACAGTTGTGCTGTTACCAGGTGCTATGCCTATATTCAGAGTTACTCCTGCTGGAAGAGGAATAAAAGGAGTAGCCGCTCTGAAAGTAAAATCGTTTAATGCTAAGGCATCGTTAATATAAACATCGACCTGTCCAGCTAAAATATCCGATGAGTTGTGAATGACCTGAACATTTGCTGTAGGACCAGCAACTGACGGTAATTGAACAACTGTTCCGTTAGCTAAAGCCGCGAATATTCCAAAAGCTTCACCGTTTTGATTAGCAGATGGATCTAGAAATCCCGATGCAAATACTGCGGCTGAACCACCACCAAGACCTGATAAAGGAGCTGTGAATGAAGCCACATAGTTTACGCCATTACCAAGATATAAATCTAAAGTAATATCCTGTGCAGGAGCAGTTATATAAGGGGTAATATCGCCGTAAGCTGCATTATCAACTATTGTAGCACTTGCAAGTTCTCTAACTTTAACATCTACCGTTGGTGCGTCGGTTGATCCGTGAAGTACAAATAAATCTACATCCGGACCTGTAGCTGATGTTCTTGCCATTGGATTTACAAAAAGTGTGAAATCTGTATTTCTTCCATCAGGATTCGGAGCATATCCGCTTGTTAAGACACCGTTAGCAAAAACAACATAAGTTTCACCTGCATCAAGAACTACAGGAAAATTTTTAAGAGTATCGCTTACAGAAGTACTATTTCCAGGGGCTACACCAATATTGAGTGTAACTCCGGCTGGTAAAGGTAAAAATGGAGTGGCTGCTCTGAAAGCAAAATTATCTAAAGTTAAGGCGTCATTTATATAAATATCCACTGCGCCAGCTAGAACATCTGCTGAGTTATGTATTACCTGAACAAGAGCAGTTTGTGGTACAGTAGCAGGAATAACTTCAACTAAATCTAATCCGAAATAATCTGAGTAACTTCCTGTTGGACCACCTTGCGTGTGATAGTATTGAATAGCAAATCTGATAGTTCCTGAAGTTGGAAATGTTCCAGTCCATTTTGCCCAGCCGGTTTTACTTACCATATATCTTCCCCAGGTAACATCAAAATCAGCTGGTGTAGTACCGGCAGTTGTAGAGTAACGAACAAAAATTGAATCATCAAATGTAGTATTATCGGGTGACCGATGCCAGAATGACAAAGTGTCTCCAGCTGTAACAGCTATTTGCGGAGATATCAACCATTGATCAATCAAGTTACCGTTGGCACCATTGAAATTTTGTCCGACATAACCACTATCAGGACCTTCATAAGCAGTAAAGACGGTTGAATTTCCCTGAAACCAGGAAGTTGTGCCGCCTCCATCAACATTTAATGTGATCCAACCTCTTGCATTCAATCCAGCCTGAGTATTATCACCATTAAAGTCTTCAAGAAAAAGGGATGAACCATCATTTTTTTCTATTTTTATTGGTAAACCAGAATAGGTTTGATTTGATCGGGAACTATTGTTTGCTGCCTCTTGAGCTAAAAGTGAGGCAGAAAAGAGAAAAAGGAACGAGAAAAATAAAGATTTCATAAGAACTCCTTAAATGATTAGTGATTGTTAACACTATATCAACCGAGTTCTAACTTTAATAGTTCCCGCAATCTGTAGTACTTTTTTTTTGACCTATGTTAATTTAATACTATCATTTTTTTTGATGGACTCAATTTCCAGCTTTTTCTTGTAAGAAATAATCCTTTCAAGACTTTCTGAATCACTGTTAGCTAATATCTGTGCTGCTAATATTCCTGCATTCTTAGCTCCATTAATTGCTACCGTTGCAACCGGAACTCCACCGGGCATTTGAACAATTGATAAGAGTGAATCCAATCCATCTAAAGATTTTGATTTTACCGGAACACCAATTACGGGCAGTGGTGTATGTGAAGCGATCATACCGGGCAAATGAGCAGCGCCTCCTGCACCGGCAATAATAACTTTAATTCCTCTTTTATGAGCACTCATTCCGTATTCAGCCATAAGATTAGGTGTTCTGTGAGCAGATACAATTTTAATTTCATAATTTATGCTAAACTCATCAAGAACAGCAGCAGCTTCTTTCATTACTTTCAGATCGGAGTCACTGCCCATTATGATTCCAACTACAGGATTATTGTCTTTCATAAAAATCCCTTTTCAATTTTTAAATAATTATTTTCTTTTCAACTTTCTTAAGATAATTTAATATGCTTTTTGAGTTTTCACCAAGCATAGTAATATGCCCCATCTTTCTTCCTTTTCTTGATTGGCGCTTACCATATATATGTAAGTGTACATCTTCGAATAGGAATGATCTATTTAAGTCAGATACAACACCGGGACCATTTTTCTTGCCTAATAGATTTATCATCACAGCTGCAGGTTTAATCATTTCAGTGGAACCTAATTTCATATTTAGTGCAGATCTTATATGATTTTCAAACTGTGAAGTAATACATGCCTCTATTGTATAATGACCAGAATTATGTGGACGCGGAGCCATTTCATTTAATAAGATTTTATTGTTTTCTGTTAAAAATAATTCTATTCCAAAAAGTCCAAAACCTTTTACAGATTTTACTGCTTCAATACTTATTTCAATTGAATTTCTTCTTAATCTTTCAGAAATATCACCTGGGGCAATTACAGTATGACAGATATGATTTTTCTGTATAGTCTCAACTACCGGATATGTTTTTATTTCTTTTTTAGTTCTTACAACCATCACTGCTAATTCTTTTCTGAAGGAAACAAACTCCTCAGCGTAAAGATCAGAGTGACGATCTTTAAGATAAATCATTGCTCTATCGAAATCTTTTGAATTATTTATTGTGGAATTACCATAACCATCATAACCCATCTTTCTGGATTTTAAAACAAACTTTTTTCCCAACTGTCTGCTGACCGAGTTATAATCAGTTTGTTCATCTACCTTAACAAATTTTGCAACAGGAATTTTAGCTGCGGCTAATGTCTGTTTTTGGATTAATTTATCCTGTATAAGTGAAATTGTTTGTGAGGAAGGTATAACTGTTTTTCCGATAGATTCAATATACTCTAAGTACTTGTGATCTATAAATTCATTTTCAAGTGTAATAATATCAGAAATTTCCGAGAATTTTTTCAGCAGTTTTTTATTATCAACCCATCCTACAAACTCTTCTTTTGTTAATTGTCCTGCAGGTGAATTTTTAATTTTTTCAAGAATGGCAACATTAAAGCCAAGCCTGATAGCCTCAAAAGCGGACATACGTGCCAACTGTCCGCCTCCTAAAATGCCAATGCAAATTGGTTTACTCATCTGCTTAGAAATTTCTCCAATCAATTTTGTTTATGTTATTTCCGTCACTGTAAAATAATAAGGCTCCTGATTGATCGGTACGATAGATATCTGAACCAAAATACTCAAGTCTCTCAATAATTTCCTCTGACGGATGTTTAAATTTATTTTTTATCCCGGCACTTACCAAACTGATTTCCGGAGTTGCAATTTCCAGAAACTCAGGAATAGAACTTGTTTTACTTCCATGATGAGCAACTTTCAGAACATCAACATCAAGAAACTGACCATATCTATCAGCATAATAAATCTCCGCTTTTCTTTCAACATCTCCTGTAAACAATATGCTCACATCACCATAAACAAGCTTCATCATTCCGCTCTTGTCATTGCTTGAAAGAGCATTGTAAAAATCATCTTTATCGTCATTCAAAATATAAAGCTTAGCACCGCCAAGTTCATAAATTTCCCTTGTATAATAATTAACATTTACATTTAAATTCGTTAAAAATCTTTCTAACCGAATATCCTTTAACGTTGTATCCGGTGAAGGCTTAAATATTTCGTCAATAAGACCATTATAAAGCAGAGAGAGAAATCCGCCATAATGATCGGCATCCAGATGAGTGATAAAGCCATAATCTACTTTTTTTATACCAAGATATCGTAATAACGGTATTAGAATTCTCTCACCGTTATCAAAAAAAGGATTAAGATCACCTGCATCTATCAATGCCGTCTGGTTATTCGGAAATTTGACCAGTATTGCATCTCCCTGCCCAACATCAACCATCATAATGCTTAATTGATTGTCGGGCAGCAGTTCAATATCATCAATAGATGATAAGTAAATGATGTTTGTAATTGCTAAAATGGTAATTATAAGTTTCGGCTGCCATCTTATAGCATCTTTTATTATGTAGATAAATAAAGCAATTACAGCGTAAAAAATTATTGCATCAGCAAGTGAATAATCCGGTATCCATATAAATGAATATTGAAGATCACCGGTAAATGAGATCAAGGAAAATAATAGCTTAACTATCAGATCATTTACAACAGCAAAGTAAGAGGCAATGGTTAAGGAAATTACGCTTATGAATAATGAGCTAAATGCAAGACCTATTACAACACCTATTAAAGGAATAACGATCAGATTTGCAAATAATGCAACAACTGATAACTTGCCAAAGTATGCAAGTGTAAAAGGTAAAGTCCCGATTTGTGCACTCAACGAAACTCCTGAAAACAGTATTATTCCACGGATAAATTTGTTTGAAATTTTTAACCGATTAATTTCTTTTTCAATAATCGGATATATAATGCCTATTGCCAGAACTGCTGAGAAAGATAATTGAAAACCGGGATTATAAATTTCATTCGGATCAACTAATAAAATAATAATTGCTGCAAGTGAAATTGAATTCAGAAGATTTGTGCTTCGGTTAGAAAGAAAAGCAAATAAGATAACCAGCGCCATTACAGTTGCCCTGAATACCGAAGGCGGCATACCTGTAATGAACATAAATGATAATAAACCAGCCGCAATAAAAAATGTTCTCAGGTAAAGATTGAATCTTCCAAAAACGAAAAGAAAAATCAGCAGAATATAACCAACGTGTAAACCTGATACAGCTAATACGTGAATAACACCGGAGTTGATGAATTGAGTTTTTAATTCAAAGTCTATTTCACTTCTGTCTGCAAGCAATAATCCTCTTAAAAGCCCTGCTGTCTCAGGTTCAAATAACTTGTTTAATCTCTCATCAACTGATTTTCGTGCAGAAAATATTATCGAAGATATGAAATCCTTTTCACTGCTTATAATATTTATACTATCGCCTTCATTGCTAATCAGTATTCCGGAAATGTCTTTACTTTTAAGATACCTGTTATAATCAAATTCACCGGGATTTCTTTTTTCTCTTCCTTTAAGAAAAATGCCATGCGCATAAATAGAATTACCTGGCATAATATTTTCATAAAATTTTTCACGTTCAACAGTGTCTCCCCTGAATTTGAATAGTATTTTTTCCGGATCGGAATAAATATTACCTGCAATTATTACTGAATCTGTTATAAGTGTCAAAACTATTTCAAATTCCCTTTTCAATTCAATAGATTCAACTCTGCCAAAAACAGTAACATCTTTCTCTTTATAGTATTTCAGAAGTGCTGAATCAAAAGGTTCATTTCTTATTTGTGTGATAAATATTGAAGATATTATAACTAAGAGATAAGCAATGATATTTTTTGATATGAATAATTTATCCTTTAAGAAGAACAGGCATAATAGGAGAATTACTAAGGAGATAAGTATAATCAGTACGAATATTGAATCAGCAATTATTATAATTGGAGCTATCAAAATTCCAATCACAAATAAAATTGCGAATTTAATTACCGGATAATTAGTCATTTGCAATATTTAATAATTGCAGGTTTGATATCGCTCAGATCTTTAATAGAATTGAATAATTGCTCAGCATACCTCCCTGCCGTAATGGTTAATGCCGGATTCAGAGTATGAGTTTTAACTGAAAGATCTTCAATATTTCCGTGATCCGAACAGATTATAAGTGTCATATTTTCTAAATCCATTTCTGTAAGAATTGTAGTAATAAATTCGTCAAGATTATAGTAAATATCATCGAATTCATCAGGTATTCTTCCGTGACCAAGATGATCAGTCAGAAAAAATTCATAAAGTGTAAAGTGATTTCTGCCCGCAATTCTTAAAAGTCTCCTTCCGGCAGTTTTAGGAGATATAATTTTCAGGTTATACTTAAGTTTTTTATTCCATCTGGAATTTGTTATTTCGGCGGTAAGTGCCCTGCCGCTTCTAACATCGGAAGCATTATTAAGAGGAATTCCTGATAGTCTGCAGCTTAATGATGTGACACTTAGTCTTTGTTTACCGGATTTTAGATAGTCAAAAAATATCTTGGGATAAGCATTGGCAAAAAAAACATCTCTGCCTTTTTCTTTATAGTACTGTAAAATGTTTTTTTCTTTGATTATCGGAATAGTGGATGAAAAAGGAAACGGTCCGAAATGTTTACCAACAAATTTTGGAGCATTTATACCGCAAAAAATTGAAACCTGCCCTGTTCCGCTTTGGGGAATATTTGGAACTCCCATAACAGGGTCAACTGGAAAAAGAAAATATGGGTCATTTATTAGAGTGGAATGATTTAAGTGCGGAATTGAACTAAATATTTTTTCAAAAGCTTTAAATCCATATCTGATAAAAGGATTTTTACCGGCATCATTTTCACCAATTCCAACACCATCAATAAATATCATTAATACTGGTTTCAAGTTTTACTCGTTATTTTGATTCAACCATAATTGTAACTGGACCATCGTTGATTATTTTGACAGACATCATTGCACCAAAAATACCAACCTTAACCTTATCATCACCCAGATTTAATTTCATTCTTTGGATAAATTTTTCAAAAAGCGGAATTGCCTCCTCAGGACGTGCTGCTTCTATAAAACTAGGCCTGTTCCCTTTGGCAGTTTCGCCATAAATTGTGAACTGCGATATGACGAGTGCTTCGCCATTAATATCTTTTATACCTATGTTCATTTTTCCTTCAGCATCTTCAAATATTCTAAGGTTACAGCATTTGTCTGCAACAAAGTTCAAATCGGATTCAGTGTCACCTGATTTAATACCCAAAAGTATAGCCATACCTTTGCCGATTTCAGATTTATAATTTGCTTCAGGAATATAAACACCCGCTTCACTTACTCTTTGAACAACCGCTTTCATTTATTTTTCTCCAAATATTACTCTTTCAATATCAGAATAATCTTTAATAATATTTATGTTTAAGAATCCATTTTCAATCATCATCTTTTTAACTTTTGTATACTGATCCTTACCAAGTTCAAAAAATAATCTTCCATTATTATTAAGCAGATCGGATGATACGGATATGATTTTTTCGTAAAACAAATACCCATCGGAATTATCAGTCAATGATAACAATGGTTCATAATTCTTTAACTCAGGTTCAAGGTTATGAAAATCATTCAGTGAAATATAAGGCGGATTAGAAATAACCATATCAAAATTTCCTAAAGTTTTATTATCATCTCTAAAAATATTAAACTTTACTAATTCCAATCTTTCGATTACATTATTTTCGCGGGCATTTTTACTTGCTACAGATAATGTATCATCATTTATATCAACTCCAACTGCAGTAGATGATGGAAGATTTTTTAGAATTGAAACTGCTATGTTACCGCTTCCAACTCCAATATCAAGTATTCTGATTTCATCTTGCGGCAAATATTTTTTAAGAGCACACTCAACAAGTAATTCTGTTTCAGGACGGGGTATAAGTACAGAAGGATCAACAAAAAACTTGCAGCCGAAAAACTCAACATTACCGATTATATATTGTAATGGTTCACGACTGCTTCTGCGTTTTAAGTAATCCCTGTATTTGGCAATTTCAGATTCTTGCAGAGGTTTATCATAAAGAAGATAAAGATCAAGTCGTTTACAGTTCAGGATATCAGCAAGCATGAGTTCAGCATTAAGGCGTGAAGAATCAATGTTAAACTTTTTTAAATATTCTTCTGATAATTTTACAGCTTCAAGAACTGTTAGCATACATTAATTGTCAAAAAATATTTTATAAATAAGAAATCCGAAATTAATTTGGGTCAGACCTAAAGTCACTCCGCTTACTAAATCGTAATCATTTGTTCGATCTTTGTATTTAACATCTCCAGTTCTTAGATATTCATCATAGTAATCATCGGCCTTTAATTTAAAGTAGGCAGATGCAGCACCTAGAGTTATCAATGAACCAATCAATACTTTTGATAAGGATTTATCAAAAAAGTTTTCTTTTTTTGCTTCTCCGATAAAATCCAATGATGCGTTGATTTTTGAAAACCGTTGATCAATTACAATTTCTCTTTCAGAATATCCGAATTTTTTTAGTGTGACCGTATTAAAATACTTAGGTATAATAATCGGAGTATAACCTAATAAGGAATCTCCTGCAAACACTTTAACATCCAGCGGCTCAGAATCAATAAGTACATTACTGCTTAGCTTCAGAATAAGCTCTTTGGTTTCGCAGGAATCAATAAAAAAAGAATCAGAAAAAGATCCGGCATCCCACCGGTCACTATCCTCCATAACCAGAATATTGTAAAATCCTTTTTCTAATTGATATTCATATTGATCTTTATACTCAAGTGAATCATTTATGAAAACTCTGAAATTTGATATATCTGTTTTCAGGAGAAGTTTTGAATCACAATCCTGAGAATAAGCAGAGATGGATGTTACAAATACAAAAATGATTTTAATTAACGATTTCATAAGCTCTTACTGTTCCTCTGTCGTAACCAAGAAAAAGTATATTGCATTTTATTGCAGGAGTCATTTTAACTCTTTCATTCAGGCTGATTTCTTTGCTTACCTTACCATCGGTTTTGTTTATTAGAAATACTGACTTAAAAAGATTTGAAATTATTATTCTATTATCAGTAATTAAAGGAGTGCTGTTAAAAACGGCACCATTAAATTTTTCTTTCCAGTTCAGAGCACCTGTATTTTGAGTTATTGAGAAAATTTCTCCGGATAGATTTCCAATAAAAAGATTTTCATTATCTAATGCAGGGTTCATCTGAATTCTTGAACCTGCATTATATACCCAGTTAATCCCGCCATCTGATAATTTTATCGAATAAATAATTCCATCCGTATCAGCTAAATAGGCATTGTTGGATTTAATTGTTACTCCGCCATTAAATGAAGAAGATAATTTTTTCCGGTAAATCAGTCTTGAAGATTCAGCATCAAGACAAAAGAATTCACCATCAATTGAAGCAAAATAAATTCTTCCGTTTGAATAAGCCGGATTTGATCTGACAAAGGAATCAAAACTGATGTTCCATTTTTCATTACCTCTTAAGTTAATTCTTTTTATAGTACCTTCTTCAGTAATCAGAACGACATCATCATCAATTTTTAATAACTGGTTAATTACCCTTCCATCAATTTCAACTAAATCTAATTCTTTACCATTGAAATAATCATAGAAGATCAATTCTGTTTTATTTTTATTGGTTAGAACAAGCGGAATGACTATACTATAATTGATTAAAACGGGAGTTGATAAAACAGATCCTTTATTTTTAAGTACACCTGTCTGTTTACCGGTATGAATATTAAAAGTGTGAACTCTTCCGCCCAAATCATGCACTATTATAGTTGAATCGAAAAAAAGAAAAGATGAGTTATTAAAACTTCCATGTGTATCCCTTTCCCATATTAAGGATAATGAATCGCTAATAGTAATAGGAACATAGAAATTCCTCTCGCCTGTTTCAGCAAACATGGTAACAGGGTTATCATCCTTTTGATAAACTATTTTGATGATCGATTTCGCACATCCACTGAAAAAAGACAAGGAGCAAAAAATCAATAATATGTTTAAGTGTTTTTTCAGAAATCCCATCCAAAAAAGAATTGATAAAATAATCCCGGTTGAAAACTTGAAAAATTATTTTCTATTTTTTTACCAATATCATAACGCAGTACCAAAACACCAAAAAGGTTAAATCTAATTCCCCCGCCAACACTGCCGTAAGTTCTTTTATATTCAGTATCCCATGCACTACCAGCATCAAAAAAAGCAGCGCCGCGAATTCCAAAAAATCCAAGCCCAAAAAATGGAAATTTCACGTACAGGGCATCAATTAAAGGGAACCTGAATTCAAGTGAAGAAAGCCACATTTTTTCCCCTCTTATTGCCCATCGAGGCCAGCCTCTAAGGTCCCAGCTTCCGCCCATAAAATATCTTCTTGCTTCCTTTCCTTCATTGTAGAAAAACCCTAATCTTGTGGCAATAGATGTTGTTAAAGCAATCCTGTAATAATATCTTATATCAGCAATTAAACTGAAATAATTAACATTGCTGAATTTAATATCGCTGGTGTAACCCAGCAGAAAGAGCAATCTGCTGCCATCGAGCGGTCCGGAAGGACCCCAAAGTGAATTATCGTGAACGTACGAGATTGAGTTAGTTAGTAACACAGCTTTTCTTTGTTTGATACCAGCAAAAACTTCTTTATCAGAGTTAGCTAAAGATGTAAGTGCTTCAATTCTTTGAAATTTTGAAATTGGGTAATTGAAGCGGAAAAATCCTCCGAAAATCCTTTCAAAGTAATATTCATCCGAATCACGAATATCATATCTTCTTCCGCTAAAATGAAATACACCGTAACCATAATTTACGCGTTGACTGAGATCGAGCCGTTCAATTGCTACGTTAAAACTTTTTAGAAAATCACTCTGTACATTTGCAGTATTATATAGAAGGAAAAAATACTTATCATCGCCAAGCAGATCGCTTAATGAAAATATTGCACCCCCCTGAGTTCCAAATACCGGGTCGGTTGAAACTACACCTGCAGCGTAATCCAGTGTGTATTCTTTTTCATAAACCAGTTTTTCTCTCTCGTGATCTGCTGTTAATAACTTATGATACCATTTTCCGCCGGCACCATCAAAATCCATTGCAATGGTTAATGTAGAATCTTGTGAGAGTTTATTAAGGTCCTTTAAGTAAATCTGGAATGAAAAATTCTCAAAGCCGGTAAAAATAAGTTTATCTTTCCCAAGAAATCTTTGGTCAAAGGAACTCGTAAAAAACCTTGAAACCCGTCTAACCGTATCTGTTCTTTCCGAATTAGGTGAATAATCCATTTTCCAGATATTTCTTACGCCATCAATATCTGCAGTAAAATAGATTTCATTTTTTTCGGGAGATAAAATTGGTGATGATAAATTTGCATCAAGGTAAGTGAGATAAGATATTTTTTTTGAAGATACATTAATTGAAAATAAATTATACTTTCTTTCAATTTTACCGGCAGTCCTGTCAGACACAAATATAATTTCATCGTCATTGCTGAATGAAGGATCTTTATCATCATAATAATCGTTAGTAAGTCTCTCTAATGAATCATTAATCAAATCGTAAACATAAATATCACTGAATCCTTTCTGATCAACCGCGTGAAATGTAATGAGCGCACCATTTGAATAAAATTTAGGTGAACTGATAGAAATGAGATAATCGCGTTGAAAAGTTTTAGTTAATTCTTGGGTTGACGTATTCAGAAAATGTATTACATCTGTCGGACCGCTTTTTGTAACTAAAGCAAGTAAACCGGAGTTGGATATATCAATTGCTGATTGAAATAAATGGAATGATTCAAGTTCATCAGACTTTTCTCCTCTTAATACAAGTTCAGGACTCCCTTTCGGGTTAAGTTTTTCATCAAGTTCTATTCTGTAAATAGATGAATAACCATCGCTGTTTGCTGATGTATAAATATAATCTTTACCATCTATCCTATGATGCACCGGACTGAAGTAAAAACCTTTTTCTGTTATTTTTTTTGCTCCTATATTATGAGGTAGTTTTTTACTGAACAGAGGATAATATTTTTTTCTTAACCAATAGATCCATTCATTATCAATTTCTTCTATCTTCTTTCCAAGAAGATATTCAAGAAGATCATTGAAATTTTTATACATCCAGAAATTTTCAACCATTAAAAGAACTTTTTCTTCGCCGTAATTTTCAGCAACAAATTCCAGGAAACTCTGACCTTCTTTATACATTAAAAATGAACCATATATAGCAAATATATCTTTCAAACCGACAAAATAATTATTGATCACTGCATCTCGCATAACCATCTCAGCTTGTGCATCAACTTCAGTAGAAAGATATTCTGCCAACCCTTCAACAAACCACAAAGGCGGAAGCATATCAGGTGGAATCCTATGATCTGATAGGGTACGGTAAATTTTGTTAGTCATAAATACGTGAACAAGTTCGTGACGAATAACATGTCTGAAATCTTTCAAGGAACCTGTTGATGGAAGGACAACTCTGCCCTTTAAAAATTCGAAAAAACCTCCGACACCCTCAGGTATTAATCCCGGAGTAACATTTGTCTGTTGAAAATGTAAGGAAGTATTATAAAAAATCAGAGGAATTTTTCTTGTTACAACGTGGTTAAGTTTTACTTTAAGTTCGTCATAAATTTCTTCGGCGTAAAATGCACCAATCTCAGCAATCTTTTCCATTTCACCATAATAATAAATATTAAAATGCTTGGTGCGAAGAACTTTCCAATCAAAATCCTCATATTGAACTTTATTTCTGCCAAAGTAATAAAATTGTGCCGAAGTCAATTCAGCAAATAAGAATAAAATGATCAAAGCAGATATGGAATGCTTTATCAATTTCAAATAGATAGAATGAAAAAAGGGCTTATTAAAGTCGCTCTTTAAGTTTATTGATATTATCGATTTCACTGGGATCATAACCTCTTTGTACCGCTATATAAAAAGTTATCCAATCACACAAATAAATTAAATCCATTAATCTTGCCTTAAAACTTTTTTCACTGCTGTTCAATGCAATAACATCAATTTTATTTTCACATAGAATTTCGCTCATAAATTGAAATCGTTTTTTAATTTGAGGGTGACAATTCTCATCAAGAAGATAAATAACTTTTACCGGAAACGATTTCTCCTGATATGTTTCCCAGCCTATAATTTCATTGTGATTCATTTCAGGAATTTCGTGATGGAATGCATGAAGCTTTGAATTTTCATTTAGCTGGCATTTGAACCTGTATCCTGCAGCAGAAGTTAATTCTGAAATAGAATATATAACCGGAATAAAACCAATCATGCGTTCTGCAAGAGAAAAAGCCATATTATTTTCACTTGAATACTCAGATGCCTTCTTTTTCCAAATTGTTAAGACTTCTTCAATTTCACTTTTCTGATTAGAAATAACACCAATTTTATCGAGTGCAATAAGTAGCGAAAAGAAACTTAAACCCAGTGCATATCTTGGCTGAAACCCTTTTTGAAGTTTTATCACTGGAAGTTTATGAGAGAACGCAATCTTTTCTGCTTCTCCACCGGTAGTTAAAACAAGTATGGAACATTTAGCTTTGATTGCCTGATTTAATACAGATATTGTTTCTTCTGTATTACCGGAATAAGAAGAGACAATTAATAATGTATTTTCATCTGCAAATGACGGAAGCGAATAATTTCTGTTTACAATAAATGGTACTTTAATTTCATTATGAAGGTAGTTTCTTAAGAGATCACCGCTTATTGCAGATCCGCCAAGACCAGTTAAAACTAGATTAGTAAACTTTTTTTGATTAAGCTCATCAACATCATATTTATTGTTAAGTGCAAACTCAATCTGTTTCCAGATATTTATCAGAACATCAAATTGATTTTGAGGATCGTACTTTTTAACATATTCCTGTATTTTCATTCTTAAATAATGTTCCTTGTTCTTGTGATATTATTTTCTTCAAAGAATTTAACAACTTTATCCTGAATTTCTTTTTCTGTTTTACTAGCCACGCAATCATCAGCTAATTTTTTTGCAAGTTCGTAACTGAAACTGTTAATTATTTTTTTAGCATAAAGAATTGTTGCAGCAGAAATACTTAATGTTTCCAACCCCAATCCAACAAGCAATGGAATGGCTAATGTATCAGCGGCCATTTCTCCACACAAACTCACAGGCACTTTTTGAAGCTTTGCCTCCTGCACAATATGATAAATGGTTCTGATATTTACTGGACTGAATTCCTGGTACAAATTAGATACAAGGTCGTTACCTCTGTCAACAGCCATCATATATTGAATTAAATCATTGGTTCCAATACTTATAAAATCTACTTCTGCAGCCAGTTCTCTTGTCATAATTGCTGCTGAAGGAACTTCGATCATTATACCTAATTTGATTTTATCATCAAATTCTAATTTTTCTTTTCTGAGTTCAGCCTTGCATTCAGTTATTAACTTTTTTGTTTCCCATATTTCCTCAATTGTAGAGATCATAGGAATCATAAATTTAATATTTTTAGTAGCACTGGCTTTGAGTACAGCTCTAATCTGAGTCTTAAAAAGACTTTTATTTTCAAGAAGAAACCTGACCCCGCGTAAACCTAAAAAGGGATTCGGCTCTCTGTAATCAAAGAGTCTGAACTTGTCGCCCCCAATATCAAAAGCACGTATTGTACAAAAATCCGGATACATCCTTGATGCAAGTTTTGAGTAAATGTTAGTCTGTTCTTCTTCGTTAGGATATTCACCAAGTTCATCAAGTATTTGTTCTGACCTGTAGAGTCCAATACCTTTTGCACCGCTGGTAATAACAACATCAATTTCACCGGTAACATCAACATTTGCTTCAAGATTAATAGTTCTACCATCAGTAGTTATGGCGGGCTTTTCTTTGAATTCTTTGAGATCAACCTGAAGTTGTTTCAGACGCTCCTGTTTGTACTTGAAAAATTCGATTTGCTCTTCTGAAGGAGATGTTATTATATAACCGTGAAATCCATCAACAATGATTGATTGCCCGTCTTCAATCATTTTGGAAGCATTATGGGTACCAACAACAGCCGGAATGTTCAAAGATCTTGAAATAATTGCTGCGTGAGATGTTAATCCTCCGTGATCTGTAACAAAAGCAAGCGTATCAACTCTTGAAAATAGAAGTGTATCAGCAGGAGTAAGCGACTCACTTATAACAATCATTTCTTTTTCTATCCTCGACTGCCATCTTTTTTTCTGAAGATTTCTGATAATCCGGAATTTAATATCTTCAATGTCAAGAGCTCTTTCTTTAAGATAAGATTCGCTTGATATTATCATCAGTTCCTGGTACTTTGAAATTTCATCCGAAACAATATACTCAGGCTGAATTTTTTCAGTTTTAATCCTGTCTTTAATATTTCCAAAAAGTATAGGATCATCAAGTATCATAAGCTGCGCTTCAAAAATACCAGCTCTTTTTTCATCCATCTTTTCACGGGCTATTGAAAAAATCTTATTTAATTCCTTTTTAGATTTTTCTACAGCTTCATCAAGGTTATTTATGGCTTGATCAATATCCGTTATTTCCGATTTATTTATTTCAACTTTTTCTTTAGTAAAAAGATGTGCTCTGCCAATAACAATTCCCGGGGCAGCAGCTAATCCGGCAATTTTATTTTCAGCTTCGCGGTAAATTTCTTTAAATGATTTCATATTTCATCGAACCCCCTTTCAAAATAAGAAACTATTTCTTCAGAAGCCTTTCCTTCATCAACACCATTAAAAGTTAAGGTTAACTCTGAACCAATTTCTGCAGCCAATGTCATAACACCTATAATACTTTTTCCATTAATATGCATTCCATCACGCGAAATAAAAAAGTCACATTTATACTTCGCAGCCAGTTTAACAACTGTAGCAGCAGGCCGGGTGTGCAGACCTGCTTTATTTATAATTTTAACTGTTTTTTCAATCATTATTGATCACGTTTAATTAGTGAGTCTGCAAGCCAGTAAAATAGTCCGATATTTTTCTTTTCAGTTAACTTATTAATTGCTTTTAATGCTGAATTAGTATACAGCTCAATCTCCCTTTTTGCATCCTGAATTACATCCAGTTCTTCATAAATTCTTTTATATTTATTTACCTCAGATGATTTTATACCTTTGTTTCTAATAACACGAAGTAAAGCTTGTTTATTATCTCCTTTGGATTTATTCAGAGCTCGTAAAAACAAAAAAGTCTTTTTCCCTTCAATAAGATCGCCGCCTACCTTCTTGCCGAATTTTTTCTGATCACCGATAATGTCAAGCAAATCATCCTGTATCTGAAATGCAATTCCAAGGTTAAGTCCATAATCCGAAAGTATTTTAATATCACGGGGATTTGCATCAACAAGCAATGAACCGATCTCACAGCACATTTTCAGAAGCATTGCAGTTTTCTTTGTTATCATCGTAATGTACTCATCAATTGAAACATTTTTTCGTGTTTCAAAATCTGTATCAAGACTTTGACCCTCGCATACTTCAATCAAACCATTAGTAAACGAAGCAAGTGCCTTTTTTGCATTAACATCGCAATCTTTTAACAGACATTCATAAGCCACAGCAAGAAGACTATCACCGGCTAAAATAGCGGTATTAATATCATATTTTTTATGAAGTGTTTCCCGTCCTCGTCTTAAATCCGCTTTATCCATAATATCATCGTGAACGAGGGTAAAGTTATGAAGCATTTCAACGGCCAGTGCAGCATTATAAACCTGGTTAAATTTACCTCCTGAAGCTTTAGCTGAAAACAAAACCAATAATGGTCTTAATCTTTTACCGCTGCTTTCCAGAATATAAGAAGCAGGATTATAGAGCATTAGTGGTTCTCTTCCCTTCAGTAGATTCTGAAGTTTTATGTCTATTTTTTTTCTTTCAGTTTCGTAAATCCTGCTGAAATTTTTTATTTCTGTTAAATTCAAGTTAGAGATTCCCTTTTGAATATTTTGTTAGTCTTTAATTCTTTAAGATTTTTTGATCCCGTTAAAAACATTACTTTGCTTAAAACATTGAACCAATCTTTTATCATTTTTATAACATCTTCTTCACCCTGATTGATCAATGTTTGTAAAATTACTCTTGCAGATGCAGTAATATCTGAACCAAGTGCAAATGCTTTAGTCATTTCCATAGCTGAGTTTATTCCCCCTGAACCAATTAGAGTGAAATTAAATTTTTTCTTTAATGATGCAACTTCCCGTATACAAAAAGAAGTGGGCAAACCCCAATCCCATAATATTGAATCATTAATGTTCTTGCTTCTTAGTAATTCAACACCAGCCCAACTTGTTCCTCCGGCACCAGCAACATCAATACCCTTCACTCCGGAATCAAGAAGAATTATGGCTGCCTCTTTTGAAATACCGGAACCCACTTCTTTAACAATAACCGGCAGCCTAAGTTCCTTAACTAATTTAGTTATTTTTTTTCTAAGTCCTGAAAATTCAATTTCACCCTCAGGCTGAAGAAGTTCCTGAACCGGGTTAAGATGTACAACCATAGCATCAGCTTCAATCATATCAGCTAAACTTTTTATCTGATCAATAGAGGTGTTTTTAGTTAGTTGTGCTGCACCAATATTTCCAAGAATTGGAATACCAGGTGCTTTTCTTCTTATTACCTTGTAGGAATTGTGATATTTTTTATCCTCAAGAGCCTGTCTTTGACTCCCGACCCCAAGTATGATATTCAGTCCGGAAGCAACATCGGCAAGCCGCGAATTAATATTCTCCGCTTCAGAAGTTCCGCCAGTCATACAGGAAATGAGGAAAGGATAATTTATTTTTTTATTAAAAAATCTTGTAAAAAAGGTAATTTTCTTAATGTCAATCTCCGTAAGTGCAAAATGCTTAAACTCATAATTATCAAAACCGTTCGTCTTTTCTTTGAACTCAACTTTTTTAGTTAAACACAACTCAATGTGTTCTTTTTTTCGTTTATTGGTTATATCATTTTGCTGCGGCATATAGAGATTGATTTTGTTGGGTAAAGATATTAAAAATCGGTAAAAGATGCTTAAATGGTTTACTGCATCGCCCTAAACTCAGTTTCGTTCAGGTAAAGGTAATTTACTTTAATTTCTCCCTTTAATGCGTTGGTTAAAATAATTTCTTCGGCAGACATTAGATCCTCGAAGTATAATAATTTTTCCTTAACACTCGAATTGCTTCTAAGCATAAATTTCCTGTAAACTCCTGGTAAAATTCCACTAGTTACAGGGGGAGTAAAATATGTATCTCCAATTTTCAAAAAAATATTTGTAATTGCACCTTCAGCCAATTCACTTCTTTCATTGAAAAATATAACGTCAAAAAAACCTCGCCTTCTGAAAAACTTATTTTCCTTATCGTAAATAATCCTGTTAGTTGTTTTAAAGTATTGATATTTATTTCCGGTCTTTATTCTGTTTTTACTGATTATCACTTTAATTTTTTCAGGAGTTGCTAAGACTTGACTAACAATTGTTTTTACCTCACCCCATTTATCAATTAACAGTTTTAACTTTTGGTTTGTATGTGAGTTAGAATTTAAAATCGTTTTCTGAATTACCTTTTGGATTTTATTATCATCGTATCTAAACAGGAAAAACGACGCTGATAATTTTAATCTGTTAAGATGGTCTTCCAATAAATGAATTTTTCCGTTTTCAAGAAGCATAGTTTCAAATAATTCAAATTCGGATTCCGGTTTAGTTAGAAATCTGCTTTTCAAAATTGTTTCCTGGAATTCCTGCTCAATATTACTATCCCAAACTATTCCGCTGCCCAAACCAAGCTCACCTCTGAAAGTTTTTTTACATATAACAATTGTTCTTATGGCAACATTAAATATCTTTTTCTGTTTATGAATAAACCCAATTGAACCTGTATAAATACCGCGCGGCTCTTTCTCAATTTTGTTTATGATACCCATTGTACTGATTTTGGGTGCACCTGTGATGGAACCGCAGGGAAAAATATTTTTTATTACTTTTGATAGCGTTATATCCTTCTTTAATTTCGACGAAATTACACTTACCATCTGATACAATGTCTCGTATTTCTCAATATCAAATAATTTGGGTACCTGAACCGATCCTGATTTACTAATTCTGCCAAGGTCATTTCTTAAAAGATCGACAATCATAACATTTTCAGCACGGTTTTTTTCACTATTGAGTAAATTGTATTTATTCATTTTATCTGTTTGTAGATCATAACCGCGCCTTACAGTGCCTTTCATAGGTTTTGCTGTAATACTCTTTCCATCAATTTCAAAAAATAATTCCGGTGAGAGGGACAGAATGGTTTTGTCTTTATTATTAATAAATGCAGAATATAAAGCTGACTGACTATAAGAAAGTTTAATGAACAGATCTGATAAATCACCGTGGAAATTAAATTTTCCTTTAACGGTATAATTAACCTGGTACGTATCTCCTTGTTTAATGTATTTTTTTATGGCGTTAATATTATGTCGGAATTCTTGTCTTGTATTATTAATTGTGAAATTTTTTATTTCAAAAGATTGATTAGTATTATTTACAGATAAGGACGATGACCTGATCTTTAAAACATTTTTGGGATCGCAGAAAAAGAACTGAATCAGCTTCTCTTTCCCATCTAATAAGGGATGTAGTTTTTTCTCAAATAAATAACCTGTCTCATAATTTATTATTGAATAAGCCGAGTAGCCATCCTTAATAAGCAAATCTATTTGTTCTAATTTCTTCTCAAGTGAACGAGCGGTTTTTATAGTTACGCTTTCAACCGGATCAATGAATAAATATGAAAAAGAATTATCATAGAGATGCGGTGTGTAGAAAAAAGCTGAGTAATCAGTGGAATTGACTGTCTGAAGTATTTGTTTTAATTCCATCCGGCAATAAAAATATTTTGCTTGATAATGTAATTTATTGAAACAGTTCTTTATTTTGGTAAAGCATTACGAAAATATTTTCTAACATAAAGTTAAATACAAATTATGAGTAAACCACGTCTATCATTCTGGCAAATCTGGAATATGAGTTTCGGCTTTCTTGGTATACAATTCGGCTTTGCACTTCAAAATGCCAATGTAAGTAGAATATTTGAAACTCTTGGCGCAAACATTGACACTATTCCTCTTCTTTGGATAGCTGCTCCTGTAACAGGACTGATTGTTCAACCGATAGTTGGACATATGAGTGACAAAACCTGGAATAGATTGGGGAGACGCAGACCATTTTTTCTAGTTGGTGCAATTTTAGCATCAGTCGCAATTATATTTATGCCTAACTCACCTGCTTTATGGATTGCCGCCGGAATGTTATGGATAATGGATGCTTCTATAAATATATCAATGGAGCCGTTCAGAGCGTTTGTTGGAGATATGCTGCCATCAGAACAGCGAACCACAGGATTTGCAATGCAAAGTTTTTTTATTGGAACCGGGGCTGTAATTGCTTCTGCTCTTCCTTATATGATGACAAACTGGTTTGGTATTGCAAACACAGCTCCAGAGGGTTTGATACCGCCATCTGTTAAGTATTCCTTCTATATTGGCGGAGTTGTTTTTTTCCTGGCAGTTCTATGGACAATTATTTCATCTAAAGAGTATTCACCCGAAGAATTAAGAAAGTTTGAAGAAGCAGAAAAAGAAAAAATTAAAGCTTTAAAGTATTCACCTGATCCTATTCATGGATTATTTTTTATAAGACTTGGAATTGTCTGGACTATAATTGGATTAATAGGTTCTTTGATTTTGCATTACGTATTGAAGGAAGATGATTTTGGATTGTATGTATTGTTTGTGGGTTCATTCATTTTTGGAATTCTTCAATTGCTGGCTGGTCTGCTCTCTAACAGTGGTAAAACAACCGGTGGTTTTGTTACTGTGTTAAATGATCTTTATAAAATGCCCAAAACTATGAAACAGCTTGCCCTAGTTCAGTTCTTTTCATGGTTTGCGTTGTTTGCTATGTGGATTTACACTACACCTGCTGTAACGAGGCATATTTATGGAACCAGTGATACAACCTCTGTATTATATAATCAGGGTGCTGATTGGGTTGGAGTCCTGATGTCTGTCTACAACGGATTTGCTGCGGTAATGGCATTCGTACTTGTTTGGCTTGCAAAAAAAACAAATCGCAAAACGGTTCATATGATCTCACTATTTTGCGGCGGATTAGGATTTGCATCCTTCTATTTTATTAAAGATCCAAATCTTCTTTTAGTTTCAGAACTTGGAATTGGTCTTGCCTGGGCTTCAATACTTTCTATGCCTTATGCAATTCTTGCCGGTTCACTTCCAGCAGAAAAAATGGGAGTTTATATGGGCATTTTTAATTTCTTTATTGTAATACCTCAAATTACAGCTGCAGCTATTTTAGGATTTTTTGTTAAAAATGTAGTTGGAGGTGAAGCAATTTATGCTTTAGTGCTGGGCGGTGCTTCATTGATTCTTGCTGGTTTTCTAACTTTGTTTGTTGATGATGTAGATGAAGTGAAATAATGTTGTAAAAAGATGTCATCTCATTATATCAAAGAAACTTAAAGGATGACATCTTAATTAAAATCTACTGTTTAACCGGTACTACAACAACGCGCATACCTTCGGTTTTGATTACTCTTATTTTCGTACCATTTTTAATGTATTCTGAATCCGCTACAACATCAACTTTTTCTCCGTCTATTTCAGCTGTACCAGCAGGACGCAAAGTGGTTAGTGCAATTCCTTCCTTTCCTACCAATGACTTAAAATCAGGACTTGAAACATAACCTCTATTGGTGGATGTTGCTGTTGACAAAACAAGTTTATTAAAAACAGTTGATTTGGGAAGGAACTTTGCCAATAGAAGAACCATAATAAAAGCACCGGTTATCGCACCCGCAATTTGAATAATTGCCATTGAAATCATATCAAAATCCAGAAATGGTCTACCGCCTACCAGAGACATGAATAGGGATGCAACAATTAATAATATTCCGCTTATTCCGGCAATACCAAATCCTGGTATAACAAAAATTTCTGTAGCTATTAATAGCAGTCCGGCAATAAACATTAATATTTCGACAATGGTGGCAAGCTGCAAAATATAAGATGCGCCAAAAAATAATGCTAATGCAGCAATTCCAGCTGTTCCGGGAACACCCCATCCGGGAGTTTTAACTTCGGTAAACAATCCGAAAAATCCAATCATTATTAACAATGAAGCAATCAAAGGATGATTTAAGAACCTTACAACATCCTCAGCCCAGTTTGATTCTACCCGGACAATTGTTGCACCTTTCAAATCGAGAAATTCTAAAACGTCTTCAATTTTTGTAAGTAATGTATCAGCTATTCCGTACTCAAGTGCCTCATCAGCAGTTAATGTTGCTAATTGTGTTGAGTCAACTAAGCCCTTAATTACTACTCTCTCATCTACCATTGCTTCGGCAACATCGGTTCGACGCCCATTTCTTTCAGCAGTTGATCTCATTTCAGAGCGCATATAAGATTGATATTTTTCGCTTACCTTTTCACCTGTTTGATCAACAACTGTTGCAGCGCCGATTGAACTGCCCGGAACCATAACTATTCGCTGACAGGATATTGTTATTAATGCGCCCGCAGATATCGCTCTGTTATTTACAAAGGCAACAGTCGGAATATTAGAAGCAAGAATGGCATCTTTAATTTGAGTAGCTGCATCAACTCTGCCGCCAAAAGTATTTATTTTAAATATTATTGCATCAGCACCAGCTTTATCTGCATCTGATATCGACCTGGTTATATAAGGTGCCAATCCAAGATCAATTTCATCTTCAATATAAGCAATGTATACTTTCTTTTGTGGATAAATAAAAGCAGTGAAAAACAGAAAAACGGCTAATAATATTTTCATTTTTTTCATCTTAATAACTCTCTGACAAATGGTTGTTCAAAAATAACACTAATGAATGAGATATGAAACGAATGGAATTATGCAATTATTTAATAAAGGCCAAATTTGAAATAATAAAAGCCAGCATTATAAATTGTTGTATCGAATCAATTTAGTAACATCTGAATAAACAGGAGTCCATTCCCTAAATTTTAATAATTTTACAGCGAAAAAAGTGGATTACTGTAAAATGATATGTCCGAGTTTATCGCGCTTGGTTTTAAGATATTTTTCGTTGCTCAGATTTGGCTGGATTTCAATCGGAACGCGTTCAACTATTTCGAGTCCGTAACCGTTCAGTCCTATCACTTTTTTAGGATTGTTAGTAAGAAGTCGAATTTTTTTTATTCCAAGATCCAAAAGTATTTGTGCACCAATTCCGTAGTCACGGATATCTGCTTTAAAGCCAAGTTCCTCATTTGCTTCTACTGTGTCTCTACCCTGATCCTGTAATTTATATGCACGAATTTTATTCTCTAAACCAATTCCCCTTCCTTCCTGACGCATATAAACCAGAGCACCAGATCCATTCTGTTCAATAATGTCCAAAGCAGAATTTAATTGATCATGGCAATCACATCTTAATGAGTGAAAGACATCACCTGTCAAACATTCAGAATGCATTCTTACTAAAAATGGTTGATCGGGACCCGGAGTACCTTTAATTAATGCAACCTGTTTTTTCCTATCCAGAAGACTTCTGTAAAGATGAAGCCTTAAATGACCATGCTTTGTTGGAAAATCAATATCAGAAATTTTTTCAATCAGGTTTTCATTTTTTAGTCTATGCCTAATAAGATTTTGGACGGTTAAAATTTTTATATTAAAATTTTTAGCTATCTCAAAGAGTTCAGGTTGTCTTGCCATCTCACCATTTTCCTTAAGAATTTCACAAAGTACACCTGCCGGCTTAAGTTTAGCGATCCTGCAAATATCAACAGCAGCTTCAGTGTGTCCGGCCCTTCTTAATACACCTTCATCGAATGCTCTCAATGGAAATATATGACCTGGTCTTGCAAAATCATTCGCTTTTGAATTTTCATCTATAAGTTTCTTAATAGTTAGTGAACGATCAGCAGCAGAAATTCCTGTGGTTGTTCCTTCAATTGCATCAACTGTAACAGTAAATTGAGTGCCGTGAAGTGCAGAATTTGTGTCAACCATTAAAGGAAGATTTAATTCATCAAGTCTTTTACCTGATAAGGCAACACACAGCATACCTCTGCCGTGTGTTACCATAAAATTCACAATATCCGGAGTTACATATTCAGCTGCACAAATGAAGTCCCCTTCGTTCTCACGATCTTCATCGTCAACAATAATTATCACTTTTCCATTTTTTATTTCTTCAACGGCCTCTTCAACGGTGCAAAACATAGACAAACTCTCTTTATTTAGAATCCTTTGACAATACTGATCCAATACCGCTTCGATCAATTTTAACTTTAGTGTTTTCACTTATTTGAAGCAGGACGGTTTTTTCATCAATTCCGGCAATAACGCCATGAATACCGCCGCTGGTAACAACTTTATCACCTTTTTCAAGATTTGATAAAAGTTTTTCCCTTTCCTTAGCACGCTTCTGCTGAGGTCTGATAATCATAAAATAAAAAATTGCAAAAATTGCTCCGAACATGATGAGAGTACTCATTAGCTGTCCGCCGCCTTCTCCGCCTTGTGGTGCCATAGCAAATAAAAGTTCCAATTTATCCTCCTTAAAAGATTAGTTTTTAATTGATATTTGTTTTATAATTTCATTTTTCCATTGAAAGAAATTACCCTTAATTATTTTTTCTCTTGCCTCTTCAACCAGTTTCAAATAGAAAGTAAGGTTATGAATAGAAGCCAGTTCCAAAGCAAGAATTTCACTTGCAATAAATAAATGTCTTATGTAAGCTCGAGTATAATTTTTACAAGTATAACAATCACAGTTGCCATCAACCGGGTTGAAATCATCTTTATATTTTGCATTGCGCATAGATAATGTTCCGGAATAAGTAAACAGATTTGCATTTCGTGCATTTCTTGTCGGCATAACACAATCGAACATATCTATACCACGTTCAATAGCTTCAAGAATATTTTCCGGCTTTCCAACCCCCATTAAATACCTTGGTCTATTCTCAGGCATCAGATCAGTTGTAAAGTCCACTATATCATACATTATTTCTG
Organism: Ignavibacterium sp.; assembly: GCA_018335755.1. Taxonomy (GTDB): domain Bacteria; phylum Bacteroidota; class Ignavibacteria; order Ignavibacteriales; family Ignavibacteriaceae; genus JAGXRK01. The sequence continues at coordinate 37,296 of JAGXRK010000012.1, read as the reverse complement.
CAGGTTCGCCCACAGCCAGACCGCCGATTGCATAAGAATCAAAATCCAACTTAAGGAGATCATCAACTGATTTTTTGCGCAAATCTTTATAAACACTTCCCTGAATTATTCCAAACTGAAACTGTTTGTGATCATAGAATGAATTGGAATTTTCGAAAGCCTCTTTATTCTTAACTGCCCAATCTGAAGTAAGCTGAACTGACTTTTTTGCATAATCATAATCACATGGATAAGGAGTGCATTCATCAAGAACCATCATTATATCTGAACCTATACTTCGCTGAATGTTAATCACTTTTTCCGGCGTAAAAAAATGGCGCGAACCATCCAGGTGAGAACTGAATTCAACGCCGTCCGGCTTTAGTTTTCTTAAATCAGCCAGACTGAAAACCTGATAACCACCGCTATCAGTAAGTATTGGTTTTTGCCAGTTCATAAACTTGTGCAGCCCGCCAGCATTTTCCAGAATATCTGTTCCGGGTCTTAAATAAAGATGATAAGTATTTGAAAGAACAATTTGTGCTTTAATTTCATGTTCAAGATAATGCTGATTAACTGCTTTTACTGTGCCCTGAGTGCCTACCGGCATAAAGATAGGGGTTTCAACTTTTCCGTGATCTGTTTCGAACCAGCCGGTTCTGGCTTTGGAGTGTTTATCCTCAGCAATTATGTTCAGTTTCAGCAAATTTTTATCGTTTTCTTCTCATTTTTAGCAGCGTAAATTTACTGTAAAATGGCATTATACCCAACATTAATAAATATGCACTCAATAAGTAATTTGAGAAAAAGACATCAGCAGTTTTAGAATATCCTTAAAATTAAAGATTGGACGAATTTGATGATTGAATGATTGGAATTGCATAAAAGCATTTATAAAAAAACAGGTAAATTGAAATTTATTCTATGAATTTTGATTTTTCAGTTTCGGAAGGAATTCGGCAGAACTCCGATTTACCAAAAATTTTATAACGGTTTTTCGCGATTAAATTGTAAACTGAATCTCTTATAAATACAGGTAGGATGATAAATGGATATAAAATCTTTAACCATCCTGATATATCTTTTACAACTTTAAGAGCAGCTGTTGATCTGATATAAAATTTTTTGCTTTCAATAAGAACGAATGTATCGAAATCATTCTCTGCGAGATTTAATTTACTAAGAGTAGATTGTCCGAATTCAGATTGAAGTGATGCAAATCGGAAAAAATCTTTTTCATCATGATCGATTACATAATTCACCCAAAAGTTGCAGAAATTACAAACACCATCAAAAAGTATAATTTTTTTATCAACTGGCAGATTATCAAATAAATCATTCATTCGGTTTATGAATAAGCTTGATAAGGTCTATTCGTACTTTGTCGGCACGTATAATGAGTATCTGAAAGTTATCTATTAAAAAAGTTTCTCCTTGTTTCGGAATTTTGCCAATCTTTTCAATTACATAACCTCCGATAGTTTCATAGTTTCCAATAGGAATGTTAAGATGATATTTTTCATTTATCAGATCTACCTCAACTTTACCGCTAATGATATATGAACCCTTTGAAATATTTCTACATATGTTTTCATCCACATCATATTCATCTTTAATTTCACCAAACAGTTCTTCAATTATATCCTCAACAGTAACAACTCCTGCCGTTCCTCCAAATTCGTCAACTACAATTGCAATTGACATATTCTGAGTAAGAAATTCATTGAGGATTTCCAAACTCTTTTTAGTTTCAGGATAAAATTGAACGTCTCTTAAAATATCCTTTATTGAAATTGGATTCGTGAACAAATCCTTTGCAAGAATCACTCCCTTTATATTATCAAGATTATCTTCATAAACCGGAAGCTTTGAAAAACCTGACTCAATAAAAGCTGATATCGCTTCATCAATAGTTTGGTTAATTTCCAATCCTACTATTCCGGTTCTTGGAGTAAGGGCTTCATAAACTTTTTGATCACCAAGTTCAAAAACTTTACTGATAAAACTTCCCTCCTGTTTTTTAACATTACCGGCTTTATGACTCTCGTCAACCAATGATTTAAAATCTTCTTTATCAAATAAGTTAAATATATTGTCAGCCTGCAGCTTCTGACTTTTCATTGTAAAATTTGACAGCTGGGAAAGCGGTTTAACGAAAGGATAAAGAATAAATGAGAATAATCTTAAAGGAATAGCTACAACTAAAACGAAACGATCAGCTAGTTCTCTTGCAAAATATTTTGGAATGAGTTCACCAAATAACAACAATACCAGCGTGGATACGATTAATATTTCATACTCACTTAATCCGAAATGAAGTGATAGATAAATGGCGCTTAATGAGGCAAAAGCAATATTAATTATGTTGTTGCTGATCAAAATTGTTGAAAAGAAATCCTGTGTGTTTTTAATAAAATAGTCAGCATTAATCGCAGCCAGGTTTTTTGATCTTACTTTAATTTCAATTTTTAATCTATTAGCAACAACAAATGCAAGTTCAGTTGAAGAAAAAAATGCACTCAATAAAATAAGGATAATTAAAATAAGCAGATGTTCAAGCATCAGTAAGCCCGTGTAACTTCAATATCTTTTAACTTTTCAACCAGCTCCTTATCATCGATAACCAGTGTCAGTTCAACATTTATCAGATTATTTCCCATAAGAACTTCGCGAATTTCAAGCCCTTTTTCAGTGAAGAATTGATAGACCTCAATTTTTTTATTGTTTAACGAAAAATCAGGTTCAGTTCGTGAATACTGAAAAACTGGTTTAAATCCGTAGAGAAGTTGTTTACCTGTGTAAACTACAATTTCTTTAATACTGATATCATTTATCATACTCTCAGGATCTGAATGAATTTCCAATTCACCACTTAAATGAAATGATCCCGGGCCACCGGGCATCAAATTCAACCAGGAGTTTATTTCTGTAATATTTATTTTAAAATCAGATTTGTTCACTTCTTTTAAACCTGAGCAATTAGTTGATGAGAAAAACAAAAGTAAAAAAAATAAAAATCTAATTATCATATAACTTAAAAAACTTTATAAATTATTAATACTGTAACAATTACATATGAGATAATAGTAACTATCATCGGAATATCAGTTACCATAATCCTTGTTGTATTTTCTCCCTTATCAAACTTGTAAACAAGGTACATATATCTGAATATTCCAAAGACAACAAAAGGTGTTGTGTAGATTAAATTTTCAGTTCCAAATACTGTAATAGTTCGCGTTGCAACTGTATACAGCGCATAACAAATTATTACACCTGCTGCTGCAACTGTGGCCATCTGATTTGCAAAATCTATGGAGTAATGCTCAAGTACTCTGCGTGTTGAGGAATTTCCCTCATACGTAGCAACTGATAATTCGGAGTGGCGTTTCATCACACCGAGGAATAATGATATAAACATTGTTGTCAATATCAGCCAGCTTGAAATTTCAACATTTATTGCAAAGGCTCCACCTAATACTCTTAAGGCAAATCCGGCTGCAATGCTGAAAACATCAAGTATTACAATATGCTTAAACCAGAATGAGTAAAGAGTATTTAATAAAAGGAATCCAATTACAGCAATATTAAAAATTAAATTGAATGTAAACATCAATATGATGATGAATACAAGCAGAAGTGCTGCTAAAAATAATGCAGTATTAACAGTAACTTTTCCTGATGCAATAGGTCTGTTCTTCTTTTCAGGATGAGCACGGTCTGCATCGCGGTCCACTATATCGTTAATTATATAAACAAAACTTGATGCTAAACAAAAAGTAATAAATGCTCTGAATGCAGTTGTAAAAAAGTCTTCTTCGAATAGATGAAGCGAAAAAAGAAGCGGCACAAAAACAAAAAAGTTTTTAATCCATTGCGAAACACGAAAAAGTTTCAAATATGTTTTCATCAGAATACAGCAATTTCTTCGTATGTACCGAAGACCTCTTTTAATTCACCTACCATTTCGCCCAGTGTTACATAATTATTTGCAGCTCTTATAAAAACAGGCATTAAGTTATTACCGTTCAAAGCAGAATTATGAATTTCATTTAAGGATTCTTTTACGGCTTCATGGTTTCGGGTTTGCTTGATTTCACTTAATCTTTTTACCTGCTGTTTTTGAACTTCAGGTGAAACAGTAAGTATTGGAATATCAATTTTTTCCTTCTCTTCAACAAACTCATTTACACCAACAATAAACTTTTCCTTTCGCTCCACCTCTTTTTGATATCTATACGCGGCATCTGCAATCTCTTTCTGAAAATAACCGGTTTCTATTGCTGCTACCACGCCACCAAGTGCATCAATCTGTTCAAATATTTCATTGGCTTCTTTTTCCATCTTATCAGTCAATGCTTCAACAAAATAACTACCGCCGAGAGGATCAACTGTATTTATGACGCCGGTTTCATACGCAATAAGTTGTTGAGTTCTAAGAGCAATTTTAACCGCTTTTTCACTTGGCAGAGCAAGAGTTTCATCCATTGAGTTTGTATGCAGTGATTGCGTGCCACCAAGCACACCTGCAAGTGCCTGAAAGGCTGTTCTAACAATATTATTTTCCGGCTGCTGTGCAGTTAGTGTACATCCCGCAGTTTGTGTATGAAATCTTAACCACCAGCTTCTCGGATTTTTTGCTCCGTATTTTTCTTTCATGCGTTTGGCGTAGATTTTTCTGGCGGCTCTAAACTTGGCAATCTCTTCAAAAAAATCTAAATGGGAATTGAAGAAAAATGAAATTCTTGGTGCAAAATCATCCACATCCATTCCTCTCTCAATGCATGCTTCGATGTAGGCAAATCCATCTGCAAGAGTATAAGCTAACTCCTGAACAGAAGTTGAACCAGCCTCTCTGATATGATAACCACTAACTGAAACCGGATTCCATTGCGGGACTTCATTCTTACAATATTCAATCATATCAACTATTATCCGCATTGAAGGATGAGGCGGATATATATATTCTTTCTGAGCTATGTATTCCTTTAGTATATCATTCTGCAGAGTTCCGCGTAGATTCTTAAATTCGACTCCCTGTTTTTGAGCAACAGCAAGATAAAAAGCAAATATCATAGCTGCCGGAGAATTGATTGTCATGGAAGTAGAAACTTTATCAAGAGGAATTTTATTAAAAAGAATTTCCATATCTTTTAATGATGAGATGGCTACACCACAGATGCCTACTTCACCGTCACTAATCGGAGCATCAGCATCCCATCCCATTAATGTAGGAAGGTCGAAAGCAACCGAAAGACCTGTTTGTCCGTGGTTTAACAAATAATGAAACCTTTCATTCGTATCTTCAGGCGTACCAAATCCCGCAAACTGTCGCATCGTCCAGATTTTTCCGCGATAACCATTAACGTGAATTCCGCGTGTGTAAGGATATTCACCCGGAAAACCTAAATCACTCAGATAATTAATATTTTCAATATCATCAGGACCGTAAAAAGGATTTATCGTTTCACCGCTTACAGATGTGAATTTCATACCCGTTGTTTTTGCGGCTTTCAATTTTTCATCATACGATTTTCTTTTGTTCTTATAATCCTGATTGATCATAAATCTTCCTTTTTTAATTGAAGTGTGTCACTTGATTATATTTAATAGATTAAGTTAAGTTCTTCCAAATCTTCTGTCAAATTCTTCTAATGAAATTTTTATAATTATTGGTCTGCCGTGCGGACAAACATAAGGCATACTTGTAGCAAACAGTTGATCAATAAGAAGATGCATTTCTTTTTCTGAAAGTTTATCCCCCGCTTTTATTGCAGCTTTGCAGGAATAAGATTTTGCAATATTATCTTTTTGCTCAAGTTTCTTCTCTCTATCATTTACAGAATACTCTTTAATGAACTCCCTCAGAATTCTCTCCTCTGATCCGCTTTTAATGTCTTCAGGAACTCCTTCAATAACTATAGTGTTTTTGCTAAAGAACTTTAATTGGAATCCTATTTGATTAAGCAAAGGATTTAGCGCTTGTAAGATTTCAAAGCTGCCCGGATCAAACTGGATTGTTAAAGGAAAAAGTAAATGTTGAGAAAACGGCATATTTGCTTCAAGACGATTTAATATTTTTTCATACAATATTCTTTCATGAGCAACATGCTGGTCAATTATCATTAAGCCGGATTTAATTTGAGATATAATATATTTGTTATGAAGCTGAGTGATGAACGTGGTTTCTTCGGGACTCTTAACCTGACTCTCAACTGTTTTATTATCAGCAAAAATATCTTTTTCGTCTTCATCAAGAAACGAATGAGCATTCAGAGTGCTTTCTTTTCTTTTTATATCTGTCGTTAACGAACCAAAAACCAGATCAATTTCCTTATTCGTAACTGGAATTCTTTCCTTTCGTTCAATAAATGACGGACGATCTGAAAAGTCTCCAGCTGCAGTTTTATTAAAAGGTTCAAATCTTAGTTTTTCATCATTTTCTTTTTCATCAAACGTCATTGAGGGAACAAGGTCATACATACCTAAGCTTTTTTTGATTACAGCCATAACAAAATGATAAACATCCCTGTCATCGTCAAATTTAACTTCAAGTTTTGAGGGATGAATATTTACATCAACTCTCGATGGATCAATCGAAAGGAACAATACAAAAAAGGGATAATCTCCTTTTTCGAGGATATTCTCATAAGCATTAAATACTGCGTGATTGATCTGTTTACTGATTACAAATCGTTTGTTCAGAAATAAATACTGATCGCCTTTGCTTTTTGTAAGCAAGGTGGGTTTTCCAATAAAACCTTTAATTGTTATATATTCCGTTTTTTCATAAACAGGAACTACACCATCAAGAATATTATCAGCAAAAACCTGCTTTAATCTATCCTCTGTTGAGCAAGCAGCATATTCAAATACCAGATTATCATTGTTGTAAAACTTGAAAGAAATTTCAGGATTGCTTAATGCAAGTTTATTAAATGTATCGATTATGTGCTTTAACTCAGTACCATCAGTTTTCAGAAATTTTCTTCTGGCTGGAGTATTATAAAAAAGATTTTTAACTGAAACACACGTTCCTTTTGCAGCAGAGGTTTTTTCAATTGTTATCTGATTGTCATTTTCAATTTTCAGTAAAGTACCAATCTCTTCATCTCTTGTTTCAGTTTTTATTTCAAATTGACTTACTGAGCCGATTGAGCTGAGAGCTTCACCGCGGAATCCAAGAGTTTTAATCGCTTCGAGATCTTTATAATCATATATTTTACTTGTTGCATGCTTCTGAATGCAAAGTTTAACGTCATCTTCCGTCATTCCTAAACCATCATCACACACCTGTATAAGGGATTTTCCTGACTGTTTAATTATCACTTCAATGTTTTTTGCATTTGCATCAATAGCATTTTCAAGCAATTCTTTTACTACTGATTCCGGACGTTGAACTACTTCTCCGGCAGCAATTTTATTGGCAAGATTTTCAGGTAATATTTTAATACGATTAACTGACATTATTTGATTCTTTGGTATCTGAATATTTCAAATTGTTCGTGATCTTCGGTGGAAACAACTTTCCACAAGTTTTTACTGAAATGAGGAAATTTAACTTCTCCTTCAGCTTCAAACTTCATCACTGATATTATCATTTCATCAGCCAATGAAATTGCCTGACGATAAATTTCTCCTCCGCCAATAATAAAGATTTGTTTTTCATTTTTCATCCGGCAATAATCAACAGCTTCATCAAGACTGTGTAAAATCAGAACCTCTGTAAAAATAACACTATATGATTGATTTCGGGTTACGATAATATTTTGTCTTCCCTTTAACGGTTTACCCAAAGTTTCAAAAGTTTTTCTTCCCATCAATACAGGATAACCAAAAGTAGTTTTTCTGAAGTGTTGAAATTCTTCCTTAACATGCCAGGGCATTTCTCCATTTGTCTTACCGATAACTCCATTTTTTGCTATGGCAACAATTATTGAAATTTTCAAACAGCTACTCCAAATTTTATTTTCTCATGATGCTGGTATCCAATCAGTTCAAAATCATCAAATTTTAATTTGTCAATTGATTTTTTTTCAATTAGCAATTTTGGCAAAGGTAACGGTTCCCTTGTTAATTGAAGCTTTAATCCTTCAAGATGATCAAGTTTTTCATTTACACTTCCCTTTTCAGCTACATAAATATGAGCATCTACAATTGTGTGAGCAAAATATCCTAATTCAAGATTTGTCTCCTGTGCAATGATCTGAGTCAGCATAGAATACGCTGCTAAATTAAATGGTATGCCGAGTGCAATATCGCCAGAACGTTGAGTTAGATGGCAATTTAATTTTCCATCATTAACATTGAATGTAAAAGTATAGTGGCAAGGAGGCAATTTACTGATAACAGCATTTGCCGGATGCCAGGCTGAAATAACCAATCTTCTTGAATTCGGATTATTTTTAATCTCATTAATGACCCATCCGACCTGATCAAAAACCAGCGCACCATTTTCTTCCTTTTTAACAAACCTATGATTTTCATCTACATATATCTCACCATCAAGAATTGCATTACTTTCAGGTACAGGATACCTTCTCCAGAATCTGCCGTATGCTGTCTGTAAACGTCCATCTTCATCAGCCCAGGCATCCCATATTTTAGTGTGCTCTCTTAAATTTCTTATGTGATGCTCTCCTGATAAATACCAAAGTACTTCATTAAGAAGAGATTTCCACTCCATTTTTTTTGTGGTAAGCAGCGGAAAGCCTTTGGATAGATCAACTCTATAAAATGCGCCGAAATAAGAAATTGTATCAACTCCTGTGCGCGAAGCTTTTCTGTTTCCTTCATTCAAGACCGTTTTAACTAGGTCAAGATATTCTTTCATTTACAAACCTTAATTTCTGAATAAACGAGCTTATAATTTTGGTGCAATTTAATAAAAATTGGCGAAGGTATAAAAGTTAGAAATTCAGGTGAATGATTATCTCTTTAACTGCTTTCTGCAGCCCGGTTACATAATACTTTATAGAATCTTCCTTAGAATTAAAAAAGTCAACTATCTCAATAACTTTTACCACTGGGGGTAATTTGTCGGCTACTGACTTTTCAATGGTACCGCAAATGAGAAAAATCGGTTTGTCATATTCGTTAAATTTCTTGATAATTATATTTGCTCCCTTATCCTGAAGACTTTGCTCATCGAATGCTCCCTCTCCCGTTATCACTACATCAATATTATTTTTTTCAATACCAGAAAGTAATGTTTTATCAATAAAATCTTTTGAAGATATAATATTAGCATCAAATAAAATCTGTAAACCAGCCGAAAGTCCTCCACCAGCTCCATTTAACCGTTTATCTGATTTAATTAATTTATTATTTAACAATATGTTATAAATATTAGTAAAAGCTGTTATTAATTTTTTAATTTGATCAGAATCTGCACCTTTCTGCCTAGAATACATTTCAATTGCATTGTTTTTTCCAAACAGAGGTGTTTTTACATCGGCAACGATTTCCAATTCAAAGGGAAAAGTAGGTTTGTAGTATTCTATCTCTTTTACTTTTATGTAATTAGCAGGAATTACCTCCAGTTTATTGTTATCATTGTCCAATAGTTTCAAACCAAAAACAGAAGCAGCACCAAGTGCAAAATCAACCGTGGCAGTTCCTCCAACACCAATTATTACTTTTTCAACATCAATTTTTCCGGAGGATATGTCACTCTTAATTAAATGAATTAAATCGCCTAAGCCTTTGCTATTTAATAATATAGGGTTCCTAAATTCACCGGGGGTTCTTTTCAACCCTAATACTTCTGCTGATTCTATATATACAGATTTATTCTTCTTCGAATAAACTACATCAATAGGAATTAGTTGTTCATCATAAATATTTTTAATTAAATAAGTTAAACGACTTCCTTGAAATAATATTTCACATACTTGTAAAAAACCATCTCCCCCATCAGAGAGAGGTTTTTCAATTATTTCCCAGTTTATACATTTCCTAAGCTCCGATGAGAGTATTCTTGTAATTTCTACAGAATCTGCACATTCTTTAAATGCGTTGGGAGCAAGCAGAATTTTCTTCATCAGATTTTGAGAAATTGTTTAACTGTTAGAATTATTTTTTCTGAGTCGATTCCGCCCTCTCCTTCAAAACTGCAGGTCTTTGGATCGCCTGAACAAATCCTGCCACAATAACCATCTTCGGGAAGTAATACTCTCGAATTGTTTCCTAGTGGTCCCCAAAGTTTAGGCGAACAGGCTGGCAGAGGACAGAACAAAGAAATTGTCGGGACTTTTAATGCTGCAGCAATATGCATTGGTCCTGTACTGCAGGATATCAAAACATCCAGGGCGGCAAGTATATTGATAAGATCACGAACAGAAGTGTTCTGTCCGGAATAGTCAACTCCAGGAATATTTTTAAGTTCTTTCGGAACCATATAATCAGTCAGGATGATTTTAATATTTGTATAGTGCGTAAGCTTATAAATAAGCTTATGATATTGAGTAGGTGTGATATTCGGCGCAGAGTTTCCATAGGTTGAATTAATTCCGACAAGCGTTTTTCCTTTATATTTATTTCTAAGTTCGGCTACTTCGTTTTTTTCAATATCAGATAAAAAGATCTCAGGATGATTAGATTCAGGAGTAATACCAATCTTTCTAACCATATCGAGTGAATAATCTGCTTCGTGTCTTTCTTCCCTGTATTTTTTTCTATCAACATATCTTGTAAAAGTTAGAAACTGATACAACTTATGACCAACACCAATTCGAGTAGGAATCAGACTGGCAAATAAAATCCAGTTTAACCTTTCTTGCGGAAGAAGCATAAATGCATGGGTGAATTTGAATTTCCTTATTGCTTTTATATTCTGCCAGAATCCTCTCCAGCTATTTTTTTCATTCAGAATAATTATTTCATCAACATAAGGATTATTGGTATAAATATCTTTTGTTTGTTTTCGAACTAGTAAAGCAATAAAACTATTGGGATACTTTTTTTTAACTTCACGCGGAATTGGGGTAGATAAAACAACATCACCAATCCTATCTATGCGGGTAATGAGTAATCTTAACTGCTTCATCTATTATGATTGGTTAATTTTATTTCCCATATTTTCATATAAACCTGAAGTTTTGTGATTGCGTGCATCAGTGATACTATTAAACCGTGTTTTCCATCCTTAAACCCTTTGCGTATAAAATAATGCTGAATAAAAGCCCAAATCGGAAAAAATACTAATCTAAGTCCGGTTATTCTTTTACGTTTCGCTTTTTCATTTGCTTCAAGAGTCGAATATTCATTGATTTTACTGAATCCATCCTTAAGATTTCTGTAAGAAAAATGTTTCATTGCCGCTTTTAGTTCAGATATATTCCCATCAACAATAAAACCTTCGTGAACGAGTCTATCTGTAAGTTTGGTTTTAGATTTTTTAAATAGCCTCAACTGATAATCATTCCCCCACCCGCATCCTGTAATCTGTTTACCAATGAAATAATTATTACGTCGAATTTTATATCCATCAAAATTATCAATATCGGAAGATAGAATTTCTTCAGCTAATTCCTGTGTAGCTCGTTCATCAGCATCAAGACTCAGAACCCATTCATTCGAAGCCTGGTTCATAGCGAAACTCTTTTGAGAGGCATAACCCTCCCATTTACGGATAAAAACCTTTTCAGTAAACGATTTAGCTATTTCAACTGTTTTATCAGTACTTTCGGAATCAACTACAATAATTTCATCAGCCCATTTAGCGCTTTCCAGGCATTCACGAATATTGCCTTCTTCATTACCTGTAATTATTGTTACAGAGATTTTATTTTTATTTTTCATAAGAGTAATATTGAAATTATTAACTGAATAAATTTACAAAATATTGATTAAAGAATTGGATAAGCGTAAAAGGATAGCAATAATCACATCAGGCCACTTACCTTATGATGAGAGAATATTTTGGAAATTTGGTAAAACTCTTTCCGAAAAATTTGATGTCTGTATCATATCTTCTAAAGAGAATATCAATACTGTCAATGATAATATTCAAATAATAGGTTTTATTGATTTAAATAAACCGAAGGCTAAAATAGAGCAATTTCTGATTCACCTTTCAGATTTTAATCCCGAATTAGTTTTTTGTGCGCAACCGTTGACTATTTTAGCCGCAATACAATTCAAGAAAAAAAATAAAAAGGTTAAAATTGTATATGACGTAACAGAATGGTACCCGGAAAACATCACAACCAAATTAATTGGATTAAGAAGAATTTTCAATTACATTATTCTGTTTTTGTTGAATATTTTGACATCAAACTTGTGCGATTGGATAGTAGTAGGAGAATCGGTTAAGAAGCGGAGATATAAGATAATTGCACCTCTCAAGCATAGCACCATAATCGGATATTACCCGGTACTAAAATTCTTTAATTACACACCACCTCTTATTGCTAATGATAAAATAGTTCTTTGTTATGCTGGAGTAATTACAATTGAAAGAGGTATAATTCAGCTTTTTGAGGTGGCAAAAGCACTTGCAGTTAAAAGACCTGGTTTGTTTGTAAGTATAATTATCGCCGGTAAATTCACTTATGAAGAAGAAGAAATTAAATTCAAGAGACTCATTGCTCATCAGGACAACGTAAATATTACTTTCAAACACTGGACTGATTACGATAAAGTGTATTTTCTGATTAAAGATGCTGATATCTGTTTTGATTTAAGAAAGTTAAATTTTATTTATAAGAACTCTTTGCCCATCAAATTGTTTGAATATATGGCATGTGGGAAACCATTTATTTACTCTGATATTTCAGCAATACGAAATGAAATTGGTGATATTAGTTGTGGATTCCTGGTTAATCCTGATAATGTTGATGAAATTGTTGATAGGATAACAGATTATATTGATAATAAATCGATGCTGAAAAGTCATTCATTAGAGGGAAGAAAGATTATTGAAAATGGTAAAAACTGGGAAACTGAATCGAATAAGCTGCTATCACTAGTCGATACTCTGCTCAAATAATCCCATATTTTTTATAAAGCTCTTTTAATTTTTTATCAACTGAATGAAAACCGTGAAACTGACTAACCCATTTTTCCCCTCTTTCACCTTTTTCATCTCTTAGCTGCTTACTCTCAATTAATTCATTAAGACTTTTATATAACTGCTCAGCATCATTAGCAACTACAAAAGGATTCTCAGGCAGCCAATTTTCATAATCATCAGTCATATTAGTAATTGTTGGAATCCCCATTGCCAAGGTTTCAAGACCGGCTTTACCATAACCGGTACCACCCATAGTGCCGCCAACCTGGTCAATACAAATATCTGATGCCGCTTTTATTTCCAACACGTTATGCCTCGGCTGATTTTCCAGTAACAAAAATTTTATTTTCTTTTCTTTTTTTATTTTTTCAATAACAGAAATAATTAAATCTGTTCCTTTAAATTTTCTGTTAGTGGGTGAATGAACAATCCTGATTGTTCCATCATCAATAGCTTTTCGTCCTGGTAGTTCTAATGGATCGTAAGGATAATATATATATTCCAGATCAGGTTTTAATTTAAGATGATCATACTCTGAAGTTATATTCAAGTGAGATATGTCATTCATTTCATTGATCAGACCCCGGGTTCGTAAATCACTACCGTAATAAACACAAACAATTTTCTTCCCCTGCTTTTTCCATTTTATTGCCTGACTAGAATTTCTAAAAAAGTCCAAACCTCCATCATAATGAATAATATCAAAATCATCCAATTCATATTTTTCAATTGCTTCATAAATAGAATTACGACGAAGTAGATCGCTGATCTTAAAGTAGAATATTTCAAAAGAGTTTTTGGGAGTGAAGAAATGAAGTTTATCAGCAAATTGCGATTCCGTTAATTCTACTTTTTTCTTCCGCCAAATTTTTGCCAGATCAGATTTTGGCAGGTGTAAATTCAAACAAATGTCTTCAGGAAAATCTTTATCGTTTTTGTGAAGTGTAATTATTCTTGAATGATCTCCAACAGAGTTATGCATCTGGAAAAAACTGTAGGGAACGCCGGCAAAATTAACAGGAGCTATGTGAAGGATTTTCAACATCAGATATCTTTAACAAAAGTATCTCTGAATATTCCCCGTGCACCAAAATTTTCTTTAAATCTTCCCAGACCCCAATTCGGTTCCATTATTACTGTGAAAATTCCAAAATCAAGAAACTTATAACCTTCTGTCTGATAACGTTTCATTATTTCATAGAATAGTAGATTAACCGGGCGGTATTCCTGATAAGCTTCATCATGACTGATATAAAAAGCCAATACAACATTTTTATTTACAGAGAAATTACATACACCGGCAATTAATTCGTCTTTAAGAAATGCTCCCCACAATTTTATTGTAGTTGGAAACATTTTCTTTAAATTTTTTAATTCATCAAGTGTATGTGCAGGATTAACACCGTGTCTTAACTTAAGATTTTTTTTAAGTATTTCGTAGTATTCATCAAACCTATCAGTTTCAACTATCTCAACGCCTTTCTTCAATGCTTTCTTCGTTGCAGTTCTTGCTTCGGCGCGATAAGTGTTTAATAACTCATCCGGATTAAAATCCAATTGCACGATGCTTGACACTTCCCTTTTCAAATATGTGAATCCATTTCGAACTAAAGCAAAGTCAATATAGTTTGAGTACTTTGTCTGATAAATAATAGGCGCTAATGTCAATTGGATTCTGTCTGCCTTTTTTTCTTTGGCATATTCCACGAGGTATTCAACAAGATCGTGAGCCTCACGAAAATTCAGATCAGAAGGATAAACAAAGCTTCCGTAAGATGCTCCGGGATGCGAGGCAAGAATTTTCTTTCCATCTCTTTCGATAATTGCCGCAGTAAGCACAGAAAATAATTTTCCATTCTTCCTTGCAAAGAATGAAACATCATTGAATTTACTTTTATTGTGATAGTTTAGAAATAAACGTTTGTTGAACATTGTTCCGTTATCTGATGCATCGACAAAACTATCCCATTCTTCGGGAGATAGATTCTTACCATCATATTGAAAAAATTCAAGCATAAGAATTCACAGTTAATGAAAAGTTTGTGTAATTAGTTATTGAAAAATAACATTTACAAAACTCAATCGGAAAGGATTAAATATCAGAACTTAAATTGTAATGAAAAGAGATTTGCACTTCCCAATCCCAATTGGAATGGCAAAAATGCATAATCGAATTTAAGATTACCCCAGGAAACTCCGATACCTGCAGTAAAATCTCTTGATTCGTATCCTGTCTGATAGCCGCCTCTTAGCGCTATCAGGTTATTATAAAATACTTCAACTCCAATATTTATATGATTTGCATCATCATCTAAATATTTATGATATTCCGCCACAGTTGTAAAGTTGAACTTTGTATCACTCAAATTAAAAGAATAAGCAGGTCCGATTCTTATTTCTGAAGGAAGTTTTGTTTTATCTAATCTTAATTCACTCATTGATCCGATGTTGCGAATTGCGGCACCAAGTGATAAACCGTCATAGGGCAATAAATAATTCAATCCGATATCAAATCCATATCCGTTAGCTTCATCAGAGAGCATTCCTTCATATAAATATTTAAATGTACCTCCAATGGAGAGATCATTGCTTAAGTTAAATCCAGTTGATAGACTTCCGTAAAAGTAATTCGCATCGAACTTTGTATCGGGTTCTCCGGGACGAGTTCTCACTTCAATATCACTTATTGTTGTAACATTAAAACCTAATGCAAATTGTAATCCGAATACTTTAGACCTTATCCCGACAACCTCACTCCTTACATCCTGTATCCATTCGTTATGCATAAAGAATATTTCTGAACCTTGCTGCATTGAAAGTTTAGAGGGATTATAGAATAAGGCAGTAATATCATTGGAAGAGGCTGTTCCGGCATCGCCCATTGCAATATTGCGGGCTCCGTATCCGAATTTTAGGAAACTAAGTCCGGTACTTCCTGCTGATTGTGCGTAAATTGATAACGAGGATATAATTAAAACAAAAATTATTTTGAACATATTCAGTACTTATTAGTTGACTATTTATTAAACTTTCAGATTATAAAAGTTTATACATTTTTATTTTTGACTTTTTACTTTTTAAATTAAAAATTAACACTCGCTCCAACAATATGCCTGTCTGATGAGGAATATTGTTCAATTTGAAAAGCATAATCAACACCAATGATAATACCATCAAATTGCTTAAAGAATGAAAAACCTGCTGATGGTTTTACTGGCCAATCCTGGTTACTAAGATTCCATTGATCAAGTCCGGCACGCAGATAGAACTCGTCAAAAACATTATATTCAAAACCGAACCTGACAGTATTTGTACCTGCGTTACTATTTTCAAATTCAATCCCTGTAATCAGTCCAATATCTTTTTTATTATAACTAACACCAATTTTTTTCAGAACAGGAAAAATATCTGTTGTGGTAATGCCATCTCTATCGTAAACCGGAGCGGTATCCCAACTATATTTACTGTTCAAATCAGAAATCATCAGAGCAATGTTAATTTCATCATTTACCTTATAAAGCGCTCCAATATCCAGACCTATTCCTGTTGTAGTTATTTCTTCATATAATTTATAGTAATACATTTTGGCTGATATACCAATGGATATTTTATCAGAAAATCTGTTTGCAACACTTAAAAAGAACTGATTTTCAGAAGTTGAAAGCTCTTTGGTTTTAAGTCCGTTGTTATCTCTTCCATCAATTTTTGTGATACCGGAATTAATAATTCCAACACTAACTCCTGCGGTAGAAGAAGGTTTGGGGTCAACTAATAATGAGTCTTTTTTTGAATAGAAGTCAAATTTTCTGGTAAAGTTTAAGAAATTTAATGATCTATCGAATGATAAAAATGTATATGATGTCTGGAACGAATTATTTTGCTGATAGACTGTAATGGCAGGGTTATAATACGAAACAAGATTTCCATCGGTAATCGCACTCATAGCATTACCCATACCAATGCCTCGCGCACCGAAGCCCATCCTGCTGAATGAACCGGGTTTAACTGCTAAATCACTGAAGGATGGTTGAGCTGCAGCGACGTTAACCAGTAATAATAAAAAAGTAATTAAATATTTTTTCAAAAATTCCTCATACTAAGTTCAAGTTCAAGACTGCCGGTCGAAGCTATTTTTAATTCGAGTTCTAACATGCATAAATTAGGTTTAGCTGAATGCAAAATTCAATCATTTAACTCTGTTTGGATGATTTATTAATTGAATGATTGAAATTGAATTATTGAAGAACTATTACTTTGTCAAAAACCGGTTCTTTGCCTTCAACTTCAACGCGATAAATATAAACTCCATTTGGGACAAAATTTCCGTTTGCATCCCGGCCATCCCAGTAATCGGGTGCACTTTCAATATTCTTATTTCGTTGAGCATTCTGAATTACAGTTGAAACATAATTCATAGCAAAATCATATACCCGAATAGTAACATCAGCATCTTTATTTCCAGTACTGTATTTTATCTTTAACTGATCCTGTCTCGGAGAAAAAGGATTGGGATAACAATAAGTATCATCTTCAGCTGAAAGCGGAGCAGATGCAATGAATACTTTCCAGGTGCCTTGCCAAAAACCTGTTTCCCTGATTTTTGCCAAACCATCATCCGATCCAAGCCAGACATCAGCACCTTGTGATGCAGCACTGAAAAACACGTTTGTATTCAGAGTAACATCAGATACAGGATCGAAAATACTACCGGGAGTTATCCAGGTTTTACCTCCATCACGAGTTCTGAATGCTCCATTTCCTGTTGCAACAATAGTTTGGCTTTGTTTAAATCCAAAATTGTGTGGTCTCTCTTCCCGTAAAGTTGTTTTCCAGCTTTCTCCTCCGTTAGTGGAATAACTGACGCCATAAAATTCATCAGGATCTTCTGCCTTCCAGGTGGAAGCCCAAAGAGTATTGTTAGTATTATTAAAGCCCAATGCAGTTATAAAATTTCCGCTAATAGGTTCATCCTGATTCTGATGATTGAATTTAACCCAGCTAATCCCATTGTCTGTGGATTTATTAACTCCGTTTGCTGTACCAGCATATAGTGTATTATCATCTGTTGCAATTACAGAAAAGACACGATGATTCAAATTTCCAACGGAACAAAAATTACCTGGCACAGGTGATAAACAAAAATTAAGTTCATCGGTAGGCATAATCGAATTACGGCTATCGGGAGGAAGCACTACACGCTTCCAGGATTGACCCATATCAATACTTTTTCTTAATCCACCAGCAAATGTAGCGATCCAGATAGTACCAGGTGTAAAAGCAATGTCGTAAGCAAGATTTTGAACAGCCACAGTAACAGGTAAAGCCCTTAAGGTGTTAATTCCATATTGAACGGTTGAGTCAGATGGGTCATCAAGTGGCTGAGGAATTGAGTTCCAGGTTCTGCCAAGATCTGAAGTATATTTCAAACCTGTGCCTTGAGGTAATCGCTGGTTATTTTGTTCAACCGTGCGGGCAGTAGCAGCCCACAAAACTCCATTGTAATATCCAATAGATGAAACATTGTCTGTGCCGAATTGGGGATTGCCAAAAAAGTTTGTCCATGTTTCACCGCGGTCAGTCGATAAACTGACTCCTCTGCTGGTACCAAGCCATACTGTATCTCCAAGTGCTATCATATCTGTAATTGTATTGCTAGTTGGATTTTGTGAGTTGGTCTTATAAAATTTATCAGCTTCAGTATTTAATTTATAATTATCCACCTGACTCTGAATCTGAGAAAATATTCCAGACAGTAAGATCAATAAGAGTATTACCTGTAATTTCATATGACCTTTAAAACCTTTGTTAGTTTATTACTCAATAAACCTCCTCTATCCTGAGTTTGAAATTCAAACGTCCAGTTACCTCTTTGCGTTGAAGGATCATCTAAAAACTTATTTTTAAATGAAAATATAGCGTCACCTGCAATTGCATCCCCGTAAACCTGTAAATTTCCATTATCAAACATTCTGAATTTAGAATTGCCAGATCCATCGCTTACAACAGAACCGTCAGGTCTGGATAATTCAAAGTAAACAATAGAAATATCACTATATCCATTAGGATCATCAGCTTGAACGGAAAAAATGAAGGTTCGGTCAACATTTATTGAGTCTATAGGGTTTGATGTAGCAGAATCAACCATAACAAGATTAGAAATTACCGGGGGCAGATTACTCTGTCCGTTATCATATTCAAAATTGCTCTGTGCAATAATTCTTTCACCTGCTGTTAGATCAGAAGTATAGTACCGTATAGAGTATGTACCAATTGGATCGAATCTGCTTAAAGGAAATTTATTTGAGAATTTATTATCGTCGGCCAGTTCATCACCAAACTCGGATAATCCATTATCGTACAGAATCAACCTTTGTGTATTCATCTTTATATTTTCGGAGGAGAATATATCAAAACCAACATTTCCAACTTCGCTGGTAGATGTAAATTCTATCCCTACTGTAATAAGTGAATCAACGGCATTATATACTACATCACCGGAAGGTGAAACAGAGGTTACCTGAAATTGGTTGATATTATAATCAACAATTCCTGAAAAATCCTTCTCGCAGGAAACGAAAATCACAGATAGTAAAAGAATAAGAAAGAGTGAAAATTTCATAATTGAATATTTGATTACATTATAATTTCAACAAGGTAAAAATAAAGGTTTATTTTTTTACCCTGCAATAATAAGAACAATAGGAGCAGGAGAAAAACAGAGAATGAAAATTATAAAACTTATATAACCGAGCATCATTCGTTTACTGTCAAGAGGCTTTGGATCCATCACCGGAGGATGCTTTAGTTTAATAATAAAATACAAGATCAGAGCCCAGAATAGCCAGCCCGACCAGCCAAAACCCAAATTCATCTCCAAAGTTGCCTCAATCATTCCGGTAATTCCTAAGACAAATAATGCAATGAAGCTAATTACTGAAATATTATAATGTTTCTTCTCTCCAAACATAGTATAAGAAATGTGCCCTCCATCCAACTGCCCAACTGGTATCATATTCATTGAAGTAACGAATAATCCGAACCATCCGGCGGTTAAATATGGGTAATGATAAATTTCGCTCATCGGAGGGAAAAACATATCTCCTGAGACAAAAATTTCTTTAAAAAATAGAAATAAAGCTGATTCCCCAAATACCAATATCAATCCTGATTTACCGTATTCTTCTGATAAATAATCCGGATGAATATTCAATAAATAATCGATTCCAGGTACATTCAAAAATCCGTAAATAAGTATTGAAACACTGACAATAAATCCAGCTATCGGTCCGGCAACACCAATATCAAACATAGCTTTTTTTGTAAAGATAGGCGATTTGGTTTTTATTACTGCACCAAGTGTTCCAAAGTTTATGAATATTGGGATTGGTGGAAATGGAATATAAAATGGCAGTGTTGATCTTACACGATGATAAACAGCGGCAAAATAATGACCAAACTCGTGAAAGGTTATTATAAGCATTATGCTTATTGAATATGGCAGTCCGCTGTATATAATTGTTGATAATTCATATGGACCCGGCTGACCTGTGGTCCAGGCTACACCAGCTAAGGTTGTAGTAATGAAGGTTATAATAAATAGTCCGCTATGAATTAAATAGCTTTTTATTTCCTTTTGTTTTTCTTTAGCTGCAGTCGTAACGTAAACTCTATTTGTTTGTGAAAAATCACTCATATAATTTTTGGATTTTAGAACATTAATGAGCCAGCAGCAAACAAAATTCTGCCGCAAAAGCACAAAAACAAAAAATCCCTCTATAGTTTTAATTAAAGATCCAAATTGAAACCAATGTTTGCATAATCTTCAGTTAAATCATAATACTCGCCATGAACACTTTTACCTGAGATATAAGTAAAATGAATACTTAACCCTTTCTGATTCCATTTACCGAATTTTAATCCAGCAGTTATAATATTATTTCCAAAATAGGTATCTATTCCATTAAGCTTAAAATCATAAGCAATAAAAGGAGTAAATAATTCAGACGATAACGGCAGAATGTAATAATCAAATCCAATTTGATAAATTCCCCTTTTTATATTTGATGGGATTACGTGCATGATGTAAGTAAAGCCTGCATAAATTCTGAATGAATTTATTCTGTAATACGGAAAGAGTTCAATAAATTCTTTACTAAATACAAAGGGATTTCTTCCATCCCTCCACTGATCATTCTGCTGATCATACTGGCCATCAACAAGATGTGCGCTAATATGACTAAATCTGAACCGTAAACCTATTTCATTATTACCGATTTTTCTATTGTATCCGGCGTTAATTCCAAATAAATAATCGATGGTTTCAACCGGAAACTTAAAGTTCTCCGCACTTCTTAACCTTGTATAAGTAAAAAGATCTGCACCAAAAGAAATGGTATAATCTGAATAGTTAAGATGAACTATATCCTGAGAAGTTCCTATATCAAGTCTTATTTTATTTTCATCTAAAGCAAACACAGCTCCGGCTTTAGGCTCAAGGAAATTGGCTGTGAATGGCTGTATATTCAAACCGGAAGGAAACCATTCTGTGCTTTGCTGAGAAAATATTTGTAAGGAATAAAGTAAGATTGCTGAAATGATAAGTCGCATTATTTTTCTGTTGAGTTAGAGAATTTAATCTTACGGAGTTTTTGTTTGATAAGCTTATTATAACTGTACTTAAACTTGGAAGTTAAGCTCGATATTGCATACAGATTTGTCGGGAAAGCAAACGAAGGCTCAAAGTAACAGTTTACTGTGCAGCCCTGACAGAAATCAAATCTGCCTTCCATCTTTTGAAACTGTTCAACTTTTTCTGATTGCCGTATTTCTTTAATTGGTCTGTCAATAAGTATTGTTTCATTTCTAAAATGATAACAAGGAAGAATTATTTCATTATACGGTGATATTACTACAACTCTTGATACTGCTTTACAGGATGGGTTATTTATATCATTTCCGCCATTTCTCCTGAGTTTCATAAATCCTTTATTAAGATAAACATCCAGTTTACCATCACAATATTCATCAACATAATCAACTGCTTCGGGAGATAGACCGGGATTGCCAAAATATGAGAAAACCGGGTTTACTAATAATACCAGCTCATGTTCAGCTGCAATCTCATGCATTCGCGGCAGTTTCTTATAGGTTTCGTTTGTAACGGTGAACAGGATATCAGGATATTCACCTAAAGATTTTGCTATATCAATACTTCTAAATACACTTTTATAACAATCAACTTTGCGGATTCTGTTGTGCTCCTCTTCATCAGGAGAATCAAGTGAGAAATGTAAAAGATTAATTTTTCCGGCCAGTTTTTCCGCAAACTTATGATACAGCAAACCGTTAGAAGTTATGCTGGTCTGCATATTTAAACTTTTTGCATACTCTGCCATTAAATGAATTTCTTTATGAAGCAGAGGTTCGCCGCCGGTAAGATCAATAAACTTAACACCAAGTTCTGCTAATTGCTTAACGTTTGATTTGAAGTCTTCCAGTTTAGCAAATGGCGTATCCTTAAATTCAGTATGATCACCGAAATGACAAAACTCACAGAATGCATTGCATCGATATGTTAGATAATAATTACAAAGTAAAAGCATAAAAAAACGAAAACCCTTATGTATTGTACCAACTCTCTGTTCTTCTAAAGTACCTTCCGGAAGGCAGTTCAATCATTCAAACAGCCAATTAGTAAATCCAATCATTAATACTAAACAATCAAAACACTCTTGATTGAATGATTGTTTGATTGAATCTTAATAATATGTTTTTCAGTAAGTTCTTCCCTTCCAGATCACTTTTTTATTAGGCAATACAATAAATGGCAATGCAATTACGTATATCAAATAATAAAGTTGATAATGAAAGAAGTATTTAAGATTCTCAGCTATTTTCAATTGTCTGTGAACTGGAAGCAGAACAAAGAAATCAATCGCTAATTTAAATACAACCAAATATAACCAGATAGGCGAGAAAAATAAAGGAGTCATAAGAACTGCTAGATTGCATAAAAATCCGAAAACCATGATTATAAATCCGATAAATGGTACGCCAAGTCCTCCCACTCCCCACCTCTTCTTTTGTCTTATCAAACTCTTCCAGGTTTTGCATGCAATTGAGGTAACAAGAGACTTTTCATTAAGAGGAAAAAGTATCTTATACTTTTTAAGATTCTTTACTGCATTAAGTAATATGAAATCTTCCGTTACACTAAAGGGAAGTTTTTCATATCCGCCTGTTTCATCATAAACTTTTTTTCGATAACTCATATTATTTCCGATACAGCTGATTGGAATTCCCATATTTACTGTTCCTGAACCGGCAGTAAGTAGATAAATAAAATCAATTGCCTGCATACCGCTGAATCCGTTTTTTGCTTCCTGTGTTGTGAAGCCGCATACCAGGCCTACATCTTCAGTATAATATGAGCAAACTGTCTTTACCCATTCAGGTTTAACTTCACAATCAGCATCAGTTGTAAGTATAATCTCACCCTTAGCCTGATCCAATGCATAAGTAAGGGCGCGCATCTTGCCGATAAGCTTTGAATGAAATTTTTCGGTTGTTATTTTTTTAAAACGTGGTTTATCTCTGATAAAATCATCTATAATTTTTCCAGTTGAATCTTCTGACTGATCATCAACTAACAGTATTTCAAGTTTTCCTTCGGGATATTCCAGTTTTTCCAATGATTCAAGCGTCCTTAGAATCTTATCTTCTTCATTACGTGCAGCAACGATTACTGTCGCAGAAGGCAACTTTGATTCATCCTTAATCTGCGGAAATTTTTTCTTCACACCGATTGTGAACAGAACCGAAAGAATAAAATATCCTGTAATGGATATAATGAAAATTATTTCAAACATTCGGCCGGTTCTCCAAATGAATATCCTTTTTTAATTACCTGCTCTGAAATATATCTGATTGAATCAACAATTATCTCTCTTGACTTTATGTTATCGTGCAATACAATAATTGAATCTGACTTTAAGTTCTTATCTACTGCTGATTTAACCAGTTCAAAATCATTCTTAAAATCATATGGCAGAAGTGACCACATAATATTTTTCAGTTTCAACCGATTTAACATTTTTTTTGTTGATAATCTGTATTTACCATAAGGCGGACGATAATAGACCGGGTCGATGCCGAGTTTTTCACGCATAATTTCATTACACATTTTAATTTCAATTAACTGTTCATCATTTGACAGCTTTAGCAGGTTTTTATGACTGTAATTATGATTACCTATTGAATGACCTTGTGATAAAATCTCTTTAGCTAATACTGAATTTCGTTCAATATTTTGTCCAACGCAAAAGAACAATGCCTTTATACCAAATTCATTAAGAGTTCTAAGAATAAGCTCTGTTGCTTCAATGGTTGGTCCATCATCAAAAGTTAAAAGAATTTTATTGTTTGATGTTGTCCAGTAATAATCACTGAAAAATTTTCTTATCAGTATTGGTGGCTTGTAAATGAAATTCAATGCTTTTCTATTACTTGTTAAAAATCTATAATTATAAGGACAGCAATGACAAAAAGGACAAATATTAATTTGTAAAAATAGTGCAATAAAATAAAAATAAATGACCACTATTTGACTATAAATGACTGATTATAACACTCTATGTGCTCTTTGCGCTGTGCACTTTGCTCTTAAATGAAGTTTTATCCTTTAATAACCCCAACAGGTCTTATCATTGCAATTTTCCTGGTTATTCCCTCGTTGTGCATAACATCAACAACATCGGCTACATCTTTATAAGCTCCAGGCATTTCTTCAGCAATTGTTTTGTATCCCTTTGCTTGTATGATGATGCCCTTATCCTTTAACTCTTTTACTAAGTCTCTTCCCTTTGCACTCTTCAATGCCTTTGTTCTGCTTAGATTTCTACCGGCACCGTGACAGGAACTTCCAAATGTTTCCTCCATTGCTTTTTCTGTTCCTACAGCTATATAAGAATACCTTCCCATATCACCGGGAATTAAAACCGGCTGTCCAACACCTTTATATTTTGATGGAATCAGTTCACTGCCGGGAGGAAATGCTCTTGTTGCACCTTTTCTATGAACACAGACTTCTTTCATCTTATCAGCAATTTTATGCTTTTCAATTTTGGCGATGTTATGACAGACATCATACACTAATCTGAAACCAAGTTCGGATTCTGTCATATTAAAAGTTTCAAGTAAACTTTTTTTTGCGAGGTGCATTATCACCTGGCGGTTATTCCAGGCAAAGTTAGCAGCGGCTTGCATAGCAGCGAGATAATCCTGTCCCTCCTGAGAATTGATAGGTGCGCAGGCTAATTGTTTATCAGGCAGCTTGAATCCGTATTTAGCACTTGCATTGAGTAATACTTTTAAATAATCATCACAAACCTGGTACCCCAATCCGCGTGATCCCGTGTGAATTAAAACAACGAGCTGTCCCGAGAACAATCCAAAAACTTCGGCGGTTTTGGCATCATAGATATCATCGACTACATCTATTTCAAGAAAATGATTACCTGAACCAAGAGTGCCTGCCTGATCGGCCCCACGTTCAAGAGCACGCTGACTTACAGCGCTGAAATTGGCATTCCTCAGTGTTCCGCTTTCTTCTGTAAATTCAATATCCGAAGGAATTCCGAGACCGTTTTCAACAGCCCAAACCGATCCTTTTTCAAGAACCTGCTTTAAATCTTTGTTAGATAATTTTTTAATCGCACCGCTTGCACCAACTCCCGTTGGGACATTTTCAAAAAGTTTTGATATAAGATTTCCAATACGGGATTGTACTTTTTCATATTCAAGAGATGTGACAGCAAGTCTTACTCCGCAATTTATATCGTATCCAACTCCACCAGGTGAGATAACTCCTTCATCAAGATTAGTTGCAGCAACACCGCCAATCGGAAATCCGTATCCCCAATGAATATCAGGCATTGCAAGACTGTATTTTTCGATTCCGGGAAGATGGGCAACATTAACAACCTGCTTAAGTGCTTCATCATCCTTAAGTGATTTTTCAATCATATTCTGTGAGATATAAATCCTGCCGGGCACACGCATATTACCTGTTTGCGGAATTTCCCAGAGGTTATCTCTTATTTTATTTAGCGTAATATCATTGATGATCATTTTCTCATTCTCCTGATAATGCTGAAACGGCTGATTTACTGATTGGTTGATTGTAAAAAAAATTGATTGATGAATGAAATTTTCAATCATTCAATCATCCAATCTCTCATTCATTCTATCTCTCAAGTGTAATGCTTAATAGCTTTTATATATCAAATACAATTCTTGTAAAGAATTTTCCGTTTTCTTCCTTAATTTCCATCTGATGATAAGTAACGGATTTTATTTCTTCTTTTAAATCAATACCGTCAGTCAATTGGCTGCCTTTTATTTTACAACACAATTCGAAATTATTTTTTTCCTTTTTTAATACAGTTTCATAAATACTTTTTGAAATCCATCTCTTTACTGTGAGTAAATAATTTATTTCATTAAGAAAGGAAACCAGTATCCCTTCTTTGCTAGAATCCTTTAAATCAATTTCCAATTCTTCCTCCGATTTCTTATCAACCGAATCCAGAACCGATTCATTAAAAGCAATTAAGGATTCCTGTATCAGTTCTTCAAAAGAATCAGCAGTTATTTCAACTGCAATATCAGCGGTGTGGTCTATAAATTTATGCTGAGATGTCAAGTTTCTAACATATTTTTTATTCAACAATAATTTAACGAATCATTTATTCAAAGTAATTAGAATATTCCGGAACAGACGAGAGGCCATTCCCTACATTTGAATTAAAATTATTATCATTAACCATATATTTGTTTTGTTATTTATCAAAAATAAAACTTATTATAATCTATTGAAAAGAAATTGATGAACCATCTTACTGATCATTCTAAAGGTGTATTGGCAGTTGTTTTAACAGCTTTGCTTTGGAGCAGTGGCGGTTTACTTATAAAGCTCATTTCTTTGAACTCAATGCAGTTATCATTCTTTCGATGTTTAATTGCTGCTATAGTTTTTGCAGTTATTTTCAGAAAGAAAGTACTAAAAGTAAATAAGCTTGCAATTCTTAATGCAGTATTTTATGCAACTGTATTAACTTTATTTGTAATTGCTACAAAAACAACCACAGCCGCAAATGCTATTTTTCTTCAATCCACAGCGCCAATTTACGTTTTAGTTTTTGAACCGATTATTAATAAAACAAGATGGGAACCGATCAACATCATCACAATAGCTGTCTGTTTTATTGGAATGATACTTTTTTTTCTCGGCGAACTCTCCCCAGGTCATCTCGAAGGTAATATTGTTGCATTGCTTGCCGGAATTGCTTTTGCAGCATTCTTTTTAGGGATGAGAAAAAATGATAAAGAGTATCAACAAAGTGCCATCTTTTATGGAAACATTATAGTAGCAGTAATTTGTATTCCTTTCATAATTGAACTTGAATCAATTTCATTAAGTGATTTATGGATGGTTTCATTTCTTGGAGTGTTTCAAATTGCAGCAGCTTATGCAATATTTACCTACGGCATCAAACGCATGCTCGCAGTTGAGGCATCTATAATTTCTATGCTTGAACCGGTGCTGAATCCTGTTTGGGTTTTATTAGGTTACGGCGAAGTGCCAACAAATTTTGCCATAATCGGCGGACTGATTATTATTTCCGCAATCTCTTTAAGAACAGTAATAGCTGGTTCGGATATAATTAAGAGAAAATTTAGATTTTAATTATTGTAAATCAAATTCCGTATTACTAGGTGCTTTCTGAAGTAAAAAATATTTTTGATGAGCTGAAGAAAAATAACATTTATCATTTTGGAAGTTATACATCCGGATCACAATATCTTTATGCGTACAGACTTGTTGGGAAATATGCAAAACCTGGATTAAAAGTTCTTGATTGGGGAACAGGATCCGGGCATTTTTCTTTTTTTCTATTGAGTCAGGGTTATAAGGTTGATGCGTTCACGATAGAAATAGAATGTAATCTTGCCGATCATCTTGAAAAGATTTATCCGGGTAATTATAATTTACACTTGAATCAGGATCCACTCGCTCCTTTGCCTTTTGATGATAAAACATTTGACATGGTAGTTTCAATTGGCGTGCTTGAACACGTTAGGGACACAAATAATAATGAGATACAATCTTTGAATGAAATCAGAAGAATATTAAAACCACAGGGAATATTTGTGTGTTATCATTTCCCGAACAAGTATTCATGGATAGAAGCTCTAACAAAACACATTAATTCAAAATACAATCATGATTATAAGTACACAGCACAAGACATTAAAGAAATGAATAAGAAATGTAATATGAAACTCCTTGAGCATGGCAGGTATGGCATAATGCCGAGAAACTCATTCAGGGGAATACTAAATAATCTTTTTATAACAACAATTTATAATTCGTTTGATTATCTGTTTTCAAAATTACTTAATCCGTTTTGTCAGAACTATTACTTCGTTTCAAGAAAACCTGATTAAGAAAATTATTGACTTACTAAGGAGACAAACGACTCAGCTTCCAGTCGTTACCAGCTTTCTCAAATATGATCCTGTCGTGAAGTCTGTTTTCTCTTCCCTGCCAGAATTCGAATCTATAAGGTATGACTAAAAAACCTCCCCAATCAAAAGGCATCAAAGGGTTTTTACCTGCATATTCTTGTTTGATCATTTCGAATTTATCTTCGAGAAATTGTCTGTCAGGAATCACTTCGCTTTGCTGCGAGGCAATAGAGGCAATTCTGCTTTCAAAGGGTCTCTGATTAAAATACTCCTCGGATTCCTTTCTACTCAATTTTTCAACCAGCCCGTCAATTCTCACCTGACGTTCTAACTCCTTCCAGAAAAAGACTATTGAAGCGCGTGGGTTTTGAATTAATTCCCTGCTCTTGCGGCTTTTATAATTTGAAAAAAAAGTGAATCCCATTTCATTAAAACTCTTTAAAAGAACAGTGCGGGCCGATGGAATTCCATTTTTATCAGAAGTCGCCAGAATCATAGCATTAGGTTCATCAATTTTTAATTTCAATACTTGATCAAACCATAACTTAAATTGTAAAAATGGATTTCGGATAATATTATCCTCAGATAACCTATCTTGCAGATATTCTTTTCTGATATCAGCTAGTTGTTTTTTAGAATTCATATGAATTTTATATAATATTACACTATTTTTAGTTCACTAATCCAATTATTTGATTAATTTATTAATCAGGTGAAGTGTTTTGTTTGACTGTAATAAGTCTAAATACTTCGTTAAATTAAGAATGATTCTACTATAATCAAATTAAATTGAAATTAAATATTTACAAAGCTTTTATTCAAGAGAATTTTTAAAGATGAAACAAGAAAAACTCACAAAAAAACAAAAAGAAGATCTGGAAAAATTTGGCGCAAATACCTGGTTTGTTGAATATCTCCAAAAACAGTACAAAGACAAACCAGAGGAGGTTCCTGAACAGTGGAAAAATTTCTTTAGTAATATTGAAGGTAGAAATAAGACAAACGGCTCTGAAAATAAAGAACAGTTATCATTTTTAACACTGCCTGCAGGAATTGAAATGCCCCAGCCAGGTCCTGAAGACGAAATAAAGGTAATAGCAGGCAGCACCCAAAAAATTCTTGACAATATGTCCGCTAGTTTAACTGTTCCGGTAGCCACTTCTCAAAGGACTATAGCAGTAAAACTACTGGAAGAAAACAGGATCATTATCAATCAGTATCTTCAGAAAAAAAATCTTGGTAAGATTTCATATACTCATCTTATTAGCTGGGCAATTCTAAAAGCCATTTCAAAAATTCCTGCTATGAATAACGGATTTACTATTATTAATGGTAAACCACACTTGATAATCCGTAAAGATGTAAACCTTGGACTTGCAATAGATATTGAAAAAAAGGACGGTTCCAGAACACTTATTGTTCCGAATATTAAGAATGCAAATGAACTTTCATTTAATGAGTTTTGGGAAAAATATGAAGATATTGTTGCACGGACTCGAAAAGGTACAATTGATCCTTCAGAATTTGTGGGAACCACAGTCACACTTACTAATCCTGGAACTATCGGGACAGTATCATCTGTTCCCCGACTGATGATTGGTCAGGGTGCTATAATAGCCACCGGAGCTATTCAATATAATGCTGAATATCAGGCAATGGCTTCGTCAACCATATCAGCACTTGGAATTAGTAAAGTTATGAACATAACAAGCACTTATGATCATAGAATAATCCAAGGAGCCGAATCCGGTTTATTTCTTAAGGAGATCAATGAGCTGATGCTTGGTAAAGATGAATTTTATGAGGATATCTTTAAAGCTTTAAGAATACCTCAGCGTCCATTACAATGGGAGTCTGATTATCAACCAGGCGGATTTGATAAATCCACTAGCACCGATGAAGTTGTTAAACAGGCAAAAGTGCTTCAGCTTATAAATTTATATAGAGTGCGCGGTCATTTAATAGCAGATCTTGATCCTATCGGTTCACAGGTATACTACCATCCTGAATTAGACCCATCATCTTTCAATTTAACTGTTTGGGATCTGGATCGGTATTTTATTACAGGCGGCTTTGGAGCTTTAAAAATGGCTACATTGCGCGAGATACTTAATATGCTGCAAAAGACCTATTGTGAAAAAATAGGTGTTGAGTATATGCATATACAAAATCCGGCTGAGAAAGTTTGGCTGCAAAGTAAAATGGAACCAATTCAAAATACACCTGATTTTGATGAAAAAGTAAAGAAAAATATTCTGAAACAATTGATTGCCGCTGAGAAGTTCGAGAATTTCATTCACACAAAATTTATTGGCCATAAGCGCTTTTCATTAGAAGGATCGGAAACTTTAATTCCTGTTTTGGATATGCTCCTAAATCAGGCAGAAGATAGTGGGATTGGTGAAGTTGTGCTTGGTATGGCGCACCGCGGAAGATTAAATGTATTAGCTAATATAATTCAAAAAACACTTGACTCTATACTAAGTGAGTTCGAAGATATTCGTGATCCTAATTCTATTGAAGGTTCTGGCGATGTTAAATATCATCTGGGTGCAACAGGAAAATACAAAACAATGAATGATAATTTCATAACAGTTTCAGTTGTATCCAATCCCAGTCATCTTGAGTGGGTAAACCCTGTAGTTGAAGGAATAGTGCGTGCAAAGCAAACAAGGCTTGGTGACAGAAGAAGTTATCAGCGGGTTATGCCAGTATTGATTCATGGTGACTCAGCTTTTGCCGGGCAAGGTGTTGTAGCTGAAACTCTAAATCTTTCACAACTAAAAGGTTATAGAACTGGCGGTACAGTACATATTATTGTAAACAATCAAATTGGTTTTACAACCACACCAGAAGACTCTCGTTCTTCTACATATGCTACCGATGTTGCAAAAATGATCCAGGCGCCGATTTTTCATGTAAACGGCGATGATCCTGAAGCCGCATTATACGTAACAAAATTAGCTTTTGAGTATAAACAGATTTTTAAAAAAGATGTTGTAATTGATTTGTTCGGTTATAGAAAATATGGACATAATGAAGGCGATGAGCCTGGTTTTACACAACCTCTCCTTTATGATAAAATAAAATCTCATCCTTCAGTAAAAAAAATATATTCTGGAAGATTGATAAATGAAAAAATCATTACTGATAACGAACTGGAAAAATATCAGAATGAATATGATGAAATATTAAGTAAAGCATTTGATAACATAAAAAGAAAGGCTTCAACTTTTCCCACCGATCTACCTTTAGCTGTTTCTAAAAAAGAAGTAAATAGAACATCTAAGACAGAAGATACATTTATTACTAAAGAAACATTGAATCAAATAGTTACAACTATTACAACAATTCCAATATCTTTTAATGGTCATCCGAAACTGCAAAAGTTTTTAGAAAAAAGGCGTAAACTTATCGATGGCTCTGAGCGTGCGGATTGGGCATTAGCAGAATCCATTGCCTTCGGTAGTCTGCTAATGGAAGGTACACCTGTCCGGTTGAGCGGTCAGGATAGTGTTAGAGGTACCTTCAGTCAACGTCATCTAGCATTAACTGATACTAGTAACGGAACAGAATATTTTCCATTAAATCATCTTGCCGATGAGCAGGCACAATTAGAAGCCCTGGATAGCTCATTATCAGAAGCAGCAGTATTAGGATTTGAATATGGCTACAGTACTGCTGATCCATTAGCCCTTGTAATATGGGAAGCTCAGTTCGGTGATTTTGCAAATGGTGCTCAGATAATTATTGATAATTTTATAGTTGCCTCGTATGAAAAGTGGAAAGTGCCTAATGGTATTGTGCTTTTACTTCCACATGGCTTTGAGGGACAGGGACCTGAACATTCAAGTGCAAGATTAGAAAGGTTTTTAATTCTGTGTGCTGAGGACAATATGTATGTTACAAATGTTACAACTCCTGCACAGTACTTTCATTTGCTGAGGAGGCAAATAAAAAATGGAATACATAAACCTCTGGTTATCATGTCTCCTAAAAGTCTTCTGCGTTCTCCGGATGCAAAGTCTTCAAAAGATGAATTCTTGTCTGGCTCATTCAATGAAATATTAGACGATACTTCAATTAAAAATAAGTCGAAAATAAAAAAAATTATTTTCACCAGCGGCAAAGTCTATTATGATCTGAAAAAATTCCGGGAAAAGAATAATATTGATGATACTGCAATCATTCGGATCGAACAATTTTATCCGTTTAAATCAGATACTCTAAAAAATATTATTTCTTCTTACAGCAAATTTGAAAAAACTGTTTGGGTTCAGGAGGAACCAAAAAATATGGGAGCTTGGAACTTCATTCTATTAAGATTAGTGGAAATTCTTGAAGGGAAAAAATTGAGTTATAGTGGCAGACCTGAAAGTGCCAGTCCTGCAGTTGGATCAGCAAGAATTTCAGATCAACAACAGAAAGAATTAGTTAGCAGCGCATTTAAGATTTGATTAATTCCATTACTAGTTGTGAGCTGACTGTAAAGAAAGAGTACTGCTGAGATTAAATATTTTTACTTTATTCAGGAGCTTATAGCTGGCATCACTTTCAGGTTTTGAGAAAAACTAGGTTTTTGTCGTATTTTGAAACAATTAAGAATATAAATAATGACAAAAACTAATAATTTTGATGGCATATTTATTGGGTACTATAAGTAAACTATTTCATTTTTGAGGGCACAACTATGCAAGATTTTGAAAGAAAAGTCTTTGACGGATATCTTGTTGAGATCGTCAATATCACCAGGGCAACTGCGAAAGAGGCAAAAGAATTTAAACAAATTCTTGATGAGGATATCCTATACGGTCACCATAATTTGATAATCGATTTAAGTAAATGTGAATTTATGGATTCAACATTTATTGGTGTTATGGTAGTAACCTATAAAAAATTACGCGGCCGTGGCGGAATAATGAAACTAATTAAACCAGGTCTTTTTGCAAATTCATTACTGAATTATACCGGAACAATCGAAATATTTGAAACTTATGAAACACTGGAAGAAGCAGTACAGAGTTTCAGAAAACAACAGGATCCCTTCCTTAAAAAGATATATTCTCTTCTATAGGTGTTGAACTAAATTGAAATAAAGGGATATTTTTTCCTATATAGTAATTTAGTTCAACACTCTGCATTGTAATTCTATTCTACCATCTTTTATTAAATCATTTTCAATAATTTAATATCTACTGCAGTTTATTACTGATGTATTTATAAAATCACAACAGATCTCATTGAAATTCTTATTTTCATCTTATAGTTTTGAAATGGTTAGTTTGTTAATTATTGGCGGGGGTAACTCAGTTGGTAGAGTATTAGCTTCCCAAGCTGAGAGTCGCGGGTTCGAGTCCCGTCTCTCGCTCGAGGTTAAAATTAGTTTGGTTTTATAAAAGAAAAGTAACATATTTGTCCAACAATTTTTATTGATTTGGGCGCTTAGCTCAGTTGGTTCAGAGCATCTGCCTTACAAGCAGAGGGTCGGAGGTTCGACTCCTTCAGCGCCCACCACTAAACTTGCTTTCCCTACCAGCAAGGTTTTTTTATCTCAAGAGTCGGAGGTTCTTCCCTTTTGAAATACCTTTTGAAGACTCCTTCAGCGCTCACAACTTAATCCCAATTCTTTGGGATTTTTCTTTTATGAAGCACTTCGTTTACATAATTAAGTCTTTTTATTCGGAACCACATAAAATTGAGAATGATCTGAGATTGATAATAGACTGGTCAGTAAGAGTAAAAATAATTTCACACTCGTTGTATCTATGATTAGTTTCTTGCTAATTTGTAGTGACATAATATGATATTTAATTATTTAAAAATAAGATAATCTATCTTGCTAATAACCCTTTCTGATTAATAACTAAACTCAGGTGAGCTGCAATGAAACACATTTCAATACTTTTTCTATTAGTTCTATTATTTTTATCGCATTTTTCAATTGCACAGGAAGAAAGATTTGTACCTGGCCAAATTATGGTACAACTCTCCGCCAATGATAAAATTTCCAATGTTACAGAAAGCTTTTCTGCCATTGGATTGGAAGCCAAACAATTACTATCCGAACATATGAATATTTGGCTCCTAGGTTACGATCAAACCAAAATTTCTGATGATGATATTCTTTTCACTGTCAGGTTACATCCGGAAGTAAAAATTGTTCAGTTCAATCACTATGTTCAACTTCGTGAAGCCGTAGAAGAAAAAATTAAGAGCCTTGAAGCCTGGTTTAAACTTAATAACGACGCAATGCCTAACGATCCAAGGTTCAATGAACAGTGGGCTTTACAAAATACCGGTCAAAGTGGAGGTGTACCAGGTGCTGATATAAAAGCTGTCTCTGCCTGGGATCTTGCAACGGGTGGTGTTACAGCAACCGGTGATACTATCGTTCTTGCTATTGTTGATAACGGTTTTGATTTAAACCATGTAGATCTTTATTTCTGGAAAAACTGGGCTGAAATTCCCGGCAATGGAATTGATGATGACGGCAATGGTTACATAGATGATTTCAATGGTTGGAATGCATATAATAACAATGGAAATATTACAAGTTCTCAACACGGAACTCATGTTTCCGGAATCGCTGCTGCTAGAGGCAATAACGCAGTAGGTGTTTCTGGTGTAAACTGGAATACTCAGATAATGCCGATACAAGGTTCTTCCGGCACTGAATCAACTGTTATTGTAGCTTATAATTACGTACTTAAGGCGAGAAAACTTTATAACCAGACAAATGGTGCTCAGGGTGCATTTGTTGTAGCCACTAATGCTTCTTTTGGAGTTGATTATGGAAATCCTGCCAATTTTCCGCTCTGGTGTGCAATGTATGATTCTCTCGGCGTCCAAGGTATTCTTAGTATGGGTGCAACTGCTAATGCTAATATTAATGTTGATATTCAAGGTGATATTCCTACAGCTTGTCCAAGTGATTGGTTAATCTCTATTACAAACACAACAAGTTCTGATTTAAAGAATAGTGGTGCAGCATATGGATTAACAACTATAGATCTTGGTGCTCCAGGTACATCGGTATTAAATACAGTGCCCGGTGGTGGATATTCCAGCTTGACTGGTACTTCAATGGCAACACCACACGTTACGGGAGCGGTTGGATTAATGTTTTCAGCTGCACAACAGAGTATAATGGAATCTTACAAAGCAAATCCTGGAACAGGAGCTTTACTATTTAAGCAATTGCTGCTTGATGCAACAGATCCAATTCCTGCACTCCAGGGAATTACCGTTACAGGAGGAAGACTTAATTTATATAACGCACTTATCTCAGTTTTCACAAGTCCTGATACCATTCCTCCAAATGCAATAATTGACTTATCTGTAAGTGAACCAACCTCAAATAGTTTAGAATTAAGCTGGACAGTTCCACTTGATACATCAAGAAATGGTGTGGTAGCTTATGATATACGTTTCTCTACCTTGCCAATTACTGATTCGATATCATTTTATTCTGCTGATCAAATTAATTTCCCTGATGTACCAGACTCAACAGGAGCAGCTGAGACTTTAACAATATTAGAACTCGATTTTGCCACAACATATTATTTTGCAATAAAATCTTTCGATATGTGGGGGAACAAATCAGATTTGTCAAACCCGGCATCAGGCACAACGTGGGCAGCACCGCAGATAGATGTTGATCCATTAAGTATAAGTCATATACTGTTCCCACAAACCACTTATACAGATACTATAACAATATCAAACATTACAGCAGTACCATCTACGCTTGATTTTTCAGTATCCTTAGAAAACAACACTTTCCCGGAAGGTTTAATTGAAGCCAAATTTGTTCCTCAAAGCAGTACACCTGAAGAAGCAATAGGCGGAATTGATAAGAATAATCAACCGGAAGTATATGGAGTAAGCTTAGAAGGACAGGGCGGACCTGATCCGTTCGGCTATAGTTGGATAGACAGCAATGAACCAAACGGTCCACAGTATGTATGGGATGATATTGTTTCAACAGGAACATTAGCAACAAACTGGGTAGCAACCGGCACCTTCGATCCTAAAGATGAAGGCTATGCAGGTCCGTTCCCGCTGGGATTCAACTTTAACTTTTACGGAAATCCAAAGACCCAGGTATATGTAAGCAGTAACGGATTGCTGCTATTTAACACAATAAGTAGCAACATCTTTACAAATGCAGCAATACCAAACACAAATGTACCCAATGAGTATATAGCGCCATTCTGGGATGATCTTGACGGCAGAACCCAGGGAACAGTGCATTACAAACAGGATGGCAACAAATTCATTGTACAGTTTACAAACTGGCAGAAATATTCAGCTACTGGATCATTAACCTTCCAGATAGTGCTTTATTCAAACGGAAGGATAATGTTCTACTACAACAATATGAATGCGACACTGAACTCAGCCACAGTTGGAATTGAAGATGCAGCCGGAACAGTAGGACTTCAGGTAGCATACAATGCAACCTATGTAACAAACGGACTGGCAGTAAAGATATCAGCAGACCCTGAATGGCTTGCAGGAGATATTACCGGCGGAACCATATATAATGGCAACGCAGTAGACCTGGTTCTGACTTTTAATTCAGAGGATTATCCGCTTGGTGATTATTCAATGGATGTAGTTATCAGCAGCAATGATCCTGTAAACTCAACAGTAACAGTACCTGTTACAATGAATC
The DNA here is from genome assembly GCA_018335755.1 of Ignavibacterium sp. GTDB lineage: Bacteria > Bacteroidota > Ignavibacteria > Ignavibacteriales > Ignavibacteriaceae > JAGXRK01. The sequence goes on along the minus strand of JAGXRK010000012.1, from coordinate 97 downwards.
TGCAGGAAATACCTGTTGAGCTTTCATCATTAAGGGCAGCAGCAGATAAGAATAATGTAGTTGTAAACTGGACAACAGCCACAGAGACGAATAACTC
>JAGXRK010000011.1 GCA_018335755.1 Ignavibacterium sp. | reverse complement strand
CAACACTTTTAGTAGAATTTCTAAAAATAAATATCGGCGGCATACCAGCATTAATAAATTGCACTCGATTCTTATTTATATTTAAAACAGTAAATGCCATCATCATTCTGCCCAGATTAAGGGCTTTTATAGTTTTGTTAGAATTACTAAAGAAGTCGATAAGATCTAATTCAGATGAATCAGAAATAAATAGAGCTTTCATTATAGAGACCATTATACCGGCTCTCATTCCGTGTCCCGTTGCATCTCCGATAGCAATATTTAGTGATCCATCCTTTTTAAAGGTAAAGTCGTAATAATCACCACCGACTTCGCTTGCAGTTTCCATAAAAACACCAAATTCAAATTCACGTATTTCAGGAGTAGAAGCAGGAAGCATAGATAATTGCAGTGCTCTGGCTTCTTCAAGTTCTTTACGAACAGCAATTAATTCGTCTCTGGCTTTTAAGACTTTTTTAAAGGTTGAAAGATTATCAACAGCTTTATTAATTGTGATTTCCAGATCTGTCAGATCAATTGGCTTTACTACAAAATCAAAAGCGCCGCCGTTCATTGCTGTTCTTATGTTAAGGATATCTCCATACGCAGATACTATCACTGAGTGAAGCAGTGGATTATTCAACTCTTTTATCTTAGCCAATAATGTCAGCCCATCCATCTCAGGCATATTTATATCAGTAAGAACCAGTTCAATTTCCTGATCGTCATTTAATTTTTTAAGAGCTTCAACGCCGTTACCGGCAAAGACGAAATTATATTTGCCGTCTCTGATTTCTTTTCTGAATTTCTGCCTGATCAGCATTTCCAGATCCGGTTCGTCATCAACAACAAGAATTTTAGGTTTTAAAAGATTCATTTTATTTAATTCTTTAAGTTCTTGGGAAGTCTGATTATAAATTCAGTGAATTCGCCTTCTTCCGTTTCAAATAAAAGTTCACCTTGATGTTCTCTTACAACTATGTCGTAACTTATAGAAAGCCCTAACCCTGTTCCTTTACCCGCGGGTTTTGTGGTAAAGAACGGTTTAAATAGATCTTCTCTTATTTTTTTAGGAATTCCGTTTCCATTGTCTTTAATCCGGACTTCAACATGTTTATTGGTTTCTGAAGTTTTTACTACAATTTTGGCTTGACTCTCGGAGTTAAGTTCAACTTTTTTTCTATGAGCTTCATAACATCCATTAGTAAGAATATTCAGAAAAACACGGCTGATATCCTGCGGTATTAAGTTTACCGGACTTATATTTTTATCAAAATCTTTTTCAATTTTTATGTTGAATGTGCTATCCTGTGCACGCATTCCATGAAAAACCAAATTCAGATCTTCTTCAAGCACAGAATTAATATCGGTTGGCTGCTTTTCGCCTGTTTTTCCTCTTGAATGCTGAAGCATACTATGGACTATACTATCGGCACGCTTTCCATGTTCTTTTATCTTTACAGAATTCTGCTTTAGAGTATCAAGAATTTCTTTTAATTCATTCAATTCTTCTTCATTGAACTTGCCGCTGAATTTTTCAAATTCTTCATGCAATTCATCAACTAAACCGACAGACAGCTCGGAAAAATTATTCACGAAGTTAAGCGGGTTCTTTATTTCGTGAGCAATACCCGCAGTTAATTGACCGAGTGAAGCAAGTTTTTCCTGAGCAACAAGCTGATCCTGTGTGGATTTAAGATTTTCTAAAGTTTTATTCAGTTCTTCATAGGCATTAGCATTGTTGATTGCAATACCAACATAAGCCGCCAGCGTACTCAAGAGTCTCATATCATCTTCAGAAAATACGTTTTCTTTTTCTGTACTCTGAACACTTAACACTCCAATAATTTCATCTCCGACAGGAATAGGAACACCTAGATATGATGCCGAGCGTGTTCCAATTCTTTTAACGCCAAGTTGTTTAGTTTTTTTACCCGCATCACCATTAATAAGTAATGGTTCTTTTTTAAGAATTATATGTGAGGTTAGACCTTCTCCTAGTTTCAAAGGTGGATAATCATCACCATAACCATAAGGAAATTCAATCCTTTCACTTTCCTTATTAAGTAATGCCAGGTATACAATATTTGCATTAAATAAGGCCCTGACCTTCTCACCTACAAGATAGATCAATTTATCAATTTCTAAATGACCTGCTATTGCCTGACTGATACTGTTTACTGTACCTAATTCAGCAGTTCGTTTTTTACTTTCATCAAGAAGTCTGAGTGTTTCATCGAACAAGCGTGCATTTTCAAGAGCAATACTCATACTATTAACAAGTGTAGTTACTAATCGAACATCAGAATCATTAAAAGCATTTTCTTTATCAATATTCTGTAAACTGATTGAACCTCTTACTGTATCGTTGATAATAATCGGAACGAACACGGCTGATTTAGGCGGTTTGCCCTGTGTAACACCCTGCCCGCCGTATTTTTGAGCAGTCTCGATATAATTAGTTCTTATATCAAGCGGTTTTTTTGTTTCTATAAGTAAGTTATTTGCCCAATTAAAAGGACGGGGTGCTACTTCCAGTCTCTCTCCTTTTTCGATTGCATAATGCCAAATTTCCAGACCCTTTTCGTGATCGAATGAACGAATAACAAGAGTTTGTGAGTCCGGGAATAAGCTGCATAAACGTTCGCCGACAAGTGTATAAATTCCGCTTATATCAAGTTCTTTTGCTAATCCTTCCTGAACACTGTTGATAACAGACAACTCTGCACTTCTTTGCTCGGTTTCTTTCAAAAGTCGATTTGTCTCATCAAAGAGGCGGGCATTCTCAAGAGCAACACTCATGCTATTGGCCACTGTTGTCAGTAATCTAACTTCTGATTCGCTGAATGCATCTTCTTTTTCATAGTTTTCAATTAAGATCAGTCCTTTCGCTTCTGATCCTATCATGATCGGAACAAATACCAGTGATTTGCTTGCATCAGTCCCCGGGATAGTAGTTTCTTCAGTTATCCCCAGTTTTGCAATTTCTTCATCGGTCGCTTTTTTTAATAAAAGCATTTTGCCGGTTTCAAGAACATACCTGGATAATGGGGTCGGCTCCATTGATTCAATATATAGTCTTTCTCCGTGTTCATATTCATAAGGGAAATGAAGAATATTGTTTTCTTTATCGTAAATTCTTATACCGAGGTCGAGGAAGCCCAATGCTTCTCTAAACTTATCACCGACCAGCTTGATAATGGAATTGAAATCCATTTCCATCACCAGGCCTTCCTGAATAGCATTTAGTATTGCCAGTTCAACATTTCTTTGCTGCGTTTCATTAAGTAATCTTTTAGTCTCTTCAAATAATCTTGCGTTCTCTAGAGCAACACCCATGTTAGAAGCAAGCGTAAGCAGCAATTGCCCATCTTTTTCCGAATAAAGATTTTTTTTATCCAGATCCTGAATAGTGATCACTCCGGTTGCTTTCTGATTATGGATTATAGGAACGCCTAAAAAGGACTCGGGCATTTCGCCATCAAGCACCTGCTCACCGCTATGTTCAATAATCTCCTGACTTGATCCAAAAATTAATGGCAGTTTTGTTTGGATTATTTCTTTTCTGTCAGGGTCAATCGGCAGCGGATGATCGAAATAAAACCTTTCATCCTTTTCAACTACATAACGATGATGCATAGTATCAGAACCTTCATCGTAAGTTGAGATCGAAACAACCTCTGCACTAAACACTTCTCTTATCTTATCTCCCACCAAATCAACAATAGATTGAAAGTCCAATTGTTTAGCTAAGCCCTCACCAACACTATTTATAATTCCTAATTCAATTGCCTGTTGTTTTGTTTTTTCAAGAAGTTTATTCGTTTCATCAAATAGTCTAGCATTCTCAAGAGCAATACTCATACTGTTAGCTAAAGTTGTTAAGAGTCTTATGTCGGAATCTGTGAAAGCATTTTCTTTATCAAGATTCTGTAAACTGATTACACCTGTAACTTCATCCCCAACTATCATTGGAACAAAAATATTTGATTTTGGTATTTCACCAATTGCGACTACGTTACCGTACTTTATCATTTCCTTTTCAATATCTTTATTAAGCATCAGTGGTTTCATTGTTTCGATTACAAACTTCCTGAATCCCTGAAGGGCTCTTGGTCCAAGCAAAGTTCTATCGCCCTTTTCATAAGCATAGCAATCTGATATCTGGTTATTCAGTTTATCATAAGTGACAATATCTATAACTTGAGCATTAAATATTTCTCTTATTTTTTCTCCAACTAATTCATATATACTATTTATTTCCAGTTCACTTGCCAATCCTTCCTGCACACTATTTATTACTGACAACTCTGCCGAACGTTGTTCGGTTTCGCTTAGCAGTCTTTTTGTTTCTTCAAATAATTTAGCATTTTGTAGAGTTACCCCCATATTAGTGGATAATGTTGACAGCAGTCGAACATTATTTTCATTGTACGCAGCTTTCTGATAGCTTTGAATACTAACTACACCAAGAATTCTATCATTGAACATTATCGGCACGCCCAAATAGGTTTCTGTTATATCAGCTTCGCCAACATTATCATCTAAAATAGCACCGTGAAGAGTCTGTTCTTCAAAGCTTGATAAAAGCAAGGGTTTTCTGGAATTGATTACTTTTGAAGTAAGTCCGGAACCTAATAAAAATGAATCAACTGTTTGATAACCTTTAAAATATGAGTAAGGAACATTTATAATATTTGTATTATGATCCAGAAGCAGGATTTCTGTTACCTCAGCATTAAATATTTCGCGAACTTTATCACCAACTATCTTAGTTACGGTTGATACATCCAGCTGTTTAGACATTGCTTCACCGACACTGTTAATTATTGTAAGTTCCGCTGTGCGTTGTTCGGTTTCAAACAGCAATCTTTTAGTCTCTTCAAATAGCTTAGCATTTTGTAATGTTACACCCATATTTGTAGATAATGTTGACAGCAGCCGAACATTATTTTCATCAAATTTATTTACCTCGTAACTCTGAACACTCACCACGCCAAGTACTTTATCATTAAATAAAATCGGAACACCAATGTAGGATTCTGTTTTATCTTCGTCAGATTGAATTATTGCCCCTTTTTCAATTTGATCTTTGAGTGAATTTAGCAGCAGTGGTTTTCTGGATTTAATAACTTTTGAAGTTAATCCTTCACCAAGCGGGAATGGCTCAAAAACCTGATAGCCTTTATAATATGAATAAGGGATATCAATCATCATTTTATCATTATCCAGTAAGAGTATCTCTGTTACTTCAGTATTAAATATCTCACGTACTTTATCACCAACTATCCTGGTAACCGTTACGATATCCAACGCTTTAGACATAGCATCGCCAACGCTGCTTATTATCGCAAGCTCGGCTTCTCTTTGGGCCAGCTGTTTTTTTAATATTTCAATATCCTTTGCAGAGGTTTTAGTATTTGATTTTAATGTTTTCATTCCAGATCCAATATTAGTTAGGATTATTTTTTTAAAATTAACAGATTACTTTAAAACTTTTTCTTTTAGTTTATCGAAATCAATTGGTTTAGTCATATAATCATCACAACCATATTCTACCGCCTGATTGTAATTATTTTGATCACCATAAGCAGTTATCATAGCTACCTTTAGTTCAGGATAATTTTGTTTAATCCATTTAAGTAATTCTAATCCATTCATACCGGGCATATTTATATCAGATAAAATTTTATTAACGTTTTCCGTTCCGTTAGACTGTAGGTAATCACGCGCCTCTTCACCTGAAAAAGCAAAAAGAAAGGCTACCTGACCGGTTTTAATCTCTTTTCTAAATCTCTGTTCAAAGAGGAGTTTAATATCCTGTTCATCATCCACAACCATTATTTTCACAAGTAATTTCCTTCCTTTAATTATTAACTGTTTTTCACTTTACTTTTATTACAACAAATGTCACATCATCATCAGGTATTTCAGACTGCGACCATTCGGAGCCGGCATTTTTAAGTTCCTGAATAATTTCCTCCGGATTCTTATCCGCAACTTTTTCATATGTTATGCTGACTCTCTCGTATCCAAATAATTCTTTGTTTTTGTTAAACATTTCCGGCAATCCATCACTCATCAGTAATAGTGTGTCGCCCGGATAGATTTCTGTTTGCCTTAATTCATATGGAAAATCCTGCACAGCCCCTAAAGGCATACCCTTTAGAATAATCTCTTCTACAGTTTTTGTTTTACTTCTGTATAACAAAGCAGGAGGCATTCCCGCTGCTGAAATCTGCATTTTGTTTCCCTGAATTTTTATTATTGAGAGACACATTGAAAGCATTTGCATATTCATATACTTTATACAGCGTGTAATTTCCTGAAATGTAAAAAGTATATCCGGATTGCCGGCGTGTGAGCTGAATAAACTTTTTGTAGTTGTGACCATAGTTCCGGCTTTCATACCATGCCCTGTTGCATCACCAATTACAACCGTTAATGTTCCATCCATACCAACGTGAAAATCATAATAGTCCCCGCCAACCTCTGTTGCAGTTTTCATATAAACTGCAATATCAAGATTCGGCAATTGCGGCAGATTTTGCGGAAGCATTGAAAGCTGAAGTTGACGTGCCTCTTCTAACTCTTTTGTCTTACGCTGGTTTTCAGCGCGTAGTAGTGCTAACTGGGCTCTTCTTTGTTCAATATTTTTTATCCTCACCCTCTGATATCTATCGAATGAAAATCCAGCAGCTAAGAACAGTAAAATGTATGATGCATAAGCCCAATTAGTTCTCCACCAAGGAGGATTAATGATCAGCCTGATTGATCTGCCTTCTTCATTCCATAATCCATCGTTGTTAGATCCTTTTACCCGGAAAATATATTCACCGGGATCAAGGTTGGTGTATGTTGCAATTTTAACATCTCCCACATAGCGCCATTCGTCTTCATAATTTTCAAGTTTAAATGCATACCTGTTTTTTGAAGGATTTGAAAAATGCAGCGCAACATATTCGAATGAAATATCGTTCTGCCAATATGCCAAAACTATTTCTTCAGATTTGGATATTGAGACTTGTAACGGAGAGTTCTCCCCAACGGGAATTGATTCATTAAATATTTTAATATCTGTAATAACAATGTTTGGAATGAACTTGTTGTCTGTTACTTCAGAAGGATAAAAGAAATTAAATCCTTTTATACCTCCGAAAAACATTTCTCCGTCCGGAGCTTTATAGTATGATCCTCCATTAAATTCTTCGCTTTGTAATCCATCATCAACCGAGTAGTTTCTAAATTCAAAAGTATTTGGATTTAATTTAGTGATGCCGCTGTTGGTTGATATCCAGAGATTTCCTTCTTCATCGGAGAGTGCTCCATAAACCCCATTATTTGGTAAATCGCTATTTTCCTGTGTGAACCTTAAAAACTTTTCTGTTTTCGGATCAAACCGATTTAATCCGCCGCCATAAGTAGAAACCCATATATAGCCATTTTCATCTTCATAAAAATTCATAACATTCGGATGGCTTAAACTGGTGGAATCTTTAGGATCGTGATTATAATATCGAAAAGTCTCATCGTTCAGATTGAGAATATTAATTCCGTTCGTAGTGCCTGTCCACAACTCATCAGGTCGCTTTTCAGAATACCACACTGTTCTTACAAAATTAGCTCTGTTGTTTAAACTGGTTTGATCTTCAGGATCATAAGTGTACTTTTTGAAAGTTTCTTTCTCTTTATCAAAGCGAACTAATCCACTGCCGTTTGTTCCGAACCACAGATACCCGGGTAACTTATCTATTTCAACAATATTATAATTAATTGCATTGAATCTTGAGGTCGGGTTTGAAGGATCAATGTAATATCTTTTAAATGATTTTGTTTTTTTGTCGAATCGATTCAAACCTTGTTGAGTTCCGATCCACAGATACTTACCATCGTCATAAATATTTTGAGCAGCATCAGTGCTTATGGAAGAAGGATTATTTTTATTGTAATTGAAAACCTCATATTTCTCTTTGCTTCTATCATATGAAATAAGTCCACCTCCCTGAGAGGCAATCCACAGTATTTTATTTTCATCCAAATAAAAACCTCTTATCGCACCTTTGATCTTATTGTATTCTTCCGGTCCGGTGGTAACCAGAGAAAATTTTGTGACTGATTTATCATATACATTAAGTCCTGAAATATCAGCACCAACCCACAAAACACCTGTTTTGTCAACTAATAAAGATAGAATGCGATTACTGCTCAAGCTTTGGGGGTCTTTTGGATCGGCAAGAAATGCACGAATTTCTTTAGATTTATAATTTAATCTTAACAGACCAGAAATATTTTCTCTTTCAGAGCCGATAAAATCTCTCACAGGCACTCCACCTATCCATAGATCATCGTTTTCATCTGATTCTAATGCAAGGATCGCGAGTGAATTAATGGCTTTATTATCAGGTTTCACCTCAAATTTTCTTAAAGCATTATTCGTTCTATCATAGAGTAAAACACCCTCACCTGCAGTACCAATCCAGATCACTCCGGATTCACTTTCCTCAATTGAAAGTGCGGCTCTTTCCACAATTTGATTTTCAATTTTTACCGGCTGCAGCTTCGGAACTCCGTTTTCGCTATGAATGATTTTGAAATAATGTACCTTTCCTACAGCACCGACCCATAAATAATTTTGTTTGTCCTGATGAATAAAAAATATTCGATCCTCAGAAATTTTATAATCCGGGGGAAGCATATTTGCCATATGAATAAATTTTTCTTCCTTTACCATCATATAGTCGAAACCTTTATTCTCTGTAAGAATCCATAGGTTACCTCTTTCGTCTTCACTAAAGGAAATAATTGCATCCTCAGCTAATGAATTTGGATTGGTGTGATCATGATTGTAACGTGTGAAGGTTTTTGTGGCTGAATTGAATTTGCTTAATCCTGTTAGCCCGCCGCCGATCCATAGAGTTCCATCCTTGGCAACATGCATTGCAAGTGCTTGATTATCATTTATCGAGAGACTATCACCAGGATTCCTTTTAAATATTTCGAAATTATATCCATCGTATTTGTTTATACCATCCTCAGTTCCAATCCAGATAAAACCATCGTGATCCTGTACTATTGCACTAACTGTGTTTTGAGATAGTCCATCGCTGGAAGTTAAACGATTAAATTTAACCGGTTTTTTTTGAGCAATAATATTGGAAGAAAAAAGTATAAATATCAGTATCCATACTGAATTAGTAAGAAAAAATTTTGTCTTTTTATTAATTATCATAATCAACTTCCGTTTTTATTTTACTTTTATAACAACAAATGTTACATCATCATCGGGGGCTTCATTACTAGCCCAGTCTGATCCGTCATTTTTAAGAACCTCAATTATTTCCTCAGGACTTTTCCCTGCAGCTTTTCTATAAGTTTCCATTACCCTTTCATAACCAAATATTTCTTTGTTTTTGTTGAATAGCTCAGGTAGTCCATCGCTTAACAATAATATAGTATCACCTGGATTAACTTCTGTTTCCTTTAGTTCATAAGGAAAATCCTGATAAGCTCCCAGAGGCATTCCCTTTAAAACTATCTCTTCAATAGTTTTTGTATAACTTCTGTACAATAAAGCCGGCGGCATTCCTGCTGCGGAAATTTGAATTTTGTTTCCTTTTATCTTTAAAATCGAAAGGCACATTGACAGCATTTGCATATTCATATGCTTAATACAGCGGGTAATTTCCTGAAATGTAAAAAGTATATCAGGATTTGATGCGTGTGAACTGAATAAACTTTTAGTTGCTGTAACCATCGTACCGGCTCTCATTCCGTGGCCGGTTGCATCACCAATTACTACGGTTAAAGTTCCATCCAGACCAACACTAAAGTCATAATAGTCACCACCAACTTCTGTAGCAGTTTTCATATATACAGCTATATCGAGATTTGGCAGATTAGGGAGTTCCTTAGGAAGCATTGAAAGCTGAAGTTCGCGGGCTTCTTCGAGTTCTTTCTTTTTCATTTCATACTCAACCTGCAATACTTTTCGCTCAGCCTCCGTTGCTTTTGCCAGAAGTTCAGCGGCTTCAATACGATGCTCCGCTTCGAGAAGTTTTTGTTTCTCTTTTTCTTTAGTCAGCAGTCTTTTCCGTTGAACCCTGTCAATTGTAAAGACAAATCCAAAAAATAAAAATCCGTAACCAATATAAGCCCACGTAGTAAGCCACCACGGAGGCAAAATTGTGATATTGATTGAGCGACCATTTTCATTCCATATTCCATCCCTGTTAGAACCTTTTATCATAAAAACATATTCGCCGGGATCAAGGTTGGTATAAGTTGCAAATCTTTTATTATCATAAATCCAATCTTTGTCATAACCCTTGAGCATATGGGCATACTGATTTTTTGTCGGTTTTAAATAGTGCAGCGCAGCATATTCAAAGCTAAGATCATTTTGATTGTGCCCAAGAGTAATATCTTTTAGTTCATAAATTGATGTTTCCAGCGGAGAATCATCCCCCATATTTAGAACAGATTTATTTGAAATTTTGAGATCTGAAAAAATGAGATTGGGTGGAGTTTGATTTACATTTATAGGACTGAATTCATTCAAGCCATGTTCACCGCCAAAATAATATTTTCCTTTACTTGATTTGAGGGCAACAAGAGCCACAAAATCATTACCTCCCAAACCATCTTCAAGATCATAGTTTACAAATGTAACCTGATTAGTTGATTTGCTCACAAGCATCTTGGAAATACCACTCCGGGTAGCAATCCACAGCTCACCATCTTTATCGCCGGGAAGGATCGAAGCAATGTAATTTGTAGGCAAACCATCCTCTGTTGTGTAAACAGTAAACTTTTCTGTTTTGGGGTCAAATTTGTTTAGACCACCATTGGTTGCCATCCAAAGAAAACCTTTAGAATCTTCATAAATAAACTGAACACTATTGTCGCTTATCGTGTTAACTTTATCTACCTGATATGAATAATTTTTTGCTTCTTTTGTTTTGATATTGTATTTATTTAACCCCTGATCATCTGTACCAATCCATACCAAATCGCCTGAAACGTGTACAGATCTGATATTAATTCCTTTAACAAATCTGTTTTCTTTAGCTTCTTTGATGTAAGATTTAATATCGTTAATCTGTTTTGAAGTCTTTAACTCGTAAATTCTTATTCCCCAAAAGCCCCTGTCATATGGCGGTTCAGCATTCCAACTTTTAAAGGAATGGCTGTTATCGGAAATGTAACGTAAGGAATATTCTCCCGGATCCAACTTAATCACATCCACCGATATTCTGTTCTTTGGTGCACCGCCTAAGTGATAAGATTTAAGATAATCCGAACTTGTCCAGATTTGTTTACCATTTTTATCTTCCAGCCAGCCGTAATCAGAAGTTAAAGAATCTCCAAAACTGCCCTCACCCGCTGAAACAATAAGGAAATCGCCTGCCTGATTAAGGGAAAATTTCTGAGTGAGATTCTGATTATCTCCAATATTTTTTATTTCTGAAAGATATTCTTTTCTTTGATTCCTCTGTCTTAAAAACACATTTAGTTCATTTGGATAAGTTGATGAAGGTCCATCTTCAATTCTGGAAATTTTGTTCTTCTTAATATCAAAAAAACTAAGGCTTTGATTACCGCTGCCTATCCATAAATTGCCATTATTATCTTTTCTTAAAACTCTTATAACATCATCAGACAAACTATTATTATTAGTTGAATCATAATTATATCTTTCTACAACCTGATAATAAGAATTCATTTTAAGTAAACCATCGCCCCAGGTTCCAAGCCATAAGGAGCCATCGGGTTCTTCCATTATCGCTCTAACCGAACCTCCAAAAGCATCTTTTATAACTTTATAAGGAATATTGGTAAAAGTTTTTGAATCTGGATCAAATAAATTTAAACCACCGCCTCTTGTTCCAACATAAATTTTACCCGGATATTTTTTTGATTCTGCTAAACCGAAAATTTGACTGGAGTTAATGCTGTTGTTTTGGGCGGGATCATGTTTGTAATGGTAAAAAGGCTCAGCATAAGGATTATATTTATAGATTCCTGCCAGGCTGGTACTGAACCAAAGTAATCCCGTATTATCAAGCATAACATCCGAATATAAGATTTCCGATCTGCCATCAGAGTATGAGCCTACACCCTGGACCTTGATATCAGAAAAATTATCCGATATGCCGTCAAATTTGAGTATTCCTCTGAAGTTATTGCTGATCCAAATATTACCCTGCTTATCCTGAGTTATTCCGTTATAGTAAGCAAAAAAAGTTAATTCAAATCCTGAATATTCTTTAAGTGTTTTTAACTCTTTGGTTTCCGGATAATATTTATAAACACCGCTTCTTGTTGTTAGCCATAAGATATTTTTCTCATCATAATAAAGACAGGTTAATTCTTTACCTGCTTCTGTGAAATTTGGTGTACCTTTTTTTCTTATGATTTCAGCTTGCTTAAAAACCTCCTCATTTGAATCGAAGTAAATTAACCCAAATGCATGCGAACCCGCCCAAATTTTCCCTTCTCTGTCTTCTGTGATTGGATAAGCTACTCTTGCAGTAGAATTGAAATATGTTGAATCTGATATTGAAATTTCCGGTTTTTCCCAGCTATTAGATTTTTTATTATATCTTAGAAAATCATTTGAAACAGTAGAAGCCCAGATTTCATTTCTTGAATCAATAAATAAATAAGTAATACGTGATTGTGTGACAAAATTGGCTTTAACCATATCACTTGTTTCATAGTTTACAAATTGATTTTCTTCACGAATATATCTGGAGACACCTTCCTCGGTGGCGATCCAGATATTTCCATCCATATCCTCCCTTATTGACCAGATATTATTAGAAAGAATGCTTCTTGGATTACCGGGAATGTTTTTGTAAACCTTAACCCCATAGCCATCGTAAACATTAAGTCCATCATCTGTTGCGATCCAGATCAATCCGTAGCTATCCTGAATTGTTTGCCGGAGTGAGCCGCTGGATAAGCCCTCAGTAATTGATATTTTCTCCACCTGGATAGGCTGAGAGTAAATCACAACATTATTCAGAAGAAATAAAAACAATACCAGAATGAGTATGTTTTGAATTAGTTGCATAGCAAGTCCAATTAATTTTTTATTAATAAGTAATGTTTTTTAATCAACTAATACTTTGTTGATATAGGCCATTAGTTGAGTTTATTAAACTCTTCCAACCTTCGTAAAAGCTTTACAGACAATAGAAGAGCTCCGATAACAAATAAATATTTCTACCCTACAGGCTGGGAGTAGAAATGTCAATATTAATACCTATATATTTTCACCCTAAAGGAAGGCTCAATCGCAAATTCAATTTAGGGTTTAAAGAAAGATTTAGTTTCGTTTAAGCATCAGAGCTGTAATATCATCGCTTTGCTGTGCAGAACCCGCAAAGTCTTTAACACTTTTAACAAGTGAATCAATAAAATCTATTGATGATTTTTCAGAATTTGTTTTAAGAAAATTTATCATCTCCTCATCGGAGTATTCTTCTTCTTTATCATTCATTGCTTCAGGAATTCCATCTGTATACAAGAATAATTTATCACCGGAATTCATAACAATTTTCTGACCTTCAAACGGCAGTCCGAAATCAAGCATACCAAGTCCAACACCACCGGCATCAAGTTTTTCCATATTACCATCTTTCCGCAATAAGAAAATCGGATTATGTCCCGCATTTACAATATCAAGTTCGCCTGAAATTGAATCCAGAACTGCGATGAAGAAAGTGATATACTTATCGGAGGGCGAAGATTTATAAATTAGTTTATTTAGTCTTTCGGCCATTTCAGTTAACGGAATATCAAACTGCAAATAAGAATTTAAAGCCGCATTCAATGTGCTAACTAAAAGTGCTGCCCCTATTCCTTTTCCAGCAACATCAGCAATGATTAAAGCAAATTTACCTTTACTTAAATCAAAACAATCGTAATAGTCACCTCCAACCTCACGTGAAGGAATGTTTATTCCGGCCAGATCATAACCTTTAATTTCGGGAAGTGATTCCGGAAGAATTTTCTGTTGAATTGAAGCTGCAACATTTAATTCCTGCTCAATTTTTTCTTTTTCCAGTGCCTGCTTATGCAGATATTCATTCTCCAGTGAAACTGAAACTTGCCTGGAAATTGAATCAAGAAGCATCTGGTCTAGTTCAGTAAAGGACGTAGTACTATGCCTGGTTTCTTTTTCTGAAAGAACAAAAGTGTAACTACGATCCTGATGTTCAAATGAGGAATGAATTTTAAGTTTACTATTTAAAATTTTATCTGGTTCAACTCCAGTTGGAAAAGTAATATACTTCTTAACAATCCCCTGTGATTTTTTTACGATTTCAATTAAAGCAGATGATGCATTAGTTAGAGAAGTAATGCGTTCCAAAGCAATATCATATAGAACTCTTCTTTTATTATATCTTGAGATTTCAATACCGGTGTCAATCAAATTATTTAAATGTAAAACTTTTTCATTTAATTCGAATACAAGTGCTTTCTCTTTTTGTCTGTTTAAGAATGATTTAAAAGCACTGTCAAACACTTGCAATAAAATTTGTAAAGTGATTTTATCAAGATCAGTAAACTTCGATTTATCGAATTTTGGTCCGATAAGAATTCCAAGATATGATTTATCTGCAAGCGGAAGGTTGATTGATACTTTAATTTGAAGATCCTCAAAATATTTAATTGAAGGATTATCCGAATCAACAAGGCATGATAAATATGACTGATCCGGAATTTTCTTTAATGATATATTATTCCACTTAGAATCACTCGCAAGTTTATGAAATGAATAAATTTCAGTGATGATAAAATTTCCCCGAATTATGTGGAGAAAACTTTTCACCATTTCAATAAAAGTTAAGGACTTAGAAAGTATTTCAAATCCTTCCTGGAATGACTCAACCTGCACTGCAAGTTTTTCTACAAGGTTATTATTATCCAATGCTTCAAATAGTTTAATAGAATGGTTAATTACTTGTGCCGCTCAAAGCAAAAGTAAGATGAATTAATCAGCCCTTCAGTGCAGACTCAACTGTATCAGCTTTGTCTGCAAATTGAAACAGTCCCATTATAGAAAACGTTTTTTCTATTGTAGGATCGAGATTAGTAAAAACCAGCTTGCCGTTAGATTGATTCAGTTTTTCAATGATTTCAATCAAGTGGGAAATGCCTATTGAGTTAACAACTTTTGAATTCTCAAGATTCAGTATTAGTTTATTTATATCACTGTGTTTTGAGAACTCATGGACAATCTTTTCGCCGCCGGCACTGTTAATGTATCCCTCTGTTTTAATTACTAAACTTTTATCGTGTAATTCAGAAACTAAATTAAATTCTGTGCTCATTAAATTTCTCCGCTTAAATTAAATTCTTAATAATTGTTATTCTTGTACCGTTAGCGCCCGATTCGATTATAAGATCATCAGACATAGACTTCATTAGTTTAAGTCCCCAGCCGCGTTTATGTGAACTATGAATCTTCTCACCGATATTAGGATCTTCAACACTATCCGGTTCAAACCCAGTTCCATAATCGGTTACCAGAATAATTAGTTTTTCTTTATCCATAGTAAACTCAACATTTACATAAGGATTTTTATCGCCGGAATGTTCCAGTCCGTTTATAATAGCCTCGGTTACAACAATTTTGGCTTCGTCGACTTTATTACCGGAAATACCAAAATGTTTGCCCATAAGAAGCAAACTTTCAACTGCAACTAATTCAATATCCGGTATATTAGGCAGTTTTAACTCCAGTTTAATAGGTGAATCCATTAAGTTACTTTCTAAAAAATTTTAAGTTATTACAATTATCAAAACACCCGTTTGAGTTCTATAGTTAATATAACACTTTTAGAATTATATGCATAAAAGATAAAGACTATATATCTATTCTATTGATTTAGTTAATCTTTGCCAAAGTAAACGAATACTATTTTACTTTTATAACAGTAAAAGTGATATCATCTTCCTGCATTGTTCCATTCATCCATCCATCGCCGGCTTTAACAAGATTGTTTATTATTTCATCCGGGTCATTCAGGATTGAACTAAGAAAGCTGTTCTTCACTCTTTCATAGTCAAACATTTCTTCCTTCGAATTCATTTGTTCAGGCAATCCATCAGAGAGCAATAGAATCGTATCTCCGCTGTTAATTTCCTTTTCAATAACCTTGTAAGGAAAATTTTTCATAGCACCAAGCGGCATCCCCTGAATAATAATTTCCTCAATTTCTTTGCTTTTTGAATTATAATAGAAAACTGGCGGCATTCCGGCACTTGTAATATGCACTTTGTTATTTTCAAATTTTAAATAACTGAATGACATTAGAATTCTTCCAAGTTCAATTTCCTTTATCATCCTGCTGCAGTGATTCATAAACTCCTGCATACCAAGTTTTGAAGAATCGGAAGTAAAAAATCCTTTCATTAATGTAACCATTGTTCCGGCTTGCAGCCCGTGTCCGGTTGCATCACCGAATGCTACATATAGTTGTCCGTTTTCGTTAACCCTGAAATCGTAATAATCTCCGCCCACTTCTGTTGCAGTCCTCATAAAAGCGGCAATTTCAAAATTCGGCAGCTCAGGTAGTTTTTTAGGAAGCATTGATAACTGAAGTTGTCGTGCTTCTTCTAGTTCTTTGGTCTTTCTTTCATTCTCAATTTCTAAAGCTCGTTTCTCAGCCTCAGTTGCTTTGATACGCAATGCGGATTCTCTTATCTGTGCTTTTTGTTCACGGCGGTTGATCTCATATCGCCTTAGGCCATATAGAATTCCGAAAAATATTATGAAATAAGTTGCGTATGCAATATTGGTTTTCCACCAGGGAGGTGAAACCTGAATCAATAATGACGCTCCTTCGTCATTCCAAACTCCATCATTGTTTGATCCGATAACTCTTAAGACATAATCACCCGGAGAGAGATTAGTGAAAGTAACTTTATTGTTACTACCTAATTGTATCCAGTTTTCATTGAATCCCTCAAGTTTATAACGATACTGATTCTTGAAGTTGTTATAGAAGCTGAATGCAGCAAATTCAAAAGTTACTATATTATCTTTATAAGTAAGTGAAATCTCATCTGTTTCCGAAATTCCTTTTTCAAAAATCGGTTTGCCTTCCTCGTCATCAGTATTATATCTGATATAATTTGTAAATGAAATCCGCGGAATGTAAGTATTCCCCTTCACATTTTCGGGATTAAAAACATTGAAGCCATTTACCCCGCCGAACAAAAGATTCCCGGTTTTAAAATCTTTTGCAAAGGCATTTTGATTGAATTCATTATTCTGCAGACCATCTTCTACATAATAATTTTTGAATGTTTCATTTACCGGATTAAACTTTGAAATTCCGTTATTTGTACTCAGCCATAGATTGCCTTTATCGTCTTCAAGAATTCCGTAAACAAAATTATTTGCTAGTCCATCCTTCTCGCTGTAAGATTTAAATTTTCTGCTTTCAGGTAAATAGCGGCTTAATCCCTTTGTAGTTCCAAACCACAAATTACCTTTTGTGTCTTTGAAAACTCTGATAATGCTATCATCAATAAGACTGCCCGGATCATCCTGATTATTTCTAAAATGAGTAAAAGTTTGGGATGATTTATCAAATACATTTATACCGCCGCCGAATGTTCCTATCCAGAGTTTTCCTGCATCATCTTCTACAACAGACCATACACTATTTGAACTAATGGATGTTGAGTCATTTTCATCTGCCTGATAATTTGTTACTCTCCCGCTTTCTTTTTCTAATTTATTTAAACCCCCTCCATAAGTACCAATCCAGATTATTCCATCTTTGTCTTCAATAATTGAATATATCCGGTTGTCAGTAATAGTATTTGAATCAGCCGGATTGTGAACATAGGCCGTAAATATATTTGTCTGGGGATTAAAAGAATTTAAACCACTGTTAAAGGTACCAAGCCATAAAAGCCCTGATCTGTCTTCATATATCACCGAAACTGAATTGTTAATCAGACTGTTTTTGTTTAACGGACTATGAGAATAATTGGTAAACTTTTTCTGCTGATAATCGAATTTATCCAAACCGCCATTACGAGTTCCGATCCAGTATATTCCTTTTCTATCAACATGCAAAGACATTACAGAATTATCTGCTAAAGTATTTTCCTGATCGGGAATATTATAGAAGTGTTCGAATACCTGCGCAGCAGGATTGAAGTAATTCACTCCGCCTGTATTAGTGCCGACCCATATTAAACCGCTGCGATCTTCATAGATTGAAAAGATGAAATTTTCATTTATACTTTTAGGATTAGCCGGATCATTTTTGTAACTGGTAAAAACAGCAGTATGAGGATCAAACTTATTTAATCCGCCCCGTACAGTACCTATCCACAAATTTCCTTTGGAGTCCTCGAACATCGGCCAGACCCAGTTATCACTTATGCTGTTCCGATCATTTGGATTATTTTTATATTGAAAGAACCTTCCTGTCTTTTCATCTAATTTATTAAGTCCGTTGAAAGTACCAACCCAAAGGTTTCCGTTTTTATCCCTGAGAATGGAATAAACTTTATTATCACTCAAGCTGAACTTATCAGCAGGATCATTTAGAAAGTTTTTAACTTCCCCTGAAGTTTTATTCTCCATCTTCAATCCGGTTTCTCTGCTCAACCCTCCTGACCATTCAATATTACCTCTGTCATAATAAAATGCAAGAACAGAATTTCTTTTAGAAGCTCGCAGATCAATACTATCAGATGAGATAATTGTGAAAGATTCGGTTAGCGGCTCGTATTTGTTCAGTTTCCCTGATTGAGTTTCTATAATAAGGTCGCCGGAATTTTCTTCATAAATCGAAAAAATGAAATTATCGGATAAGCTTTTCGGATCGTCTGCAATATTTTTGAATATTTTAAAATTATACCCATCATATCTGTTTAATCCGTCCTGAGTGCCAAACCACATAAATCCATTTCTATCCTGCAGAATGCAGGTAACCGCACTTTGTGAAAGTCCGTTTTGAACGGTAAGATGATTGAAAGCCACATTATTTTGAGCACTGCTTAAGGCGGGCAACAAAATAAAAACAATAATTAGAATAGAATACTTTTTAATCATTGACCTTGTTATAAATGTTCGTGAATTATTTAAAATAACGATACGCAAAGAACAGAATTCAATGCGTATCTTAAACGAAAATAGAGTCTCCGCAATCGAAGTACTATTTGAAAATTACTTCAGCAGCATGAGTTTCTTCGTTGAAATAAATGATCCGCTCTGAATTTTATAGAAGTATACTCCACTCGCAAGATCGCCTGCATTCCAGGTGACACTGTGATAACCAGCTTCCATTTCTCCATTAACAAGAGTAGAAATTTTGCTGCCTAGTATATCGAATACTTCAATTGTTACAAAGTTGTTTTCAGGTAATTGATATCTTATTTCGGTACTTGGATTAAACGGATTTGGATAATTCTGTTCGATTCCATACTCGGTCGGCAGATTTGTATTATCATCACCCAAATTTTCCTTTTTAAGTGAAGTTCCAAGCGCCTGCTGGGCGAACTTCCAGGAATTTGTTAAGTGATTGAATACATTAACAATATTCTCTTTATCAAACTCACGAAGAGCTTTACCTAACTCAGAAGTTGCCGAGTTAAGAATTTGAGTACAATTTGAAACCACACAATTAGCAGTAGCAGCCTCAATTGCATATTCTGCAAATATTCTGGAACCTTCATAAAGCAATCTGTACGCCTCGAGCACTTGATTCATTGCTATTGGAACGGTGGTTAATTCTGTTAATTCATTTACTGCAGATTTTAATGCATCATAGAAATGCAATCCATAATTTGAAAGATTGTTTTCATCAATAAAATTCCTGCTCTTTAAAGCATTGTTTTCAATGGATCTGATTGCTGAGTTTAGCCTATTCTTCTGTCTTGATGTCAATGTCGACTGAGGAATTGATTTTAACAAAGCCAGAGCCTGTTGAATTTTAGATTTACCTCCTGAGAATACTTCTGGAATAACAGTATTGCTGACATAAACCGAATGTTCGGCACGGATTAAATAATTTTCGTTAATAGTTACGTTCGGATCACTGTTTGGGGTAACATTAGCAGCATCCGTTGCATTAATTATAAAATTGTAGCTGCCGATTTCATCAGCCGGATAAACTGCCCTGTATAAACCATCTCCAAGATTCTCTAAGACAATAACAGGATAATCATCAGGACTTGTTACATTCGGTAATGTTATTTTGGCAACTACTACCGCATCATCAATAGGATTACCGGTAGTGAATTGATGATCGGAGAATTGTCCGCCGTCTCCGCCTTCGTACAATCTTGCTTCAAGAACTATCTGCTCACCTACTAAATAGCGCTCTTTGTCTGAATTGACCTGCATATATCTGTCAGATTCCTGGGCAATATATACGCGAACAGGCTCGGTACTATCCGGAGCAATTAATTCTTGAACATAACCAGTCCATCCTCCCTGAATGGGATTATTAATCCGGAAGAACTTAAATGGTGAGCCTGTTGTGTTATACCCATCAATAAGTTCAATATCAAAAAGTGTTACAGGAATTCCATCGTAAACGAAGAAATTAGGATTATTATAATTTTGTTCAGTAATCAATTTAGAATCGTCATCTTTATCATTACCCGGAGCAACCAGTTTTAAACCATATTCACTGCCCTGCCAATAAAGACCCGCTTCCATTTTTCCACCCTGCCAGTAAAGGCCGCCCTGCCAGTACAAACCGCCCTGCCAATAGAGTCCACCCTGCCAGTACAAACCGCCCTGCCAGTAAAGGCCGCCCTGCCAGTACAAACCACCCTGCCAATAGAGTCCTTTCACCAAAGCATTGGCAATATCAACACTACTTAAAGGATCAGAAACATAAGTTACTTGCATACCGAGCAATCTGTACCAAATAACATTTACTACATTAGCAATTTCTGTTGCGTCAGGTATCTGGAAATAATCTCCCTTGGTTTCATTAGCTACCCAGCCCATCAGATCCTGCCCGGAAAAACTGGATTCAAACCCTAATGTATGAACAGGAAATGACGGTAAAGAATAGTTTGGATCAATAAGAGATGGTGATGAAAACTCCTCACCGGCACTAAATAATATTATCTCTTTTTTTCTTTCGGGAATTCCGTTTGCACTCAATTCTGTCTGTGCAAGATGAAGTCGTTCTGCTAAATTACCATTTCCACCTGGCGGCATATTTGATAAAAATTGAATAGCGCTTTCTTTAGTAAAGCTTGATAGTGCATATCCAACGGTATTTGAGTTCACAATTGCAATACGATCACCGTCCCTCAATTTTGTAACTAATTCAATTGAAGCATTTACTGAGGTAATAAAACCATTATAAACATTTTCGGAGGTGAAATTAGCAGAACCATCAAAAACTAAAACAATATCTGCAAGTGAATTATTTACATACCTGTATATTTCTTCGATACCTGCTATATCACCTTTCTGACGCGGAGAATTTCCATCATCAAAAAGTGATCGCTTACTAAACTCATTTATATTAATTCTTCCGTACAAAGTTTGTTCTTCATTACCGGCACCCATGCCTATTCCTAAAATGTAGCCTGCATCTCCGGGATTGTAAAGATCTTTCAATCCTACAAAGTGCCCGATCTCGTGTGCTGCAGTATTCTGAACATCAAATTTATTATCCATTAATCCTGTGGTGGACCATTCGAAAGTTGTATTGAGAGAAAATGAATATGGAACTTCATTAAATGCTATATCAACATCTGTCATTTCACCGGTAAGCGTATTATACCTAACTCTTGTTGCAGCAAGCACATTTTCAGGAATATCAGTTGCAACCCATTGAGCTGGAGTCATCCAGACAACATTGTTAACCCCATCCGGATCACCAGCCCAATTTTCATTTGTTGAATCCGGCGGCAAGAATCTTCTGGTAAACGTTAACTGATCTAAAGCGCTATAAGTATTGTATGCCTGCTGTATTTCAGAATCATATCCTTTTGCAACAACAGATGGTGCAATTGAATATTTAGCTTTCCCTTCTTTCCAGTGCAGCGGTATTCCGCCCAAAGTTGTATTCAATAAATAATGATCTCCATCATCATACTCGGTTGTGATTGACATTGAAAACTCTGAAGTATTGCCATATTCATCTGTTGCGGTTGCACTTACGGAATGACCATCTGCAATGTTAACTGATTTAATTACTATGTTTGCCTGAAACTCTGCAAATCCATTTATATCAGTTGTAACTGATTTCTCACCCAGCAATACCTCTCCTTCTCTCGGATCTAGCTGGTATGGATTAGGAGTGTTTGAGAAAAACTGCAAATTATATGTTTTATTTGGAGCACTTTCTAAATATCCTGCTATACTTGTTCCTGTGGTTCCTGAATAAAAATCTGTGAGAACAGGATAATTCTGTAAATTGTTATTCCCCTCATCGGCATCGATAGGATCATTTTCGTTTATGCCGGCGACTAAATTTCCATTACCATCAAAACTCCACAAATCAATTCCGATAGCCTCATTAGCATAAATTGAATTTGATAAAATTGAATTATTAATACCATTTTTAACTGCTACACCTGCTGCTCCGTTATATGATACTTTATTATTTACAATTTTATTGTTATTAGATTGAACACTTGCCAAGGAAGGGTCACCCATTAAAATACCATTGCCAGTAAAATTTTTGATTGAAATTCCCTTAACTGAATTTCCACTTGAAAGAAAAGTTAAGCCGGTTTCCAAACTTTGAGTTCCATCTAATACAATTGCAGGCGATCCATTATAGCCACGTTGTGAAGCTGCATCAATAAAAACTGCATCAGTAATTGCAGGTAGTAACGATAATGGTTGAATAGTATGCGGACCCGCTCCAGGAATATAAAAATAGATTATCTGCTCACCGGTTAAAGCATTAGCTTCTTCAATTGCGGATCTAAAAGATACGATTCCATTTCCAGCATCAGCTTTTCCATCGCCCGGTAATAAATCCGGTAAGTCGCTTATTGAATTAACCACTAAGAATGGCAGATTTTTACTTGGCACTATTTGATCAATGTTTTCAACTCTTAAATGATTTAATGAATCTGATAAATCTGATAAGTATTCATTGTTGGTAATTTCTGTAAATGAATATTGTGCTGCAAGATTTGGTCTTAACACTGACGGGAAAGGTTCTGCAGGATTACCATTTCCGCCAGAACCATTAATGAAATTTTCAGACAGTGCAATTTTCCATATTCTGATTTCATCGATCAATCCTTTAAATGCACCCTCCTCAGATTTCCCGACATACAATCCAGTCCCTGATGAGTATGGGTTTCCCGGTGACGTTGTGATACTTTGCATCAATGTATTGCTGGAATAAATCTTAAGATTCTGACCATCATACATTCCGGTAATATG
This sequence comes from Ignavibacterium sp., assembly GCA_018335755.1. GTDB lineage: Bacteria > Bacteroidota > Ignavibacteria > Ignavibacteriales > Ignavibacteriaceae > JAGXRK01. The sequence goes on along the minus strand of JAGXRK010000011.1, from coordinate 196,495 downwards.
GATCCATGAAAATGCCGGAAATTCCTGTGTGCTTACAGGAACGCTATTACCAACTGAAAAATAAGCCTTGTTATTTTTAACATACATCGAGAATGTGGTACCGCCTTCAACCGATCTGTAAATAACCGGCATTGTAACACCCGGATTATCGCCTAAAAGATAAATCCATGCCTGAACTGTAATTGTATTATTTGTTGAATTAACCTGATTGAAATATTGAAATGAATTTTGTTTTGCGTTTGGATTAACCGGCTGTCCATCCTCCACAAAAAGGATACTGGTTTCACCATTAAATACAAAAGCATTATTGTTTGATTGCTGACCGAATAGCATTCCTGAAGTGATAAATATTATCGGTAAAAATATTTTGATAAAATTATTATAAATCGGGTTTTCCATTTTAAAACTCTTTTTCCTTGTTAAAAATCTATTTATTAAAAATTTGTTGTAAACTTATCTATCGTTGTTCAACAAAACTTTTAATTTGTTTTTTATAAGCCGAAACAGATTTTTTATCTGAAGTCATTTTTTCACCTGTTATTTTATCAACAGTTAAACTTATCTTTCCGACTTCACCCTCCAGCACTTTATAGCCGATATTGTCTTTGTTTTTTTGCAGGAAGAGTAAAACATTTTCATTATCATAAAATCTTGGTACGTGCGAATAAATTTCTCCAACCTCATCTACTTCACCTCCGGGATGAGTGAGAGTAATACTACCTTGATTTTGCGAGCCTTTTAAATATTCCTCAACAGTTATGGTTACCTTCGTGAAAATTCTGCTCCTGTCAGTATTCCACTCGGATTTCTGATCAGTAACCTTGCCTGTAAGAATAATCTCTGCATTATCGGAAAGGCTTTTAAGTCCGGTATGAATTGATTGTGAGAGTAAAGGAATATTTATCCCGATAAGGATAAAAATAAAAATATAAAAACGACAAGTATTGCTCATAGCATTTTCTCCGTTTAAGATCAATGATTAGTATAAATAGTTGACATAATGAATACTCTTAAATAAGAGCATTTAAGCAAAATTTTCTGCCCTCAGATAAAACTGTTTATAAAGATAAAATCAGATATAATTACCGATTTTCTATAATATATCAGGTTTATCACGTTGCAAACTTAATAAAGTGGGTAGAGTAGGTGTTAGGATAAATATTGCAATCATTAGGAGTTTTATTGCAACGTTAGAGTGCATAAAATGGAACGGGAATAACGGCATTTTTTGAGGAAAATTTGATTATTTAGGATTTCATTAAATGAAGCTTGAATAACGACAAATTAGAAGCTCTTGATATAGCTAGTAGTAATATGCTTTTCCTTGAAGGAGATATTTAACTCCAATTATTAAAAGAAAGACTTTCTTAAAGAATTTGTCTTATGCGTTTTAACAAAATCCACAGTACAAGTTTGCATAAATACACCCTCATCATCAATTTCAGGACCTAATCAGAATATTTAATCGTAATGACAGGAGAATTTAGAATGATTTTATCTTTTTCACTTTGAAGATATTTTAATAATCCAATCCCAATCTATTTCCGGTGATCTGTAAAAATTTAATCCGATTGCTTTCCAGTATGCTCCGTGGTTTGCCAGCCGCATCTTATATCCTTCCCAGTTTCTTGCTTCAGCTTGAGACCATCCGATCTCCGCAATGCCTGGTAGACGAGGAAATAACATAAATTCTATATCTGAAAAGTTAAGTACAGTCTCAGTCCAAAGCGGAGCTTCAACGCCAAGAATATCTTTATCTGAAACTCCGATTATTTGAGTTACAGGATCCCAGTTATATGCATCACTGACTTCAATATATCCTGCCCAATGCAAACCTAGTTCTGTATCCGGAGTATATTTCATATCCATATAAGCTTTAGTAGAAGGAGACATTATAAGTTTAGATCCCTGATGTACTCCTTTCATAGCTAATTGAGACTTGCGCCAATGCTGCACAATTGTATTTGACTTTAGTCTGCTTTGAGTTATTTCCTCCCAGCCAATCATCTGCTTTCCATAAGATTGAATAATATCCTGTACTCTCACAATAAAATTGATATAATCAACCGAATCTGTTGCCATTGCTTCATCACCGCCGATGTGAATGTAAGGACCCGGAGTTAATTCTGAAACTTCTCTTATCACATCATCTATAAAAATATAGGTTGAATCTTTATTTATGCACAGAGAACTGAAGCCGACTTTTATACCAGTGTATAACTCCGGTGATATACCATCACAATTAAGAACAGGATAAGAAGCTAATGCTGCATTTGTATGACCCGGCATATCAATTTCCGGAACAACGATTATGTATCTCTGTTCAGCGTACTTAACTATTTCTGTGTAATCTTCCTGAGTAAAATAACCACCAACCCCGCCGCCAACCTGGGTGCTGCCGCCATAAATGGTTAAATTGGGCCAGGAATTAATTTGTATTCTCCATCCCTGATCATCTGTTAGGTGTAAATGCAAACGATTGAACTTATATAGCACAATTCTGTCAACTAACTTTTTAACATCACTTACACTAAAAAAATGTCGGGCAACATCAAGCATTACCCCTCGCCATTCAAAGCGCGGATAATCTTTTATCTCCACAGTTGGTATAAGTACATCCTTTGATAATGGTGCTGAGCTGTTTACTAGTGGGAATAACATCTGACTGATTGTTTGAACTCCACGGAATAATCCTTCAGCTTTATTTGCTTTAATAGTTAAAAGGTTTTCCGTAATTATTAATTCATATCCCTCCTGACCCAATAATTCATCACGGTCATCTATAATTAAACGAATATTTTCATCTGCAGAAATAGCTTCAGCCGTTAGAAAAGTTATACCATATCCGGTTGTAGATTTTATTTGATCCTTAAGATATTGCCCGATAAACCTGGTTTCATAGTTCATTGGCTCGATATAAATTATTGAGTTAGGATTGAGCCTAAATATGCTTCCAGTTGGATTTATTGATACAGGAACAGGTATAATGTTATCAAATGAAGCTTTTAATTCTCTCATGGGTTTTCTTTCATCGGTTGGCGCAACAGTTTTACAGGATACCAATTGTAATATAATAAGTGCTGAGAGAATATATTCTATTATCCGGAAGTTGTATTTATTGTTCATAATAATTCCTTTTAAATAATACTGACGGAAAAGTTTTACTGAAGATGCTGCTCATAAATTTTTGAAGTGTTGACAAAATTAGAATAATTACTTCAAGCACTTATGCAAAGTAAAAAAAATGCGGCACACGTTCAAAAGTTAAAAGATGGGTTTTATGCAAAGCAGGTTTTAGGTAGTCTTAATGAATTGAGAGTCTTGAAGAACTAACTATCTGCATCAATGTATAATCTGAAACAGTTTTAACTCTTCGTTCGCATAAAGATTAATTGTATTGTTCTGAACCATCAGAATCAGTATGCCCCGCTATTAGAATATTTGAATCAGGATATTTTTTAAGAATATTGGCACAGAAAAGTATCACTAAAAAAATCATTTAATTAAATTAGCATACGCTACCAGTTTATCTTCATCATACTCAATTTTTATTTCAGGAAATCCATCAAGAAAATGAGAAAGCTTTTCGTAACCGAATTCTTTATGATTAAAGGTAGGATTTTCACGCTTAATCATAATGCCGATAGTTGCGACATTAACTTTACGTTTTTCTTTCTTCAGTAAAGCGATTACACTATCCCTTATTTGTTCATTTAATTTCTTTTGCGGTGTTTGTAATGATTTCGATTCCTGGTGTTTAATTTTTTCCGGTTTGTATTCAATAATACCATCAGCAACATTCACAAGATCGCGTGCTATTGAACCTGGAACTCCCATCAAATAAGTATTTTTACCAAGCGATCTTAGTTCGTTTAATAACGGAATAAAATCACGATCTCCTGTAACCAGTATCAATGTATTTATGTTTTCATTCTGCATAAACAACTTCATTGCGTAAACACATATATACGTGTCGGCGCTGCTCTTTTCTGAGCGCGATAATGGTGTAAAGACAGGCTGAATGCCGCTGGTTTGAAGACTTCCGATCTGATCATTGAACCGAACCCAGTCGCCAAAGGCTTGTATGGATGCTATACCTCCTTTTTTCTCACATAAATTTCTTATAATCATTAAATCAGGTTCTTCACCATAATTATTAAGCGAAGAATAGTAAATATTTTCAAAGTCAATAAAAACTGCTATTGTGTTTTGCGAGCGCGATTCAATTGAATTTTTCACTTATTGTGTCCTTTGTTAATTTATTGGAGGAATCGTTTTCCAAAAGATACAGAATTATTTCTGGTGGCTCCGGTATTCGCTTAAAACTAAAAAACCTCAGATTTTTTTCTGAGGTTTTTCGCTCCACAAACTTAAATTACTTAGAACCTTCTTTTCAAACAATAAAGAACTTTATACTTACCAATATTGTGTTAAAATGTTGGCTGGAATATGATTTTCAGCCAATTCTTAATACCAAAATCTTTTACTTTCTTGAAAAGCATTCTCCCCTCCAGCTCTCTCTTTAGACTAATTTAACGTGAAATAAGAATCTGTTTATTTAATCTCTATATCATACTTAATCAATAATCCTGGTATACCTATAAAAGAAAATTTCGCTTTTGAAATTTTATTATTCTCCGGATCGATTATATAATTAGAAGCTTTGCGGAAATCACATTTAGATAAATTTGAGTTATCAAATATTGAGTTTTTCAAATCGCAATCATTAAACGATGAACCAGTGAGGTCCGCTCTGCCAAAATCAATTTCAATCATTTCACATTTTGCAAATTCTATTTTAGGCAGTTTCATTCCAAAGAATGATGACCTATTTAACTGACATCCAGTGAATTCAAATGATAAAAGTAACTGGTTACAACTATCAAACTGCAATCCTGTTAAATTACTATTGTTAAATTTTACATCACGAAAAACAGTAGCAGAAATATTGCTGCTTATAAAATCACAACTTATAAATTCACAATTTATAAATACAGATTCGGATAATTTAACTTTTGGCAATGTGCATTTCTCGAATTTGCAATTTTCATATTTACCAAGTGCAAAGGCTTTATTAGCAAAATTGATGTTTGAAAAATGTTTATCCAGATGATATTCTAATTCCATCATAAGATTATAAAGATTATTATTTTGATTATTAGATTTAATGTTCTTTATCTTTAGGTGGATTCGGATCATTACCAGGTGCAATAGTATCTTTACTCCTAATTTTTCCGGCACGTCCCATTGTTGTCAATTCTCCGCCGCCTTGATTTTTCAACATTTGCCTTGCAGCATCTTCTGCTGCTTTCTGGGTTGAATGTTTTGATGATGCTTTCTCAGCATTATTCTTTTTATTAGCCCAACCACCATCTTTTGTCTTAAAAACACTCCTGTCATTTTTTCTGCTCATTTATTCACCTTTTATTTAGTTTGAAATAATTTATTAAATAATATTTAGACCCTTAGGCGTAAATCCATCCAAAACTAAATGAAGGACAACAGAACTACTTGCAATGATTATTGCTATATCGGCAAACTCATTAAAACTCCAATGCCGCCCTCCCACAGCTATTCTTTCAATTCTTCTTATTTGAAGATCCTTCCATACTTGAGCCCCGATATAGACAGTTATACCACCAAAAACAATACTATGAAAGAAAGCCCTATGATTTGGATGAATTGGTGGTTCCAGGATATCTGGTAATCTTGCTGTACTCATTCCAATACTAAGTGATAAAATTAGTTCCCCAAGATAATATTTCTCGTTGGGTTGGAGCGTATTTTGAATCGTCTGATATACGATTTCCCAAATATTGCACCAGCGGTTCTATGAATATTTCCATTAGGCATATAATTATCCTTTAAGATACTTTATTGGATCTAATTTTTCTTTCACTTCTTTTTATTTCAGCAATTTCGTGATTGCCATATAATTTAACTCCTGTATGCTCTCCTTTGCCTATAATGGTCTGGTAAAAACAATTTGGATAACAAATTCTATCATCCTTTTCTAAAATGCCAAGAGACATTTGATAAATCTGTTGTCCTATCTTCGAAACGCCTCCTGGTGAAACAAATAAGGATAAAAATTGTAATACTTCCATCGATGCGACATGAGCACTGAATGCATAAACATTTTCTCCGCTGTGCAGAATATTCTTATGAGTCATTCCCTTTATATAAGTAGGATCATCTAAAAATCCTTCACTTTCAAGTTTTGCGTGTTCTGATTTAAACTGTCCTAAACATTCAAGACAAGTTCTCTCGTATCCTACAGTATGAGCACGCCAGGTTGCACCAAGTATTTTAGTATTTGAGAAATTTGTTCGGACTTTAATTCCACCATCAATAACAGGAATTAAATGTGCGTAAGAAATAAAATTTAACACCTGTCTTGCCCAAGGTCTATCAACACAACTAAATAATATATCACAATCAAGAGCAGCTCTGTATCCCTCTTCTTCGCAAACACTGTATTCAATTTGTCCAACGGAAATATTTTTTATTGGAGAACTCCTTTTTATTGAATTTGCAATAACTTTTACCTTAGCTTTTCCTATGTCAGATTGATATACACCTTGAGTTCGGTCCAGATTCTTCGCTTCCACTGAATCAAAGTCTATTAAGATAAAATCCGCAACACCTGTACGAGATAGAATTTCTGAAACAATACTTCCAACGCTACCTAAACCGACAATTCCAATTTTCAATCTAGAAATATCATCCTGTGTTTTTTGACCCCACGATGAAATAGTTCTTATTTGGTTATGGATTTCACTTTTGGGTTTTAAAAGTCTATCGTTAAAAGTAACTGCTAATTTTTCCCCGATAACTCTCACTGATATACAACATTTTCTATGATAGGTCCTTTTTATTTTTTCATCCTTAAACCAGAATCTTGCACTCCACGATTCATCATTGCCTAATGTCATACCTAATAAAGGTCGTCCAGTCACAGCAAAAGCTGTAGCTGATATTCTTTTTTCTGCAATTTCATCCGGGTAACTCATTCCCTGCCATCCGGGGAATGGATGAGAGTGGAGAAAAACAAGTCCTTCTTTTCTTTCCGCTGCAATTCTTGTCGAACGGATTAAATATTCAGAGTAGAACTCAGCATTTCCATGCACACTTCGTTCATCTTTAGAAGGTAAAATAATTTTAGAGATTATTCCTGTGAATCTTTCTTCGCCGCTACTTGGAATGTATGTTGCAAAACTTAGATCCTCCTGTCCATCGGATCTTATAAGATGATTGCAGAGTTGTTTATGAATTCTTTCTGTTAATGTTACACTATAATTATTCATAACCGTAATAAAAGATTCTTAATATGTGCTAAATATTCCTTAACTGTTTTCTTTGTTCTGTTCCATTCATTAAAAGGACGGCTCCAGTGTCTCCAATTGGTACCGAAACTACTGGAATGTGTTCCCAGTGATGGATTAACCCAACCATCATCAATTGGTTTAAAATGTGGACCGTGAGGACAGTTCAAAGGGAAATCTTGAAGGTTCTCAAATCCAAGCCAAACTTTTTTACCACGATTTTTACCGGCATCAACAACATAAAGGAAACATACTTTATTTTGTGCCGGCTCTTGAGGTTCATATCCAAGAGATTTTAATTCTTGAATAAAATCAGAAGTTGCCATTTTACCTCACGCTACCGGTGTACCACTAAGGTATGCAGAAATAAACTTATATCCCGGGCACATCATTACAATTGGCTCATTCGGATTTTCTTTATAAGAAAGATCATTTGGATAAATTTGGGTGAGATAATAGTCATTAGGATCTAAGCCTGCTAATTGAAGTATTTCATTTGCGGTTAAATGAGACTTATCTGTTGTCTCGGGTTCCCCATCAACTGTATAGTGAAAAACTTCAGGAGATTTAATAGTAAAGTGCTCCAGACCAGATTTTGAAAGGTCTACCTTTTCATCAAGACTAATTTTTTCAAAATCACATCCTCTGAACTTTTGATATAATGTAAAACACTCAATAGGTGTCTTTCCAGCTTTGATAAGAATCTCAGAACCAGTAACGATTGGTTCATTAAACTCTAAAATCAATTCATCAACTTTGATTTTATATTTGTGTTTCTTCTCTACAACTTCCGTTTTCATTTTTGCATCCTATGTTTGTTTAATAAAGATGACATTTGTTGCACCAATGATACAAAATTAAATTTTGTTTTACAAGTGAAATCATTGTATTTTTTATGCAACACATTAAAAGAGGTTCAATATGAAGAAGAATTTAAACGTTGATAAGTTGGCTGAAATGATAAAGTCGAAGCGTGGCAATAAAGGACTAAGAGAAACTGCTGTTGAAATTGGAGAGGTTAGCGCTTCTACACTCTCAAGAATTGAACAAAGTAAGTTACCAGATATTAACACATTTATTAAACTCTGTGATTGGCTGGAAGTATCACCTGATTATTTTAAAGATTCAAGTACCCCAAAATCAAAAAGTAATGAAAAAGAAATTATTGCACATTTGCGTGCAGATAAAAATCTTAATTCAAACACCGCTAATACGCTTATAAAAATGATAGAGTTCGCTTATAAGAGCGAGGTAAAAAATAAATGAGGTGGGGGTTTAAAACTTGGGCTGAAAAAAAAGCTGTTGAATTCAGAAAGGATTTGTCATTAAAGTATTACGAAAAACTCCCGGCTGAATTACTTGCAAATCACCTGGGTGTTGGTTTAATAACCCCCAAGGATATCCCAGCTTTGACTATTAAAGAGAAAAACCTTCTTCTCAATCACGATTCGTCTTCCTGGTCTGCTATCTCTATCAAAAATAATAGCGGAGAATATGTTATAATTTTCAATTCTTCACATTCTAAAAAACGGAGTGAAAGTAATTTAATGCACGAACTTGGACACATAATTTGTAAACATGATATGGAAAAAATAAAATTAAGAGAAGACTTTCCTTTTCCTTTAAGAGATTACAACTCAATACAAGAAGATGAAGCAAATTGGCTTGGTGGTTGTTTACAAATCCCACGAAAAGCATTATTATGGGGATGTTACAAAGGAATGAACAAAATTGAACTATCTGACCATTTTGGTGCAAGTATGGTTATGATCAGTTACAGATTGAAGATTACTGGGGTTGAAAGACAAATTAATCGTTGAAAGATTTAATTTGGAATCAATAGAATCAAATTGATTTAGCTCTAATGAGAAATAATAATTTCTTTATTAAAGTTGAAAATATAATCCTTCGTTATCAAAATAATTTCTCCTGGGTAATATACTTTGGCCTGAAATCCCCGACAATCACAAATGGATTTGGTGCTGTATAGTGGAATCTCTTTGTTGTGCCTAAAAAGAAATAGTGATCTTTGGTTTTTGCAAAATCTTCAAAATACTTTTTCTTTACATCTTCGCAAGCTTTGTATTCGTTACCTTCATTTCGTTCAAGTGAATGCCAAAACAACATACCGGTTTCCCAATCTTCAATCATTAATGTAGATTCTTTACCAGCATCATCTTCGAATTTAAAAGAGAACTTATAAGGAAGCTTATCTACTAGTTCAAATTCATCAATATCATTTTGTTCGTTGTTTTCGAACAAGTTTAATTGCAGTTTTTTGTTTTTAAGGAAATCGATTTTTTCTTTTTTCCATTCTCTATCGGTTTCCTGGTAAATAAAATCAATTTTTTTTGTTGGTTTAAATACAGCTAGTGAAGTACAAATATCTTTATTCTTTGCTTCAGAGATTAGCTGATCAAGATTAGTGTAAATATTTTTGAGAACAAATTTTCTTCTTTCAACCCAGGCATTACCATCTGCTTTTATTATTCCATAAGATATGAGATCGTTAAGCATAAAGTTTTTTGGTCTGTATGATTCAGGTCTGAAATCACTTGTATTTCTTTCAAGATCTAATTCAATCCATTCATATTTTCTAAATTGATTATCATAGTCTAATTGCCTGAAAGGTATAGGGTATATTCTAATCCATTTACCTTCTTCGGTTATGCCTGCCGTGCAGACTGTTTCGTTATATTTTTTGGAAAGCGCAGGATAGGCTTTTACTGTGATAAGAACTTTAGTACGCATTAACGACCCCTATAAATGTTTTATTAAAAATTCCTTTTCAAATTTCTTTTCAAGTGCTTCAATTGTGCGACTTCTATGACAGAAATTATGATCGGCTTCAAAGCACATTAGAGCAATTCTTTTGCGTTCGATAAACATTCTATACAATTCTGATATTTCGGCATCTCTATGAGGAATAGTATTAAGTTTATAATTCTGAAAAAGATTATCATAATCTTCTTTTGTGTTCAATAGCTGACGCTTATCGGATTCAATACCGAGTGCAGGAATATGGATATATTTTATACCTGCATTTTCAACAACATTTTTTAACTGTTTTTTAGAAAACCCATACTTCATACTAAGCGCATTTTTTCTAACATCACAGAGCACCTTTATGTCTTCTCCTATCAATTCATTTGTAAAATGCTCAACGGTTTTACCTTCATATCCTATCGAATATAAAGTAAACTCGCTTTTAATTGTTCTTGAATTTTCTACAGCCTTTAAATGTTCAGTATCTAATATTGTTTCTTTTATTGTGCTGTTTATCGAGTAGTATGGATAATTTTCATAAACATATTTTATAAGGTTACGGCCTTTAAGATTTCCAAAACTTGTTTGTAATTCCTTTATTCGTTTTCTGTCTTCTTCTTTAAGATCATTAAAATAATTTATATCACTTTTTAATTGCCAATTTTTTTCAGATTCTGTTACAAGGCTGTACTTAACCATTGTTGACATATCCTGGTTTGCCTGGAATGAAAAGCAGCCATACTTGTATGGAATAAATTCAAAGAAAGGACTTTGTTTATTAACATTTAAAAGAAAAAGATATTTCTGAAAATCAATCTTTGGAAGCACACCACCGAACTTTTGTAATAAGGCTAATAATATTTTTCTTCTATAATACATTAATGTAAAAATAGTGAATAAATTTTATCAAATCATCCTAGTACCCATTGAAAGCGATTCTTTACTCCAATTAAAATAGATTATTTATTTTTGCTTAATAAGTCTTAGTTTTCAATCTGATGAATCTTCAGCAAATTCATATCCACTATATTTTAATTGTTGGTAAAGGTCTTCAAAGTTTTTTTGATTTACTTGTTCAAAAGCCCTAGCAATATTCTTGTTATCGTAAGTACGGATATTTGTAATCTGCCCTTCATCATTAATTTCATAAAATAGTCTATTCTCTTCTAAGTCGGATTCATCACCAGCATTTTGGACCAATTCAAGTTCAAGCTTACTTGCTTCTAATAAGACGTCCTTTAAATCTGATGGGTGTATAAAAATTATTTCACGATACATAATAAAGCTCCTTTTATAAATAATTTGATTTTTTTTACTTTTTATTATAGACAGAGCTGATGAAAAAGAAAAATCATTATTGGTAAGTCGCGCGATTATCTAGCTATAAATGATAAAGAAATTAACTATTTTTAAAAAAGCCGACAACCATGGAATTAATTTACTTACATTCAATACACAAAATTTTTAATGATTCATTATTCGGATAATCGATTCTCATTTGTGTTATAAGTGAGTTAAAAGTTATATACCCGCCTCCACCATTTTCTATTAACATCAAAGCATCAACCCACTGTGCTTTCCCTGTGGTGTTTAAATTTACTAATGAAAGATCTCCACCTGCTCGTCTCCATATTTCATTATCCCTCAGTCCTGATGGATAAAATTTAGGTAAGATTTCATATAATTTTTGCCGTAGAGAAAGGGTAACTATTTCTTGTTTGATCCCAATAAAGTCAATTAATCCAAATAAAAATTCTGTTGCATTATTTGAAGCATATTCTTGTGATCCCTGTGCATCTGAATGTTCTTTTCCATTTACTATATCTGAGATACCTCTTATGATAAGAGATTTTATTAATGGATATGGTCTGCATGCTTCCAAAAATCCTAAACCTTCCATCTCAACAGCTAATGCGTGACTGCAATGTTTTTTAAGGAATAAATAAATAGAAGATGCTGTAGAACCAATAACCTTTTCTCCTGATGCAATTGTTCCTGTTAATGCTGCAATCTTATAATGAAATTGTTTATTTAATAAAATGGAAGATTGCATTTGCCATTCATCTGAATTAATAAAACTTATAGCTTTTTGTTCTAGTTCATAAGATGAAAAACCAAATTGTGGTCTAAGTAAAAATTCCTCTTTTGCTTTTCCTCGCTCATAGCCAATCACATCTGTTCCAATGACAACATCTCCAATTTTTACATCTTTCAAGCTACCAGCAACACCAAGAAAGAAAATATAAGTAGGATTAAAATGCTGAATTACTCTTTCAGTTTCTATTGCAGCATTAATATTGGTTTGATTGGTTCTTCCAACTATAATCTGAAGTTTGTTCCCTTTTGAAAAATAATGTCCGACTTTATAAATGGTTTTTGAAGCCGGGTGCTCATAATCATTAACATTTGATAATTTGTTTGTAACTGCTTGTTGCTCTAAAGCTAATGCTGTTTGAATAACAATTGTGTTCATAATTTGTTCCAAAGGTCTTTTAATGTTCTAAGCTCTTGGTTTTGAGGAAATTCATTAATCATTGCCTTTAATAATTTTTTTGGTGTTATATCCTTACAGCCTCCGTTTCTTAATTTGATAAGTGCATTTAACCACGATTCCTTTCCAGAGACACCTGTTATTAAGTCATATTTGTGCCCATCAGATTGTTTCCATATTTCATTTTCTGTGGGTCCCTCTTCATAGAGTCTTATTGCAATATCAGAAAAAGATTGCCACCACTCATCTTCCGATATTGATGAATCATTAATAATTCCAGAAAAAACCAATGAAGCTTTATCAAAAATGCCGAGCAAGGAGTGACATTCTATTAACGCATATTTTAGATTGGGTATATGCTTAACCTTAGATTGAATTACTTGCGCTACTTTACTAGAGTTTCTTGATATAACCAGTTTTCCCAACTGAACTGAATCTACAACATCTATTTTTCCAGAATAATTGTAAACATAATCTTTTATCATCTGTTGAGGAATTTGTGTATATGTATTAAGAATTGGTAAAACACTCTTGATGTTGTTTCTATTGTAATATAAAAATAATGAGATGCCATCTGAAACTATATAATCAGAAAGCTCTTTATCTGTAGGAACCTGATAAGTTGAATCCCTACTTAATGATTCTAATAATGACGCTGAAGTCTTTTCTAAAAATTTGGTTTTCACTTTGGATGGAAGCCTATCCCAAATTTCACTTCTATTAGGAAAATCCAGAACATTTGCATAGTCAGTTTCACCGATCTTTATTAATAAACCTTCCGAAATTGACTTACCACTTATTAGTAAGTTAAAAAGTTTGTAAGTGGTTTGTAATGGTTCCTTTATACCATCATATATATCATTCCCGTTATTAATTGAAGCTAACCAGATTTCTTGCCAATTAATATTTTCAATTTCTAAACTAGATAATAGTTTTTTATCCTTATTACAAAGTTTACCCGATAACTGAATTAACCTTCTATCTCCATTGCTTAGAGCAACGGAGATAATACAATTCGATTTTACACTCTTTGTGATAATCTCTATACCTTCATAATGATTCATTTCTGAATCAATCTTCAGCTGCTCATTAATTGCTTCTTCAAAAGGATATTGAGTTTTTAAAATCGTTGCATAAAGCCTAAACCATTTCCGTTTTATAGCAAACGACTTTATTTCTAATAAAATTTCCTCATTCAAAATGGGTAGAGTTTCATATAAATAAGTTTCGGCCGGTTTTGTATTATCCAATTTATCAGAGATTTTTTTGAGTATCGTAATATCACTTAAAATCCAACTCCAAATTACTTTTGCTGAGATTTTATTCACCTTAAAGAGAAATTCATTAAGCTTATCAGTAACTGAACTAACCAACCAATTACTTTGATCTGCTGCTAAAATTTGGTGAATGAATGGGGCATAATTTATTTTTTGATTTTGTTTCTCATTTAGTAGAAAGTTATTGCACCATTTATCAATTGCAGTTGAAAATAATTCCTTGCTGCCTTTAAAAGCGCTTGTGTGAAAATTCCTTAAAAGAAAAATCTCAGAATCTTCTGCTTTTTCAGCAAGTAACGATATTCGCTTTACCAACTTTGACTTGGTTAATATTCCCTGACTCGGATTTGGTGAATACTTGGAAATTATGTTTGACAAGGTATTTAATAATTTTATGTCTTTTTCTTCATCAATATTTTCAAACGTTGTAACCCCCTTAGCAATTACTGAAATGTCCTTTTGATTAGGTCTTACAGCTTCAATGGAGGAGATAAAACTTTCTATTCTTCTTATAGCATTTTCTTCTCTTGCCAGATATTGATCCGCAAAATCCGTTAGTTCGATAGAATCTTCCTTACAAATAGTTGTGAAACCTTTGGTTGTAAATTTGCTTTCCAAGTTTTCCGGAATAGTTACAAAGACCAATTTATTTTTTGCAACTTCCGCTGGATTAAAATTTATGCCGAAATAAAAATTTTCTCTTTGTTGTGGAGAAAGCATTTGCCATAATTTGCTTACAGCTATTTCATAATTCTTTTGTCCAATCCAGATTATTGTTTCAACACCTTCACTGAATCTTAAGAAAAATTGAATGACTTTATTAAACCTTTTCTGTAAATTATCTTTCAATTCAACTATATTTTGTTCTGCTGTTGTTAGAGTTATTGGCGCAAGTTGAATTGCTTTATTCATTTCGGGACTAAAAAAAGTCAAAAGATGAGAAACATCAGAGATAATCGAAAGATCTGATTTGTCAATAATTAGACAATGAGAGAAGACTCTTCCATTTCTAACCTCCGGGGAATTGTCAGGATAAGTTTTTATTAATAAAAAATGATTCCCAAAACTAAATCCTCTTAGAACTGGTAACCATTGCAGCCCACTTGGTGGACTGTCTTGTAAGTCAACTTGAAAAGCAATTTTTTTAGCAAGGGGAATATCCTCCAACGTTGTATTAATTAATTCCCATGCTTTATTTTGCTCTCCACAAATTGCTTGATGAATTATTATACCCACTATAAAGCTTCTAAAATTAATTGACCTAAATCATCATTTTTTTCACCTTCAGAATTCACAATAAAGCCAAAGTTTTCAGATCCCGTCTCTTGATATTTAATTTTATTTTCAGGTTCTTTTAATGAAAGTCCTAGCGATGATAATCCCAAAATTTTTAAATTCGTTTCAATCCAATTTGCTTGTATGAAGTTAAGAAAAAGGGGCAAGCATTTTTGTAATTCTTCTTGTGGTGTGTTTGGATTATCTAACTCGTCCCAACAGGTTAATACTATTGTAAGTTTTGTTAAAGAATTCCTGAAATGTGCGTCCTGTCCTTTTAAATGTAGTAGTATTTGAAATAACTCAATAAACGAAGATTGGTCCGAAATTGAATACTCTGTTGAGATGCCATTATTTTTCTCTAAAAGTTCTGGCTTCAGCGTTTTGTTGCTCAGATCAAAGGAAGTATTAAGATCATTTAGTTTAATAAACAAAATCCAATTTTCACTCAATTTTATAGATTCATTCCATCTTGAATCTACTTCTCTGCCTGTAATTATTTGATTTACCTGCTCACCACCGTAGTCTGGACAATCCAAATTAATTAACGCACCATCATACTGAAGAGGTAATTTTATTGTTGTGCTTTTTTCCGTCGGTGTTGGTATTACTTCTTCCCCGTTAGATAATGATCTCATAGCTTCTATTATTGGAGTCAAGTTTTCAATTGGTTCGTAGAGCTTTAAAGCACTTTTATTTGCTTCAATTCTTAATATTAATTGACCTAGATAAGTTGTTTTACCTGAATGAGGTTTTCCTATAAGTAAAATCGGCGTTATCACTACTTTCCTGTATAGTTTAAAAATAAATCTTTAGAGTCTATTCTGTTAATAGCTAAATCAAGATGTGAGGAAACTATCATTCTTTCAAGTATCATATCAACTGCTGTTAAATTATTCTTATGAACAAGTTCATCTGGGCCAGGTTCTAGGAAATTGCTAATATCAATTTCAACATAATTTGTAAATAAATTCTCAAGTTCTTCTTTAAGTGTGTCTTTGATTTTTGGCAAAACCTTATCCTTTATATCAGCTTTTGACCATACGGCTATCACCGGTCTGTTTTTCAAATCATGTGTAAGTTGCCTTGCTATAAGAAGGACTTCTTTTTTAGCAGAATTTTTATCCTTTGATAATGCATCACAATCAATAAAAAGCATAAAAGAATTTGAATTTGAATATATCCATCTGGCATTTTCAGCAGATTCATCATTACGGTTAATTGCCCATAATGAAAAGACTTCACCAGATGCATCAGCAAACAAAATATCTTTTAAATGTTGCTCATTATTTCTTAATGCAAAATGATATAATTTATTTGAATTGACAGGCGTAGGTTGAGGAAAAGTGACATTTCCAGCTTTAAATTTCAGCCTATGATAAAGATCATCCCAACCCAATGTCGTTTTTGAGCCCACAAAATTAAATTCTTTAAATTTCTTACCACTTAACAGAAGTGTGTAAAGCATTCCAAGAAAAGAAGTCTTACCAGCAGCGGCCTTTCCAACTATACCTATTAAAAATGGACTTGTTCTATAGCTAACTATTTCTAATTCATCAGTTGTAAATGCTTCTCCACTCCATCCTATACTTGACTTATTTGTATCAACTATCTTTACCTTCTTAACTTTTTTCTCATCAATTTCCGGAATAAAATTTTCACATTGAGTAAAATCATCATTACCCAAATGACAAGCAGCATCAGGCGCAGGACATTCTGGTATTTTACATTTTCCTTTCATAATTATTTTCTTAATGAAAGCTCAATTGAATGAAAATCGTGAAATAACCACAATGTTATATCACTCAATAACAGTTCGACAGAATCACTAATACCTACGAATGTCTTAAACTGTTTGACTTTAAATTTTTTATAGATTAAACCATTTATGAAATCAACAAAAGAAATCCTTCCATTTTCTGATTTGAATTCAGGCAAAATATTTTTTAATTCGGAACCATTTTCTTCAACCATTTTCAAGAATTGTGATATCTTAATTCTTTTATCTGTATTCGTAGATAATCTATTGTGAGTTTCCAAAAGAAAATAATCAACACTTACTGGATACAGTTCCGGGATAAAATCAGAATAGTCATATGCTAACAATATTTGAAGCAAACCATCTTTCATATTGTTATAAGGTTCTTTTTTTGATGGTGAATAGCTCGCTTCTTTCCACCATAGTAGTTGAGTCCTCATTTGCATTAAAGAAACTTGGTTAGCAAAGTTTTTTTGATTTTCCTTTAACTCATTAACTTGTTTTTTGAACGCTTTATTTACTGCATCTTTCACCGTTGCTGCAGTAATGCCTGCGGCTAAATCATTTTCATCAATAGTAGCTGATACAACTTTGGGGGTATCAATATCATAGTCCGGATCAAAATTCCATTTTTCAGAAACCTCCTCTTCTATTCTATTACCTAATTTCAAAAGAAATGAAGAAAGCATCTCTTTTTCTCGTCCTAACTTAAAATGTTTAATCACATTGCGAGTCGCAAACCAAATGAGACAAGCAGAACTTAATTCTTTCGAAATAGTTTCCAATGCTTCAAGCATTACTGCTCTTATTATCGTAATTGAAGTATCTTTTGTGGTTGGGATAAAAGTTTGCCAGTTCTCGATAATTTGTCTCTGAATTTCAACTATTTCATTGTTATCAGCTGGAATTTCGGGGTCAAATGCGATCCGAGAGTAAGATAAAATCTTTGCTTTATCCTTACTGATCTTTTTACTGACATCGACACCAGTCTTTTTTAATTTTTCAAAATTGACTTCATCTGTTGTATGAATGAATTGCAAGTTTAAGTATTCTTGTAGCATAAAGTTATAATCCAATAATTAAGTTAAAATTATTACTAAAATTAAATTTACTAATATATAAATGCAATTAGTTCAAACATTTATTCCTACCCAACCACCTTCTTAACCAACTTATCTATTTCTTTCATTTCTTCAGAAAGATGTTTTTTTATTGCTACTCTTAATCTACCAAGGTGAATTGCACTTAGTTCTTGTTGTGGTGGATTTGCTTCTAAATATTGTTTTGCTTTTTTGTGTGCTTGCTCGCTAAGTTGTGAAAGCTTAATGTGTATTTCGTTTTTCTCATCAAATCTTGGGAAGTAAACATCTAATATTTTTTTATGAACGTCTCTTGCTCCAAACAATCCTTTCGATTGAAAATCTTTCATTAATTCGTTTGGAATGCTTGAATTTAATATCGCTGATAAATAAAAAGATTCTGCTTTTGAGGAAGTTGTTAACAAGTAATTTTTATGATCTACCAAAAATTCAAAATCTATTTCATTTCTATCAACAACAACACAATTAGCATCTTTGCCGGATGTGTTATATAAAACTAAATATTTGGCATTTGCATTTTGATCAGATAAACCTCTTTGAAAATCTATTCGATCATTACTTGTCATTTTTTTAGATTTTTCAGTCTTAAGAATGTCCCAATTATTTTCTGCATTCTTAAACCATTTTGAAGCATTCAAATATCCTTCTTGCATTAGATCGCCTGCAGAGTGAAGCTTAATAATTTTTTTGCCTTCATTATCTTTTTCAATCATAACAGGCAATGCTACAAGATCAGGTTTATAAATTGCAAATGGCAAAATACTTTTTGCAAGAGCAGTTCTAAAAATAAATTTACTTTCTATCTTACCAGTAAACTTTAGTCCTTTCCACGGTTTCTTTGCATCTGCTTCAATCGCTTCAGAAGTTTTAATATTTATTATTCGGTCGTTAAAATCTTTTGGTAATTCCTGGTCAATATCAATAAAGTAAAAACATCTTGGAACTATTGTTGCACCTTGCTTAAAATGCTTTTTATATGGATTCTCGTTTGTATTGCTCTTTGTTTTTTTATCAGAGATTGCAGAAGAGTTACCCTGTTTAACATAATACCACTTTATATTTTCTTCTGTTAGTTTTTCTGCAGCAGTTTGAAGATTACAATTATGTTCTGTTAATCTGCCAGAAAATTTTAATCCTGGTAAACCATTTATTGGGGCAGCTTTTTTATCATACTTCTCAACAATAAAAACACAACTCGGAACTCTGAACAATGGAGTTACATCATCCATATCCCAGATTTTTGAAAACTTAAATCCGCTTGCTTTACCACTTCTTGTATTATCGTGATGATCTGCACTAAAAAAACTACGCGGTAAAACAAATGCAGTAGTTCCTTTTTCTTTTAGAAAATAATTACTGCAATTGGCAAGAAAGATTGCTGCGATTTCCAAATGTGGAAAATTTGCAACCTTCTCTGGTTTTACGTTATATGTATCGGCAAGCTCATTCAATGTGTTTTGGTATTCTTCATTCTTAACAGAACTATAAGTAAACCAAGGAGGATTACCGATAACATAATCAAACTTACCGGCAAGAAAATAAGGCTTGTATAAGTTCTGAACGATAAACTTCCAGATACTATCCCGACCTTTTTCTTTTACACTTTTTAATCCTTTATATACTTTGTAAAAACTTTCTATTATTTGTTTGTTTAATGAATGTCCTTTTAATTTTTTTCTAAGAATATTTTCAAAAACTTCTTCGCTTTCATTTTTCTTGCTAATTGTCTGGTCAGCAAGTTCATCACAAATCTCCAGTGCTTCATCAAACAATTTTACATCATCAAGCACCTGTGTTGTAAGCTTGTAGTTTTCCTTATCAATATTAAGAGTAAAGTCTTTTCCGAAAAGATTTTCTACTCCTTCCGGTGCAAGTAAAGTGTTTGCAAGAATAATATTTAAGTAAACAGGATTTTTTGCATCAATTATTTCTTTACCAAGTGCAAGAAGCAAAGTTGTCTTTGCTATCTGCACACTTAATGGATGAATATCAATTCCGTAAATCTGTTCGTTAATTTCTTCAGCGTTTGTTTTAGGATTTAGTTCCTTTATTCTATGAATAGCAGCTCTTAAAAAAGAACCACTGCCGCACGCGGGATCGAGAATTTTATCTTTAACTGTAAAATCAAATTCTTTAACAATTCGTTCACATAACCAATCAGGCGTATAGTATTCACCAAGAGAATGTCTTGTGTCTAAATCAATTAACTCCTGGTAAACACCTTTAAGTACATCCTCATCAACTTTATTAAAATCAAAAGAAGAAATTTCCTGTGCAATCAAACGGAATACTTTTTTAAGACTCTTAAAATTTTTATCGTTTACTACCCAATGATAAAAATCGTTATCAACAAAGTTTCTGATATTGTATTTGTGGAATACACTTCCATCAAGGATTGCTTTTAATTCTTTATCATCTATATAATCATCATTTGAAACTACACTATAGGCAAGCATCTTTGAGAAAATACTAAGGTAAGTATGGATGAGAAAAATACTTTCTCTTCCATCGAATGAGCCATAAGCAACGCTTAAGAATTTATTCCACTGCTCATAAGAAACCTGGACTTCACCGTATTTCTTAGCTTCATTAAACCAATTACTTAACACCTGGTAACTTTCAATAAAAACATTGCTCTGATAACCAAATGCTTCTTCAATTCGTTTTAATGTTGCGCGTTGTTTTTCTTCCTTAAATAGAAAACGATCTATCCAGTAATAAAAATCTTCAGCGTTCTTTTCGTTTAATACAAATGAAGCGCTTTTAACTTCTTCAAGTTTAAGTTCATCCTCTTTTAATTCTTTCAACTTATCAATACATTCAACTGCTGGGGCATAAATTCGCCAGGTAATAAAATCAGAAGCAATTAGAGTAAAATTATATCCTTCACCAGAATTAAACTGACCAAGTAGATACCCCGCTAATTGTTCTTTAGCGTGTTTAAGCGTTTGCTTTAGATCATTTTCAAACTCAATTATTATTTTGTTGTAAAGAGTATCCGCACTACCTCTATGCAGTTTATCTTTTCTAGGGATGTTAAGAACAGTAGTTTCAGCACCAAGAGAAATTTTATCAATCAATCTTAAAATATCTTTATCATCACCATAAAGTCTGTTTAATAAATCCTTAAACGTTTCTTTTTTTGTGTGCTCTTTGTTAGCCTGTTTTACTTTGTGGAAGTATTCTTTGATGAGTATGGATTTTGTGTCAAGCATTTTTGAATTTTTAATTATTATTTGAAAATAAGTCTACCCACCAACTCAGATATTAGAAATGTTTGATTCGAAATGTTGTTATAGGTGACTAAGCCTTACAATCGGTCTCAAGCAAAAATAATTAAATCAAATTTGATAGTCTAATTATTTTACGTAAGATTTTGGAATAAGAATAGTAATACTAACTAATTAGGAGTGCTACTATGTCTTTCACTATTGGCTGCGATCCAGAGTTGATCTGCCACAGAAACGGTCAATTTGTTCCTGCACATAATTTTTTCAAATCTAATTCTTCGTTTGGATTAGATGGCTGCGAATCCACAGCAGAAATCCGCCCAGGTTTTTCTGAATCACCAATCGATCTAACTGCGAAAATCTATACAATATTGGATTACGGCCACGATAAAGCACCTGATCTTGAGTTCTATGCTGGACATTATGTTTCAGATTATTCTATCGGGGGACACACACATTTTTCTATCGATCCGCTTCCTGAGATTATTGATGGATTGGATATTGTCCTTGGTTCTCTTAGTAACTGCATTGATGATAAAGTGCAGAGACAAAAAAGAGAAAGAAGTGGATATGGAAAGAAAGGGGCTTACCGCAGAAAGTCTTACGGTTTTGAATATCGAACACCAGGAAGTTTCCTTCTATCCCCTTCAGTTACACTTGTTCATTTTACTTTATCAAAACTTACAGTTGTTGGAGTTCTTGAGGATAAAGTAAATTTCAACGAATTAAAGAACCGGCAGCACTCTTGTACATTTCTTAAATCACTAAAACATTCTCTTCATACAATTCCTGAAGACTGCCGGGAAGGATTAAAGGAACTTGATACCCTTCTTGGGAAACGATTGAATTGGGCCCAGGATATTTTACTTAACTGGGGACTTAGGAGGGCTGCATAATATGCACTGCCATAACTGTGAAGAAGCAATCAACGATGATCAGGCTCGCTGGGCATTTGAAGAGCCATATTGCGAAGACTGTTTTGATAATATGTTTAACTACTGTTGCCGTTGCGATGGAGTTATCTACCGCGAGTCTGCTCACTATAACGATGAGGGAGATCCCTACTGCTCTGAATGTTACGAGGATAATTTTGATGATGACTGCCCCGACAATCCTGATGTATCTGATTCTGATCGAGAACTTGTAGTAAGACTTTCAAGAGGATGGCTGCAAGGGAAAGTTGAAACAAGAAGACCAATCTTCATCAATGCTAAAGATCTTCTGCTTAGAACAATCAAAGACAAGGTAGGATTAGTTGATAATCCAATCTATGTATTTGGACTTACAGACAGAGATGAATATCAAATCAGTGCAAGCTCTGATCTGTTCGATAAAGCTCAAAGCTATGCTCAGCTTAATGATATTAAAGCAATTGTTGTATCCAGTCAAGGGTGTAACAGGCTTGGCATATCATTATCACTTCGAAAGAATAATCAGAAAGAAATAATTGAACTGATTAAACAGATTACCACAGTAAGAGTACTGGTTCCTGCCTAATAATTAACAAGGAGTAAAATACAATGTGCGGAATAATGGGTTATTATTCCTTTGGGAATACTATGCCCGATAAAGATAAAATAACAAATATGTTCAATCTTTTAGAATCCCGAGGACGTGACGCTTCGGGATATGCTTTTATAAAGGACAACAATCTGGTAGTTAACAAAGCTGCCATAAAATCATCTGAGTTTGTAAGGACAGATGATTGGAAAGAGCTTGCACTTCCCTCTTCAATGATTCTTCATACAAGAATGAAAACACAAGGATCAGAAAAGAATAATGCTAACAATCATCCTCTGTTTTCAAAAAATGGAATTGCAATTGTTCATAATGGAATCATATACAATGACAAAGAAATCTTCGGAAAGAAACAGAGAGACGCAGAAGTAGATTCAGAAAGCATTCTTCATCTTCTATCAATGAAAATGAAAGGTGATAAAATAAAACGACTCTTTGATAAAGTTGAGGGATCATTCGCTGTCGCTATGCTGGATAAATATTTCCCTGAAAGATTAGTTCTGATTAAGAAGGATAATCCTATAGATCTCTATTACGATTCAAAGGATGATATTTTCTACTTCTGCAGTGAAAGAGAAATAATGCAGGAAGCTTTATCAATAGAAAAAACTACTGTGCGTGGATTTAACCTCGGAGAAAAAGACTTTCACTTCTACGAGATGCAGAACAATTATGCATTATTTATAAATAGCGAAGGAGTTGAAAGCTATCAGAAATACTATCCATCAAGAAGTAAATGGTTTGAAAGAAGATTTAATTATCCGACGAAGAATGATTTTGAAGAGATGATAATTGAATGTCCGTGGTGTTTTTCTCAAACTAGTTATTGCGACGGAAAACTATTCAATAAATGTGAGGTTTGCGGAATGGGGATAAATGAGGAGGATCTGTATGTCATATAGCCCGAAGATAAAACCTGAGCTAGTAAGAGAACTTTACCTGCTAAAACATTCAAATGAAAGTAAGATACCAATGACAAAATTAGTTAATGAAGCTGTTACACAATACTTAGAAAGGAAAAATAAAAAAGATGGAAACCAAGAAATTGATACGAATCGGAATGAAGCTTACAGAAGCTATAGTTGAGATACTCAAGGAAGAACTCAGTGATGAAAAGAAAGTGAAGGTAAAGAATGCGCGCAAACAGAAAACAAATGTTAAAAGAAGTGGCTAAGACTGCAGGAAGAATAGTTATTGAGATAATAATTGTAATAATAACCAAAAGAATAAAAGGAGTAAGATTTTGGAAGTAAACTTTTTAGATGAGCTTCTTCAGGAAGCTGAAGTTAAAGAAGCTGAGCAGACTGAAGCATACTTTGATCTGCTCTTACTTCAGATAAAGCAGCTTACAAAACAGATTGAATACAACTTCTCACAGAGTGAGAAAGAATGTTCTATGATTAACGGTTTTGTTCTTCATAAGAACGCACAGTTACAGGAAAAGATTCGATGGCTAGAGATGAAGCTTGAAGCTTTCATTAGAGAAAAGAAAGAGAAAACAATTGCTCTGCCTAACGGTACACTCAAGATGCACAAGAAACCTGACAAGGTAGAGATTGAAAATCTTGATCTTTTCTTAAAGAAAGCAAAGTCTGAGATGCTAACAATTATTCCAGAGCAGGTTAAACCTGATTTGAACAAGATCAAGAATTATATCAAATCAAAACCTGTCCCCGCAGGTGTTAAAGTTATTGAAGGTAAAGAAGAATTTAGTTACAAATTAAATGGAGAAAATAATAATGGCAGATCGGAAAAAACTGGAGCTGGAGCTGAACAAGACCTTACACTTAGAGCTGTTGTTTGATGAGCCGATGGTGGGTCAAAGCAGATATGGAGAATATTATCTCTATGCTGTAAAGAATGAAACTGATACAGAGTATTCGTTCTTTGCACCAGCTGAAGTTAATGAACAAATCAAATCACTTCATAAAGGTGATAGATTTGAAATCACAAAACTTGCTGAGCAGAAAGGGACCAAGATTGTGACCTCTTACAATGTAAAAGTTGAAAAGAAAAATCTGGAAAGTCCTCTGAATGAAATAAATAAAAATAGCAATGATAATTTCTATGATTTAATGCTCACATCGTGCAAAGATGCAGTTAAAATCCAGAATGAACTCGGCGGCCTTATGGACGCCAAATCTCTTGCTGTTACATTGTTCATTGCTCGAAGCAAGATCACACCTAACGGATATAATTAACTGGAGCAAGATATGCAGGAAGAAATATATGTATTCATTGAGAATGGCATTGTTACAGAAATCAAAACCGAAGTTAAAAATGTCAAGTTTATTATCATTAACCTGGATAAACGGAAGAAAGAGGAAGAACCGATGATTGAGTTCTTTGAAACAGAGTTAAAAAAAAAGTCAATTCTCGCTAAACTGAAAAACTTATTCAACAGATTAAAAAATAGAATGCCGGGCACTTAGTCCGGCATTTTTTATTTGGAAAGATCAGATGATAATTATGATGAAACCAGTGATCGACTATACAATAAACATAATTAAATTCTTTGAGGAAAGAATTAGATCAGCAATAGTCATTCGGGGAATGAGAAGATCAATTCAAATGGATAATTTTTCCTGTGGCGCCCATTGTACTTATATGATTGTAAACTATTACAACAAGAAAATGTCTCTTGGTAAAATTATTAAGCAATTAAGAACGGATGAGAACGGCACTTCTGAAAAAGCTATCTTTAGTCTATTCAAGAAAAAAGGATTATCTGTATACGAGAAATGGAATGCTTCCCGTAAGGACATCAAGAAAGCAGTCGATAATGGTTTTCCAATTTTAATATCGATGCACCAGGATCACTGGAGCATTATCTATGGTTATACCAAAACAGGAATATTTATTCTTGATCCGTCACTTGGTTATATTTTTAATGAGTGGAACTGGAAGGAGTTCTTGAAAGTCTGGGATGATAGATGGATTGCTGTTGTGATTGATTAAAAGGGGCGATTGCCTCTTTTAGCTTGGAAATATTCTATAATAAAAAAATTTAGAAACTCGTTTTGCTACCAGGAAGCGAAAAATCCTATTGCAAAGTTTAATCGAGGTCGATCTGGTTTTGATAGGGGTTTATGTGTACCCTACTACCCTTTGGCGTAAGGTGTGGGTTAGATTTTTCTTGATGAAATATCAAAAATGTTTGTCATAATAGTTCCTATTCAAATAAATTATTTTTAGTCTTATATGTCACAATCATAAAATCCCTCATCTTTATCTGCATATGCCAAAGGATTTTTATCAAATACCCTTTTACAAATCGGACAACAAAAATAATATTTAGTGCGCCTGTATACGCTCATTGCATTCGCCTGTTGAATTTTGATCATTTCTCCACAAACCGGATCCCTCTCCCATTCTATCACATTGTTTTTCGTTTGGCTTTTAATCGTCAGTCTTTCAATGTACTTCTGAGGATCAATATCAAACTCATTTTTACATTCTATACAACAGAAGTAATAAGTTATTCCATTAAAGTTGCTTAATTCACATCCGAAAACAGATGTCAAATACATTCCACAAATAATGTCTTGTATCATCTTTTTATCTCTTACAATAAAACTTTATTAATTAACAGCATCATAGTCAACCTATCTAAGTATGGAGTTATAAAGCAGATATTTGAACTATTAACTGTTATTATGGTCGATGTAGATTCAAAATAAAATCGATATCTATTTCTTTGTTGATTAAAAAAAGAACCGGGCAGCAATCGAAAGCAACTTTTTGCAATTGCCGTATCTTATTTTTATCCTGATCTGTAGTAATATCGAGTGTTATTTCTAGTTTATCCACCGGGGGTCTATCATCAATACCAAAAAATTTATCATAATTAGTAATAGCCTTAACTTCAACATTAAGATTTTTTATATCATGATTGTAAACAACGGCTTTACGGACTAGTACACTTCCAAAACTTGAAGCAATTCCAAAAAGAAGATATTGCATCGGACTTGGTTGTATCCCATTCCCTCCTAATACCGTCATATTATCAGCCAGCATTATAGCATTTCCATTTTCACTTTTCACGTGAGCTTTAAACTGACTTACTTCATTTTCAAAATTCCAGGAACCTGAAACAGAATCACTTTTTTGTGAAGCAGAAAGATTATGATAGATACTTTTCTCGAAATCGTATAATGCTTCGATATTCATATTTTTCATTATTACTCCTTTTGTAAAATTCTGATTTTAATTAATTGTGTTAACCCTCAATAATTAATTTCCCTTTTATCATTCCCATTCCGCACTGAAACCCGTATTCTCCTGGTTTGTCAATTTTCAATTCAACCGGAATAGTTTTGAAGGGGGTTAATGTTGCACGTTTGTTTAAATCGGAAAATACTACTTCCTCTGTGCATGAAGCATTTTCTTCCCTAATAAAATTTAATCTTATCGGTTTACCTGCCTGAAAGATTAAAACATCTGGAGTATATCCACCTTTGACTTTAATTACTGCTTCTTGAATTCCGCCTTCAGAAGTTTGAATTTTTACTGCTTTCTTTTCTGAAAACCAGAAATACCAAGCAACCCAGCTAGCTAAACTTAGTCCTGTAATAATTACTAATATTTGATCAAGTGCCATTTTATCAACTCCTTATTTCAATTTTGGTTTAAATCTTCGTAAACGATTTGCATTAGTAACAACTGTTACTGAACTGAACGCCATAGCTGCACCAGCAATTATTGGAGAAAGCAATACTCCAAAGAATGGGAAAAGCAAACCAGCTGCAATTGGCAATCCCAATCCATTGTAGAAAAAGGCACCAAATAAATTTTCTTTAATATTTTTCATTGTCGCTTTAGAAAGTTGTATCGCCAACACAACACCTTTAAGACTTCCCTTAATTAAAGTAATGTCAGACGCTTCGATTGCAACGTCAGTTCCAGTACCGATAGCTAAACCAATATCTGCTTGAGCCAATGCGGGTGCATCATTTATTCCATCACCAACCATTGCCACTATCTTTCCTTCATTTTGCAGTTTCTGAACGTTGAACGCTTTATCTTCCGGCAAAACTTCCGCAAGAACTCTGTCTATACCAACCTGCCTTCCAATTGCATTTGCAGTCCTTGAATTATCGCCGGTTATCATTACTACTTCCAATCCCATTTTTTTAAGCAATGCAATCGCTTCTTTTGAATCCGGTTTAATGGTATCTGCAACGGCAATAATTCCGGCAGCTCTATCATCTATTGCAATAAACATTGGTGTTTTACCATCATCTGCAAGTTTTATACTTTTTTCTTCCAGATCACCAAGATCTATAGAAAATTTTTCCATCATCTTTAAATTGCCAAGAAATATTTTTCTTCCATTAACATTTGCTTCAACTCCATGTCCGGGCACAGCATTAAAGTTTTGAACATCAAACAATTCAAGAGATTTATTTTTTGCGCCGTTTACAATAGCTTCGGCTAAAGGATGTTCTGAGGATTTTTCTACGCTCGCACTTAGGCTAAGAACATCATTTTCGGAAAATCCATTTGTAGTAAGAACATCTGTTAAAGAAGGTTTCCCTTCAGTTATAGTTCCGGTTTTATCCAGAATAATTGTGTTTAACTTTTGCGCAGTCTCCAAAGCTTCGCCGCTTCTAATTAATATTCCGTTCTCAGCACCTTTACCTACTCCGACCATTAATGAAATTGGCGTTGCTAATCCAAGTGCACATGGGCACGCAATAACCAGTACAGTTACAAAAACGATCAGTGAATAAATAAGTTGCGGTGCGGGTCCAAATACATACCATGTAACAAATGAAAGAATAGCTGTAATGATTACTGCGGGAACAAAATATCCTGAAACCTTATCAACAATTTTTTGTATCGGTGCTTTAGAACCCTGAGCCTGTTCAACCATCTGAATAATCTGCGCGAGTGCTGTATCCTTTCCAACTTTTGTAGCTTTGAATTTAAAGGAACCGGTTTTGTTAATTGTTGCGCCGATTACTTCATCGCCATCGTGCTTTTCAACGGGAATAGATTCACCTGTAATCATCGATTCATCTATTGATGATGATCCTTCGACAAGGATACCATCTACAGGAATTTTTTCTCCTGGTCTAACAATAATTATATCGTCAAGTACAACTTCTTCTACAGGTAGATCAATTTCATTTCCATTACGCAGTACTCTTGCGGTTTTAGCTTGCAATCCTATCAATTTTTTTATTGCTTCCGAACTTTTTCCTTTTGCCCTAATCTCAAGAGCCATTCCTAGAACAACCAGCGCCACTACAACAAAAATTACATCGAAAAACTGATCGGCTAATTCAGCTACGGGAAATATTTGTGGGAAATAAGTGGCAATCATTGAATAAATCCATGCTGCGGATATTCCGGTTGCAATTAAAGTGTGCATATTTGCCGAACGATTTTTAAACGCAGCTAGTGCACCTGTATAAAACTGTGAGCCGGACCAGAACATTATGGGTAGAGCCAATATTCCCATTGCCATCCAGATATATTTTAAAACAGGAGAACCCATTTGAAATTGTTCAGGTAGTCCCCAAACAGTTGGATAACTGAAGAAAATAACAGGTAAAGCAAGTATCGCAGCAAAAAGAAATTTATTCATTAAAGTTTTATATTCTTTTTCGCGAGCCATCTGGTTTTCATCAACAAGGTCCCCATTAACCTTTTCTTCTCCCAATTGTCGGGGTTCTTCTGCTTTCATTCCTGAAGTATCGAATACTTTGTAATCTAATTTTTCAATTACATTTTTAATTGCTCTGGTATCAATAAGACCAGGAATATAATTTACAATAGCAGATTCAGTTCCAAGGTCAACGCTTGCAGAAATAACGCCACTTTTTTGTTTTAACTCTTTTTCGATTTTAGAGACACACGACCCGCAGTGCATCCCTCGTATTCCAATCTTTAGAGTTGACTGCCCGGCTTGATAGCCGGATTTCTTAATAGCTCCTATTATCTCCTCAGTTGTAGTTTCACCGCTTTTGAATTCAACGTGCGCAGTTTCTGTAGCATAATTTACGTGAGCTACCTTTATGCCTGGCAGCCTCTTTATTTCTTTTTCTATCGTGTTAACACATGATGAGCAGTGCAATCCTATTACGGGCAAAGAAAGTTTTTCAATTCCATAACTTGTTGTTCTATTAGATGGCTCAGCTTTATTCATTTCCTCAATATATTTATTTGGATCAAGTGCAAATTTGTCCTGGCAGTTCGCCGAGCAGAATTCATACTTTTCCCCATCCAAATCAATATAAAATTTTGAAGATGATTTTATTTCCATTCCGCAAACAGGATCGTGTGTCATTATATTCTCCATTAAACAAATTAAATAATTATGGTTAAACTAATTATTATCCTTAGAATGATGCATATCGTGTTCAGACTTCTTCATATTTTTTGTACTATCGTTCATCATTTTGTCTTTCATCTTGCAGTCTTTCATCATTTTTCCGTCCTTCATCATATCCATCTTATCACCCATCTTACTCATCATCATCTTATGCATTTCAGGGTTATCCATCATCATTTTACACATTTGCATCATACCTGAAGAATCACTCTTGCTATGATCCATCATCTTTTGCATCATCATTCCTCGCATATTCTCGTCGGATGCAATCTTCTCCATACATTTCTGCATATCTCCATCCTGCATCATCATTTTACCTTCCATCTTTTCCATAGGTTTTTCCTGCGCATTTGTGAAAGTCACAAATGTGAAAAGAATTCCAAGAACTAGTACTGCGATTAAATTTTTCGTAATCATTATATCACCTTTTTATTTTAGTTTGTAAAAATTTATAGTTTAAAGATCCGTTTTTAATTGGTTCAAGTTTTCTGACTGACATCAATCTACTCAACAGTGAAAAGCCTATACTAAAGACTAATAACCCATTAAACATTTTTTCAACTCCTTTTTATTGAATTAAAGATAGGACAATTGAAGTGCCAGTTAAAAAGTAGTGTTTTATTCTAAAATCAAGGATACTTGATTTATAGGATTTAAGAATTTTTAAGATTTTTAAGATTTTTAAGATGTTGAAGATGTTTAAAAGGATTAAATAATATGCTTAGAAATTTTGATGTGATAACTCAATTTATATTTTAATCATAATAAATGAATCAGCAATATCGCAGATGAACTATCATGATAATAAAAAGGGATTGCTTTCAATAGGATTACACATAGAATGCAGTTGTGAATGTAACTTATGCCAGACGCAATTAATCAATTTTGCTTACCATATCTAGTGATCAGCCTTAATAATGCATCTTAAAATAGGGTAGCTGCCAAACCGGTCCCAACCTTTTGAACAAAATCAACAAAATGATTTAACGTTGCATTTATTGGATGAATCAAAATTGTTGGCAAAATACCGAGTAATATCACTAACGCCATAAGAGGAATGAGCATAACAAGTTCTCTTCGATTTATGTCTGGTAGTGATTGCCATTTTACAGGTAGTTTCCCAAAGAAAATTTTCTGAAATCCACCAAGCATATATGCTGCTGTTAAAACAATTCCGATGGTAGATAAAATTGCTATCCAAAAGAATGTCTGGAATGCACCTAAATATGAGAGAAGTTCGCTTACAAATTCATTCAGACCAGGTAAGCCGATTGCCGCAAAGAAAGCTACCGTCGTAATTCCAGTATAAATAGGCATCTGTTTAGCCATACCACCAAAATCGTCCATGTTTCGAGTGTGTGTTCGGTCATAAATAACCCCAACAATTAAGAACAACATAGCCGTTACAATGCCGTGATTGAACATTTGGAGAACACCTCCCGTAATTCCCTGAATATTTAATGCTGAAATGCCAAGAAGTACTACCCCCATATGGCTAATACTTGAATATGCTATCATCTTCTTAAAGTCCTTTTGTGCCATAGCACAGAATGCACCATAAATAATATTAATCAACCCTAAAATTGCCATCGGGTAGGCGAACTTAAGCATCGCATCCGGAAAAATCGAATAGCTGATTCTCAATAATCCGTAGCCTCCTAGTTTTAACAAGACACCCGCAAGTATTACACTTATTGCTGTTGGAGCTTCAACATGTGCATCCGGTAACCAGGTATGAAAAGGAAATACAGGTACCTTTATAGCAAAACCAATGAATAGTGCTATAAAAGCAATGGATCTCCAATAGGTTCCAATTCCTGATAGTAAAGAGTCTGGTATATAGTTTTTGGGATTCATCATATCCAGCATATTAAATGAATGTATATTCTGGCCGGAGATTGGATCAACCACCATAACGCTGGAATACAATCCTATGATTACAAGTAGAATAAGTACTGAACCAAGTAATGTGTATATGAAGAATTTTATTGCAGCATATTCTCTTCTTGGACCACCCCAAATTCCAATTAAAAAATACATTGGAAGAAGAGTTAACTCCCAGAAAATATAGAATAGAAAGAAATCGAGTGCCACAAAGACCCCCATCATGCCTGTAACAAGCATTAGATAAAGTGCGAAGTATCCTTTTAGGGATTCTTTGATATTCCAGGAGGCAATTACTCCGATGAATGAAATAATCGCTGTAAGCATAACCATCGGCAAACTAAGACCATCAAGTCCTACAAAGTAATCTATTGCTACATTGCCTATCCATGTAAAACCTTCTATATCAATCCATCTGAATTTCTCCACATATTGAAATCCATTTGGATTGTTTATTCCCGTAAGAGTCGGATCAAAATTTATCCAGATTAAAGCCGCAATAAATAGCTGAAGCAATGTTGTGATCAGGGCTGTCCATTTTACCGTATTTGTATTTCCCTTTGGAATCAACATCACTACTATCATTCCTATGAGCGGTAGAAATGTAATCCAGGTTAGGTATCCAATTCCAAGAAAATGATAATTCATAGTACCTCAAATAAATCTATTTTAGTTATGACTAATAAAATGATTGCTCGTACATATATGTGCAACTAATTCCAAATCTTTCAGAAAACGAATGCCGAGCCGGAATCAGGATTATAAAAAGCTTAATGAAGTCAATAAAACAAATTACAACTCTTTCACTGCCAAGCTTGGGCACGTCATCGAAATGTGATATGACTTTTTTCCTGCTAAAGAGAGAACTATGAATCCCTCAAATAAGTCAACTAGCGCTCATGTAAGACTATCAAGAACTTTTTTTAACTTTGCCCGTATTTCATCAGCAATCGAAGACAGGTTTTCATTTTTTACGGCCTGCATTGAAGATACAGGATCGACAGCTGCAATTTCTATTCTATTAAATCCTTGTTCAATAACAATGACATTGCAGGGCAGCATAGCCCCAATTTTATCTTCTGCCTGTAATGCTTTATAGGCGAACGGCGGGTTACAAGCACCTAAGATTTTGTATTTCTTGAAATCCACATCCAATTTCTTCTTTAACGTCTCCTTTACATCAATTTCAGTTAAGATACCGAACCCCTCCTGTTTAAGCGCCACTTCTGTTTTACGCAGAACGTTCTCAAAACTATCCTCTATAATTTTACTATAATAGTAACTCATTTTTTACTCCGATCTTTAATTGAAATTTATTTTTTGTTATTTATTATAATCATTCTAAAAATATCGAACCATAAATATCGAACCTGGTAAGAATGAAGCCCGGAATTGACTACATTATTTTCGGTATTTCTGTTTATGTTATAACCAAGCAGACTCACAGTCAGTGGATTAAGTAAGTCCATCATTACCCCAATTATTTTGTTATCACTTCTAACATGCTCGAGCAAAATTATTTTACCGTTATTTTTGCATATTCGTTTTATTTCTTTTAGTCCTTTAACTGGATCAGGAACTGAACAAAATACATATGAAGCTATAACCGTATCGAATTTGTCAGAATCAAAGTCTGTTTCTTGAATGTCCTTTCGTAAAAAATTAATTTTTGATTTATTATTGTTTTTTTTAATTGCTTTCGAAAGCATCCCCTTACTAAAATCAATGGCAGTTAAATCAACATTTTTGGGATAATACTTTATATTTTTTCCGGTACCTATACCAACTTCCAGCACTTTCCCTGAACTATATTTAACTAAATCTTTTCTCCACTTACCGAAAAGAATTTCCATTGGCGCCTCAAGTAGATCATAAAATTTAGAATACCTGTTGTATCTATGTTTTATCACTTCGGTGTTATCCGTTTTTTTCATTACTATCATCTTAATTAATAATTACAATTATGAACTATTTAATCCCAGCTTTCAAAGAATGAATGCGGAACTGGTATCTGAATCATAAAAAGAATAATCAAAGCCATGAGACCGATTGAAATTCTTTTATTGTCAAGCTTTCTTATATCAAATAAAGGTGAAGCATCTTCAATTCTAATCAATAAAACGATTGTTGTTTTGGTCAAAAGCCTGTTCCAAACAGCTATTCATAATAAAGTTATTAAGCTCCATACTGCTAGAAGCCAAAACAACAAATTCAATATTGGCAGCAAGCAGATTAGAAGTATTTTATAATGTATTTTTAAAGTTATTATTGGATTTCACCAAATAATTATATTTAACTTCAATTAAACTTTATTTTTTTTACTTATCAAAAGAATCAGAGCTCCGATTATTAATCCGAATAATGCCCCATCGAAAAAAGCAAAAGTAAAACCGGCTTGAATAGAATTAATATTGAAATTAAAAATACGGGCAATTAGAAATACAAAGTCGTCGTTAAACATTTCTGTCATTCCATGAAAAGCGGAGAATGTTAAAAAGATTAATGCCCAGCTAATTCCATAAAGGAAAACGGACATTGGTAAAATTAAAAAATTGAAATTCTTAGTCATTTATCATATTAATTAGTTTTACGAATTAGATGTTCACTTATTTTTTTAACTTTTCTAACTAATTCTTGAAACGAAAATCTGATCTCCATTAAGATTAACCCTGAAAGGTGTTAATGGTCTTGGGGGTGGTCCGGCAATATTAATTCCTTTAAGATCATAATGCCCGTTATGACATGCACACCAAATATGTTGAAGATCTTCCCGGTATTGAACAGTACAATCCAAATGTGTACAAACAGCTGTAAATGCTCGCAATTCCCCATCAGGAGTATTAATTAGGATCCCTGGTTTTTCACCAAAACGGAATATCTTTCCACTGTTTGGTTTTAATTCTCCTACCTTACCAGCAATAGCGGTATTTGGAACCGGCTCAGAAGATTTTGGTGGCACTAAATATTTTAGAACCGGATAAATTACGGAAAACAGAAACCCAGCGAGACCACCGCCTAAAAAATATTTCAGAAAATTCCTGCGTGATTTATTACTATTATTATTTAGGATTTCAGACATTTGCTTATCTCCTTTATAACTAACAATTTTCTTCCACTGCGTGAGCAAGCTTACCGTGACGACACCAAACGCAATCACAATGCTCGTGCATACATTGCTTATCTATTAATCTTGTCTTATACCATCTCTGTGCAATCGGATAAATTAATCTTTTACTTAAAGAAGTATTATAGTGTTTTCTTAGTGCTGGAATTGCATCATCCATTGATTTCATTTTATTGAGTATCAAATTATATCCGGTATTATATAAATGAGCAAATAACCACCGGTTGGCAAGTGATACTTGAAGTTTTGGAATAAGATGTTTTTTACACAGTTCAAAATAATTGAGTTTGTGGATGATACTTTGAGCCGCATAATAACCTGAAAGCATTGCATACTTGATACCAAATCCCCAGAGAGCATCCTGAAAACCAGCGTTTTCACCCACGTATAAGATTCTATTATCCTTTGAGATTTTTGGTTCATTAAAATAATTTACAAACCCGCCAAATTCTTTAGGTTCATTTATATCAATCTCTATAGCGGAATTCAATTCGACTAATGCTCTATCATAGTAAAGTTTTTCATTCCTAAAATCTTCAAACATACAAGTAGCAAAAGTTGCTTTACCATTATTTACTAAAAGATAAGCATAAGCTCTTGGCGCTATTTTATTATTCAAAAAACCGATAAAGATATTTTCATTAGAAGTTTTAAATACCATTCCTTTTGCAATTGCGTCTGCAGCTTTTGGTCCTGTACCAATAATCGTTGCTCGATTATTTACTGATTCCAATTTCTGATTCCAATAAATATTTACACCCAAATCTTCTGCCTGTTTTCGCAAGCTCTGGTCCAACGATCCCTCTTTAACGGATTCTCTTGAACCTCTTTCGACAAGATAAAAAAGCGGACGGGATGATTTCACCATTATCTTTTGCCGTTTCGGTCCAACAAAAAAACCATTGCTGCCATAATACGGATAACACAAAAAATTTGTGCTGATGCCGATCCGTTTTAAGATATCTAAAGTATCTTCTTCATCAGACCAATTTTCCAGCCCTTGAAAATCACCGTTAAATCTTAAGCCTACAGTATTGTTCTGCTCGTACAAATTTACATCGTAACCATTTTTAGCCAGATTAATTGCTGCTGTTAAACCACCCGGACCGGCACCAACTATTGTTACATCTTTATTGCTTTTCATAAATTTCTCTCGCAACCTTGACAGTTTTTCGAGTATCAATGATGATGATGTTCGTGTTTGCCCTCATCATCGTGCTTCACATACTTTTCAGGATTTTGCTGAAATTGAACCATACATAAGGCACTGCAGAAATAATATGTTTTACTTTTGTAAACAGTAGCCTCGGCTTTGATTGTGTCTTTAATCTCCATCCCGCATACCGGATCTTTTTCCATTTTAATACCTTTTAATAAATTAATTAATTTTGTTATTGACACACCAACTTCAATCTATATTTATATCATCTTATAATGTTTTTTCATCACCCAAGATATCTTTAGCTGTATCAAATTCTCCTGCTTCAGCAAAACTTATCGCTGTCATATTTTTTTCGAAAGTTTTTTTATAAAAATTTTTCGTTTTTTTAACAAATACATTAATTCCTGAAAGTATTCGAAAAGGGAAAAAGAATCTCAATTTATTAACTTCTTTTTCATTCTTCTCAATACGTAATAATGATAACATATTTATTTTTAGACTAAATATTCTTTTATTTATTCCTCCAGGCACTTTCATTCCATCTCCGATTTGAGTCTAATTTTTGGTGATTACATTAATTTAATTCAAATTAATTGTATAGCGATCTTTCTGTTTTGTTTTACTGTTTTACTATCATCACCAAGTCCAAAAAACCAGCCAAAGAAAATGTTTGGATTTTATAGCGGATAGTGATTTTTCACAATTTTGATTTTTAAAGAATTTAATTCCTTTTAAATACTTTAAATAGGGGATATATTATAAGGAAGGATGTAACTCTATTGCGGGTTTAAACATTCATATTTTTAAATTTACACCAATTACCGGAATTAGTGGAAATACTGTCATTGATCTCTTGGATGTATAGTCAAGATTATAAATCCAGTGGACTACATTTTTATTGTTTAATGCGTTTAATACTTCAATATATATTTCAATAGGAAAATTTTGTAAATAGAACAATCTTGTTAAACGCACATTAAACTTGCTATAAGGCGACTTATAATTTGAGTAAAAAGCTTATTTTCACCTAAATATTAAAAGATCATAAAAACCATCATTAACGCCATTGCTAAAGTGCCAACATAAAAATATGGCGAAGTAAAAATACTACCTAAATTAGAATTAGCTCTATCTTGTTTCATATCCGGGTGGTTTTCTATCACTGCCTCAATCGAAATCGGATCGCTAAAGGTGTTCGACCCTATTCTTTTGATTTTAAATGTTAATTGATATTTACCGACAGCAGACAAATCAGGTTTAAAAACAAAATAATCATTTTTTATACCCATAGGCTTACTTTCAAAGGAAGAAGCAACCTGAACACCATAATCATTTGTTTCAGAATCTACTTTTGCAACTTCAAGATAGACAGATGCATCGGTTTGAACTTTGCTTTCAATCTTGTCAAAGATTTTTAGATTGCAATTCTCAGCATTGCTCATAACCATTGATGGAAACTCAGCTGTAATTTTGTATTGTGCTGTGTTAAATTCTTTGATTATCATAGTTGTATGATTCGCCATTTCCATATTTTCATTATCACCTCCATGCATCATACCCATTCCTCCCATCATACAGCCTTGCAGACTTACAGATAAAACCAACCCAATTAAAATATATTTTTTCATTATTACCTTGGTCATTTTAAGAAATATTTTTGAAATTGTAACTTTACTTATTTCATTGGAAACTGCAATTTTAGATTTAATTATATCTCAAGATCTACTTTATTAGCATTAGCAGTCAACTGTAGCCATTTAAGTGCTGCTTCAGAGATAGACTGAGTTTGGGACATTATTGTATTAACATCCTTAATAAAAAATTCTGCAATGGGTTTGGTTGAAAAAATTGCCGGTTCTTCCGGTATATATTTATTTACCATAAGATGTTCTAAAGACTTCTCACAGAATTCTTTTTCAAATCCGAAAGACTTTCCAATAAATAAGAACATTGATTTTTCATCAATATTATTGCAATTATTTTTTCGGATAATTGTAGCAAAACCTCTTAAGAATTCACTGCGATCTTTATAATCTATTTCTTTTATATTCATATTTATAGCCTCCTATTATAGTTGAACTATTCTATACCATAATAATAATCTGTAAATCGCCCACGCACATAGTGCCGTGAAAGGATTAAATTGTTTCTTCAATTCAAAAGTCTTCCATTATATATTTAAGCAAACAAGTAAAAGTTTTACAATATCTAAAATTTAATAAGTAAAAGTAATTCCTGCTCCACCACCCATATCACTATCATAATGAGTCGAAAATGAAAAATATTTTGTTATGATATATCTGAATCCTATTAAGTATTCTTTATCGGTATTTGCCATAAAATTAAATCGTAAGCGGCTGGTAATCGAGACATCCTCTCTATTTAATTGAAAACGAAACTTACCATCTGTATCAACTCTCATATCGGCAATTACCAGCATTGGCAAAGTGTATTGCACACCCGCTACAACTGCTTTCCTATTGTTTTTGTTGCTTCCCTGACCAAACAAATTATTTTCCTGAGTGGTTACTTTTTTGTAATGATAATCGAAGCCAACATAAGGAAACCACCATTGCATACTTCCAAGATAACGACCAAAATTAATTTCACTTTCATAACCATGTTTATCGTGAAGACCTACATGCCATAGAGTTAGCAGTTTCCATCGGGTGTTTGTGTACATTGCCTCACCGTCACTCCCGTTACTCTCTAAACCAACTCTCCCCATCGGGTGAAACTCACGGTCGCCATCAAACAATTTTTGAAGTGATCCCTTAGGATCAGGCAAATCAGGATTTGGGGGAGAATCTTCATAGCTAAAAATTCTTCCCATTCCGGACATCATATGGTAAAGAATATGGCAATGAAAAAACCAATCACCTCCCGGCTCCGAGGCTGCAAATTCAATTGTGTCCCTCTCCATTGGCATGATGTCTATTATATTTTTCATAGGGGCATATTCGCCCTGTCCGTTCAGTACCCTAAAGTCGTGCCCATGAAGGTGCATTGGGTGACGCATCATGCTGTTATTGAAAAGAATAATTCTTAAGTTTTCACCTTTTTTTATTAGAATCTTATCACTTTCGGAAATAGTCTTATTGTCCATTGTCCATACATAGCGATTCATATTTCCTGTCAAATCAAACTTTAATTCTCGTATCGGCCCTGCTGGCAATGTTGTTTTTTCAGGTGAACGTAACATGGCATAATTTAGAGTTACAATATTTTCTGATCCTTGAAGCTCCATCCCTTCCATGTTCATTTCTTTCATAGCCTCCGAAGTATCTTCCGGGTTTTCAGGCCCGGTTATTTCCGGATACATAACATTATTCATGTCCATTACCTGGTTTTGCATATTCATTCCATCCATTTCAATCATATTGCCATTCATATCCATCATTTCATTCATCATTTCCATTCCTGCAAAATATTTTAGCTTGGGTAATTTTGCCGCAGGTATTTTTTCTCCGCTACCCAACCATAAAGATGCCGATCCGGTTCGGTCTTCGGGGGTTGCTAAAAATTCATAACTTTTGTTATCGGGAATTGTTACAACAACGTCATAAGTCTCTGAAACGGCTATTATTAACCTGTCAACCTCGATCGGTTCTACGTCATTTCCATCGGAGGCTACTACGGTAATCTTGCCTCCTGCATAGGTAAGCCAAAAGTAATCTGATGCACCACCGTTGGCTATTTGCAACCTTACTTTATCTCCCGCCTTAAACCGAGATTGCTCATTTTGGTTTTTCCCATTTATCAAAAAATTATCATAATGTACATCACTTACATCCATTGCATTCATTCGTTTCCACTCATTAGTGAGCTTTGTCCACAGATGTCCGCTGAACAATGCTTCGCCATAACTTTGCGTTGTGCCTTTTTCTATAGCAAACCAGTCTGAGGCAGCTTTAAGGCTTCGATGCACTTCTTCAGGTTTCACGTCAGTCCACTCACTCAAGACAATAGGAATTGTTGGGATGTCCCATCCCTCTCTTTTATTCATTATAAAAGCGCCATACATTCCAATTTGTTCCTGCAGCCCGGAATGACTATGGTACCAATGTGTACCGTGCTGAATAATGGGGAATTTATACAAATGTGTTGTGTGGGGTAGAATAGGTGTTTGTGTAAGATTAGCCACACCATCGTACCGGTTAGGCAGAAAGAGTCCATGCCAATGCAGCGATGTTTCTTCGTCGAGATTATTGTGCACCCATATTTCTGCTGTGTCGCCCTCTGTAAATGTTAATGTAGGCATAGGAATCATTCCGTTTACTGCAATAGCACGCGTTTCTGATTCTCCAAATGTCACAGTTGTATCTGCAATGTATAAATCGTACCGCACGGTTTTTTGAGCAAAGATTGCTTCCGAATTCAGGAAGAGGAATGAAAGAATGACGAGAGTTGTTTTCATCTTTTTTTATTTTTCAGTGTATTAAAATTTATCTTTTTAAAGCGATGCTATCTCTTGTGTTTTGAATCCAATCACTGAGGAACTGTTTTTCTTCATCAGTCAAGCCCGCACTGGGGTGCATTAATCGATAGACAGGTAAAGGCATTGTGCCGTCCGTAATTCTGTTTTCTATATTCCGTAATTTACTTATTTGTCTTCTCGATGAAAGAGAGCCAAATTCGCTAAAATTAAGTTTGTCCTTGCCGTTTTTAATATCTGCTTCTAATAACCATCCAACAGGTTGAATATTGGAATACCAGGGATAGACTGTATTGTTGCTATGACAATCATAACAAGAATTTTTAATCAGTGCAGATATATCCGGTGGAATTTTATATGTGTTTGATATATCTGTTTGTAACACCTGCCCGCTCGTATTGCGGACAGGTTGAATGAATTGGATTGTTATAAAAAGAATTAATATTATAGACAGTATAGCAAATATTATTTTTTTTATCGGTCTCATTGGATTATTTAATCTCTTCTTTAACAGAACCACACGTCATCATTTTTTTACCGTAGTATGGGTTCTTTATTTCTTTTGTTTCGCTTAACCATATTGCACCTTTTTTATCATTATACATCGGGCAAAAGTCCTTATACAATACTTGTCCGCTTCCAAATTCTTTTACCAAATCGTATAAATCATTACTGAGCATATCAAAATGTTCGCGCTGATGCTCTATGTTGCCGGCATTCTCACCAATATGCTCTGCATGTTCTCTTGCATCTTCTTCCACATCTTCATAGAGTTTCTTCTGTTCATCCGTTAAAAAAGATTTATCCAATGTTTCCATTTCCTCAACTATCTCTTTTCCGGATGCTGCTGCATCTTTTGTATTGTCTTTAACTAAGGCATTTTTTAATTGCAAATACTTTTCTACAATTTTCTTAATCGATGCCGTCACTTTTGTATCTACAATCTGAGATGTTGATACGGCGGCGTCCTTTGTTTGAACAACTGTCGTTTCTTTTTTGTCGTGATGCTGATGTTCTTCTTGAGCAATTGCAGTGGTACCCAAATTAAATATAAATACAAAAGCAAGCACGATAACTGCACAAATGTTTTTCATTCTATGTTCTCCTTTATTAGTTATTAATCTGACGAATTACTTTTTTACTTAATTAAAAATTCTTTACGCATTCCCATGGCCTCATCAGTAATTCGGATTGAATCTTTTCCATTCTTTATCGTACCAGTAATTGCACGTATGGCATCGATGTTTTCTGGAACAACTATTGCTTCGTTATAAACTTGATAAGTATAATAAACTTCATTGCCGTTAACGGTTAATACATCTTCCCATAAAGCAACTTCCCACATATCGCCTCGCGGTCGTCCGATATCTTTCATTAATTCAATAGTACCGTTGAGTGCAACAATACCATCACTCATCCGGATAAACGCAATTCGCGAAGCTGCTTTAAATGCTGCCAACACCTCTTCTCTGCTTGCATTGCGTGTAAGTTCCACAACCCAATAATGATTATGAGTTTGTGTATGAGACGCCTTGACTGCCATTGTTATAACATCAAGTTCCGGTACGACTGTTTGAGCATCGGGACCCTGATGGCTTGGAATATGCGGTTCCGGTACAACTGTGTTCATAATTCCGCTATGGTCTGATTCCCATGGATCGGTAGCCCGTCTGATTAAAACACCGCGTGCTTTTTTAAGCAAGCCGGCTTTACGCAAAGCTGTAAGCGTTCGTACTGTACTTGTAGTATTACAGGAGACAACACGCGTAGCATCAAGCCCCAATGCCGTTTCATAATTTGCTTGCGCTACAAAAGAATGTCCTGTAAGGCTGTGCTTTTCACCACCCTGATAAATTGCCTTTACACCGGCTTTTTTATAAAGCTCAAGATTTTTGGCACCAATTCCTTTTGGAGTACAATCTACTATTACATCAATTTGCTTTAGTAAGTCATCGAGTGTACCTACAATTGGAATTCCTGAATCCATCATTTCTTTTACTTTTTCAGCAAGCGATGCATAGACTGGTAATCCTAGAATAACTGCAACTTTAACACGGTAGTCGCTCACTACGTCAGCAACGCCAACTAGTTCCATATCCGGCTGAATCTTTATTGCATCTGCAACACGCTTACCAATAATACCATAACCATTTACTGCAACCTTTATTTTTTCATATGACATCTTCTATTTCCTTCTTTAGATAATAATTTAATTCTTTTTTAAGCCCACTTTTTATAAAAGAAATTGTATAGCGGGACAAAAACCAAACCGGCGTAAACACCATACAAAAAGCTCTCTAATAGACCAAGCAGAAATCCCCACCAGGTTAGCCATTTGAAAGCCGGAAGCACAGATTCCAAAAATGTATGCATGTGAATACTCACAGGAGTTATGAGACCATAAATAACACAAACGGTAAAGCTAATAGCAGTAAAAAGCCCCAGCGACCAGGTTACAATTTTTAGATTTAACATATTAAATCTCCTTCTTCAATTACATTTGTTAATGATGCCCATGCCTGGAGTCATCAGGGATTTGGTTTTTTCGTTTTTTATCTTCGTTTTCGTAATTAGCCTTTTCTCCATGTCCTTCGTGTCCTCCATGTCTTCCGTGCCCACCATGACCAAACAGATGCATAACAATAAATACGACACCAATCAGTACCCAAAACCAATTTTCTGCCAGCCATTCCATGTTAATATTTCCTTATTAATTAATAAAGCATTTAGCTTAAGTTTGCTTTCGACATTTATTACTGCTTCGTTCTCTGATTTCGTTTTGTACCTATTCTGGTTGCATTAATATCAATTTCCATTGAAAAGTATGCTACTGAACTTTGATCTTTCAATATCTCTTTCAATTAACCGATACTTTCCTTTTCATTTGCAATTCAAAAATTATTAACAGCAGCCATGTCCTTTATTATGATCGTGTCCGGAATGTTTATGTTCTGCTCCATCAGGATCTGAATGATGATTGTGAACATTTTGATCAGAAACAGATTGCATATTAACTTTTCTATTTTTGTTTGAATACAAAAGATAAAAACCAAAGCCAATTAGTAATGCAAGAATTATATACCATGTCATTTTATATCTCCTAACTTTTTATTACTCAAGGAAGTGCAATCAATATGCCAATAAAAAGTTGCTATAATCATCTATAAGGGGGTATTTACAAAGGCAAGAATTTAAGAAACTTAAATTATTTTAAGTATTTTTATAACAATTCGGGTAACAAGTAATAGCGTAATTTGGAATAACTGCAAAAAGATTCACCTTTCCTTAAGCAGAAATATGAAACAAAATTTCTTCCTTCTATTTAAAATTAATTGTTTATTGTTTATTCACATTCTTTTTTTTATATAAACATATCCAATTCCATTTACAGATTTTCCCTTTATATTTGCAGTTACTCGGCATCTGGCTAACCAATAAATCACATCAAGCATTTCAAC
The DNA here is from genome assembly GCA_018335755.1 of Ignavibacterium sp. Lineage (GTDB taxonomy): Bacteria > Bacteroidota > Ignavibacteria > Ignavibacteriales > Ignavibacteriaceae > JAGXRK01. Next base: position 152,352 of record JAGXRK010000011.1, on the reverse strand, counting down.
TTCCTGATGTACACTTGTAGGCAGAATATTCAATTCTATTTGATTTTCAGTTGATTTAATGTTCCAGTTCAAATCGAATTCGTCACCGGTTGATTTAACAATCATTAACGAATCAGATTTTGCAAAGAATTTATTTAACACACTACTACAGTCATCAGCATCAGAAATCACCATTTTATTAATTCCCGATGAAGTATCACTGTGATAAACTAAAATATCGGTACCCTCATTCAGATGAAGTGCAAACATATCGCTTAGTAAATTTCCATAAGGCTTATCACCCCATTGATGCTGAAAAATACCTATGCCACTTAAACTATATTTGATCCCTTTAAAAGTCATTATTGCAGAAACTTCTCCCCTCGGCACAACATAAATACGATTAAAACCTTTATCTCCAACCGATAAATGCCCCATATCTATAGGTTTTTTATCAGGTTTGAATTCGAGTGAAATTGCAAAATCATCTTTATTTATCTTTACTACGTATGGGCCCCCATTTTGATTGCGCTTCAGAATATTATCGCTGTAATTCTCAAACAGATTGCCCTCTGTATGATTAGTCTGGTTTATTAATGGTATTTGTATCTTTGTATATTTTTCATATTCATCTTTCGCCTGCTCCGTAACCACAACGTATAAACCGCTTGCATTTATTCCTACTACTTTTCCTGTAAAGAAAAACACGGCAACCCCAAAGCGGCTGCTGTCAACTGTATTCAAATGAGTTAGGAATGACCAGGCTTCAAAATCTACGCCCTCATGCCTACCTTCATCTTTAGGAAATTCCAGACTTTGCGCTTTAACAGGCTGAATTAAAGCGGTGATAAAGACAACAGCTATAAAACGAAGCAATAAATTTTTAATATCAATTCTTTTCATATTCCAACATTTTTAATATTAGTTAAAAAATATTTTATTCGTACTAGATTATTAGGATTAACCAAACAGTAAAATCCATCATTTTACTAAAAAATATATAGTTGCAATCCTGAAAATATCTCGAGGTAGAACAGCAACCCTGGTATAACATTCTTTATAGAGATTAAGACTGTTTACTACATTAAAGAATTCTGGCATAACCTTATTTAGACATCATTACACATAACCAAATAAACCGGGCTATTGTGAATCATCCGGAGAGACATTTGACTGCTCAACAAGCTGCCGCCATTTTCCTTTTACTGGAATAAACATAGGTACATACTTCTTATATTCAAGATATTCATCTCCGAATTTCTCAATCGTTTTCTGTTCTTCCTTCCGGGCAAGCCGGTAGTATGCAAATACAATAATTGGGAACAGCCCCACAGAAAATAATGTAGGCCAATGCACAACACCCTCTCCGAAAAGCGCAATGAACAGCCCCGTATATTGAGGATGCCGAACCAAGCTGTATAATCCACCTGTTGCGATCCTTTTTTCTTGATGAGCTTTATAAAGCTCGCGCCAGCCTTGAAGAAAAATACCAAAACCTCCAAAGAGAAGGATATAACCCAAGATCATCGAGATCATCATACCGGTTTCACCAACACCCACCAGAGTGGACCAAAGATTTGCATTAAGATATGTACGATCTAATCCCAGAAACCGAACAAGAAAATAAATTGTGAGCGGGAAGCCATACATCTCTGCATACAATGCAATAATGAACGCTTGGATTAACCCTGCACCTGCCCACTCCCGCCATGTTTTTGGAGCGAGATAACGGTAAAGCAACCAGGATGCGATAACAATAAAGATCAATGCAAGAGCCCATGCACCGGAATGTTCAATACCTCGTTCCATTTTAGTTATCCTTTCTTGTTGGTAATCTTAATGTTGTTGCAATGATAATAATTAGATATAAACCGAATGCCAGATAAAGGACAAAATTATATCCAGCCAATATTGCAATTGAAATTGTGAATATTGAACCAATAAATCCAGCAATACCTGAAATGCTTAAAAGTACAGCGATTCCGTTTCTAATTTTTTGTTTATTCATTTCTGCTAAAAGCAATGGAAAAGGAATACCGATAACTATTGCTGGAATAAAAACAATTGAAAACAAATAAAATTCAGAAACACTTGTTATTAAACTTGGCATGATTACTAATGCATCAATAGCAAGAGTTAATATTATACCAAAAACAACTAAACCAATAACCCGGATACGGTTTTCCTTAATAAAGTTTGAAAGATAACTACCTAATCCGTTACCAAGCAAAAATGAAAACAGTAATAATGAAAATGATTTTAATGGATTGTTTAACTGAAGATTCATTGCTTGAAACAGATACGACTGACTAAGTATATAAGCAAAACCGAGCAGGAATGACACAATTGTTAAGATTCTTAAATTTTTCCTCGACGGTGCAGTTTCTTGATGAACGTTAATACTCATTCCCCAATTTTTCTTAAACATATAGATCGATAAACCAAATAAAATAATTCCTGCGAAAATCAGAATATTCAGATTATCAGGGAGTCCTAATTCGTAATTAAAAAAGAATGGAGAATTATCAGTTACAGGATGAAGATTAATTGACGCCTTTTCGGTCAAATCGTGAAAGCTGTATTTGTTGTTTGAGATATCATACAAAACATTATCAAACATACTCCATTTATAATTTACGCCTTGCACCACCGTGTCAATTTCAATTTGTTTTGAAAATGGGAAAAATGAGATGCCTTTGTCAAAACCATTTTGATGGGATACAATATGTCTTGCAATTATTTCTTTATTTGTAAAAAAAGTTTTTTTAATAACAAGTAAGGGCATCATCCCTTGATCTGCAATGTAAAAGTATTTAAATGCTTCAGAGTTAGAAATTCCGGCTTTGTTTTGAAGGTCGAGATAATTGGAAACAACTTTATACACTTCTTCCCTATTGTGTAAAGTAAAAACTATTCTCCCTTCATTAGTAAGAATGTGCAAATAGTCTTTTAATGCCTCCTCAGTGAATAAATAATTTTCGGTAAGGTTTACAAAATCAGTTGAGCGTCCACCTTTTGTAATAGGGATTGTAAGGAATATTAAATCATATTTTTTCGCAGTATTCCTTACATAATTTCTTCCTTCACCTACAAATATGTTTATGTTTGGCTTTTTAATAAATGTAGTTTTGTTGTATTTTTTCATTAATTCAACAAAGGTAGGATTGACTTCCACCGCATCTATGTGCTTGGTGTTGCCGAAGTAAGCAGCAGCAATATCAATACCACCGCCGGGACCAATAATCAATGCAGAATCTTTCTCATTATCTTTTAAGAAATTAAAAGGGAAAAAAATATTTGAATGCATCAATGTGTGAAATAATTTTACCGAATCCTTTTCTAATTCGGAAATAGCCACAACCTGAGTTCCTGCTGCACCATCTATAAACATAGAAATTGAAGTTGTGGAATCGGGGTAGATGAATTTAACAAGGTCGGTTCTTCCGAATGAATTCCACCGGCTCTCAATGGTTAACGATTTAACAGATGGATTACTTTTTAATCGCAGCAAATCTTTATCCAAAGATTTTGCCATATTAATTTCAATATCGGGTGTTGTGAAGATTATTAGAAAAGAGGCAATTATTGCGGAGGCAGTTATTTCCAGGTGACCTTTCCTGACTCGGGAATCAAGCTTAATGGCAGTTAGCGCGGCAACAGAAAAAACTAATAATATTATTGCGAGAGCTTGAACTACACTAAAAGTGTTTAGCAAAAATAATCCCAGCAGTGAACCGGATGCAGCACCAGCCATATCAAGTGCATATAGAATACCGCTTTTCTCCCCGTTATTTTGAAAAATAGAGGCTGTAATTACTCCTATTAAAAAGAAAGTTATGCCTGCAAGAAGTATATAAATAATTAAACCAACTGAGCCGCTGCCAATACTTTCAATTAAAGGTAAAACAAAAACTGCGGCCAGGCTTATTGGAAACAACAATTGGAGTGCATTAAAGTATTTGGATAAAGAGAAGTGGTTTTTAACCACCACCTGTGATGCATAAAGCTGTCCTAAAGCAATTGCAAGTATTGAAAAGGCTATTATAATTAAAACAAAATGATATGCAAGTACATAAGAAAATATTCTTGCAAGTATTATCTCAAAACTTAAGACTGAAAGTGAGAGAAGAAATATTATTAAATATATTTTTGAGTTTTTTGTCAATGCAGATTTACTGTTTAGTTAGAATTAAATCTCTTATCAAACCAATGGTAAACATTCAAAAAGAAGTAACCCAAAAACCATCCCCACAAAAATGAAACAGTTATTCCTCCAATAATATTTAATGCATTAACGGAATTGAAGAAAGGGATAAAAGGCTTGATAAAAACGATATAATCTTCACCTGAAAAAAACATATTTATTGCTATAAGAATGAAAAGAATTGCGAAGAAGATTCCTGCAGCAATACCAAAATATTTTGAGCTGTATTTTTTTCTAACACCCGTAGATTTTGTCTCTTCCAATACTTTGATTTTCTGGACTGTATTATTGTTGTTTTTTTTTAATTCAGAATTCTCAAAGAAATTAAGTGTTTTAGAAAAGATAAATGATGTGTATGCGCTGTAAATTGCTATTGCACCTAATCCAACTATATAGCTCATTAAATTCAAACCGGTAAAGCCAGGAATCAGCAATTTCCATAAGGAAAGCATTTGATATTCGGAGGGCACAAATAAATCATATATTAGGCAAAGAGTTAAGAGTATTGAAGCATAAACAGTTAATGTTACAAAAAGAGTTTTGAATCTCAGTATGACTGGCTTCACTTCTATCTTATGTTCACTTACTTTCTTTCTTGTCAAAAAATTATATACAGGCACAATTATATAACCGACTAAATACGATCCCAGCGATACTTCAACCAGTCCAATTAAAATACTAAGAGAATCTAGACCATTAAATCCCGGCAATATCAGGACCCAAATTTTGTGCATATGCCAAAATCCTTCTATACCTACACTTATTAGAATAAGCTTGACCCCAATACATACTACATATAAAATAGTAAATATGTAGAAAAGTGCACTTGCTATTGGATAAGGTTCTAATTTTTTCATTTCAAACTCCAAGGAAAATGTTACTTTTTTAAATTATTAATAAACTTATCAGGATCTTTTTCAAACTCCGCCTGGCAAAGTGGGCAACATAAGTAGTAAATCTCTTTCCCATATTTTACTTTTGCGTATGCTTTGTTAGGATTGACTTTCTTTTTACATACGGGATCGCGAAGTGATTTAGTATTGTTCTTCATATTTGTTCCTTATTACTTTATTTTTAGGACTTACAATAAAAGGAGACGCAATATATGTGCCCTTTATAAATTCAGGAAAGAAGCAATTAAGAGGATGTAAGACCAGATTATAATTTAAGAAGTTTAAGGATTTTTAAGATATTTAATAATGATACCTACAAAAAACAACACAGCAATGTTATTAACACATTCAATCTTTGATCTGGATTTAACCCAGACAATTTTTCTACTAGCAACCTTACTTGCTTCTATCGGATTGATCATAATTATTTATTCAAGAAATCACGAATCGATTAAAAGCAGACTATTCATCCTTATCCTGCTGCTGGTAATTGGTTATTTAATATCTCACGCTTTTCATTTTCTAATAATGCATTCATCAAATGTTACAATATTGGATAATTCCTGCCATTCATTTTTACTTATGATTATTGTGACCATTACTTTTTTTACCTGGAATTTTCCTGAACCTCGCAGAATTGGGATTTCCAGAAGTTTGCTAATAATAGCCCCTTCCGTAATTATTTTGGGTTTAGTATGGGGTGGATATCTAATCGAAGAGTCCCATGCTCACGATAAATTCTTTGAAGTCCATTATTCTTCGGCATATCCTTTATTTTTACTATGGTATGCTTTTCTGATAGCATTAAACTTTTATTGGCTGGTCAGCAGATATAATACTGAAGAAGATTTAAATAAAAAGAAACAAATTCTTTTATTATTTATAGGTCTGATTATTACTATCCTTGCCTCATTTATATTTGGATTATTTCTTCCTTGGTATCTTGGATTTTATTACCTAGTTGAAATGAGTCCCTTGTCATTTTTGGTGGGTGTAATACTGTTTACTACAATAGCAGTAAGCAGACACGATTTGTTCCAGGTATCAATGCAGAAAATCCATAATTTCAGTATTTCCAAAAAAATCATTCTGAGTTCCTTGATTATTGTACCTATAATTATTCTATTGATTCAAATACCAATAGTCAGATTTTTATTTCAACCTGAAACCAATCGTGAACTTCATAGATTTTTTTGGATAAGTGTTTTTAGTGGATTGATTGTAAGTGTAAGTATTGCGTTTATTGTAGTAAAAATTATTTCCAATCCTTTGCAAATGCTAAAGAATAAAACTTACGAAATAGAAAAAGGCAATTATGGTACAAAGATTGAGTTTTCTTCTAATGATGAGTTTGGTGAATTAACAGAAGCGTTTAATAAAATGTCTGGAACATTAGAAAATAATTCTATAGAATTGAAGATCAAAGAGGAACGAATATCTCTATTGCTAAATGCATTTGAAAAATCTTCTGCAGCTATTGCAATTGTAGATCAAGAGTTTACAATTATTGAGCTTAATCTTCAGTTTTCAGAAATAGTTGGAAAAGACAGAAACGAAATATTGAATAAGAGTATAATTAACGTTCAGTTTAAAGATGTGCAAAATGAATATTTTAAAATGATTAAAAATGAACTCCAACTTTATTCAAAGTTTAGAGGTGAATTAAATTATAACGGAAAAGTTCTTTTAATATCTGTTACGCCATCTTTAGCCGGGAATAAATTTAATGGATTTTTATTTGTCGAGGTTGATGTTACAGAACAAAAAAAACTTGAAGAACAATTAGTTAATTCTGAAAAACTTGCTGCACTCGGTAAGATGGCGGCAGTACTTGCTCACGAGATTAAAACTCCTTTAACATCTATTAAAATGAATGCAGATATTATTGCAGAAGATCTTCAACTAAATGCTGAAGAAAAAGAAAACCTGGCAATTATTCAGACGGAAATAAATAGATTAAATAATTTAGTTAAAGATGTACTACAGTTTTCAAGACAAATGGAGTTAGATTATTCAGTGTTTAATCTATTCGATTTGATAGACAATATACAATCCCAATTTCTTAATAAACTAAAAACTAAGAGCATTTCTTTTATTAATAATGTAGATAAAATTGATCTTTACGCGGACAAGTACAAACTGATGCAAGTATTTTTAAATTTAATTGATAATTCAATTGAAGCAGTAAACAACAATGGCAGAATAGAATTAACATCAGTTATTGATGAAGCACTTAACAATATTAAAATTTTCGTAACTGACAGCGGAAGCGGAATAAGTGTAGGTACAAAAATATTTGAACCGTTTTTTACCACTAAATCTTCCGGTACTGGACTGGGTTTATCAGTTGCACAAAAAATCATTGAACAACACAAAGGAACCATTCGGGTAGTACCGTCCGAACAAGGAAAAACTATATTTGAAATTATATTAGCACTAAGTGAATCAGAAAATATTAGTAGAACAAATACTTTCAAGAAAGAAGAAAATTTTGAGTGAAATAAAACCGCAGAACCAAGAGAATAAAATTTTGGTAATAGATGATGATCAATCAATAAGGAAGACCCTTTCGAATTATCTTAAGAAATTGAATTATGAAGTCTATTCGGCCGAGAATGGTCTTAAGGGAATTGAAATTGCTAAAATAGAACTTCCGGATTTAGTGATAACCGACATTAAAATGCCTGAAGCAGATGGATTTGAAGTATTGAAAAAAGTGAAAGAAATAGATAGTCATATTCACGTTATAATGATGACCGCTTTTGATGATATGCACAGCACAGTTAAAGCAATGCAGCAGGGTGCTTATGATTATATTGATAAACCGCTCGAGATTGATAAACTTAAAATCACTATTAACCGTGCACTTGAGAATAAAAGGATGAGTGAAAAGCTAGATTCTTTTATATCTGATGAAACTGAACAATACAAGTTAGAAAATACTCTAATTGGCAAAGCCAGCTCAATGAAAGGGGTTTATAAAAAGATAGGTCAGACATCATCGAGCCGTGTCACTGTTCTTATTGAAGGTGAAAGCGGCACCGGGAAAGAATTAGTTGCAAGAGCCATTCACTATAGCGGAATCACAAAAGATAATCCATTTATACCTGTTAATTGTACAGCATTAACTGAGTCTTTATTAGAAAGCGAATTATTTGGGCATGTAAAAGGTTCATTCACTGGTTCGATAAGAGATAAGAAAGGTAAATTCGAACTTGCCGATAAAGGAACAATTTTTCTTGATGAGATTTCTGAAATATCTCCAAACCTTCAAGTGCAACTGCTTAGGGTTCTGCAACAGAAAGAATTTGAACGAGTAGGAGGTGAAACTTTAATTCCAATGAAAGCGAGAATAATAGCTGCTACTAATAAAGATTTACACCAGCTCGTTCAGGATGGAAAATTTAGAGAAGATCTATACTTCCGGTTAAAAGTTGTATCAATTAATCTACCGCCGCTCCGTGAACGATTGGAAGACATCCCTTTATTGGTAAGTCATTTTCTTGCAAAAATCAATAAAGAACTTCATAAAAATGTGACAAAGGTTCCCAAAGAATCTATGGCGATGCTGGAGAATCATTATTGGGTTGGTAATGTTAGGGAACTAGAAAACACTTTGATGCAAGCCGTGGTTCTTTCAAGCGACGATATATTAAATAAAGAAAATTTACTTTTAAGAAAACCAGAACTTGTTGAAATGAAAGATGAGGAAGTTAAATTTATAACTCTATCAGAAAATGAAATGCACCACATAAAAAAAATTCTTGATGCTGTTAAATGGGATAAAAACAAAGCACATAAAATTTTAGGTATTTCATTACCAACTCTTTATAGCAAAATTGAAACTTATAAGCTATCTCCTTTTAATTAAATTATTTTGGTAAATAATTAATTCTTAGAAAGGAGATTGCAATATTTTAATTTTTAACGTGTACAATTATCATTTCAGATAAACTAACTTAATTATTTTTATCAGCCCGTCAACAATCACCCTCCCAAAATATGTTCCGCTTGAATATTTTGATGCATTCCAATTTATGGTATGAGCACCGGCGGATTGAACTCCATCAAATAATTTTTCAACTAGATTTCCATTAACATCATAGATTGAAAGTGTAACATTCTGACTTGGATTGTTAAGTCTATACGAAATTTTTGTTGAAGAATTAAACGGATTAGGATAGTTCTGATTAAGTTCAAATGTATCTGGCCGAGCCTTTTCATCTTCAACATTAGTTGGTGCATCAATTTTAATATTCAGCATCATCCCGTCATCTTCGTGCTCAAGATTATGGCAGTGCAGTAAATAAATTCCTGAATAATCATTAAACTTTGCCAGAACACTTACAGTCTCATTCGGATTTACGAGCACTGTATCTTTCCAGCCTCTATCATTCGGAGAAAGATTCGTATTCCCGTTTCTGGAATGAACCTGAAACATCACACCGTGCACATGCATTGGATGAAAGTTATTTGTGGTATTTATAAACTTCCATTCCTCTAATTTATCGTATGGAATATTCTCATCTATCCTGTTCATATCGTAAGTTAATCCATTTATCCGATGCATTCCATTCCCCATCATTCCCTGACTTAAAGTAAATGTGCGTGTTCCTGTTATATCATTAATATCATAATAATTAATTGGTGCAAGATTTTGTGGAACTATTCCGCCTGAAGATAAGTCGCCTATGATATCAAATCTTAAAAGATCCATCTGTGTTCCTTGAGTTCCAACTCCGCTAAAGTTTTGTGATTGAAGAGTTATTGAATTTCCAATAGCATAAGGATTGAAATTAAAAAGTATATCTAATCTCTCACCTGGGGACAGATAAACACTGTTCATTTGAACAGCTTCATCCTTTAGTCCTCCATCAGTTGCCAAAACCCAGAAAGGTGAATTATCTGAAAAAGCTATTTTATAAACTCTTGCATTCGATCCGTTTAACAATCTAAATCTGTAAAGAGTTCTCTGAACTTCAAAAAAAGCTTCGGGAGTTCCATTAACGAGCGGAACATCCCCAAGGTATCCTAGCATTCTATCCATGTTACTTGGGGAATAGTTAAATTGAGGTTGATAGATCGAATGTCTGTCTTGAATTAATAAAGGAATATCATATTCTCCAGTGGGAAGACCATATTGAAGTTCATTATCATCCTCTACAATAAAAAATCCTGCGTAACCTTTGTAAACGTGTTTTGCAGTAAGATGATGAGCATGAGAATGATAAAAGTATGTTCCAGCCCTTTGAAAAACTGGAAATGAGTAAGTATAACTGTTTCCCGGAAGAATAGCATCTTTAGGTTGTCCATCCATTAACTCCGGGACAAGCAATCCGTGCCAGTGAATAGTAGCTTCCTCAGTATACTGATTCTCAAATAATACAGAAAAATCATCACCTTTCTGCACCCTTATAGTTGGACAAGGATAAGAATTATTTAATGACAAAACTTGTGTCGTTGTTCCTGGCCATACTTCCACATTTGAGGAATTAAATATTAATGATTCACCTTGCTGCAGCTCTGGTGGAAAACGCAATGTATTTCCAACACCATTTACTTTTTTCATTCCACCAAATGGTAAGATTTGATATGCTGATAAAGCTGCACCAGCCAAGGCAGATTTAATAATAAAGTCTCGTCGTTTCATTATTAATTTCCCAAATATTAACTGAATATTAAAGTTTTTTTACTATACAAATAAAATCACAACCAATCTAATATTTAATAAATACTTTTTACTCACTTTAACAATGCTAATAAATTAAGTAAAACTAAGAATTAAGAAACAGTAAATTGCTGAATATAAACGCACCGGACTGAGTAAATCTTAGTCCGGTGTGTATAAAAAGAAGTTGAATTTTATTTTAAAAGGTTCATCTTTCTAACAAGGCTTTGCCCATTTACTCTCAACTCATAAAAGTATGTACCAGATGACAGACCCGCCGCATTAAAGTTTACTGAATGGACACCTGCAGGCATTTGTCCGTTTAATAATTGAGTTACTTTCTGGCCTAAAGCATTATATATTGATAAAGTAATAGTTGAACTTTCCTCAACTACAAAATCAATTGTCGTAGCAGGGTTGAAGGGATTGGGATAATTTTGCATAAGAGTATATCCTCCTACTACGAGATCACCTTCCGGATTAACACCGGTCACCTGATTACCAGTGAGTATTATATAATTACTTGCAACATCTGATGAAAAACTCACAGTGTTATTCGTTGTATTTATAACAGCATCATTAAGTGTTACCCAATTCTGGTTATTCTGGTTCCAGTATTTTACATGGATCGTTGATTCATCAATATTATAACCCTGTAATTGAATATCATTATACTGGAATTGGTAATCAATATTATTATTAAAGTTCATCATTCCGCCACAACCACCTTGTCCCCACATCATATTCTGCCCTTGAGGATTGTAAATACCGATTTCATATCCTGCTAATATATTTTCATTTTCTGCAAATGGAATATTATTCGGGTATAATTCAAGCATCTGGCAGAAAATTGAGTTCGGATTCATCATTCCGCCACCATGCCAACCGGGATACATTGTCATCCAATTCCCGCCATTAAAAACTGAATGAATTTGCACGGGATTAGTCATATATCTTTGGCACCATCCGCCACCGAATGTACCCCCAAATAAAGTTGAATCAAACCATACCAGACCATTTATTTCATAAACCAATACCATTGGCAGAAATTCACGTTCCAATTTTCCTCCTACAATTGTAATTTGATCTCCATCATTTGGACGTGTTGATCCTGAAGTAGGCTCATACCAGGGAGGACCAAAATTCAAGAAGTAATCTGGTAATCCGTCATTATCAACATCAAGATAAAACATTTCCATCATAAAGGTTGTGTCAACCAAAGCTGTTCCTTCAAGTGATATTGTTTGTAGTGTATCATTTGTCCATCCCCAAGAATAGCCGTTACAACCGCCGCCATTATGCCCACCTGCATGCGAATAATGTCCCATATTATTCCAAAAAGCATCAATAGGATCACGCCAGAATTCTCCATTAATTTCATATACAACAATCATCGGTTCATTCATCATATTGTTTTCGTGCAAGCCACCTTTTATTGTTATAACATCGCCATTATTTGGCCGTGTCGCATTACTACTATCTGGCTCATACCAAAAAGGACCAAAATTAAGAAAATAGTCTGCTTCTCCATTGCCATTAGTATCAATGTAATAAATCGGATGCATCATTGTAATGGTATCCACAATAGCAGTTCCTGTTACTGTTACTACCTCGAGTGAATCAGGGTTTAAATATCCGCATCCATAATGCCCACCCATTTGAGCATATATGCTTTGATTATAGAATGCAAGACTGATTAGTAAAATAAAAAGATAAAATAAACGATTCATATAGGACCTCTTAAAGTTAAAGTTTAATAAATATGTAATAAATAAAAAAAGAAATGGATATTAAATGCGTAAGACTGTTAAAGATATTGATGATGATTGGTGAGAAATTAAAGCTGATAAATACTCGAATGGGGTTGATGTAAAATTATCTGTAGGGAGTAAACCCCAGGTAACATTACATAGAGATATTTTTTTTATTAAGTCATTAAAAGAAAACTCTTTGTCATAAATAGAGGTGGAATATTCAGTATCAGAACAAAACTCAGTAATCTGTTCAAAGTAGTTTTGAGCTGATTCAGTATTCAGGTTTTCAGATACACTATTTGATTTGTAAGGAATGCAACAGTTATCTGAATATGTCTCGAGATTTATCTTTCCATTATATTCCGTACAAACTAAATAATGGTTTTGAGCTAATATCAGATTACCAAGTGCAAACAAGATTAAATAAGTAATATTTTTTTTAATTTTTTTCATTTGAATCATTTGTTATTTGTCAATAATTATACCATATAAAACAATATAAAAAATAGAAAATAGTTCTCTTTTTAAATTAAAATACCCAAAACTGAGAATGCTGTCTATCAAGCAAGAACTATTAAACAAGAGCAAATAATTACTCGGTCAATTATGGTATAGTCCTTTAACAGATTTTAACACTATAATGTGTTTTCTGATTCATCATCAGGTGAATCATAACTGCACCAACACTAAGTAACTATTTCATTACTTTCATAGCATTTAGTATTGCTATAATGGCAACCCCCATATCTCCAAAGACAGCTTCCCACATAGTGGCGATTCCAAGTGCTCCAAGAAGGATAAAGAATAATTTTACTCCCATTGCAAATCCAATATTCTGCCAGACTATTTTCCTTGTCCGTTTTGCAACTTCTATTGCTTTTACTACTTGCTTCGGAGAATCGGTCATCAAAACAACATCGGCTGTTTCAATGGCTGCATCAGAACCTAAAGCACCCATTGCTATTCCGACATCGGCTCGGGCTATTACCGGGGCATCATTTATTCCATCCCCGACAAAAGCCACTTTATTTTTACTATCACTGCTTAGTAATTTTTCAATTTGCTCAACTTTATTTTCCGGTAACAATTCATAGTAATATTTATTTATACCTAATTTTTTAGCAAAGACTTCAGCAGATGATTTATTATCGCCGGTAAGCATTACGGTTTGAATATTTTTAGCTTTCAAATTTTCTATCGTCTCAATTGAATCATCTTTTAGGGTATCAGAAATAATAATATATCCGGCATAAACTTTATCAACAGCTATATGAACCACAGTTCCGTCTACTTCACACTGATTGTGCTGAATATTCTCTGAATGAAGAATCTTATCATTGCCAACGATAATTTGTTTTCCATTTACTTTTGCCTTTATTCCTTTTCCACTTATTTCCTGAACATCGCTTAAACCCGATTGGTCAATATTTTTTTCATACGCTTCTATAATAGATTTTGCAATCGGATGGTTTGAATGTGATTCTGCATAAGCGGCAAACTTTAGCACATCTTCTTTTGAGTATCCATTTGCAGTAACTATTTCAGCAACTTTAAATTCCCCTTTAGTCAGCGTTCCGGTTTTATCAAAAACAACCGTTTTAACTTTTGTAAGTGCATCCAAATAGTTAGAACCTTTAACTAAAATACCTCTACGTGAAGCCCCGCCGATTCCGCCAAAGTAACCAAGCGGAATGCTTATTACCAAAGCACAAGGGCAAGAAATCACAAGCACAACAAGCGCTCTATAAATCCAATCATTAAAAGTTTGACCAGCAAAGAACAACGGCGGAATAACAGCAAGAAGAAGCGCACCAAATACTACAACCGGTGTGTAGTATCGCGCAAATGTTGTTATAAATTTTTCTGTCTCAGCTTTTTTAGATGTGGCATTTTCAACAAGCTCCAGAATTCTTGAGATTGATGATTCACTAAATAACTTTGTAACTCTAATAGTTAGTAACCCGGATTGATTTATCATTCCAGCTAATACAACACCTTTTTCTTTAACTTTTCTCGGAACGCTTTCACCGGTTAACGCAGATGTATCCACAAAAGAATTTCCTTCGGTGATTTCACCATCCAAAGGAATTTTCTCACCAGCTTTAACAATAATATAATCGCCGACTTTAACATTTTCCGGTGAAACCTTATTTACTTCACCATTTATCTTCAAGTTGGCATAGTCCGGTCTGATTTCTAATAATGCTTTAACCGACTTGCGCGAACGGTTAACTGCAATATCCTGGAACAATTCGCCAACAACATAAAATAACATAACCGTTACTGCTTCGGGCATAGCATCAATTGCAATCGCCCCTGCGGTTGCAATTGTCATAAGAAAGTGCTCATTGAAAACTTTACCCCTGACGATGCTTCTTGCTGCTCCTTTTAAAACTACCCAGCCGCTAATTAAATATGCTGGAATGAAAACCATATATTCAGCAAAATGATATGGCGTATTATGTAGTTTTTCTTCAAAGACTAATCCTATAACCAAAAGAATAAATGTTACTGCTATTTTTATCAGATCTTTTTTATTTTCAAATAATTCATCTATTACAGTTGATGATTTAATTGAATTCCTAAACTCTTCATTCGGCTCTAATACTTCTACTTCCGGCTCAATCTCTTTTATTTTTCGCTTTACTTTTTCAATATCGGGTGCATCTATTTGTAAAGTTGAATTGGCAAAATTAACCGTCACAAATTTCACTTCCGGCAGCTTCGAAAGTCCGTCCTCTATTTTTGCTGCACAAGAAGCGCAGTCAATATTTTTTAATTGATATTTTTTCATCTTCCTTTATCCCTTACTGAAAGTCTTATTTTTTTGATAAGAAAATTTCGTATTGAACTTCCATAAAACTATGGTTAACAGCAGCACAAATAATTGTGCAATTGTTGTCTCGATTGTCGGATAAAATCCAAGTAGCGGCATATTGAATTTGATTGGAATTTGAGTTATGCTCATATATCCGCTTTCCTGAAAGGCCTGGATACCCTTTCCAGCAAGCACAATTGAAAGAATTACGATGGTAACTGCGGAATATTTAAATAATTTCATAATAGGTAATTTTACTGCAAACTTTAAAGCAAGCCACGCTAATAACAAGACAAGTAGTAAAGAAGACACTGCCCCAAAATAAATACCGCTTTTGCTGCTTTGATCAATTTGCAATTCGATTGCAGATAAGAAAATAGCTGATTCAAAAGCTTCTCTAAAAACAACAATAAATGAAATTACTGCCAGCCCTATCATATTATTATTGTTTACCAACCTCATAATTTTATGCTCTACGAATTCTTTCCATTTTCTTGCCTCTGTTTTGCTGTGCAGCCAGAAACCGACATACAACAATAAAATTACTGCAAATAATGAACCTATGCCTTCCATTAACTCTCTGCTTTGTGCATTGAATGAGATAATTACGTTTATAAAGAATAAACTTATTATCCCGATAATCAAAGCTAATATCCATCCGCCGTGTACCCATTTTACTGCTTTAGATTCATTAATTGATTTTAACACACCAAGTATTGTAATTATAAATAAAAATGCTTCAATACCTTCTCTAAGTATAATCGAAGCAGCAAGTATAAATGCAAATCCAAACGTGTAATTTTTATTTTTTATTGTAGAGCTGGCATCAGTAATTAATGTTTTAGCTTTTGTAATATCATTTTGAATTATTTCTAATGGTTCACGGTTTTTAATATCGGCTCTAAGCTTGTACATTATCGATTCCAACTCATCTTTAAGCTCAGAATTAATTGCCTGCAGTTGTTGTTCAAAAGGCTCAATCCCTTCAAGGTATGCCGATAACGCATTGTCACTCGCTTTGTCGTATTCATTTTTTTGATAAAAATTTAGGACATCACTTAAATATGGTAATGCAATATTTATAGAAAGATTTTTATTTGAATTGTTCTGATGTAAGCGCAAAGCTGCAAGATAAAGAGCATTTGATTCGTTATTTTCCCCCAACTTTTTCAATAATATTTTATCTGATAAGGTTGATACTTCTTCTAAAGAAGTTTTGGAGAAAGCTTTAATGTATAATTCTTTCAGTGAGTCTTCGCTTATTCTATACGTGTTCTTATACCTTAAACTGCTAACATAAAAGGCAACTGCCCAAACTTCCTTATCGGTAAGTTGATTAAGTGGCACCATAGCAGTGCCGCTTATGCCAAGTCTGATAGTATTATATATCTGGAATGGAGAAAGATTATTCATCAAAGAATCGTTTAAGAAATTTGCCGGTTTAGGATTCAAAAGCTTTCCTGCTATTCCTTCGCCATTCCCTTTTTCACCGTGGCAAGTAACACAATTAGCCTGGAATATATTTTTTCCGTTTAGAATTTCGGGCCAGCTAGCTGGCGAAACTTCTATCAAATTTAATTTTAAAATTGCTGTTTTAATTTTTACTGTACTATTGAAGACCTCTGCTTCGCTGCTTTTATCTTCAATTAAGGATTTTAACTTTTCTAGTTCTCCGGCTATTCCAATTTTGTCCTGGAGATTAATTTTTATATCCGATTTATTAAACAAACCTGCAGCTTTAGAAATAAATTCGTTCATCTCAGCATATTCATTAACATTGATAACCTTTCCATCTTTTACTGAATTGTTATAATCAGATCCGATATAGTCAATTAAACTTATAAATGTTCTTATATCTTTTGTCGAATTACTGTCTCCGGCAATAAGTTCACTTATCGCTATAATACTTAATATAATAAATAGAATCGCAAAATTACTCTTCATAATTGCCTACACATTGGTTAAAGCTTTTGTAGTTATTTCTACTTTTTATTTCTCAAAAATATTTTCTGCAACTCTATTGCTGATGTTACGCAGTTTGCCATATAATTCTGCTCTTTCTTTGTTTAGCCTTTTGTTATAATGATTATTAAAGTCAAAATTAGGATAATAGCTAACCCTATGGCTAAACCAATAAGTTTACCTTTCATATATTTTGTCCTTTATAGTCTTTCAACTACCTTTTTCAATTTCCTTTGAATTGTCTCAGCTACTTCACCGAGTTTATCATTCTTTACAGCCTGCATAGATGCCATCGGGTCTATTGCCGCAACAATAGTTTTATTATCATCATTCACATAGACAATGACGTTACAAGGTAGCATCAGTCCAATTTGTTCTTCTGCTTGCAGCGATTTATAGGCAAACGGCGGATTGCACGCACCGAGTATTTTATACGGCTTAAAGTCAACATCAAGCTTCTTCTTGAGTGTTTCTTTCACATCAATTTCGGTGAGAATGCCGAAACCTTCTTTCTTTAATTCTTCAGTTACCTTTTCAATTGCTTCTTCATAACCGAGATTAACTACTTTTGCAAATCCATAATCTGTTTTTTCCATTTTATTTTTCCTTTTTGTTTTGTATTAAATTCAAATTCAATATTTGTGCGTTAATAAGACGATTAAAAAAATTATTAAATTGATTGCCACCGCAATGGCTATTCCGACGAGTCTCTCTTTTAAGGTATAATTTGCCATTTTCAAATTTCCTTATTCTAATTCAAAACCTGCTTCTTTAATTTTGTTTTCCAAATCTTTATAAGCAATATCATTGCTATTAAATTCAATAAAGATTTGATTTGACTTTGTGTTTAGTTCGTATTTGTTAATGCCTTTGAGGCTTGTTAACAGTTCATTCAGCTTTTTATGCTGTTCTTCTTTCAACTCAGTTAAACAAATAACCGTTTTGTTTTCATCAATTACTATTTTCTTTACCACGTTGATACCACTTTTATCTCTTGCAATATTTGCTTCTATATAAAGTCCAAAAGGTAACTCCGTCAGCTTTGTTTCTTTGTCCTGAAATTTTACAGTCATATTTGTATCAATATTAACCGGCATACAAGCGGCGGTTCCATAAACACATATAACTATTTTATCATCTCCCATTTTTTCATTGCCAATTGTGCCTGTTATTTTATTTGTTTCTTGTGCAAAGATGTTAGCGCTTACAAAATAGACGGTAAACATTAACAATATGATTTTATTAAATATTCTTTTCATTAATTCGTCCTTAAATTTCTTATTGAGAATCTCCCCGCCCAAGCGACGGGAAGATTCATTAATCATTCTTTTATTTAATTACCAGCAGCATCTTCCGTTGTTTGACATCCGCCCGTGGTTTCTCATTCCATAATCCATATCTCTATAGTCCCAACCGCATCTATCATAAAATCCATCCCACCAGCCAATTCTTGAATCATTATAATATGCTCTCTGATTTTTATTAAGTACTTTTTTAATTTTGTTTCCGGCTTCCATCTTTAAGCTGTATATATTGTCTTCAATTCCTCTTAACTCTGTCTGATATTCTCTGATACGTTTACTGCTAATATCATCTTGCTGCTGGTAATCAGACAAATCGCCACGCACTGAATTTAGGTTCTCAATTTCGGGTTGTATTAGTTCGTCGTATTCTGCTTTTATTTTGTTTACCTGGTTTACTTGATCATCATTAAACCAATACTTTTCCGGTACATTGGAATTCCACCAAGAGGAATCATAAATACGATTCTGGGAATTATTTCTCTTTGAATGGTCCTGGCTAAATAAAGTTAAAGATGCAAGCAGAACTACAATTGTTATTGCAATTCCTGCAAACCATTTTTTATTTGAAGTTAACATTGAATTACTCCTTATTCTGTTTAATAAATTATAAATATTATTGACATATCCTTTTAATACTAAAAGGATAATTTGAAAAGAGAGAATGCCGGAGCATCCTCTAAAAAGAGTAGTATTAAATCAGAAAAGTGTTATTGAATAGATAGATTTTAGAAGTTTTCCGTGGTGCGTGAAAATGCTCAACATTTAATTGATTATATGAAGTGCTGTGTATGCTTTTTTCATCAATACAAGGGGGAAAAAATGATTTTTTGACTTTCAGTTTAACTAAAGTACTTACAGCAACTTTACCGGATTCTGCTTTTGTTACTTTTACAATCTCGCAATAATCTTGTGCAGTGGGATGCTCTTTTTCAATAGTATACTGTCCAAGTTCAGAGTATAAGAACCAAAATAATAATGGTGCCAAAACCAAAATAGTTACTGATAAAGCACGATATTTTATTAATTGTTTAATCATTTCTATATAATCAGATGCACAAGTTTAATGAAAGATTCATAATTATTCTATCCTAATTTAATTGCTCGTTATTCTTTTGTAAGCAAGCTGTTAAACCGTTAAACACTATTGCTTTACATTTAAACACATATTAAATCGCCATTTCTCCTCGTTCATTCGTTCTAATCTTTACTACTTCTTTTACATCAACAACAAATATTTTTCCATCACCAATATTTCCGGTATGTGCGCTTTGCTGAATTACATCAACAATTTTAACTGCCATTTCATCCGATACAACTAATTCAATTTTTACTTTTGAAACTAATTCGTGCAGCCCTTCACTTATTGTTTCCTCTGCACCTTTTCCTTTTGATTTTCCAAATCCTCTAATATCGGAAACTGTAATCCCGGGCAGGCCTTCTATTTTATGAAGTTCTGTAAGAACATTATCTAACTTGAACGGTTTTATTATTGCTTTAATTTCTTTCATTTTGTTTCTCCTTTAATATTTACTTCTATTATTTTCTTCTAATTGCTTTGGTGGACATTTTACATCGCCATAAGAACAGAATACACAACATTTGCCTTCACTTGGTTTTAGTATCTTCTTACAAGATTCACATACATAGAAGTGCATACAAGCATCTATTGGCATTTCTTCATCTTTTTCAAAACCGCAATAAGGACATTTTATTCTAGATGCTCTTATTATATCTTTTCTCATTTTAATGAAATCCTGTTCTATTACATTTCTGCAGCGCCAACTTTGATTGAGAACCATTTGTATAAGGCTGGTAGTACAAGCAGAGTAAGTATTGTTGAGGTAAACAAACCGCCGATTACAACTGTTGCAAGTGGTCTTTGAACTTCACTTCCTGTACCTGCAGCAAATAATAATGGAATAAGTCCAAGCGCCGTTGTAAGCGCTGTCATTAAAACGGGTCTTACTCTTAACATTGCTCCTTTTACTGAAGCTTCATCCATTGTTACACCTTCCCGCATTAGCTGATTGAAATAAGTTATTAGTATCATTCCGTTCTCTAATGCGATACCGAATAAAGCTATAAACCCGACTGAAGAAGGAACAGATAAATTTTGCCCCGTAAGCCAAAGCCCAACGACTCCACCTACAAGCGCAAGTGGAATATTCAATAAAATAAGTAATGAATTTTTAACAGAACCGAAGTTAAAAAACAGCAGCAAGAAAATAAGTAGAAGTGTTATGGGTATAACCACAGCAAATCTCGCGTTTGCTTCCTGCTGCAATTTAAATTGCCCGCCCCAGGTTGCAAGATATCCCGGTGGAAGTTTAATATTCTCTTCAATAGCCTTTTGTCCTTCTTCTACAAATGAGCCTATATCTCTTCCACTTACATTTGCCTGTATTGTAATAAACCTTTGATTATTTTCCCTTGTTATTTGTCTTGGTCCTACAACTTCTTCAATTGAGGCAAGTTGGCTTAAAGGAACTTTATTACCATCCGGCGATTGAATTAATATTTGACCAATAGCTTCCGGTGTAGTTCTATATTCTGGTTCAAAGCGAACAAGAATATCAAATCTCTTTATCCCTTCAAATATTTGTCCGGCTGTTTCTCCTCCAACTGCGGTTCTTATTACTTCCTGTACATCTTCAACGTTTATCCCGTAGCGGGCTATTTCGTGACGGTTAACTACTATTCTTAATTGAGGTGTTCCGCTAACTTGATCAACCTGAATATCTTCAGCACCTCTGACTTTTCTTATAACCGAGGCAATTTCTTCAGCTTTATTCTTCAACTTATCAAGGTCATCTCCAAATAATTTTATGGCAAGTTCTGCCCTTACTCCTTCAAGTAGTTCATCCACAGTCATCTGTATCGGTTGTGTAAAATTTGTCAATGCCCCTGGCATTTCACCAAATTCCTCCCTGATGTTTTCCTCAAGCTCAGTTTGAGTCATATCTCTCCGCCATTCATCTTTTGGTTTTAAGATGATATAAATCTCTGAACTGTTTATAGGATCTGTATGGGCACCAACTTCGCCGCGTCCTATTCTTGTAACCACATTCTCGACTTCTTTAACCTTCATTAATCGTCTTTCGGCAATCAATGTAAGTCGTGTGCTTTCAGTTAATGAGATAGAGGGTGCCATTGACATTCTTAATACTAAAGTACCTTCCTGCAATGTAGGTGTAAATTCAGAACCTAATTGCGGAAATACTATAATACCAAATATTAATATTACTGCAGCTAAAATAACCGCCGTTATCCTACGCCGAATAAAATACTTGACAATTGGTTCATAAACTTTTTGTAATTGCCTTACAACCCATATTTCCTTTTCCTCTTTTTTACTCTCTAATTCTTTTTTGCTTCTCTTCATTAAAAATGATGACAGTACCGGTGCAAGCAGAACAGCAAATATTAGAGAACCGAGCATTGCGAAGGTAATTGTGTAAGCAAGAGGGCTAAATGTTTTTCCTTCAACCCCTTGCAGCATAAATAATGGAATAAATACCACAATAATTATTGCAATCGCAAATGTTATCGGCTGCACTACTTCTCTTCCTGCTCTGGAAATGATATGGATAAAAGATTCATCTTGCTGTGATTCACGCTTTAACCTATCCACATTTTCAACAAGCACAATGCTTGCGTCCACCATCATTCCAATAGCGATGGCAAGACCGCCAAATGACATTAAATTAATTGAAATATCAAAATAACTCATTCCAATAAAAGCGAATAGGATTGAAAATGGAATTGAAAGAGCTACAACCAGGCTTGGTCTTATCGAACCCATAAAAAACATTAGTACAATAACTACCAGAATTATTCCTTGCCACAATGCATCTGTTACTGTACTTACCGCAGATTCTACAAGTGATTTCTGTTCATAGTAAGGAACTATCTTTACACCTTCCGGTAATATCTTGTTTATTTCTTTAAGTTTCTGTTCAACTTTCCCTATCACTGTAGATGAGTTTGTTCCATAGAGTTTTACTACCATTCCGGAGACTACTTCACCAATTCCGCCCTGAGTTTGAACACCGCGCCTTACAGCACCACCTATTTTTACATCTGCAAGCTGCGTAAGATATATAGGAGTCCCATCTTCAGATTTTATTATGATATTATTTATATCCTCAATTGTCTGAGTCAATCCAACAGAACGAACAACAAATTCCTCAGCATCTTTTTCAATAAACTGTGCGCCTACATTTAAATTGTTGGCTTTTATTTTCTCAACTAAATCATTTATAGTTACATCATAACGTAACAAAGCATTAGGATCAACAACTACCTGGAATTGTTTTTCATAACCACCAATTCCAAGCACTTCAGTTACACCCGGAACAGTTTGAAGCTGGAATTTAATAAGCCAGTCTTGAATAGAGCGGAGTTCTTCAAGAGTATATTTTCCGTTAGTATCATCGAGATAATAAAAAAGAACCAGGCCCATTCCTGTAGAGATTGGTCCCATTTGTGGGTCGCCGAAACCTTCCGGTATTTGTTCTCTTGCTTCAGTAAGTCTTTCGTTTACTAACTGCCGTGCAAAATAAATATCGGTTCCGTCTTCGAAATAAATATTAACCACTGATAAACCAAAATTTGAAACTGACCTTATTGTTTTAAGATTCGGCAGTCCGTTCATTGTAACTTCAACCGGGTAAGTAACATATTTTTCTACTTCCTCCGGCGCCAAACCTTCAGTAGTTGTAAACACCTGAACTAACGATGGTGAAACATCCGGGAAGGCATCTACCGGAAGATTTTTATAGCTGAGGTATCCGGCAGCCATAATTATCAACCCTAAAACAACTATCAACAACCTGTTTTTAAGTGCAAAATCAATAATCTTTTTCATTTAAATTTCTCCATATTAATGTTCATCTCCGCCGAAAGATTCTTTTAATACTTCGGCTTTGAGTGTGAATGCACCTTTTGACACATATTGTTGTCCCGCTATAAGTCCGGATACAATTTCAACATTATCATCATTTTCCTTACCAACTTTTACCGCTTGTGGAAAAAACCCATCTTCTACTTTTACAAACACAACCTGTTTTTCTTCAATGGTTTGAAGAGCTGTTTTTTCAATAACCACGGGTGCTTTTGTTTCACTTACATATACTTTTGCGGTCACGAACATCCCCGGACGCCACTTACCGCTTCTGTTATTTAAGACAACTCTTGCAGATGCTGTTCTGGTTACTTCATCTACAATTGGACTTAAATAAGAAATCTTGCCGGTTTCTTCTGTATCAATCGAACCGATAGAGACTTTTACATTTTGTCCCACTTTAATTTTGTTAATATCTTTCTGGTATACACTTAACATTGCCCAAACCATATCAAGATTAGCAATGGTGAATGCGTGTGCTTCTGTACCGATCAATTCTCCCTGCGTCATATGCATTTCTATTATTGTTCCGTCAATTAATGATTGAACTTCATAAGTTGTTAAGCTCTCATTACTTTCAATAATAGCTAGTACTTCACCTTTTTTTACTTTCTCTCCCACTGTTTTATGTACCTCCTGAACGATGCCATTAAACCTCGGAACTATATGCGAAATTTTTGAAGGTTTAGCTTTTATCTCGCCGGTAAGATCAATATGATTTTTTATCACTCCCGGTCCGGCTTCTTTAACTTCTATTCCGAATTCTTTCATTACTTCATCTGATAGTTTGATCAATTCAGAATGCTCTTCATTCTCAGTAACTTCATTTTGCGGCTTTTCATCAGAGCATCCAACAATAAAAACCGTTAAAAATGATATGAGAAAAAATCCTATTAATTTCATCGGTTTTACTCCAATTTTCTTTTTCATTTTATAAATGTCTTTCCTGTAATATTTTCCAATTCTACTAATGAGTTATAATAATCTGCTAACTCAAGTAAGTATTGAACTTCTGTATCAAACAAAGTTCTTTGTGCATCAAGCAAATCAATAAAAGCAAATCTTCCCTGCAAATATCCTTGTCTTGTAATCTCATAAGCCTTTTCTGATTCCGGTAAAATGCTTTCTTTAATCTGTACTGCATTGTTATAGGCGCTTAAAAGGTTATTAAAGGATGTATTAAGTGAAGAGATAACAGATAACTTTTGTGCTCTGATGATCTCATCCATTTGCTGAATTCTTACTTCAGCAGATTGGATATTACCCTGGTTCCTGTTAAAGAAAGGGAGAGGGATTGAGACACCCGCAACAAAAGAATTGGTTTTAAGTTCATTCAGATATCTAACGCCAGCACTTACTGTTAAATCCGGTACAGCCTGCGATTCTTCTAACTCAAGCTGTGCTGTTCTAAAATTTGTTTCGTTGCTAAGATTTTTTATTGAGGGGATATTTTCAAAATCTTTCAGAATATCTTTCTTATCTGGCGGTATAAAAAGGTTTTCAAATAAATTTGTTGTTGGTACCAGGTTCCTTCCTGTTGTGCCCAGTAAAGAGTTTAATCTTATTTGGACTGACGAAAAATTTCTCTGCAATCGCTGTAATTCTATTTGGCTGTTTATAAAAGCAACCTTAACTTTTGATTCTTCTGCGGGAGAAGTCCTTCCGGCTTTTACCCTTTCCGAAATGGTCTTTAATATATCTTCATTAATTTGAATAAACTTTTCCTGTAGAGTTATTTGATTATGGATCCGATATAAATCAAAAAAAGCCGCCTTTACATTTGCGATTAAATCAAGTTTAATTAATTCATAATTACCATGTGCAGCATTTATTTCTTTTTCTGCCAGATTTACACGGTTACTTCTTTTCCCTCCAAGTTCAAATAGCTGTCTTCCTGAAAGTGTATATTCACTTCCTTTAAAACCACTTAATTCTTTTCCGCCAAGAAAATTCTCTGCTTCAAAATCTGCTTCGGGATTAGGGTATAAGCCCGCCTGTATTTTTATTTTTTCTAAAGAAGATATTTCATACACAAAACTTTTTAAGTTCGGGTTGTTATTCAAAGCTATATCAACAGCTTCTTTTAAAGTTATTTTATCTTCCTTTACTTTAATTGAATCATCTTGCTGTGCTTGTAACGTATAAAGGCAGCACAACATGAGAAATAATATTCTCATCAAGTTCATACTTTCTCCAAAAAATTATAATTTAGTTTAATGTCCGGTAATCGGACTAGTGAAATTTGAAAGGGATGCTAAATCAGAAAAGTACTGTTGACTAGATATAGATCATGGAAGGGTTTTGCTTTTAGATGCTGATTAGTTATTACAAAAGAAGTTTGTGACTCTCGAGTTTCAAATGTTTCAGAACTATGAATATAATTATCTTTGTTAAGCTCAAGTTTGGGAAGTTCTTCTCGTAATATATTTGAATGTGAGTTTGTATTCTTTACAATCTCACAGTAATCGTGTGTGGCGTGTTTATTACCATCAAAATCGAACAGCCCAACTTCAGAATGAAGAAAAGTAAACATAAGCGCTGTAAATATGACAATTGAAATTACTCTTGTTTCAAAACCCCCAAGTATTTTTCGCTGTATCAACATACTATTCTTTACAATGTTTAGTTGCTTCATTTACAATTTTATTTATATGCTGATCATCTAATGAATAATAAACCATTTTTCCATCTTTTCTATACTTTACTAATCTTGAATTCTTTAACAACCTTAATTGATGCGAAATAGCTGAAACAGAAACGTTTGTTAATGCCGCAAGGTCACAAACACATAATTCATCTTCAGCTAGTGAAATTAAAATTTTTAGTCTTGTAAAATCACTTAAATTCTTAAAAGTTTGAGCTAGATTATTTATCAGATTATCTTCGGGCAATCTCTTTTTGACAATCTTTATTTTCTTTTCATCAAAGAAATTAACTTCGCAAACTATGTTATCATCTTTTATCACAATAATTGAGCAATTGTTCAAGCGAAAGATATGCTTTTTAGTTTGGTAAGTCAAATTAGATAGTAATTTGAATCTATTTCTAATTAATTCAGTTTCTTATATCTAAAATTTATAGTCGCTCTTTCTTAAGCGGCTTTTTAATGAAAGAAACTAAACCTTTATAAACTTAACATTTATCATAACAATAGGTGACTTAAAGACATTAGCACAGTGCCAAGAGCAATACTTTCCAGAATAATAAGTCCATAATTTTCAAAACATATTATATAGCATTAAAGTACAATGTATACAAGAATAAAAAGACCTTAGACCTTAGACCTTAAATATAAAAACTAATTTTTCTTTTAAGAACTTTAAAAATATTTAAACTCCTTTAAAATACACTTCTAAATTAAATTCATTAACCTCGTTTACATTTCAAAAACAAAACAATTCGGCTTGGCACTATAGTTTAATAGCAATATCAAAATCAAGTAAGGCACAAAAAAATGTTTGATGGAAATTTGATATGGATATTGGCTTTTGTTGCCTACTGGGCAATAACGGCCGGATTGGTAATGTCCTTTCTAAAAGTAATGAATAGTAAAAACAAATAGTAGGAAATTAATATGGTGAAAATCATAAATTTAATTATTGCAATTGTTCTATTAAATAATATATTATTATTTCCTCAGAGTCAGGAATCACTAAACTCCTTAGTAACAGAGGCTATCCAAAATAATCCTCAGCTTAAATCAGCGAGTCAATATGCGCTCGCGAAGAGACAGACAATTAATCAAGTTACCTCGTGGGATGCACCGCAAATTGGAGTTGAATTTTTCCAATCGCCAATTTCAGCTTTTCCTAATCCGCTGAAAAATCAAATGGAAATGGATTACAGCATCCAGCAGATGATTCCTTTTCCAGGAAAGCTCTCAGCAATGGGAAATGTGGCAGAGAATAATGCCAATATGTACGAATCTCAGTTTAAAGCCCTTGAAAGAAAAATAATTAAAGATGTTAAGTCGACCTACTATGAACTGTACTTAATTCAAAAAAAAATTGAGATAAATGAAGAAAATCAAAATTTGCTTAGAAAATTTATTGAGATTGCTTCCAAACAATACGAAGTAGGTATGGGTAAACAGCCGGATATTATTCGTGCTCAGACAGAACTTTCAACTTTAATTAACGATGGGATTAACCTTTTAAAGGAAAAAGTTTCTGTTGAAGCTATGCTTAATACTCTACTCAATAGACAGGCTAATTCTAAATTTGGAAATACTGAGGAAATTTATACTGACATTCCCAAATGGAATTATGAACAACTCAGCAGCATTTCTTTTGAATCCAGAAATGAACTGAAAGCAATGAATTTCAATATTGAAATGAATCGCTCGGAATTAGATGCATCAAAGCTTGAATATTATCCGGACATAATGACAAGACTGATGTACAAAAATATGGTTGGTACTAATAAAGATTTTTGGTCTGCGATGATTGGTGTTAGTATTCCTTTGGCGCCCTGGTCGGCGGGAAAGTTCACTTCAAAGGTTGAAGAGAATCAATTGAATATTAAGTCAGCCGAAGAACAATATAACAGTATGAAAAATATGGTGTCATTCGATATTCAAGATGCACTTGTTAAAATTGAATCAAATAGAAATTTGGTAGAGTTATATAAGAATACTGTAATTCCTCAAGCGCAGCAAACTTTAGATGCAACCACAGCAGCTTACCAAACCGGTAAAACAGAGTTTCTAATGTTGATAGACGCTTATCGAATGCTCTTGATGGTAAAATTAGATTATTATATGTCTGTTATGAATTTTATGAACAGTCAAGCTGCACTTGAACAAGCAGTAGGTTTAACAATTTCAGAAATTAAAGAAAAACTACAATAGAAACTTTAGGAGATAAAGAATGAGAAAGAGTTTAATAATAGCGGTAACTTTTTTAATAATAGGGCTTGGAGGTGGCTGGTTAATTTTTAAATCCGACAGTAGCGAACAAGGTAATAAAGAAAGAAAAATTTTATACTATCAGGATCCTATGAATCCGGCTAATACTTCACCGACTCCCAAAAAAGCTCCCGATGGGATGGACTTTGTCCCCGTTTATGAAAAAGAAAAAAGCAGCAGCGGTGAAAAGAAAATTGCTTACTATCAGGATCCGATGCATCCATGGTTTACATCGGATAAACCCGGTACTGCCCCCGATTGCGGTATGGATTTAGTGCCCGTTTATGAAGGAGAATCTGATGCTAAAGGAATAAAAATAGATCCCGTTACTGTTCAAAATATTGGAGTTAAAACTGCAATAGCCGAGACAAGAAGACTAAGTAAAACTATAAGAACAACCGGAAAAGTTGAGTATGATGAAACAAAAGTTTATTCCGTGAATACAAAAATTATGGGATGGGTTGAAAAACTTTTTGTCGATTACACCGGCAAATATGTAAGTAAAGGGCAACCACTGATGGAAATTTACAGCCCCGAACTTGTAAGCACTCAAGAAGAGTATTTGCAGGCAATTCGGTATAGTAATAAAATGTCCGGAAGTACATCAGCCGAAGCTCAAAAGGGCGCGAATGATTTAGTCCAGAGCGCAAAGAGAAGGCTGTTGTATTGGGATATATCAGAAAAAGAAATAGAAGAACTTGAGGAAAGAGGGTCACCTACAAAAACAATGACAATCTATTCACCCGTAAACGGAATCGTTATAGATAAAATGGTTTTGAAAGGTCAAAATGTAATGGCAGGAATGGAGCTTTATAAAATTGCAGATCTTTCCACGATTTGGGTTCAAGCAGATGTTTATCAGTACGAACTTGCCTGGGTAAAGCTTGGGCAGCCAGTTGATTTGGAACTTTCTTATTTGCCCGGCAAAAACTATAAAGGCTACATTACCTATATATATCCTTATCTCGGCATGGAAACAAAAACTATAAAAGTTAGAATCGAAGTAAAGAATACTACTTCAATAGAATTTAAACAGGGAATGTTTGCAACAGTAAAAATAAAATCTCCAATAGTTGTGAACACTGTTTCGGTACCAGAACAAGCTGTAATTAGATCAGGTGAAAGGAGTATTGTAGTTATTGCTTTAGGCGGCGGATATTTTGATCCGCGTGAAGTCAAACTTGGAGTTTCGGCTGACGGTTATATCCAAATATTAGAAGGCATTAAGGAAGGTGAAAAAATAGTAGTATCGTCACAGTTCTTAATTGATTCTGAAAGCAACTTAAAAGCTGCCATTGATCAAATGAGAGGACACGAAGGAATGGACATGAGCAAACCTATGGATGAGTCACAGAAGAATAACCCCGGTGATGTTAAAGAGGAAAATATGAACAGTAACAAGATGAACAATGATCAGATGCAAGAAGATAAAACAACAGATATGAAAGAACACAATGATAGTTCTCCATTGGTCAGAACCGGAGTAATAGATTTGCAATCAATTGATAAAAATAAGGATGGGAAACTTTACCAAGATTTGATGGATTGGAATGTAATCTCCGATAAACCGGGTAAGTGCCCTCTTTGTGGAATGGAGTTAAAAGAATTTACGATTGATGAAGTTAAAGCAAACCTTGATAAGCACGGTTTTGAGTATAAGAAATAATACAATAAGTGGAGCTATAAATGTTAGAAAAAATAATAGAGTTTTCTGTTAGAAATAAATTTCTTGTAATCTTAGCTACGATATTTATAATAGGTATAGGTATATATTCTTTATACAATACTAATGTTGATGCTATTCCCGATCTTAGCGATGTTCAAGTAATAATTTATACCGAGTATGGCGGGCAGTCTCCCAGAATAGTAGAAGACCAGGTGACTTATCCTTTGACAACAGCAATGGTTTCAGTTCCGGGTTCAAAAGTTGTAAGAGGATATTCGTTTTTCGGTTACTCGCTCGTTTATGTAATCTTTGAAGATGGGACAGATATCTATTGGGCCCGCAGTCGTGTGCTTGAATATTTAAACTATGCACAAAAAAGACTTCCAAATAAAGTAGTTCCCACATTGGGTCCAGATGCAACCGGTGTTGGTTGGGTCTTCGAATATACACTCACCTCAGATAAAAGATCTTTACAAGAACTTCGTTCAATTCAAGATTGGTATTTGAAATATGAGTTGTCTGCTGTTGACGGAGTTGCTGAAGTTGCCAGCGTTGGCGGATTTGTAAAACAATATCAAGTAACCGTAGATCCAGCAAAGCTACTTGCTTATAACATTCCCCTTAATATGGTTGATATGGCAATCAAAAAATCAAACAATGATGTTGGCGGCGAAGTAATTGAAATGGGTGAAATGGAGTTTATGGTGAGGGGCCTTGGATACATTAAGTCCATAGAGGATATAGAAAATATTCCAATTATGGTTGACAAATCAACCAATACTCCAGTTTACATTAAGGACGTTGCCGATGTAAATATTGGACCTTTAATGAGACGCGGTTTAACTGAAGCCGGAGGAGAGGGCGAAGTTGTTGCGGGTATTGTTGTCATGCGTTACGGTCAAAATGCTTTATCAGTTATAGAAAATGTCAAAAAGAAGCTTGAGGTACTTAAGCAAGGTTTACCCGATGATGTTAAAATCAATATCGGTTATGATCGTTCGTCATTGATTGAACGGGCCATTGAGACACTTAGAGACAAATTAATTGAAGAAATATTAATAGTAGCTCTAATCTGTATTCTGTTCTTACTGCATTTCCGAAGTTCGATGGTTGCAATTTTTACTTTGCCAACAGCCATTCTTATGGCATTAATTGTTATGAAAATGCAAGGTATAACTGCGAACATTATGTCGCTTGGCGGTATTGCAATTGCAATCGGAGCGATGGTGGATGCCGCAATAATTATGATTGAAAACGCCCATAAGCACATCGAACACGATTTACTGAAGCCAGAGAGTGATAGGAAGAACCGATGGCTACTAATTATTGAAGCTTCAAAAGAAGTCGGACCTTCACTATTTTATTCGCTATTGGTCATAACTGTTTCATTTATTCCGGTGTTTACTCTTGAAGGTCAAGAAGGAAGATTATTCAGACCGCTGGCTTTTACAAAAACATATTCGATGGCAGCGGCTGCAATTCTATCTGTTACTCTTGTACCAATTTTAATGGGATATTGGATTAAAGGAAGAATTCTACCGGAAGAGAGAAATCCTATAAACAAATTTTTAATAAAAATATATCATCCCGTAGTTAATTTTGTAATCAAAAGATGGAAGTTCACGCTTCTTACAGCTCTCGTAGTATTGGGAATTACTTACTTCCCTTATAGCAAATTAGGTTCGGAATTTATGCCGCCGCTGTATGAAGGCGATCTTCTTTATATGCCTACTACGATGCCCGGAATGTCTATTACAAAAGCCAGGGAAATTCTCCAACAGACAGATAAAATTATTTCTCAATTCCCTGAAGTTCATCACGTACTTGGTAAAATTGGACGCGCCGAAACAGCTACAGATCCTGCTGGATTAGATATGATTGAAACAACTATAATGTTAAAACCGGAAAGTGAATGGCGACCCGGAATGACGGTGGAAAAACTTATTGATGAGATGGACAGGTCTATTCAGTTTCCAGGATTAACGAATGCATGGACTATGCCGATTAAGACCCGTGTAGATATGCTTAGCACGGGAATTAAAACTCCGGTTGGTATAAAAATTTCCGGACCAGATTTAAGTGTCCTTCAAAATATAGGACGTGAAGTAGAATCGGTGATACGAAAAGTCCCTGGCACCTTAAGTGCTTTTGCCGAAAGATCGGTTGGTGGGAATTATCTTGATATCGAAATAAATAGAAAAGAAGCTGCACGGTACGGACTTACTATTGAAGATGTGGAAAATGTGATCCAAACAGCTATGGGTGGAATGCCTATTACCAACACCGTTGAAGGATTGGAAAGATATACAGTTAACTTGAGATACAGCAGAGAATTAAGAGACAATATTGAATCGTTAAAAAGAGCATTAGTTCCCACTCCAACCGGCGATCAAGTTCCTATCGGACAAATAGCTAATATTGTTACTCGCAAAGGTCCAATGGTTATAAGAAGTGAAGATACTAAGCCAAATGCTTGGGTTTATGTTGATATAAAAGATATTGACGTAGGGACTTACGTAAAGAATGCTCAGCAAGAAGTACGCGAAAAAATAAAACTTCCTGCCGGTTATAACATTGTTTGGAGTGGACAGTATGAATACATGCAGCGTGCTAACGAAAGATTGATGTATGTTATTCCTCTAACCCTATTTATCATCTTCCTTATTATTTTCTTGAATACACGTTCGGTTATAAAAGTAGCAATTGTGTTCTTAGCAGTTCCATTTTCTTTAGTGGGAACATTTTGGCTGCTCTACATTCTCGGTTATAATCTTAGTATAGCTGTTTGGGTTGGTATCATTGCCTTAGCCGGACTCGATGCAGAAACTGGAGTTGTAATGCTTCTCTATTTAGATGTTGCTCTAAAAGAATGGAAGGAAAAGGGAATATTGAAAACTCTGAAAGATCTGAAAGAAGCCATACATCACGGTGCAGTTAAAAGGGTTCGTCCAAAAATTATGACTGCATCAGTAATAATAGCTGGTTTAATGCCCATTATGTGGAGCCATGGCGCTGGTGCCGATGTTATGAAAAGAATTGCCGCGCCAATGCTCGGTGGTGTTGTTACATCAGTTTTAATGGAATTAGCAATCTATCCAGTGATTTACTATTTGTGGAAATCATGGGAGATGAAAAAAGAAGCAAAGCTTGAAGGAAAATTATTAGAAAATTAATTTAATGGTGAATGACTATGAAGGAAATAAAGGCTTACATAAGACCAGAAAAAGCTGACAAAGTAATATTTGGACTTGAATCAGCTGGTGCTAAGGGAATGACGGTTATTGATGTTTCTACATTAGGCGGTTGGGTTGACCCTAAAAATACCAAACTATCGATAGAATATTGCGAGAAATATTGCAGAAGTATTAAGATAGAGCTTGTTTGTGAGGATGATGAGTTGAACAAATTTGTAGGATCAATTTTAGAGAACGCCCATACCGGAAGTAAGGGTGATGGTAAAATATTTATCTCTGATATAACTGATTCAATTAGTATCCGCACAAAACAAAAAGGTATTAAAGCACTTTAATTATTCATTAAATAAAAAGAAGATAAAAATGAGTTACCTGAATAAAATTATGAAGGTGTCATTCATCTCGAGACAATTGACATAAACGGCGATTGAATGTGGAATGGTATATCAGGATATGATGGATTGGAAAGTAATTTCAGATATGCCGGGTAAATGTCCGTTATGCAAAATGGAGTTAAAGGAAGTAACTCTAAGAGAAGAAAAAGAAAATCTTGTTAAGAATGACTTAAGGTAACGGATAAATGGAACTAATTAAACGGTTAGTCAAAGGTATTGAAGAATACTTTTACTCAAATGAATAATAATTAGAAACAATTTGATAGGACAATTAAAAGAAAGATTAAAATGATGAAATACTTAAAAATAGTTTTTGCAACAGTGACTGTTCTGTTATTCTTTACTTCTAATATTGAAGCAAGTTTATCCGTTAATCCAGGTCTTATAATAGACACTTTATATGCCGGGGGCAATAATACTTCGCAACTTTATATTACCAATTTGGGACCCGTATCCCCTCTCAATTATTCATTAAGTGCAGATGTATCATGGATATCTTTCAGTTCTACCAGCGGCTCAATCAATGTGGGAGATACTGTTGAAATTGAGATTAGTTATGACATTTCTTATCTTCAAAATGGTATAAACAATGCAAACATTTACGTTGGAGATCCGCATCACGGACCAATTACAATCCCGGTTGGAATTTATTTTCAAAACACAACTGATGTAACGGAAGAATTCTTATCCGGCAATCTGGATTCATTTTCATTAAATCAGAATTATCCCAATCCATTTAACCCGGCAACAAAAATATTTTACTCTATTCCTGAAACTCAAAATGTAATGATAAAACTATTCAATATACTAGGTAACGAAATTATGACTCTTGTAAATGGTGAAAGACCAAAAGGCAGATATATAATTGATCTTGATATGAGCGGATATCCGTCTGGAGTTTATTTCTATATGATAAGAACTCCGTTCTATACAGAAACTAAAAAAATGATTCTAAACAAATAAAAAAGGAGTTATAAAAATGCAGCTCGATAAAAAAATCATTCAAAGAAGTTCGTTCATTCTGTTGGTAATTGTTCTTTCAAACATTGCATTTGCACAATTCGAAAAAGAACCTAAGGCAGTTATAGTACCTATGACTTACGACTTTGGAGATATTATTCAAGACTCGGTTGTTACCACATATTTTGTAATTACAAATGAAGGTGGTGAACTTCTGAAAATAAAAAAAGTTTGGGCTTCTTGTGGATGTACGGCGGTGATGCCTGAAAAGAACGAATTAAAGCCGGGTGAATCAACGAAGATAAAAGTTACTTTTGATTCTAAAGGAAAATCCGGTAATCAAAACAAGACTATTAACATTGAAACAAATGATCCAGAGAATTCGACTATAAAGGTTCCTTTGACTGGAAATGTTATTAAGAAAGAATCTTCCATATAAATGGGAACAGTAGAAATAAAAAAGAAATAACTAAATATTAATAAAAAGGAGAAAATAAAGTGAAAAAACTAATAAAAATCTTTACGATGGTATTATTCGCCTCACTCATTTCAGGTACATTAGCTCAGGAATCACCTAAGGATGAAAAGGTGAAAGAGCATAAAATGGAAATGAAACATAAAGACCATAAACATATGGACATGAAAGATCATAAAAATATGAAGATGGATTCCAGTAAAACAATGACAGAATCGCTTGTAAGGGATGGAGAAATTGATCTCAAAGCTATTGATAAAAACAAAGACGGAAAAGTATTTCAAGATACTATGGACTGGAACGTTATTTCGGATGAAGCAGGTGATTGCCCATTATGTGGGATGAAATTAAAAGAAGTAACTCTTGAAAATGCAAAGGAAAATCTCATTAAGAATGGTTTTAAAATAAAAGAAAAATAATAAAACATCTCTTTACTCCCCGCTCCAAATCGGAGAGTGGGGGGCAAGATCAAGACAAGAGGTAAAATATGATTTGTAATAATTGTGGAAATAATAACAATGATGAGAATAAATTTTGTATTAAATGTGGTAAAGAATTATCTGTGATAAAGAATACATCTCCGAATGCTTGCCCGAATTGCGGTGCAGAAAATGGCGAGTCGAGTAAGTATTGTGTTTCCTGCGGAAAACAATTAATTCTAAAATCAGAGACTATAAATAATACTTTTCAGCGGAAGCAGAAAAGTAAAAAACAACTTCGCCAAGAATCAAAAAACAGCTTAAAGAAAAATGCGATAAGAAAGAATTCTTACTTTAATAATTTGAAATTCTTATGGATACCAGTTGGTGTGGTTATCGGCACAGTGATAATTGTTTTATCCCTTGAATTGATTTTTAATAAATATCCGAATAGCTCAGAAATTCCAATTGAACAAAAGAGTACGAATCCGATAGTTGAGGCGAAAGTATATGAGATAGCCTCAAAATTTATTTGCTCTTGCGGTTCGTGTAATGAAGAACCACTTGAGACTTGTAAGTGTGCAACTGCTGCTGAAGAGCGACAATTTATCAGAGACTATTTAGAAAAAAATCAAAACCCGGATGATATTGTTATTGCAGTCGCAAATAAATATGGTTGGTTGAAAGCAGAGTTTGCTTCGAATTACAATGTAGATGTTTCTCGCATTTGGAATCCTAACCAGCTTCAAATAACAAAAGATTTAATCTCAAACCAACCGGATTTGATTAATACCAAAGCTACTATTTCAGACAAATACACAATTTATTCAGCATTTAATTGCCCTTGTGGGAAATGTGCAGTAGATGAATTAAGGGATTGCACTTGCAATCACCCAAATGGCGCTACCGAGGTAAAGAAATTTATTGATGAAAAAATTAATGAAAATAAATATACGATTAATGAAATAGTGGATATTGTTGACCAAAAATATGGTGGTAAGAAAATATAAAAGTATAGTCGAACAATTAAAGCA
Source organism: Ignavibacterium sp. (assembly GCA_018335755.1). GTDB lineage: Bacteria > Bacteroidota > Ignavibacteria > Ignavibacteriales > Ignavibacteriaceae > JAGXRK01. Next base: position 115,818 of record JAGXRK010000011.1, on the reverse strand, counting down.
AAAAGAAAGAAGTGATTATTATGATGGGATTTATGGGAATGTGGTGGTTATGGCTAATAGTAATTGCCATAGTTGTTATTCTTTTTTATGCAGTTAACAGCTTTAGAACATGTGTATCAGATATTCAAAACGAAACACCGTTAGATTTGTTAAAGAAACGGTACGCTAAGGGCGAAATTAATAAACTAGTGTTTGAAGAAAAGAAAAAAGATTTACTCAATTAAATAATTGCAGGTGAAGAAATGACGAATGTAAATTATTGTCCTCAATGCGGCCACAAAGTAAACAATGGAGTAAAATTTTGTCCAGATTGCGGACATAGATTACTTGGCTCCTCAGTAAAAGATAATCACCAAAAGATACATAAACGAGAAAAAATATTATCTAAATCGCCTTCAAAATTCAAGACTACAAATATTGTTTTATCTATAGGGTTTATCGGAGTAATATTAATTTACTTTATTACAACCGGGTCGAAAGAGAATGAAATTATAAAAAAACAACCAAAGGTCATCAACTCTATTGAGTATCCGTCCAGTCCTACACAAATGAGTACTATACAATCAAAAGTAGAAAGCGGAAAAATAATTATACCTCTTGAGGTAGTTAAAAATAATAAATTTGTAAAATTCTCTTATACTGGTTCTGGTCCTGTTGTACCTTTACTTGCATATATATCTGAAGAAGGCAAGGTCATAACAGCTATTAGTATGTGTGAACCTTGTAATTCCACTACTTTCCACATTAAAGGTGATGAGTTAATATGCAACTCCTGCGGTACTACCTGGGATCTGAATAATATGGATGCGATTAGCGGTTCCTGCGGGAAATATCCTCCTGATCCCATCCCAAGCATTGTAACAGGAAATGAGATACAAATTGATGTATCAAGTGTGGCAAACTGGCAAAGAAGAATATAGGAAAGCATAATGAAGCTTTACAATATTGCCTTGCACAGTTTAAGCAGACGGAAATCTAAAACAATTTTTCTGATAATCGGACTGGTGCTTGCAGTTTCATCAGTAGTTACTTTAATCACTGTTTCAGAAAATGTGAATAAAAGTGTTGCCTTAGATCTTGATGAGTACGGAGCCAATATTGTCATCTCGCCTAAATCAGATGAACTGGTAATAAATTATGGCGGATTAAATGTTGGCGGAGTAAACCTTTCTAACGCCCAGTTAAATAATGAAGATATTAACTCTATCAAAAAAATAAAGAATAAAGATAACATCAGCATAATTGCTCCAAAACTATTGAACATTACTTCGGTGGAAAATAAAAAAGTAATAGTAACAGGTATTAGCATTACGGACGAGTTGAGATTGAAAAAATGGTGGAAGATAATTGGGAAACGGGAAATCCAGGAGAATGAAGTTTTAATTGGATCGAAAATAAAACAAAAATTAAACTTCGGATTGAATAATAATATCATGCTTAATGGTAGCAGATTTAAAATTGCAGGCATAATTGAAGAAACAGGCTCGCAGGATGATGCAATGATCTTTATGAACCTGGGAGAAGCCCAGGAATTATTTAAACAAAAAAGTAAATTAAGTTTAATTGAAGTGGCTGCTCTTTGTTACGACTGTCCTATCGAAGAGATTGTTTCGCAAACATCAAACCAATTGCCGAAAGCCGAAGTAACAGCTGTCCGCCAGACAATAGAATCGAAAATGTCAACGATTCAAAGGTTTGAGCAATTTTCATTTGGATTATCAATCGTAATCTTAATCATCAGTATGCTGATAGTTTTCACTAATGTAAATGCTTCTGTAAATGAAAGGACTGCAGAAATAGGAGTGATTAAGGCAGTCGGATTTACTGGAATTAATATTGCAACAATATTTTTTTACGAAGTATTAATAGGAAGCTTAATTGCGGGAATTTTTGGATATGCAATTGGAATTTATGTTTCAAAATTAATAGTGCCGCTGCTTGGTACAACTAATCAGGGTGGTATATCTTTTAATTTTTATACCCTGCTTGCAGCTACAGCTTTATCAATTGTTGTTGGATTATTGTCAAGTATTTACCCGGTGTTCAGGGCTAATAATCTTGATCCAACAGTTGCATTCAGATCGCTTTGATATTAAAGAACATTAACGAAGGAAATATTAATGAGTTTTATAAAAATAAATAATCTTACCAAAGAATATAACACTGCAAATGAAAGCGTCCTTGCAATTAATAATGTCACAGCTTCAATTGAGTCGAATGAATTTTTATCCGTTATGGGTCCTTCTGGTTCGGGCAAAAGTACTTTTCTAACAGCAATTGGCGGATTGAGCCATCCGACAAAAGGAGAAGTTATTATAGATGATATGAACATCTTCGGATTGGGCGCGGATAAACTGGCAAAGTACAGGCGCGAATATATCGGATTTATTTTTCAATCGTTTCACCTGCTCAAATATTTAACGGTTAAGGAAAACACTATGCTACCTCTTGCAATTAGTGATTTAACAAAGGGAGAAAAAGAGGAAAGATGCACGCAAATATTCAGTAAGGTCGGTTTAGAAAACAAGGTACACAGAATGGTAGATGAATTAAGCGGAGGTGAACAACAAAGAGTTGCGATTGCAAGGGCACTTGTTAATGAACCGCTAATTTTATTAGCTGATGAACCTACCGGTAACCTGGATACTAAAACAGGAGAATCCATTATGGAATTGTTTTGTAACCTTAATGAAGAAGGTAGAACAATCATTGTAGTTACCCATGACAAAAAAGTTGAAGGATACGGAAAACGAAGTATTTATTTCAAGGATGGACAGATTATTAATTGATAAAATTATTTAACAAGAAACTAACTGATCAAGGAAGATAAAATGTTCGGCAATATAGTAATAGTTTTAGCACTACTCGCTGGAATATTCAGCACGTATAAATATTATAAAGCTTTAAATGGTAACGTGAAATCGCTTAACCAAGCAAGAATCGGATATCATACTATGACTATCCTTGTTATCACAGCCAGTGTTTTTTTGTTTTATTTAATATTGACCCACCAATATGAATATAAATATGTTTTTGAATATAGTAACGCTGAATTGTCTACCGGGTTATTAATATCATCCTTTTTTGCAGGACAAGAAGGCAGCTTTTTGTTATGGTTATTATTTATTGTCATAATCGGTGTAACATTACAAAGCCAAACTTCTAAGGTAGAAGGATTAGAGTCAAGGATTATGATGATCTATTCTTTAATAGCTGTCTTCCTTATAGCTATGGTAACACCTATGTTGAAAAGTCCATTTCATCTTATCTGGTCTCAAACTAATTACGTTGATATAAAATACTTTAATCAGTCAATACTGGGAATGCCAATTTTTCAAAACTTCCTCGTAAGCGATCAATCATCAAAGCAAAACTTCGTCAGGCTTGGACCAGATCTGTATTCAGTATTACAGTACAATGGAATTACCTTCGGTGATTTTCTTATAAAAGGAAAAGGACTCAATCCTTTACTGCAAAATTTCTGGATGCAAATACATCCGCCCATATTGTTTTTGGGATTTGCATTAATGACAGTACCATTCACGTATGCTGTTTCTGCTTTAATTAAAAATAAATATGACCAATGGATAAGACATGCACTCCCCTGGACTCTAACAGCTTCTATTGTCTTGGGCTTAGGGCTTATGATAGGCGGGTACTGGGCATATGGTGTTTTAGGCTGGGGTGGTTACTGGGGATGGGATCCGGTTGAAAATGCCAGTTTAATACCTTGGATTATTAGCATAGCATTAATTCATACAATGTTAGTTCAGAAACAAACACAGGTTTTTTACAAACCTGGACGATTTGCAAAAACAAATCTTATACTAGCTGCTGTAATGTTCATCCTGGTTATTTATAGTACATTCTTAACCCGTAGCGGAATATTATCTCAAGCATCAGTTCATTCATTTGAAGATCCCGGTATGACTGTTTATTTATTCCTTTTATTCTTTATAATTACTTTTATAGTGATAGGAATAGGTGGAGTTTATTACAGAAGAAAATCGCTAACCAATTCAGTTGAGTTTAAGGAGAATCTTCTTTCCAGAGAAATCGGTTTATTTTATGGTGCAATGCTATTAATTGCGTCAGCTATAGTAGTATTTGTTGGAACCTCTGCTCCTATACTTGGCCAATCTGTTGAAACAACTTTTTATAATCAAATGAATCTACCTTTAGTAATTCTTATGGGATCGCTGATTGGTATAAGTTTATTTTTAAGATGGGGGGATACAAATAAGTCAGAATTTATTAAAAGCATTGGTATTCCTATTGTCGCATCGTTAGTCCTATCAATAGTTTTATTTTATTTATTTGGCTTACATGATATTAAGCTTGCCATTTTCCTTTTATCCATCATATTTACAATAACAGTAAATATCCAGATGATGGTGAAAGTAATGAAAAATGGATTTTATTTCTGGGGCGGTCACATAGCACATATTGGATTTGCAACATTCTTGTTAGGTGTACTCACTACCAGCACTGCAATTGAATCGCAGCAAATAGAACTACCAAAAGGAGCTACAAAAAATATTTTTAACTATGAATTAACTTTTCTTGGAATTAAATCGATAGATAGTGACAATAAATATTCATTTGATATAAAAGTAAAGGAAGGCTATAATACATTTATAGCTTCCCCTGTAATGTTTATTTCAGATTATAATAATTCCATAATGAGAGAACCGGATATAATTGAAGGATTTAGCAAAGATTTATACATCTCCCCGACTTCTTATATAGACGAAAATGAAAATAAAAAGACTTCCAACAACTCATCTTCAGATAGGTCTACTACTTTAGTTAAGAATGAAAATTTAACCGGTGAAATATTAACCGTTGATGTCAGCATTAAACCATTTATTAGCCTTGTCTGGTTTGGAGTAGTTATTATGTCCGTAGGCTTTACAATTGTAATAATTAGAAGGAAAAAAGAAAACAACATCATTTAGATACTTACTATTACTTAATGAGATAAATATTTGTGTAGAATTATGATACCTATAAAATAAAAGTGATTGAATGCATGATCAGACAAGAGGAACCAAAAGAAAAGAAGAAGATATTTATTAGAATTAATTGCTGATGAGAATGATAGAGTTAGAAATATTTTCGGAATTTTGTAAAGAGAATTAATTAATTGTTTCAATAAAATTCCGATTACTATTGGAGTTAGTTATGAAAATAATTTATATGTCATTTGCTATTGTTTTTTCATTCGTTTTACTAAAAGCTCAGGACAAAACAAGTCCGTTTAATAGTATTAATTTTAATGAGTTATATGAATACGGTGTTAAAAATTTCTCAACTGGGAATATTGAAGAATCAGAAAATTATTTTTTAGAAGCACTTAAGATTAAACCTAATGATATAACCATATTGAAATATCTTGCGGAAATTGCAGTTGCAAATAAAAATCTTATAATGATTAGTTATTATTATGATAAAGTTTTAACCCTGGATTCAAGAGATGAAGATGCATTGATAAGTTTGGGGGTAATACATCTTAATTATGGTAATATTAAGAGAGCTAAAGAGTTTCTCCTAGAGGCTGTTAATAACGAACCTAAAAATGAACTGGCTCTTTTTAATTTAAGCATTTTATATGGAACCATTGGAGAATATTCAACTGCAGTTAATGCTTTGAAAAAACTAATATCATACAACCCTTATAATGCTAAGTACTACGAAACTATTGGCATGTACTATTTGTCTCAAAATCTTTTTTCAGATGCTGAAGATAACTTTTTAGAAGCATTGAGGTATGATAAAAATTTAATTGAATCGAGAAAGGGATTGGTAATTCTATATCAGAATCAGAGTGAGCTAAATGAATCTTTAAAATATATTAAAGAATTAGAAACTTTAATACCTGATTTGCAAGATTTAAATATACTAAAAGCATACCAGCAGTATCTTCAGGGAGAAATAGAAACAGCCATAAAATATGCATTGCAGGAAAATGAAGAGTACCCGGAAGAACCGGATGCATACTATCTGCTAAGTGACTTATATAAGATTACGGGTAATGAATTAAAATCACGTTACTATCTTGAGAGAGCTAAAAAATTGAATAAGGATTATTCTGCTAAAACAGTTTACTCTTTTCTTAACATAAAATAACTGAACATCAAAAAACAAAAGGAGACTTGAAATGAAATCTATGAAATATTTAATAATGGCAATTGTTATATTTATAGCTGTACACAATTCCAGCACAGTTGCTCAGAATGACCACATGCAGGGTATGATGCATAACAATATGATGCAAAATAACATGACGCAGATGCAGCAAATGATGGATCATATGAATCAAATGTCTGAACAGATGAATGGAATGGCAAACCAGATGAAAAATATGGAACAAATGCAGCACTCGGAAAGCATGAAGAATTTTATGGGAAATATGAACACGATGTCCAGTGAAATGAACAACATGTTAAATCAGATGAACGAAATGATGAAAAACCAGGAGATGATGAACAGCAAACAGATGCAGGGGCAGATGAAAGAGATGATGGATAATATGGATGGAATGATGAATAACTATGATGAAATAATGAAACAATTGCAGCAAGAGAATATAAAGTGAAGAATGGAATCATAGTAAAACTTTGCAACATTAAACCGAATAGCATATTCTCTTTAATTATATTTCTTATTGTCATCGGAGCTTTTTCTTCTGCCGCAGCACAGGAAGGATTTTCTGTCAACACTTCTATTACTGCAGTTGAAGGCAATTTGTCTGACGGCTCTCATAACATCGCTTATTACTTGTACGGGGGTTTTCGATATCAGGTTCAGGATTATTACCTTAGCCTTAGTTTACCATTAGTATTCAATTCATCCGGCTCATTTACACAGCTTGGAGGAATGTACTTTCCAAATGGGGGGAGTGATAGCGGAAATAACATTGGTGAGGGTATGCACGGTTCAGGTGGTCAAGGCTCTATGATGAATGGGAATCTGGGAATGTCAGATCTAAATGCAGGGATTGGAGATATATATGTTTATGGCAGTTATACTTTAGTTAAAGAAACAAATTCATTACCAGGTTTTTCAACAGATGGATTTGTGAAATTTCCAACCGCTTCTACATCTTTAAATATCGGTACCGGAAAAATTGATTTTAATCTTGCAGTAAGTGTAAGGAAATTTATTGGCACTTTTTCATTCTACGTACAAACGGGATATTTATTTTTAGGCAACTCTTCAGAAGCTACTATTGAAAATCCAATAACTTTTAGTGCCGGTATTGGGAACATTTTTGGCAGAGGAAAACATCTGTTCCTTCTTGAATATGATTCGTACTCAACGATTGTAACCGGGTTCGCATCCCCAAAACAATTGTCACTCAGTTACTCTTATTTAATCAATCCAAAACTGAGTTATACTATGATCGGATCAGCCGGGTTAAACAATTCAACTTCTGACTTTATAGTTGCTGCAGGTTTTAATTTTAATTTATAAAAAAGATTTAGTATTATGGAAATACTTGTTGGTTTAGGTTTTGTAGGCATCGTGGCTTTCTTTGGTTTTAGAAAGTTTATGAAAGTGAGCAAAGGAAAGATTGCTGTAAATAATTTTTTTTGGCTTAAATTTTCTTTGTAAAAGTTTGCACACTAAAGTGTAACCGTTACAACATAATATTACTGAATAAAAAAATAAAGGAATTATCTATAAAGAATTTTTGTTTCTTTTTAGTTTTTATTTTTTCGATCACGATACTTAATGCGCAGACGCAATCCCACCATTCTTCTGAAACAGGGAACGAATTAAAAGCATTTACTTCAGAACAAATAAACGGCTATCTGAATGGAGAAGGAATGGGTTTGGCTAAAGCTGCGGAATTGAATCACTTCCCGGGGCCGAAACATGTATTGGATTTATCAAAGGAATTAAATCTAAGTCAAGCTCAGATTGATACTACTGAAAAGATTTTCGGTATGATGAAAGAGAAAGCTGTTTATTTAGGAAAAATTATAATTGAAAAGGAGAAGCAGTTGGAGCAATTACTTAGCAGCGGTAAAGCAGACGAAGAATCTGTAAGAAACCTGGTAATGGAAATTGCAGAGTATCAAGGCGAACTTAGGTTTACACATCTTAATTCCCACATTCAGCAAAAAGGTATTCTAACCTCTGATCAGATTTTGACTTATGAAAGTTTGAGAGGGTATTAGAGTTCAAGTTCAACTTATTAAATGACTCTGTAAATAGTTTGAAAAGCGGTAACAAATAAATAATACACTAAAAAGAAATTTATTAATAAAAACAAAATGATCCTTTGAGACCATGAGTTAAATTGGAATACAACTAACCTGTCAAGTTGAGTTTACTTTTACCGATTGCAGGATGGAGATTTTATTCAAACTAGAAAAATGATTTTATTAAAGTTAAATTAGGGGAGCTACCTAGCTCCCTTTTAATTTATCAGCACATTCCCGAGCACAACATTCAAGCGATCATCAAGCTCTGCAAACTTCTCGTTTATAATCTGCATCTCACGAAGTGAATCTTCATCAGTTTTATTCTCCAACTCAATCCATCTTTTAGTCAATTTCAATGAAGTAAATTTAATATCAAAAAATTCTGGATATAACTCTTCAGTGATTATCGTTAATTGTGATAGTTCATCAGCAAACTCACGAAGGGTCAAATCTGTTTTGTCGTATAGGTCTGCTGGAATTTCAAATCCATAAATCAATTCAAGCTCCGGCAAGGACTTTATAAAATCTATCTCGTCCAGATTCTCATCAAATAAATCAGCAATCACAGTGTCTGGGCTGTAGTGTTTTTTGATCTTGCTTTTAGAGTCCAGTAGGGTAGCTAATGTGAATATATATTTAGACATATCATTCCCTCCCATAGAAATCACTGACATCGAACCAAACCTCCTTGCGCTTCTGTCCAAGATGATAGATAATTTTCATAATATCATACCTTCTATTGCCATCTTCTAAAAATGTTTGCTCTTCCAGATCCCAGGTGCCGAACTTGTCTTGAAGGTAATCCCACTCAGCACTAACCCCTTCATATTCTGAATTTGCTAGGATGATAATGGCCTTTTCTTTGGTAGAACCGTCCCCTCCCCTATAAAGACTCATTTATGTTACCTCCTGGTTTCAGATTGACAGCCGGGTAGCTTTGCGTTCTTGCTTCATCAAAAGGGTTTTTTGGTTTTTTCTGTTGAGCAAGCAGTTTATTAAAAACTACATCTGCTTTTTCTTTAGGCTTGTGCATTTGCTTTTCAAGCATTTGTTTATCAATAGTATTTTTCATTTTTATTCCTCTATAAGTTTATTTGTTTAATTCAAGATATTCGTGAAATGCTTTTTTGTTAAAGAGCAAATCAAACCCCATACCATCAGGACTCATAACGTGCATTTCATCCCTATGCTTGACAGCGATTACCAGGCAGCCAAGTGGAATAGAAAATTCATCATATTTTTTTTCAACCAATCGCAAGACATTAGTATCAGCTACGTGAAAGAAAGATCGATCGTCGTGCCAATAGTAACCATCGAGCCAGTAATCACAGGTGTATGTAAACTTGTAACTATTTACTAACTCTACCCTACTTTCCTCGTAGGCTTTGTCAAATCGTCCGTAATAAAAACCATCAAGTACGATGTTCGGATTTGCTAGAATTGTTTTCTCATAAAATTTACTGTCTAATTTATCTGGATATATTATTGTGTTCATTTTTAATTTCCTCCGTTGGAAATATTAAATGTTTATAATAGGAGCTGGGAACAGTTCCTCTTTTTACTCCTACATAGATTGCTGATTTAGGATTACAATTTCGTTTCCAGTCGTACTTGTTGCTCATATATCGGAGGACGTAGGGACTGACATATTCCTGCATTTCGATTGAGAGCAGCTCTGCTGATTTATACATTCCATACTTGGTCCAATACTCTACTACCCTACCCTCACCAAGTTTTTTCAATAGTCTTTGAGTCATACTATAGCTGGTATCCCTCTTTTTTCTTATCCCCATTTTTCATACCTCTTTTTGTCTGTTTAATAAAAAGTCCTTACCACGGTTAAATTATTTTTCCAGTTTCTCTTTGCAGTAGACCTGTTTTGGTTACTTAGTTACATAGTTACCAGGATTTTCTAGTACCTTGGGTAATTAGGTATTTATGTTAAGGTATAAGTAAAATGATTTATATATAGTATATCTATAATTATGTAACTATGTAACTGATTTATATTTTCTTTAATTCTAATCCAATTTCTATTGATTTATGGTTACACAATTCTAGTAACCATATGTAACCACTTGTAACTTTAAGTTTATTCTAATTCCAGAATATCATCTGGTAGTGTTATAACAGGTTCTTCAGATGCTAGGAGTCCATCTATATTTATTCCTTTCTTCTTTACTTTTCCAATATCCAATACCAAACATCTATGTGCCTTTCCCTGAATCTTTACTGCCAGGTTTTTATTTAATACATACTCACAATCATCAAACATTTTTAGATATGATGATTTATCTAACAAATCACCCTCATAGTTTGTTTTTTTCGCATATACTATAAAGTCAGGAAATATTTTGTTAAATCTGATTGCCAGTGCATTTATTGAATTACTTGTCTTCACTTTTTTATAATCATAAATGTTATTTATCTCCCCGTTCTCTGCCATTATTGCCAACTCCTCTATAAGCTGATCAACAGCAGATTTAACACTTCCATTATTAGACCCGGTAATTTCCTTTAATTGATAATTAAGTAATTCTTTATAATCTAATTCTGGAATTTCAATTTGATATTCTTTCGCAAAACCTTTGAACAATTCTAATCCCGTTATCATAACTGAGAGATTATTTACTATCCTTGGGGCAATAAAAGTACTTTCAATTTCCTTTACCACTATTTTTTGTGAACTATTATATAATGCCCGAATGTTCTGCCCCAGACAATAACTAATGTATCTTGGCATAAAAGCTTCGAGCTCAAGCGCCTTAATAATTCTGAATGATTCCTGCGATTCCATATTCTTCTTGACATAATCATTAAACCGTATCAATATTACTCTTTCCATTATTGCGGGCTGATTTATATTCCATTCTCCCATCACAGCCATAGGTGCAGTAATATTATAAGTTTCAACCGTCTGATCAGCACGACCTTTATCTTCCACCTCTCCCTTATAAGCTCTTCTCATATACCTCAGCAAATTATCAACATCCGTTTCCTTCATATCGGCTTTCTTAAATTCATCATACCATTGAGGGATTGCATTGGTGCTTGACAGCATCTTGAGCATAGGAAAAAGTTTCATCGTGCAGGATTTAGGGTCAGGGTTTGAGTATCCGACTAATCTCATAAATATTTGAGAGAGACTTGTCTTTCCAGCTCCCTGAGATCCGTGATGAAATAGAAGTGGAAACCCATCTGCCAGATCTGTCAATAATGGTTTAAGAGGAGTAGCGAATAACCACCCTAAGTAAGAAGCTATTTTATTTTTTTCATTTAATCTGAATACATTGTTATAAAAAATAGTTATCAATTCCTGATATTCTTCATCATCTATTTCCTTGTAGTTAATGCCGTGGTAGAATGCATCCTTACCTCGATCATAAGGAACTATAGTTTGATCCTTACTAATTAAATCTTTCTTAATATTATATTTTTCTGTTACCCAGGTATCATTGTCATATAATCCAATGACTTTGGTTGCTTCTTTTCTTACCGGTATTAAAACCTGAATAAACTGGCACAACGACTGCAAATCGTGATCTGTTCCAAGAAATACACAATCCTGATGCCCAAGAGCTTTCTGAAATTTTTGCTTTGTGTGCCAGTCCGTGTTTTCAATTTTTACATTTTCATAATGAATACCCGCAGATGTTACTATTTCACATACTAAGCAATCACTGTCCTCTAAGACAAGCAGTTCACTTGGAATGATCATAAATGTTGTTACCTGTACCTCTTCCCAGTTTCTATTTACAAATACTTTCTTGAAGTATGCATTGCCTTTCTCTAAAAACTTCACAGGAACTCTATCAATCTGTTGCTCGTACCTATCATACATATCATTTACTGTATAGATTATTTTTTCATCAGTCAGGGGTGGCTTATTTAATGTATTCCATCCACGCAGCAATCCAATAGCAATTTCCCGTGGTATACTTCTTCCCATCATCATTCCAATCATTTTTTCTGCCATTGGTGTTCTTGGACTGCTAAGGCCCTTTAATGCAACTTCAACTTCTTCCCAATCAATTTTCGTATGAGCTCTAAATTTATCGAGATCTGTTTTTGAAATATTAGTTGTAAGTAACTGCGAATTTGGATTAGTGTGTATATCCTCATCAATACTAAAATAACAAGGATTTGATGCCGCAGAAGTTTTATCAGCTTTTTCACCTAGTTCAAGACCAAGTTGATTTGCGTAGTATTTATATATTGCTGAAAATGTTTCAAAGTCGGTAATTGGATTATCTAACTTATAACCAACTTTTAATCCGTCTCCGCTCGGTGAAGTGAATATGAAATTTACTCGTGGATCTTCAATTAACTGCTTTCTTTTTCCTTTTAGTTTTCTCCCAAGATGATCGTAATCGAAAATCATATGTTGGGTAGAAATCAGGTTTTTATTTAATCTAGTGTTGTCTGTGAATTCTCCTATTACAAAGTAAGGCAGAATTTCAAATTTTTTATCTTGTCTTTTTTTAGCATCCTTTATCGAGCGTATTAGATCTATTTTTTTCTTTAATTCTTGATCACCTTTAATGGCTTCAAAAACATCTGCTAAAGTAACTTTTTCAAATTTGGTGATACTTACCGTATCCGCCCAGGACACAATTACATTCTCATATTCTGAGAATTCTTTTTTCTGATTAAGGTTTGCATCCTCTGTATTGTTTAACATAATTATTTACATCTCCATCTGCATTTAATTTATCGTAAGAATGCAAGATCGATTTTAATGACCTCAAGGCATTCCCATAAGCGACCGGTTCAACCCGTGTCTGCATAGTAAAATATTTATCTGCTGCTTCTTTGACTGACTGATTACCTTCGAATTCGAATAGAGTGATTTTACCGATTCGTGAATGTGAAACCAGTTTGAAGCCCTCTGCAAGAAGGTAGCCAGCAGCATAGAAGTCTCTCGTTATGTAATTCTGCATTTTCATTTTCTCCAAATATTTTTCAAATGGAATGCCCTCTCACTGAAAGAGCATTCCTAATAAATTAGTTTTCGGTTGTAAATTATTCGGGTTGTCTCTTGGTGTGTTTTAGAAGTGGTCTTTTGCAGGTTTTCAAAGCAAACATCATACTGTCTGCTCTTATTCAATATATTTAAATTTCAGCATGCCGTCAAGTAACAATGAAAATAAAAATTATTAGAATACATTCATTATTAAATCTGCTAACATTCCTAGCATTTGTTGTTAGAAAAAACATGCATATTTAATCCAAAAACGCAGTCCAATCAGCAACGATTTTAGGTTAAAATCCTTGTAATGGCATGTATTTAAAGGGGTTAGGTAAGGTAGTAGAGTAAAACACCTCCTCCCAATCAGCGGCTAAATCCAGCCCATATATATTATTTTATTTTCTTATCGTCGATAAGGTATATATATATATTTATTATTTAAATATTTAAAAAGTATATATACTGCTAGTGCTCTCTATAACCCCATGCACAATAAGGGTTTAAGTAACGCCCAGTAAAATTAAAAAATTGTTAGAGGTGTTAGTAACCTTTGAAATAAGTTAAAATTTAAACAAATGCCTAACAGCTTCTAACACTTTATTTTTTAGGAATTCATTTTCACTTGACCTGCACTCTTCAATTTATTTTATAATGAAAGAGATTATTCTTAAAACATTAATAGAAGCCCGTAGTCATGAGATTTTATTTTAGCCGCCCACAACCATGGGTTCAAGTAAAAAAGTGGTTTAAAACATGAGTATGGAGCTCTGAGCATTAGATTTTGGGGTGTGTTTAAAGATTTATTATAATTTTACAATTACTATTCTACACCTCTCTCCTGTTAAATAGCTGGGAACTTTTAATATCTACTCCTCATTAAATCCGATAACCGAACAGCATTTCGCAGATCATAATTAAAGCTTCTTCTGCTTCAGAACTAATACTCCATCTTTATTAAATTCTGTTTTATCCTTGTCGACCAATCCAAAAATCTCATAAGTATTTGGACCATCATACATAAAACGACAATGAACTAACCTATCAACGATGAAATCCTTCCCTTTCGATTTACCTACGATAGCAATGGTTTCAGTTGCCTGCTTTGGAAAAGTATTTGGAGCAATATATTTAACCGAGTGTTTTCCAACTTTTACATCAATAATTGAATCATCAAAATCTGCCCATTCACGCTCAGAATCTGAAACATCTAGATCGTTGTAATGCTTCTTAATCCATTTGTAGTCAGGATGATTGGTATCGATAAATAAATTTTCTTTGTTAGTTTCGAATGATTTTATTTTATGTTTCATTTTGTCCTCAAATGATAAATTAAAAATAATTGATACGAAAGCGCTACTAGTTGCCAGGCTTTTTAATAAGAAGGGTGTGGCACTTATGTATTTAGAGGCTGACAATTTAATGTCTCTGTGGGCCAGGGAAACATCAGATACACATCCTGTTATAGAATCATAACCCGTCATAGCTTTCGCTGCTACCTCATAGTCTCAGCTACGAATGGCAGTTACCACACCCATTATTTAATACTTATTTTTAATTTCTGAAGGTGATCTTTTTGTCTGAACACAATATAATTTTTACGACCATCTCTATGTGAATGCTTAACAAATTCAATCTCATACATTGGTGTCACTCTTGTTTCACCATTTTTCAGGTCTTTAAGATGTAATAAATAGTCTATCCCTTCGTCATCTCCCCAGAATCTTGAGATATATATCGAAACAAAATCATCACCATCATTATGAAATTTTCTGGAATTCCATATCTCACGCTGTAATATTCTTTTAGCATCCCTCCGGTGAATATTAATTGCACCACTCCATTTGATTAAACTAGGATTAATCAAACCATCCCAAGTTCTAACAACATTGATTGTAATATCAGGGTCGAATTTCATTTTTATTTTTTTGATTTTATTTATTCATTTTGTGTACCACACAGAATCCTTAATTTTTCAAGTACAATCAAAGTGAAACAATATGTAAATTTTTCAAAATTGTAATTAATACCTAAAATTCTTGGATATAAGAACACATATTGAAATCCAAAATAAAGAAACCATAATATTGAAAGTTTCAATTATCAGTTTGTGAATTGTATCCAAATTATTGAATAAATGTTTTTATGCTATTATTTATAAATTAAGAGATTATATTCAGGCCAAATCTTACGGCTAATTTATATGTAACCATTTTCCAACCTCCAATATTTTTAGCCTCACTTCTGTTTGGGAATTTTGGTATCCATAAATTGCCATTATTATTCATCACACTTGCTTTAGCACGTGCACGACCGAGAGATGAAAGTAGAGTAATCCGTATTTTCAGCAATTGAATAGCTCAATAGAAATAAAATCCAATCTATTTATGCGAAAAACAAACATTGGAAATAATTAAAGCAAACTAAGCTGAATTAAATTATGAAAATCAATAGAAGAAATAATTTTAAAAGAGAACTCAATTTTTCAAAAATGTTAAATATTTTAATTAAATAATTTTAAATTATTTATATTAAATAATAAATGTAAAAGAAAAATTTTAAAGGGTGGAATAATTGGAAAAAGAAATAACATTTAGCGACGGCACAGGTTTAATAATTGAGACACTCGATCTTGATTTTAGGAAAGGCTTTAAGAAGGAAACAGGTCTTCAAAATTCCGGTGAAGTTAGAATTTTTATTCCAGATTGGGAAAAACTTCTTTCTTCGGAATCATTTTTACATCCTTTTCTTAAGACATATGGATCAGATCAATTTTCTGAATTCAATATAACCTTTTATTTAGAGTATTATCGAGCAACACATTTTGATGTAAAGGGTCAATATCTCCGCAGTACATTAAAGAATACTCGAACATTCAAGATAAATTCGATGGACTATAATAATCTCATACGGGAACTACTTGTTAAGCAGGGAAAAACCTGGCCTACAAAGAAGGAAGAGGAAGATGTAAAGTCAAAAATTGAATATTCAATTTTAGATGTGACCGACTATTCCGTTCAAAAATTATTTTTTGAAGCGGCATATGATGAAATTGACGAAATTGATCAAACATTGCCTACACAAATACGTTTTTCCAAAGATTATTTAGAGAAAATCGTTCAATATTTTTTGAAAATTAATATTCAAAATATTAGTGAAAATATTCAGAATAATAAAGAAAAATTTAGAACGAGATATACAAAAAGAGAAATTGATGAATTAAAAGACTACCTTTCTGAAGATCCGATTTTCGAAGAGTTAAGATCAACAGATTTCGGTAAGGTACTAAAAACAGTAAAATCGATGCTTTCCAGATATCCTCAGAATGAGCAACAGTCACCTGAATTAAAAGAAAATAAGGACAGTAAGACACAAAGAGTCGTAACCAATGAAGAGCTTAATAAAATAGTAATGGAAGCGCTTCTATCGTTGAATGAATTTCTTGTTGGAAAGAAAAGTAAAGAGAAAATAGAAAAGATTCAGAATTGGATGGATGGAATCAAGCACTACCATTCACAACCTGAGCCATTGAATAGTTTTTTAGTTCTCGTGTATATCAATGATGAGTTCTCCAGTACACAAGGAATGGTTGATCAAATTAATTTAGAAATTGAAATGTTATTCCGACGTTGTTATAGAGAATGGGCAAAAAAAACTTTCGATGAATTAAATAAGAACGAAAACCTCACTAAGCCAGAAAAAAGGTTATTTATTCTAATGCATATAGGTACACCATATCTCGGTTACAGAACTCCAGTATTTGATCCACTTTTATTAAAATATCTTAACTTTAAAAATCTTAACCTATATACCTTTTTGCTCTCTTCAGTCTTTAAACTTCATAAAATTAATGATATCGATCTTAAATTAGTAAATGTACGGTTATTTCTATCTTTTCTTAAATTTTATGTATTCTGGCTAAGTTTAAGTCGGTCAAAAGAGAACGAGCGTAAACAGAATTTAGAGTACAAAAAAAGATTCGTAGTAGATCAATTCATGGAAAATAAATCTTGGGATGAAAAAGATCTTGATACATTCAAAGTGGAGAAAAACGAAAAAGAAAGTGAAATTTCTAAATATGAAGAAATTGATTTAAAAGATATTGAAATAGACTCTGATGAACCTGAGAGTGAAATGCTTAATCTCTCGGGACATTTTAAGAGTTTTTCTGTATTGGAAGAGGACACTTCAAAAACTGAAACAGATAAGATTAACTATAATACGATGTCTGTTAAAAAACCTGGTGTTGATATAAAAAAATCAATTAATTTTAATTTTAAAGAATTTTTTTTCAGAGATATAATTGAAAAATACTGTAATGCAGAAGAACAAGAATTGCTATACGAGCACTTAATTAAAAAGGAACCCTATGAAGAGATTGGGAAAAAACTTAAAATTTCCATACCTGCAGTTTCGAAAAGAGTAAATAAAATCTTAATTAGATTATCCCAAGAATCAGAATTAAAGGAATTATTAACTGAAATGTAATTAGGTGAGGTTTATATAATCAGTAATATATTTTTAAAAATTATATTGGTTGTGGTAATATTTATGGTTTTAGCTAGGTTAATATTATCTGCTCTTCTTTCCCATTAATATGTACGGGGGAAAACTACACTACAGATTTTAATAGGTCCCAGCGGTAGTAAACCTACTGAACGGTCAATCGGAAATATGGACAGACGTGACTGCTTCCACCGCAAGACTAACGTCACGGCTGGGACTGAATATTTGGTTAATATTATCTGCTCTTCTTTCCCATTAATATGTACGGGGGAAAACTACACTACAGATTTTAATAGGTTCCGGCGGGAGTAATCCCTGGCGGTAGATGGACTTAAGAACAGAATAAGGTTTATTTACTTTACTCCAAGCTGTAAATGATTTCTAATTTATTCGATAACAAATAGGAGATAAAAATGCATACTGAATCAACAAAAACTTATAAGGCATATAGTGGTCTTGATATTTGCTCGGATGAGGACCTTACTTTACTCAAAGACACATTACGCTTCAACTATACAGAGGTAATCATTAGGAATTATGGGACAAATAATCACTTGCTTCCAAAAACTATGGCAATTTTATATACCGCTCCGCTCCCAAATTCAATTAAAGGTTCACAAATAAGGGCAGCTATTGTAAAAACGAGTTTTGATTACTTCGATGAAAAATGTTTATTAGGTTTTCATTACTTCTATAGGCTCGAAGTACAAGAAGTTTTATGCAAAGGTGAGTTTACTTTGAATCGCCTGCCCACATATGGTCCTTTTTTAGGTTATTTAAAAATCGGAGCAAATTTATCCACAATTGCTAGAAATAATTAAAGACTCCGCATTAACAGGTTAAAAAGATCTTCACTTCTTTCCCATTAATTAATAGAAGGGTCTTTTATATCTCTGTGATAGCTCATCTATATCAAAGTAAAATACAGATGACCGGGAGTATTGATTTCATTCTGTAGCGAATTGATGGTCTGACCGGGCGAAAGCTCTACGAGTAATCCAGAGACTATTAGCCTCAAGTGATCCCGCCACACGGATTAAGAATCACTAGTCGGACCGCATATTTTTGGCTGATGTGTTGCGAAAACAATTTTGAACCCGTAGACCTGGGAATATTGCGGGTGACCAGGACATCAGTCCTCTTATCTTCAAAGCTGTTGTAACTGCCACCTCGAGTTATAATGGTAGTTATGTTGTCAGTGGCAAAAAATCCACGATTCCCCACAACATAATAAGGTCCATCCTCAAGAGTGGGCCGCTTAATTTAAATGGACTGATATGACCATCCCAAGAGAAA
Source organism: Ignavibacterium sp. (assembly GCA_018335755.1). Classification (GTDB taxonomy): domain Bacteria; phylum Bacteroidota; class Ignavibacteria; order Ignavibacteriales; family Ignavibacteriaceae; genus JAGXRK01. Next base: position 96,837 of record JAGXRK010000011.1, on the reverse strand, counting down.
GGCTATAGTAGCTGCTGCCGGGCTCTGGTTCACGCTACAATATCAGTCCTATGTTTTTATCATTTACAAATAAAAAATAAAGGAAATGTTAAATGGGAAAAAATAAAAGTCTTAGTGTTAAAGCTGTGTTTGCCATTCCGAAAGATCCTGATTATGCAGATGAATATCTGGATATGATTTTGGAGGATTCGATTCGGAAATTTTACGGAATGTCAACTCACATTCCTAGTTTACCTAGTGAGTTTGCTCTCAAACTCGTACTGTACGATGAGGTTTCAAAAACAGCGGATGCTGCAAAAGCTGTCTGGATGACTGCTAAAAAAGATTCTGCTTACCTTGCAGAATTAGGTAAAGAGGTCGATTTCTATAACCTCGAAGTTGTTGAAATCTTTTCTACTGGTGAATTTGAAGAAGAGATTAATATTATGAATGGCCAAGAAATTAGAACAGGCAAAATTATTATAAATAATAACCAAAATTAATTTTAAAGCTCAAAAATATTTAAAGATCTAACATTTTTTCTTTGAACCCTCTATATCAAAATCCTTCAGATTTTACAATGATGTTGTAAGTTGGTCACACTCTTATAATGGCTCGAATTGCTTTCCATTATATTCTAATCAGATATAACTCCCTGGGTCCGTGTTGTGAAAGCTAGGATGGCAAAGATGGCTCTGCCACCCATCATTTTGCCCTGAGGTCAGGTTGAGTAGGAAATATGGACATGGTGGTGCTTCTACCTACTTTCTATCCACTACCTGAACCTCTAATTTTACAAAGCTGCCTGAGTATGCTACTAATCCAGGACGGTAGTTGTATGTGAATCAAGTAGCAAAGGTTTGAAGGCTAGGAGACCTATTGGACCTTAAAGATTTACTTACAATTAGGCCCACATTAGGCGTGAAGTCAAGTAGGGTGTGGGCCGGACATTTTAGTGGACCTAATATCATTCCCACATTTATAAGGAAAGAAAAGAATGGATATAATATTTGATGATTTGTCATTCCAAGTCATTAAGTAATTCAGAAAAATTATGATTATAAGAGTGGTAAGCTCTTCAATTCCAGTATGTTCTGGACCCCTTCGAGTTCAAGGAGGTGATCGTTTTGAACTCAAACTTGATCCCTTTATTATACACTCTTCAACCTGGTTACAAGGATGCAGATAAGTGGATAGACCAATTATTAAATCGTCCAGATACGATTAATTGGCAGGCAGCATTTAGATATTCCCTTAATACAGATAAGGTAGGTGCATGCGTATTTGATGTTGATCAGAATACAGGTTTTAAGGTATACGAAAAATTCTTCACTTTCAAAGTTGATAGAATAAAAAAAGTGATACCTGGTAAACCTTATGTTTATCAATTCGAGTACGATGCAACTGTTGAGGAAGATGTTATAGTGATGGATGCAATTAATTTGGATGGAAGTAGGCCATTCTTTCCCAAGATGGTAATACTTGAATAATTTAAACAAGGGGTGGGGATAACCCGCCTCAATTTAATTAGGAAATTAAAAATGTCAAGAAATACAAAAGTTACTTTCAGACTAGGTGCTAGTTCAGCATTTGGTATATAAAGCTGTGGAATCTCAACTTATGTTTTTCATTTTACGCTATGATTAATAATTAACACATTTATAAAAATTCAAACAGGAGAAATTTTATGAAATTTCCTTTATTTAGTACAATGTTTATAACACAACCACCCTATGAAGAACCTTTCTTTCAGATACTGCTCAAGGGTCAAAATATTTTAGGAGTTCAAAAAAATAGTGGGGGCACTATGAAATTTTGGAAAACGGATAGAGAGGTACAGGACAATGATGTGCAGGGTGTTTATGCATTTGAAGGTAAAGATAGACATCAAATTACCCACGATCTGATTATATCTGTCCTGGATCTGATAGAAGAAGATGAATATAAAATAAATGAGCAAGCATATCTCTTTACTTTCATCGATGAAATTGATCCCAAATATGTCCGAAAGGTTGAAGAAAAGATGATAGAGATTAAAGAGAGCGCACTAGGCAATTATAAAGACAGATTGATTAATGCTAGTTGATGATATCTACTTAATTCAGTGGTAGTTATTATGTAGTAGATCGGTTGCGTAAATACAGCCTTAATTGACACACATAATAATTAGGTCCAGGAAGGGTTTACCCTTACCGAAAAGTTTTAATGCGTCAGTGATGTGGTGAAAGCCCATGACGGGATCCAGATAGTTCCGATCCCTTACTATCGGCACTGGCCCTCTTATTTAAAAAGCTCTAGAGGTGAGGCTACTAACAGCTTGGCAACTAACAAGCTGAAAGTAACAGAAAGATGAACTTGAGAAATTTAACTAACATAATTTATAAACAAAGCCTGAACTATTCTTGCAGTCTTCTGAGTTGCGGGTTAATTTTTTACAGGCGAAATAGAAGGAGAACTAAAATGTTACCAGGATTAAAAATATGCCACGATTGTGGAGCAAAGCCCGGAGAAATACATAAAGAAAATTGTGACGTTGAAAGATGTTCTGTTTGTGGCGGACAAAGGTTGACTTGCGATTGCGAAGGGCACGACAAAGAATTTGCAAGATGGACAGGTCTATGGCCGGGCGAAGCGGAAGCCACTTTATTAGGGATTGACTTGAATGAATTGGCAAGAATAGGTTACGAACGAATATTTTTTATTAAACCGAAAAGTTAGCCCGTAATAAAACTTACTTCTAGAGTAGATATGTTGTGTGACAAGAGGTATGGATTACCGCCTTCTCATAAGCAATATAATTAAGCTCAGATTGATTTCCTGGGCCGTTAAATTTTAATTAGGTCAGTGATGTGGTGAACGCCAAAGACGGAGTATAGATAGTTCCTACTCCTTACTATCAGACTGACCCTTCATATATAGAAGCCGTTATTTTTTTGCCACAAAACTATAATGGTAGTAGTATTCTGTGGCAAGGGTCTCATTTCCCCTCTTTAAGAATATAACCAGGTCCAGCGATGTTTATTAGTTGGGCCGACTAATGTTTTGGTCCGATGTTGGCGAAAGCCTAGGACGGCACAATTAGTTCCTGCCACACTAATAACATCGGACCTCTTTTATTACCAATAGTTCATTGACTCTACTAATTGATACAAATAATATTCAATTATTAACTAAAAAGGAAATTTTATGAAAATAACAAATGAAAACTATCTAGTAACTCTTAATAAAGTTTTGGATGATATTGATACCAAACCGCACAATAAAGTGTTACCAATCCTTGAATTACTAAATAAATTTGATGGAAAGGACATTGTAGTACTGAAGGCCTTGACTCATATTCATTTTCGTCGCAAAGATTATGCTAAAGCGTTGCACTATGTACTAAACGCACTAGACATCGATCCAGAGGATACTCAAGCGCTTAAGTATAAAGCATGGTTATACGATCAGACTGGAGATAATAAACTTTATATTAAAACTCTGGAGCATTTGATAGCGTTAGGTAAAGCAGATTTTGAAGTGTATGATCAATACGCCGAGTATCAGGAGAATAAAGGACTCATACTTAATGCATTAGGAAGCTATACAGTGGCACTAGGTAGTGATGAGAATTTTCACCAGGCAACTCACGCGGCAATAGGTGGGGCAAATTGCTACAGTAAGTTGGGTGCTTATGGTATTGCGAATGAAATATATGATACTGTACTGCTGGTACATCCAGATGATAAAATAGCTCTCTATGGAAAAGCATATAATTACTATCTGAACAATAAGATAAATAGTGCGGAAAAGATCTGCAAAAAATTAGTTTCTAACCATCCAGACTTTCAGCATCCAAAAGATCTATTAGATTTAATAAATAAACAAAAGGAGAAAAAATAGTATGGAAGATTTTATGTTTTATGATCCGGAAGATTTTTTTGATCGGGTTACAGAAGCGTTAAGGAGAGGGGATTTCAATGTAGCAGAAAAATTACTGGAAGAGTATTTAAAGAGTCATTCTGAAGATACACAGTCACGATTACTAAAATCATTAATACAGGAGGCAAAGGGTGATCTATTGGGAGCAATTACCCCACTAGAGGAGATATTAATTATTGATAATTCAAATGATCTCGCCCTATATAGTCTGACAAATTATTACTATATGTCTCTCGACTGCAACAAAGCAATTGAATGCTGTGATAAGTTTATAGCCCTTAAAGGTACTCAAGATAGTGAAGAAGCAATCAATCTTAGAAAAATTAAAGTCCAAAGTCTTTATGCACAGGGTAAATATAGTGATGCATTAGAGCAAATTGAAGATTTACTAAAACTAAATCGTAAAGATGAAAAAATGATCGTATATAAAGCTAAAATATTCAATATAAATGGTTCTTACGACCCAGCAAAAAAGATATTAAATCCAATTATACCTGCTATCGCTGATGACGGATTGTTAGGTCATGCATACTACATTTTGGCAACGTCATATTATCACTTAGGTCAGACGGATATGTCTGATGAATTTTTATATAAGTCAGCGGAATTAAATGACGAGTTTGGAATGCGATGGCTAAAATTAAAGCTGGCTGCAGAATGGAATCAACAAATGAATCAGAACAAAAATCAAAATTAAGATAAAGGAAAAATTATGATCGAAAATAGAAAATATGTTATGATAAGAACAAAGGAAGTTGTGCTACCATTTGGCTGCTCAAAAGTACCGCAAGTATTTGATGAGGAAGACGAATTATTATTAATTCAGGCGGTCAAAGAGAATAAAGAAATAGCATTTGTAAAAAATGATTTAGATGGATTGGCAGAATTTGGCTGCCTGGCAAAAGTGAGCAGTTATGATTATGATCATTCTTTTGCTAAAGGTGTACATACAGAATTTGGAGGAATAAATCAGGATTTACAGTCATCTGGACACGCAATGATTCCAATGTATAAAAAATCGGATCTTTTAGAATGTATTAGGAATAAGCAATTGGAAAATCAACAATTCTCGGATATTTCCGAAGTTGAATTTCTGCTCTTAGATAGAATCAGTGTGACCGCAACATTGGATGAAATTATTATTAATGTTCAAAAGGACACTGAGGAAAAGTATAATAAAAATAATTTAGGGAAGTTAAGTAACATTATTTTTGAAAATATTTTTGAACCTTTATCCTTTGACTGTATTCATTCTTTATCCTTTTATGCACTGACTAGACTTATGAAAGGTTGCTCAGCAAAAAACGATCAATTCAAAAAGACGTTTTTAAAATCCAATTCAGAAAACTTGAGAGTTAAATCAATCATATCGTTATATGAGAAAGGTTTACTCAGATAACAATCAACATAAGCGGTGTAGCAGCCGCTTACTTAATAACCTTCACAATTCGGTATAAGAATACCGAGTTATTTAGGGAATCCAGCGATAACAACTTCATCCAATGTAATGGTGTTAGTACTACAATCGATGGGAATGATATTGTTGGAGTATCACTTCCATAAAAATTTGGTTTGATGTTGTTGAAGCTACAATATCAAGTCTTTGGAAATTAATTCAGTGAAACTAAGTAATGAACAAATTTCAAAGTTTCAAATATTGTACAAAAAAACTTTTAATGAAGAATTGACAAAAGAAGCCGCATTATCAAAGGCCATAAAACTTTGTAATTTAATAAATGTTGTACGTACAATTAAAAATAGAAAAGTATAATTAGTAGCAGCCGGTAGTCCGGCTGCTTAATAAATGCAGGAGGATTAATAATGATAAAGACAAAATATTTTGTATATGCAAGAAAATCTTCAGAATCAGAAGACAGACAGGTTGAATCAATATCTTCGCAAATTGATGTATTAAAAAAAATAGCTGAAGACAGAAAATTAGAAGTAGTCGATATTCTTACAGAAGCTAAATCAGCTAAAGCACCAGGTCGTCCAGTGTTTAATAAAATGCTTGAGAGAATTGGTAACGGAGAGGCTGATGGAATTATATGTTGGAAAACCGATCGACTATTTCGAAATCCTGTTGACTTTGGTACGATAAGTTGGATGTTGCAAAAATCAATTATTAAACATATCCAATGCAGCGATAGAAGTTATTATCCGGAGGATAACGTTCTGCTAATGAGCGTTGAGCAAGGGATGGCTAATCAATTTATCAGGGATCTCAGTAAAAACACTCAGCGTGGATTAAAAGCTAAAGCTGAAAGAGGATGGTATCCTGCGCAACCACCATTAGGTTACCTTCACAATCCTCTTAAGAGAAAAGGTGAAAAGGAAATGATGAAGGACCCTGCACGATTTGAAATGACAAGAAAGATTTTTGATTGGATGCTTAGTGGCACTTATCTACCATCTCAAGTCATAGACAAAGCTGCTAAAGAGCTTGGTTTAACAAACAGATTTAATAGAAGTGTCGGGCGAGCAACTATTTATCAGATTCTTAGAAATCCCTTTTACTATGGCTACTATGAATACCCCAAAGGAAGTGGGAACTGGATAAAAGGTAAACACGAGCCAATGATTACCAAAGTTGAATATGATAGGATACAAAAGCTTTTAGCTAAAAATGAAAATCCAAAACCGGAATCAAAGGTTTTTTCATTCACTGGCCTGATCAGATGTGGCGAATGTGGTGCAATGATTACAGCTGAGGATAAAGTAAAGAATCAGAAAAATGGGAATGTTCACAACTACACTTACTACAGTTGTACTAAAAGAAAAAAAGAAGACTGCTCTCAGAAAACAGTTGAAGTAAAAATATTGGAGGAACAAATTGTTGATTACCTTAGAACTATTACAATACCTGAAGAGTTCATTCAGTTTGCAATAGATGTTATTGAGAATGATGTTGAAAGTGATAACAAGAAAAATAAGGATTTCATAGAGACTCATAAAACAGAGTTAAGTAATTTGTCAAAGAAGTTCAACAAACTGATGGAATTAAAATTGGGTGATCTTATTTCAGAGGAAGAATTTATTAGTAAAAGATCAGAGTATAAAAATCGGGAGCTAGAACTGAAATTAATAATTGATGAGTTTGAAAAGTCTAATAATAATATTGTAACTAATGTAAAAGAGTTATTGAAGTTTGGTAGTGTCGCAGCTACTGCATTTCAAAATGCAACTGTTGAAGAGAAAAGAATCATTTTAAGCTCAATCGGGTCGAACCTCTTAATTAAAGATCGAAAACTTGAAATTCAATTTGAAAAGCCACTTTCTCTACTAAAAGATATTTCAAGTTCCGTTAAGGGTAAAAGAGTGAAAAAAGGTCGGGTCGAACCTGCGCAAGTATCAATAAAAAAAGGGACTTACAGTGATAAACACACCATAAATCCCTTAGTGCTCCGCGAGCAAGACTCGAACTTGCAACCCTTCGGTTAACAGCCGAATGCTCCACCATTGAGCTATCGCGGAATGTATAATATATTCTCAATCAATTTATCAGAGTTTTAATTCACCTCTAATAATTTTTTCTATCATTTTTCTTGATTTCCAACTTTTTATTTTTCGCTCCGCAGCTAAAGCCAATTTTTTATCTTCAAACTCCTGCTTGAACACTATTTCCCACGGTCTGTACCTCGATGTGAAACCTTTTTCAAAGGCATTATGAAATATTAATCTCTTCTCAGCATTTTCTGAAGTACCTGTATAATACTTCTGTGAATTCAAGGATTTCAATATGTACAAATAGTATTTCAATTGAAAATCAAAACCCCGAAAATTTTTTAAGATAATCAAACCGTAAAGTCAATGGAAGGCATATAATTAAACTTGCATCCCGACTTTGTCGGGATAACAGCCGAATGCTCCACCATTGAGCTATCGCGGAATATTAAATTTTTCCATTTTATAAATTTTCCGGTTAACAGCCGCCCCGATTTATCGGGGGAGCTATCGCGGAATGTATTCCAATTTGGAGACCAAAAATAACCCTACATACCCTATTTGTCAAGTTATTTAACACTTTTATTGCTGTAAATCTTTCAGTTTCCGCAGGATATTGTTTATTGCCTTACATCACAATAGATTTCTCTCTTTGACTTAATGCACTTAAGTTGCCCGCTGCAATAATAAATATTATGGACAAAGATAATTTCAAAGCATATTTTGCCTGGATTGCAGTTTGCATTATCTGGGGAACAACTTATCTGGCAATACGTATAGGCGTAGAAGACATTCCGCCAATGCTATTCGCAGGGCTCAGATGGATTATTGCCGGATCACTTCTCATTTTAATACTCAGGATTTCCGGAAAATCTTTTCCTAAAATAGAAAATTTAAAACATATAGCCGTGATGGGTATTGCGATGTTAGGATTTGGTAATGGACTTGTAGTTGTAGGTGAACAATGGATAAGCAGCGGGCTTGCAGCTTTGCTTATTACAACAGTTCCTTTCTGGATTGTGGGAATGGAATCGTTATTACCTACAGGTCCGAAATTAAATTACAAAATTATATCAGGTTTAATTGTTGGAATACTAGGGGTTACTTTTATTTTCGGTAGTGATTGGGATGATCTGTTAAAAACAGAATACATTCTCGGAGTGCTTTGTATTTTCGGTGCTGTGGTTGCCTGGTCATTCGGATCAGTCTATTCAAAATATAAAAAGGTTGGCGTTCATCCGCTTATGAGCGCTTCAGTTCAAATGTTAGTTGCGGGAACACTCCAAATAACTCTTGGATTAATTTTAGGTGAACAAAACTTTATTTCATATACAGAAGAAGGACTGCTTTCATTGGCTTATCTGATTGTAGTTGGCTCAATTTTCGGATATGGTTCCTATATTTATGCAATTGAACATCTTCCATTATCATTAGTTTCAACTTACGCTTATATTAATCCTGTTATCGCCGTTTTTCTTGGATGGTTTGTCCTGAATGAAAAACTCGATCTACTCATAGCTGCCGGTGCTGTTGTGATTATTCTTGGTGTATTCTTAGTAAAACAAGGAACCAAAAAACCGGCTGTTATATCACCCGGGAATAAACTTTAGAGGTTGGTTGTGAGAGGCATAGTGGATTAAGGTATAAAGGAATTCTGTAAGGTAACTATTATTCTTAATTAACATTTAGAATAAAAAATCTTAAATCGCTATTCCATATTCTTAAATCAGTTATTAAATAATATACCTTTATACCCTATAACTCTAAATCCTCAACTTCACACTAACACTTAACCTTAATTTGCTCCCATCTCTTTGAGAAGAAAATCCGCACCGCCTACTTTTTGAGTTACCCAGAGAATATAACGGATATCGACTCCAATTGAACGGCTGTATTCTGCACTCCAGGTAAAGTCATTTATGGTTGCTTCAAACGCTCTGTCGAAGTTCACACCAACCACTCTGCCGTAAGCATCCATTATAGGACTGCCTGAATTTCCTCCGCTTGTATCAGTGTTATATAAAATAGCAACCGGTACATCACCAAGCTTCTCATTATAGAATCTGCTGAATTCTTTTTCATCATATAACTCTCTTAACTTCGGAAGCAGTTTGTAGTCACCTTCTTCTCTTCCCTTTTCGATAACGCCTTTTAGCGAAGTGATCGGTGAATAGTAAACTGCATCAGCTGGTGTGTATCCAAGTATATATCCGTATGTAAGTCTTAAAGTGCTGTTTGCATCGGGAATAAAAGATTTTTCAAGCCAGATGCGTTTAACTTCCATCATATTTGCAAGAAGAATATTTAATTGACCATTTATTCGGTTTCGTTTTGCTGTTTCGCTTTCACTCAATTCATAAAAATTCTGTGCAAGCGAAATAAGGGGATCATTTAAAATTTCTGTTGAAAGTTTTTCATCAAGCAATTTGGATAAATAATCTTCACTGTTTTTAACAAAGGAATCAGAGTAAAGTTTATCAACATAACTATCAATGCTTTCAACTTCCGCAAGAAACCTAAAAACACCCACAGTGTTTAATTCAGGAAATGTTAAAGCATCTTTTAATATTTTCTTAAAAAGAGCTTTGTCCATTTCAGGATTGTATTCATTATAAAGATTGTCAATAGAGGATAAAAACTGAGGAATACTTTTTTCTGTGTATCGTGATTTTCTTACACTATCAGGCTTTTGAATTTCAATCTTATATTCAACAAACATCTCTGCAAGTCTGTAATAGTTAACAAATCTTGAAAGTGAGGATAAAAGGTAAGGCAATCTCCCGCTCTCAAAAATTTCCTGATAAACCTCATCAATCTCTTTCAGAACATTTCCGTATTTACTTTTTAGCTCCGGGTTTGAATTAATAAACTCCTGAAGCTGCTTTTCTTCATTCTGTTTTTTCTGAACAAGTTTAAGTCTTTCTAATCCCTGAAGCTTGCCGCGGTAATTTTTTTCAACATTTGCAAGGTTTTTTATTAAAGTGGCTTTTTCTAAAGCAAATTCAGGGTCATCTGCGCCATTTGCTTCATAAAGCTCAATCATCCAGCGATACAATTTTGAAATATATGGAAGTAAATATTTTTCCTGGTTCACTATAAAATGAGACGGCTGGTGCTTGAATGTTCTTCCTGGATATCCAAGGAGAAATACAAAGTCATTTTCATCAACGCCATCAGCGTTAACCTGCAAATGTTTTTTAGGAGTAAAAGGAATATTATCTTCAGAATACTTAGCCGGCGAGCCATCGGGAGCAACATAAGCACGAAGAAAAGAAAAGTCTCCGGTATGTCTTGGCCAAACCCAATTATCCGATTCCCCGCCAAACTCGCCAATGCTGCGCGGAGGCGCATATACTATCCTTACATCATTTATCATCTGGTATCTGAAAAGCACGTAAGATTCACCAACGAACATTTCAGACACTTCGGCTTTTATAGTGCTGTCTTTTTCTTCTTCACGTTTTATAATTTCTCTTATTTTTTTATTTATTGCATCTGTACGTTTTGAAATATCATCTGCTTTATCTGCGGCTTCAAGAACTTCTGCACTTACATCTTCGTAAGAAACTGTTATACGGCAGGTTAATCCCTTTGCGGGAATTTCTTCATCTCTTGTGTTTGCAACAAATCCGTTTTCAAGATAATTGTTTTCAACAGTGCTTGCCGCCTGCACCGCACCAAACACACAATGATGGTTTGTTAAAATTAATCCCTCTTCAGAAACGAATGAGCCGGTACAGCCGCCTACTTTTACAAGCGCATTAACAAGACTTACTCCACTCGGATTGTAAACTTCATCGATGCTTATTTTCAGTCCGGCAGATTTCAGATCAAGGTTTCTTATATCACTCAGCGGGAACATTCCTTCATCCGGTACGGATGGAATGAAGGCGAGTGAAAGTGTGATTATGATTAAGAGTGAAAGAAAGATTTTAGATTGCTTAAATAATTTCATAATTATCTCCGGAGTTTGAGAATTTATTAACTAATCATTTGCAATATAAACAGGTTGAAAATTTTATTCTAATAAAAAAGCCCGGGCGAGCCGGGCTTGAGATGAGGATATAATTTGTTTTTAGACTAATGACTCTTTCAATCTTCTACCTACAGCTACAAAGAACCCAAGAACCATTACAACAACTCCTATCCATACAAGACTGATAAATGGTTTAATGCTTGCAGAAACTGAAAAAATCTCTTCCTTTGGTTCAGTCGGATCAATTGCAACTCCATCAAGAGAAGATAGCGCTAAATCGACATTGCCGGTTGCATCAAGATTGCTGAGCTGTATTTTGATATTCACATCTTTTAACTCCGCCGCAGTAAGAAGTCGCTCACCACCCTTATTCTGCATTGCTACCCTTGTATTCTGCTTTTTGCCTTCAGATTCAACAGTAAGATTAACGCCTATTTCAAAATCGGCTCCGCTCATCATAGCATCCCGCACTTCTGCAGGAAAATCAAAATCCACAAATGTAATTTTTGTCTTGGCATATTCAGTTGATGCGCCGCGCTGCAAACTAACAACAGAACTTTCACCTGATGCAGTGCTGTCGCCTTCTTCATAACCATTTGGTGTAAAATAAACATCGCGTGTAAAGAAGCTTAGGATTGCCGGTTCGCGCATAAGACTGTTGTTAAACTCAGCTATGTACATTACCGGAGCAGCATTATAGGATTTATCTCCTTTTTTCAATTCAATGTTAAAAGCATACTTGGTATTATTTTCAATTGGCTGATAACCCGTGAAAGTCATTTCATATCCGAATGCCTGTACTGGTTTATTCTTTACAAGATCGAGATCAACTTCCTCGCTGTATGCGGCTGAACCGATAACACCAAGAAAGAATAACGCAATTCCTATATGCGCAACGTAAGCGCCAAGCATCTTCATATTATTCTTTACTATCTTAACTGCTATTTCAGTATTGACAATTAGAGCAAATGAGCTTGAAAGAGTAAGAATAATCATCATTATGTTACTCATTCCGCTTAAAACTACTATGATTATTGTTAACACCACACTTGCTGACGCAGCGAATATTGAACTCTTAAGTAATTCCTGTGTTGAAGTTTTCTTCCATTTGATAAGCAGACTTAATCCATTCAGGAACCCGATTATAATTGCAATAGGCAGATGCATTTCATCATAAAAGAAGGTATCAACGGATTGTCCATAAATAGGCGCTGATGTTCCAACCAAAACTATTAAAGCTGATGCGCCAAGGACAACTGCTGCAGTGAATAATGAAAGTTCACGAGACAGAAGATTCTCGTCTTCAGGAAGCTTTGCGTTAAGATCTTTCCATCTGTAAGCTAAAGCACCAAATCCTAATAAGATAAACGATCCTATAAAAATCAGCAGGAACAAATAAACCAGCATTCCCGGATCAACAAATGAGTGAACAGATGCATCTCCCAGCACTCCGCTTCTGGTTAAGAATGTACTGTATAAAACAAAAACATATGTCAATATGCACAAAATAAGATTAGTCTTGGCATAACGGCCAACGGAATTGCCGCCTTGCTGACTCCTCCTCTGAACAAGCAAGGTATGAATTGATGCAACACCTATTAGCCAGGGAATTAAGCTTGAGTTTTCAACAGGATCCCATGCCCAGTAACCGCCCCATCCAAGCATTTCATAAGCCCAGTATCCGCCCATCATTATTCCCAAGCCTAACACTCCTGTGCCTGCTAAGACCCACGGAAACGCCTGACGTATCCAGTCTTTATATTCATTTTTCATCATTGCGGCTAGAGCAAATGAAAAAGGCACTGTTGCCATTGCAAAACCTATAAACAGCACAGGAGGATGTACCTGCATCCACCAGTTGAGTAACTGTGGATTCAAACCTCGTCCATCAATAATAAAATTGTTAACCGCAATTCCCTGAGCAGAAAGAACACTATAAAGTTCTGTACTCATTCTTACAAAGCTTTGTCCGCCTTGCTGATCAGAGAAGAAGAAGTTCTGAAGGAAAGGCATACTTAAGTACTGAGGGTTTATGTCCTGAATGTTAATGAATATCGGATGTGCCCATATATATTCAAAAGGATTTTTGAACCAGGGCGAAACCATCACTAAAAGAAATGATGTGGCAATAGTAAATACTGCCATAACTCTTGGTTCAAGATCGCTGCGCTTTGATGAATACGACTGAAGAATAATTCCAATTATTGCGGTAAGCAGCAGCCATAACATGAAGCTTCCTTCCTGCCCTCCCCAGAAAGAAGAGAATAGTAAACCGGTGCTTAACTGTCCGTTGCTGTAACTATAAACATACTTATACTGATATTGATGTGTCAGTAACGCGTGCCATAATAAAGTTGAACCGACAATAACCAGTATTGCCATTGCGTGATAAGACAAGCGTGCATAATTAAGTGTGTTTTTATATCCCCTGAATGTAAGATAGTACATCACCATAGCGATGATGCTTAGTACAAGTGCCGCGGTTAGTACAATACTTCCAATCATTTAATCCTCGGATTTCTGTATGTATAATTCACTTAATTTCCCCTGTATCATAAACTTGAAGACTGAATTGGCTGCTCTTCATATTTGCTTGGACATTTTGTTAATATATCTTTTGCGTGAAAATGTCCGTTTTCAAATGTACCGGTGACAACAACACTTGTTGCCGTTTCAAAATTATTAGGCATTACACCATCGTAAACAACTTTCATCTGTTTGCCGTTTTCATCAGCCATATAAAAAGAAAAGGTTTTACTTTCCCTGTCAACAACATAATTCTTTTCTTTAACCCAGCTTCCGGTGGCTTTAACGGTTTTATCGTTGTTAATTACGTTTGTAAAATCACTTTCGTATTTAATATTACTTTGGGTGAATAAATATCCCATCAATCCTAAAAAGATTACTATAATAAATCCACCGAACATATATTTATTTTTCATTTGTATCTCCGTTCATTTCTTTTTCAATTAGCTTTATTCTTTTGTCTATATTAAACATGAATAGAAAAATGCCTATCCAAACTATAAGTACAATAATCAAAACAATGTAGATCGCATTTTTCGATAAGAACTCTTCCAACTTTAACCTCTTATTAATTGCTTGTTAAGTTTATCGCGGTAAATTAATGATTTATATCCCACTCTCCACATCCAAAAAAACAGTATTGTAAAACCTATTAGCGAGAGAAAGAATATCAACTGCATATTGGAATTCATATTAAAATCTACAACCGGTCCGGAAGTTGTATCATCGGCAGACCCGGGATGCAGTCCTTTCATAATTCTAGGCATTATGAAAATAAAGAACGGCACAGTTACAAATGCTATCATTGAGTAAACTGCAGAAAGTGTGGCGCGTTTATCTTCAGATTCAATTGATGAACGTAAAGCAAACCAGGCACCATAAATTAAAAGTAATGCAAAAATACTTGTTTGTCTTGGATCCCAGCTCCAGAAAGCTCCCCATGCAAATTTTGCCCAAACAGCACCGGTTACTGTTGCTAGTATGCAAAATATCATTCCTAACTGATTTGCAGTATATGATTTAGCATCGTCATCCAGATTTTTATTCTTTAAGTACTTAAAACTGTAAACCGTGGACATAAAAAACGCAATTACAGTAAGCCAGGCTGTAGGAACATGAAAGAAGATAATTTTTGCGTTTTCTTCCAGTCCGGGAATCAAAGGAAATTCGTACCAGGCACTTGGTCTCTCAACAATGGGAAACGCAATTCCTGCTACTGAAACAAAGGCTAAAAGTAAAAAGAGAAAAATTTTCCAGATCATAATTAAAAACTGATTATTTTTGATTGAATTCGTTATTCTTTCCAAATAAAATCGAATAGCATATACGAAGCTGTTAACATAATCACATCATAACTGACAACAATTGCTAATTCAAAAATAGATTTTTCAAACCCTGTGCCATCTATTGAAAACAAAGTTAATTGCACAGATGTTAAAATTAAAGGCAACAAAATCGGGAAAGAAAGCACCGGATAAAGGGTTCCTTTTGCTCCTGCTTTAGCAATTATTGCTGCTATTATAGTTGACGAAATTGCCAGCCCAATATTACCAAGAACAAACGAAAGTAAAAAGAGGGAAAAATTTTGAATAATGAACGCTTCGAACAAAGCAGCGTAAAGAATTGCAATAACAGTATTCATTGCAAAAACTAAAATAATGTTGAATATCAGTTTTCCTGTAAATACTGTTGTTGGAGATGCAATAAGTTGAAGAGTTAATGAAGTGCCTCGTTCTTCTTCAGAAACGAATGCCCTTGCCAATCCGGACATTGCGGTAAAGAAAATAACTACCCAGAATAATCCGGCTGTAAGTTCCGGACTGATTCTTTCCTGTCCGATCGAAAACAGAATTACGCTGATTGCAACAATTATGAACATCGCTAAGGAGTTTATTGCATAGCGTGTTCTTATTTCCGAACTAAAATCTTTTAAAAATAATGCGTATGATTTCATAATTGTTTAAGTCAAAAATAAAAAGTCAAAACTTTAGATTTATATATTGGTTTTGACTCTTTTTCATTCTTTAAAGTTTTTTAGATCAATTATTTCCGGGCACAGACTTAAATCCTGATTTTCATTTGATGCAAGAATTACAATGTTTTTTGATCCTTCTTCTTTTATAATTTCATAAACAGAGCTTTTTCCTTCATCGTCAAGATTAGATGTCGGTTCATCCAGAATAAGCAATGCAGGAGAATGCATTAGAGCAAAGATAAATTTCAATCTTTGTTTCATTCCTGAAGAATATGTTTTTACAAGATCACCTTTTCTGTTAAGAAGCAGAAATTTTTCTAATAAATATATTACTCTTTGTTCATTGAGATTTATTCCTCTTATCTGTGCACACAGTTCCAGATTCTCCCAGGCAGAAAACTCTTCATACAAAACCAGATAAGGAGAGACAAAACCGATATGATCGTGAAGTTTTTCAGGTATAATTTCTTTTCCATTAAGATTGTGCGTTACTTTTCCGGAAGAGGTGCCGATAATTCCTGCAATTATTTTTACAAGGGTTGATTTTCCAGAGCCATTCGGACCAGATATGCCGTACACTCCAGCTTTTTTAATTTGGAAGTTGAGATTATTAAATATTAATCTCCTGCCGAAGAATTTTTTAACATCCGATAATTCAAGAGTATAATTAGTCATTGAAAATTACGAACTTACCTTTAAGATAATCATTTCCGTTCCGTATAATAATTATATAGATCCCTGATGCGAGATTTTCACTATTTTCGTTCCCCGGTCTTGCCCATTCAATGATAGAGATTTGTCTGCCGATATTTGCTTCAGGATCTCTTAATATATACGGTTTAGTTGTCTGATTAAAAGAAGATACTAAATCCATAGATGTAGTATAAATATTAACATCTACTTCCTTATTTAATTCGATATCAACAGAAAACCGGATTGACTCGCCAGACCTCTGCGGATTATTATATCTGTAAGGAGAAGGAAATGCTAAAATATCCTGCAGTTGTTGACTTATAATCTGTAATGAATCACCTGTAAGCGGAATATTATTTACAATATCTGCCTGACTCCAGAAATTATTTCCACGGTTATTAAATGCAGCAGAATAAAAATCACCAATCTTATAATCACCGGATGTTGTATCAGAATATAAAGTATAATCAGCCATTTGAGCAGGAATTGTATTTCCAATGGCATTCTGAATATCACCATTACCAAAAATTGAAACAATGGTATCGTTATTTGATGTATTCACCATTCTCATAAAGTAATTTGCGGCCGGAAATCCGGAGAATTCATAAAGCTGTGAAGGAGGTGAATAAACTGTAGAAGCAGTTGGAATAAGTGCCGGATAAAAAGATGCTTCTCTAAAGTACAAACCCGAAATTGTGCGGTAGTTTGTGAAATAGCTCCAAATTCCAAATCTTGCCATTTCAAACTCAAAGACGGATCCGCGTTCTTCAATACTGTTGCTTATAGCACGAATAGCCCTGTTATTTCTCATCAGTTCCCATTGCCGCTTGATAATATCAAAGCCAAATATTTCCTTCAGATAAATATGCCAGATTGCAAGATTATATCCGTTATTATTTGGAAAGGCTCGAGATGGTCTCTGGAAATAATCAGGCATATATGCATAGTAATCATTGATCGAATCAAACACGAATTCTTCCATTGCCGTAGATGTAATTTCATAAAAGAAGGTATCATCTGTACGGAATACATAATTGCCGCCTTGAATTGCATGATGAAACTCGTGAGCGACAGTTACTCTTGCACCATTTATACCTGAGGTATAATAACCGGCAAAGTCATTATCAATTACCATAAAGGATGTAAATCTCGATGAGCCGGGCTGAACTTCAGTTTCGAACTGAGTGTATCCATAAAGTCCGGATAAGTTCATTATATAAATATCATACCTGTTGTCGCCGCCATATTCGTTGGGACTTAAATCGGGGTTGTACAATGAGTCACCCGGGGGAAAATCATAACCTAAAAATTCGATTTCAAAATTGTAAACAGAATCCAGAGCTACGGCCAATTGATTAAGATCGTATGCGGGAGCATTCGGTCCTGATTGGTTATAATGGATTTTGAATTTCCCGCCCGGTGTTATCAAACTATTGGCTGCAGAAGGTCTTTGCAATAATACTTTAAGTAATTCCTGTTTATCCTGCGAAAAAGAACTCATGTTAAATTGCAAAGTATTTATTATATGTAAACCGCACTTTAAATTTTCTTCTGTTGCTGATGGACCTTCTGGACTTATACTGGTTTCAACTCCTCTTATGTTAAGAAATAAATTATGGAGAGAATCAAGTTCATCCCTTGTCTGCGAGGATATGTTCGATAGGCTGATTATTAAAAAAAGTATTATACCGGGAAAAAATAATTTCATTACTGTATTCTTTTTATTGATATAGAACCATTTGTTTTGTTTGTGTAGATAAGATGCTCATTTATAAAATCAAGATTCATTATTGTAAAATCATGAGCATCAATGTTCCTGAAAATTTCTTTGACACTGAATATTTTCCGGCTGCCCGAAAGCTCAACTTTTCTCACTGATTTCTGCACCTCATCGTACAAAAAAACGTCCTTAGCGCCGTTAAAAGATAAGTGATTTTTGTTCTTTATCCTAAAGTTAAAGAACTGCTTATCAGCACTTATCAATGATTCAAATGCGCTGCCTTCAAATGAAATAAATGTTTTTTCATCGGATTTGATAAAAGAGAAATTACTATAATCGGCACCACTATTAAAGAAACTGATAGTTGAAAAAATTTCAGCAGTTGCAACCGGGATTGATAATTTTATTTTTTCGATAAACTGATTTTTTATAGTTTCAATATTAATAAGATTTATTTTTGGATTAACATTTTCCCATACCGAAAACATCGGCACGGCAAATGGAATAATTTCCACATCAAGAACATTATTCCCAATATTCAGAATTTCGTGAAAAGAATATCTTACTGTAAGATCTCTGAATTCACCGATAAAATATTCATTACCTTTTTTGTATGCTATGTAGAATGATGAATTTTCATCATCAGAATTATTAATCTTCAGATCGACTACTGTGCCCGGGGCATATAGCTGTACACGTTTTGTATCACCGGATGAAATATCAAATGTTATAAGCTCAATTAACCTTGAATCGGAAGAGTAACAATAAATCCTTTTTAGTTTTGGGCGGGCGTTATCCACTGTTAAATATTTATGCTTTCCGAAAAGTCTTGTTGAGAAAATTCTATCCGGAATACCTCTGTTATTACTTATGATAAGGTTCAGCGAGTTGTTATACTCATCAATAAAAACAAAATCATCTGTCTTGTTAACATCATAATCAACGTAATTGATGACTGAAGGGGCAACAGATAATGCTAAACTAAAATCCTTATTGATTGATGAAAGGGTGGAAATATATCCTGCCTCGCCATAGTCAGTAAGATAAGCAATGCCATTGACTGAATTGCTTACGTAAGTTGTAATACTTTCTATTCTGTTTCTTTTCAAATGCACAAATTCATTGTGGAAGGTTCTGTCAGCCCTTCCAAAAACAGAAGATACTATTCCCGCCTGATATGAAGCATAAATTATATCAAAAAAACCGTCATTATTAAAATCACTTATAACAAAATCATCAACCGGATACGCTGTTTTTATAGTTAATCTTTTATCGAAAGAAGCACTGCGGCTTCCCGAAAAGATTTGAATGCTGCTGCCGGATGAAAAAATAAAATCATTAAATGAATCATTGTTCAGATCAAAGACCTTAAATTGCATGGGGTTAAAATCCAGCTGAAGTGTTCTTTTTTCAGTAAAATTCCCTTCACCATCATTGAAATAAAAATGAATAGCTCCGGTGGATAAATTATATGCTGCAATATCTTCAAACCCGTTGCTGTTAATATCCGCAAAATTTGCAAAGCTGAAACTGGTTTTTTCTACTGTCTTTTGTTCAGTAATTTTTTTTCCGTCAAAATACAAAATTGACAAGCCGTTAAAAGCGCTGCCGGAAATAAGAAATTCATTATTGCCATCATCATCAACATCTGCTATGCTTATCTTATCAGGAAATGAATTAAATTTATAAAATGCTTTTGTAGTCGGGAAACCTGATTTAGAAAAAGATACTATTCCAAACGATCTTTGTGTTCTGGAAGAAACTGCATAAAACTGAATTTCATTTTGCTCATTAAAGACCGGTTCTAAATTGCTGATCCGGAACGGGAGATTTATTCGTCTTGCAGGTTTAAACTCCCCCTCATCAATTCCCTCCATTATAACGCCATTATTGTTAGAGGGATTCATCAATAGTAAATCGGAAAACGAATTATTATTAAAGTTTATAACTGAAATTTTATTGAATCCGGGAGGTGAAGTAAAGGTATTTAATTTACAAAATCCGTTGAGAGGTATCTGTGCGAAGGAAATATCGAATGAAAGTAAAAGAAAGAGAAAACTAAATAGTTTTAGTTCTGGTCTTAAGTCTGTTTTCTCTGCGAATAAGTGCTTCATCAAATCTTCTTTTTTCATCTGCTGTTTCTGGTATAGCTTCTGTTGCTATAACAGGTTTGCCGTTATTATCTACCGCAACAAAGGTTAGATATGCAGTGTTAGTGTGAACTTTTGTACCTTCTCTGAAATTCTGAGCATAAACTTTTACACCAACTTCAAGTGATGTATTAAATACCCTGTTAACCGAAGCATTTAATGTAACGGCATCACCAAGTTTAATTGGATGATGAAAATCAATCCGGTCAACAGATGCAGTAACACAAACTCTGTTATTATGTTTTGCTGCACTTAAAGCGGCACAAATATCAATCCAGTGCATCAGTTGTCCGCCAAGCAGATTACCAAGCTGATTTGTGTGATTCGGAAGTACGAGTTCGGTCATAATTATAACCGAGTCACTAATTTGTTTTGCCGCTCTTTTCATTTACTTATTTACTGACAACCGCCTTTCCAGACTTTCTTTAAACGACAGAACCTCTCTGTAGTTTGGATGCGCCGGGTATGTTTCAATAAATCTGATTGATTCTTCAAGGGCTTTATCAGTTAATCTTCGTTGATCCAGAACAAATATTTTATTGTATAAAGCCAGTGGTGCGTATTCGGTATCGTGGTACTGTTCAATTACAAAATCATAATACTTTAAAGATGCTGTGTAATACTCCATCTTCTCATAAATTCTTGCAATATCATACTCTTTTTTTGCAAGCTTATTGTGCAGCTCTTTGATTTTCTGCTCTGCTTGAAATACTTTTTCATTCAAAGGAAAGAAATCTATAAATGCCTGATACTCTTCTATTGCTTTTTTTGTATATGCTTGATCAAGATTAACATTTGGTGATAAACGATGATAACATTCAGCCAGCATAAATTGAGCTTCCGGAAGATACTCGCTGGTTGACATATTTCTTATAAGTTTACTGAACTCAAATGCCCCGAGTATAAATTCCTTTCTCTGATACCTTGACATAGCAAGATAAAACTGTGACTCGGCAATAATTGAACTTCCGGGATATTGAAGAATTAAAGCCTGAAATTCGTCTATTGCTTCCTGGTAATCTTCCTGCTCATATAACTTTTTTGCATAATTAAGACGTTCTTCGGGTGTCAGGTTTGAAGTATCGAAAGATGATGAACATCCCCAGGCAATAAAGAGTGTAATTAATATTAAGAATGTTTTTTGCATAATAATGATATAAAAATCTGTAAAAATACGTGCAATAATAAAGATTTTACTTCGTGCTTCAAAGGTAAAATTTGCTACTTGCTTCGGACAGAAAAGAATAATACTACGGCAACAGCTGCAGCGCTAACTGCAATAACAGGCTCTAAAATACTTGAAAAAAAAGGTTCCTGAGGTAGTATGCCTGAAGTAAATGGAAATGAACGATTCTCAATTTTTTCTATTTCCTCTACTTTTACCTGATCAAAATAGGTAAAGCTGAACTCATTCATTTTTGTGAGAGATGCATCTTCAGTGGAGGATAATAAATAACTACCCTGTAAAATCAATTCCCTTGTAACAATAAAATCACCAAGAAAACCGTCTCTTTTCTGCTCACCATATTTAACTTCAGCATTGTTGATTAGAAAATTCAAGTTAGGAATATCATTTGTTACCCCGGCTCCCCTCTTCAACTTTAAACCTCTGGAGCTGAGCCCGGAAAATATCTGATTTTCAAATACTGTATAATAAATGCCGAGTTCTGTTGTTAATGCAGCTTCAGGAACAAGTTTTAATACTTCATCAGCCGTTTGGTATGATGCTGAATCAACAAGTGAATAAAATATCTCCAGATTACTTTGAGTTTGAGCATTGCTGTTAAATGAAATTAAAATCAAAAAAATAAAAAGCCGGAGCGCTTTATTAATGTCTCCGGCTATTTTAAAAAGTTTTTGTTTCATTATAGTTCGAATATCCACAGAAATACTATTTATATCAAGTATATTTTCAATAAAGAATCACCCGAATAAATAATTTACATGCTGCCAATTACCTACTGCATATTTCCGACTAATGAACTACCTTCTTCCCATTGCCATTTCTCTTAATCTTTTTATTCTTTCTTCTGTCGGTGGATGAGTAGAAAACAACTTACCCATTCCGCCAAACATAGGATTAATAATAAACATATGTGCGGAAGCCGGACTGCTGTGATTTACAGGTTTAATCTGATTTCCTCTTGAAATTTTTTCGAGAGCTGTAGCAAGTGCCATAGGATTACCGCTTATTTGTGCACCGCCTGCATCCGCCATATATTCTCTTGATCTTGAAATTGCCATTTGCAGCAGCATTGCAATAATTGGCGATAGAATAATTAATATCAATCCACCTAATCCGCTTCCGCCGCCGCGATCATTGCCTCTTCCGAGCATGGCAGCCCAACCGGCAATTTGTGCAATATAAGTAATACTTCCAACCAAAGTAGCTGCAATCGTGCTGACAAGAATATCACGATTCTTAACATGAGCTAACTCGTGTGCCATTACACCGGCCATTTCATCGTTATTTAAGCTTTGCAGAATTCCTGTTGTTGCCGCAACTGATGCATTTTTAGGATTTCTACCAGTTGCAAATGCATTTGGTGTCGGGTCGTTAATAATATAGACTTTCGGCATAGGAAGATTTGCATTCTGAGCAAGCTGCTCAACCATATTGTAAAACTTTGGTGATTGTTCTCTTGTAACCTGCTGAGCACGATACATTTTCAGAACGATCTTATCCGAAAACCAGTAAGATCCAAAGTTCATAACAAGGGCAAAGATAAAGGCAATGGTCATTCCGGAGTTGCCGCCGAGTGCGTAACCGACCAGAAGGAACAAAGCCATCATTGCCGTCATTAAGAATACTGTTTTAACGCTGTTCATTTTTTCATTCTCCGTTTTTTATAATCTAAAATAATAAGGTTAATCTTGATGAATCAAGTTAAACAAAATTCACCTGATTAGATGCGCAGGAGCAGAAAAAGTTTGAAGTGTTAGGCGACTCTTCCCAAAAATAACAAAAAATCAAAATGCTTTTACTGTACTAAAAGATAAATCCCGCACTTAATAATGAATAATTATAACTCACTGAAAACTGTAGAGACAATGGTTTGAATAAATCAATTGTAATGTCAATAGTTGGATAAATAAATAATTCTGATTGAGAATAACTTTCGGTTTCAGGAACAGAAATCTGTCGATCCAAACTACTTGACACATATCTCCCAGTAAGAAAATTCCATTCAACTTTGGTTTTTGAATAATCATATTGATAAGAAACTTTATAACTGGCGAACTTAAACCCGGTAATAAATCCTACTTCTGCGAATAAGTCTTTATTAAAAAAGAAAACAGGAGTTGTTGCTTTTAAGCTGAGAGTAGATCTCGATATATCATTAATATCTAAAATATCAATATCCCATGTGTCTGAAATGAATCCATTGTTAGGCAAAGACGATCGTTTATAAACAATTATACTATCGATTTTACTATGGGTAGGTTCTAGGTTCAAACCGGCATTTATTGCAATCGTAAAAAAATAAGCCGGACCGATATTCTCTGATAATAAAAACCTATACGATGCCGAAATGTTAATAAGGTTCGAATTATTTATCTTGCCCAATAACGTCTCACTTGGAATAATTGAATTTTCGGACATAATGTCAATAGTTTCTTTCAAATGATAAAACGAAGAACCTACATAAAAACCAATTCTATTAAAGTCTTCTACAGAATATTTTGATCCGAAATATTCCATGAAATAAAAACCCGGACTAAATTTATCTTCACCATTATCATTCGGGAATAAATACCAATATTCCATAATTTTTTCTATAGGTTCATCAATTGAAACACCCTTTTTTAATAATTCTTTTTTTTCAACAAATGAGTTAATAATAACAGCATTATAACCAGCTCTGTAATTGCTATAGTCTAAAGACGAATCGTAGTTCCCTAAATTTTCTGCACCTAAAGCATTAGCGGCATAAAAGTCCACCAGGTTTTTATCTATATCCATTCTTGCCGGTCCAAGATCCTCAGTAATACGCCTGAAATAGGAATCCAATATGTTAAGAGCATTTTGTTTATAGGAGTCCAGATATTTCGATCTGGTTACAATTTGTTTTTCATTCTTAAGCCAGAAGTTTCGTTCCTGATAAAAATAGGCCGTTAACAATCTTAAATTGTTTAATCCATTCAGATCATTGTCCTGAACTCCCTCATCAAACAATTTTTGATAATAACGAATTCTGTATGCTAATAAATCCGGATTTAGTTGAAGATCACGCTGTAGCGTACTGGTAATCTGCTTTAACAGTTCAGGATTACTCTGAATTGTTTCAGGCAACTGCTTTTGAAGTTCTTTTAATGAACTTTGCGAAAAGGCATTAAAAGAAATTAAGAAAAAAACTGCGGTAAGAGAAAATATTCTAAACATGTTATCCCCTATGAATAATCTACATGAAAAATAGGATAGAAGTATGATTTTATCAACAAATATTTGCCCTTGTCTTTATTTTTGAATATGATTAAATAGCTGCAGACATTTTGGAGAATAAATGAAAAGCACGATTCTTATTCTGATCTCAGTATTTTTTATCTCTTCGTTATCAAATGCGCAAAGCACATACGAGTTTTTACGGCTTGACCCAAGTGCCAGATCCGGCGCACTTGGAGGAAGTTTTGTTGCCAATAACGATGATGCAGATGTAATTTTTTATAATCCTGCAGGTTTAAGTTTACTTACCGATAACCCCGTTTCATTTTCGTTTGTGAAGCATTTAATGGATATAAATCTTGCCAGTCTGTCTTATTCCACAGAACTGGATGATATTGGCAGATTCGGGGCAGCAGTTAAGTATATTAACTATGGCACATTTACTGAATCGGATGAATTTGGAAACAGGTTTGGTGAGTTCGGAGCAAATGAATTTGCCCTGCTGCTCGGATATTCAAATTCGCTTGATGAAAATTTTTATTACGGTACAAATGCTAAATTTATTTATTCCGGTATTGCGGATAGATCCTCAATCGGACTAGCACTTGATCTCGGATTGCACTACACAGTGCCTGAGCAAAATATAAATTTTGGAGTTTCCATTCTCAACCTGGGTTCACAATTATCAAGTTATTATGATACCAGGGAAGATCTTCCACTTGACATAGTTATAGGCGGAGCTGTAAGATTACAAAATTTACCCGCACGCATTTCTGTTGATTTTCATAAACTAAATGAAGACCGCGATGATTTTGTTCAAAGGTTCAAAGCTTTTGCAGTTGGTATCGAGTTTACATTGAGTCCTGCCTTTAAACTAAGATTTGGTTATAACAATGAAAGAAGATCCGAATTAAAGATTGGTACAACTGCCGGCATAGCAGGATTTAATGCCGGATTGGGTATAAAAATATCCGATTATTTCTTCGATTATGGATATTCTTCACTAGGTTTAATCGGCGGATGGCACAGGGTGAGTGTTTCCACTAATCTTTGATGGATTTGATATAAGGTATATGGTATAATGAATTACGTTTTTAATCTTCTACCATATACCTCTTATCCTTCTCAATTTTTTTACTATGCACTTCACAAACATCTTCGCTTTTTTATTTTTTTTCTAAGTGTTTAAGATTACTTTAGTACAGCATTTTTTGTCCAATTGTATTTTATTTCATTGGGAAAATAGTGGTACGATTTAAAGAATATTCAATCAGAGTTTTTTTCTTACTCTTACTCTGCACGACAAGCTGCAACAAAGTTGACCCGCCGCCTGATTTAACTGTGCTTACCTTAAAACTTGAAGACGTAAGCTGCACCGAAGCGTGGATAACACTTACAACAAACAACCTACAACTGCCCGCAACATTTAATTTGTTAATAGACAACAACGTTACAAAAACAATAAACCTGCAATCAGCAGATACTTTGCTTTACATTGACTCACTCCTGCCAAACCAAACATATAATTTCAAACTATCCGGGATCGGGAATCCGGCATCCGGTATCAATAGCAACGAGCTGAGCGTAACCACCCTTGATACGACCAGCCACAACTTTACCTGGCAAACATTTACTTTTGGAGAACACAGCAACAGCATTTTAAGAGATGTAGCTATAATTGATGAAAATAATATGTGGGCGGTTGGAGAAATTAGAATTGCTGATACAAGTTCGGTTGGTTATACACTTTATAATGCAGCACAATGGGACGGGAATGAATGGAATTTACATAGAATCATGTTTTATACTGTTTGTGGTCAACAGCATCAGAATGCATATCAAGCTTCTTCAGTTTTTTTGTTACCAGAAAATGAAATCTGTATTGCGATGAAGGGGGATCAAATAGCAAAAATTGAAAATGGAATACATACTAAAACATTATGTTTGCCATGGCTTTTTTCATTAAACAAAATCTGGGGCAAAAGTAGCGATGATATATATACAATAGCTACCAATGGAAATATAGCTAAATACCAAACTGGCACTTGGAGCCAAATGCAAAGCGGAACGACAGTAGATTTACTCGATATATGGGGTAGCCCCGATGGAACTGTTTGGGCTTGCGGTTATAATAGCGAAGATGCTTTCACTTCATTATTAAGATACGATGGGACACAGTGGAATAAAGTATATGAAGGCTCTCCTAATAATCAGAATAATAACGAATATATAGGGCCTATTGTTGGGGTTTGGACTAACTCGAACTTTTTTACTTATGTAACGAACTGGGCTTTTATTTATACACAGCCAAACAATAATACTCTTGATATAAAAAGAATAACACCCTGGTTTAGTGATGTGGCATTCGCTATGCGAGGAACAGACCATAATAACATATTTATAGCCGGACAGGATGGGCTGGTTGGTCATTATAACGGTGTTACTTACACTGAATTTAACGAATTAAAAGAAAATGCAAAAAATTATCTCGGTGTTGCAGTAAAAGATAATATTGCAGTTGCTGTAGGTGTTAAATATGGGGGACTTTCATCTCAGGCTGTAATATCAATAGGAAGGAGGTGATAATAAAGAACTGCTATGCATAAAACAATTCGTTTTATTATTTAACTAATGAAAGGGAATAAAATGAACAGGTTTATTATTTTGATAGTTTTGTTCTGTGCTTCTGCAATTCTATCACAGAATCTTGAAGTAAGATGCGGATCAGACGGACTTCAAAATGGATTTACAGAAACACTGGATAGACCAACCCTTAGTGGTCCGGAATTAATTATTGAAAGCAATAATTTTGTCGTTCACTACACTACCTCAGGCGATGATGCAACCAATTATGGCTATGCTTATTCAATCAGTACAGCCGCTGAGCATAGCTTAAGCATTATACCTTTTCTCCACTCTGATCTAACCACCCCGCTTAAGTGAATTAATACTCGTTCTGGCAATGGAATGGGAATTGCCATAATCCCTCATCTTCAAGACTCTTTCATACATTGCAATAGCGCTTTCCGTTCTTCCCTGCTGTTCTTCTATCATTGCAAGATAAACAAGAGCATTTACCTGGAAACCGGATTCCTGCTTTTTATCAATTTTCTTAGATAACTCAAGACATTTTTCAAACATTGTTTTTGCCGAATCTATTAAGCCATTATCCCTGGCTTTATAGCCGACATAATACGTCGATTCTCTCATTGATGACGGAAGATTATATCCGGGCAGATTTTTTTCAGCTTTATAAATAACATCTTTAAATAAAGAATCAGCCGTAATCCAATCACCTTTGCGGACGGCAATTCTTCCTCGCCATCTTTGAAAAACAGGGTTATCAGGAAATTCATCCGTAAGCATTCCTGCAAATTCATCAGCAGCAAACATATCCCCTTCATAACGCCAGTATAGGGTCATTAAAAAATACTGAGCTTCATACTTTGCATACTTTCCATTAAAAGCAGTATTACGAAGCTGCTCGATTCCTTTCTTTTTGTCACCGGATGGAAAAAAGATCATAAGCGGTTTTATTAATGGAAATTCTGAAGGAATTACATCTGCGTAATAATTATATATTCCAAAGCCTAATTGCACATCAAGATTACCAGGGTCTAGGTTAGCAGCCCGCTCAACAATCGGCAGGGCTTCACGACCGTCATCAGCAGCTTTAAGCCAGCTTTCTCTTAATGCACGCAATCTTCCTCTGAAACCAATAGCACCTCCTTTAAAGAATAGTGCATCAACATTGCTTCTGTCCTTCTTCAGTATCTCATCGCATTGAAAGATTACATCCTCAAGCTTCTGAAAGAAAATATCATCATGATCTTCATTATCCAGCTCAAGCAGGATTTTCCACCAATCGATCATAGCAAGAAAGAATCTGCCTGACGGATGATCCGGATAGTCAGCAATCAGATTTCTGAATGTTCGTTCAGCTTCATCAAACTTAATATTATAAATCTGCTTAATGCCATCCTGAACACGATCTTCAAAATCAGATTGGGTAAATGCTGTTACTGTTAACAGAAAGAATATTACTAATAGTTTTTTCATAATCACTTAAAATTTTGTTCAAATCAAATTTTGAAATCATTTGGAAATAAAACAAGCTAAAAATAAAAAGGCGATTGAACTAATCGCCTGAAAAATTGCTTTTACTCCGCTTCCCTTTGGTGAATGCGTAAATCTTCTAATTGTCACTTCGACCGAAGGGAGAAGTCTTTTGTTATGTTAAGATATCTCAGTCCCCCGACGAGTCGGGGCCTTCGAACTGAGATTTAAAATTACCTCCGCCGCAAGAAGTTGGGAGAGGTGCTCTCTCTCTCTAAAGTTTATCGCTCAAATATCTTGATAACTGATCTATCACAACTCTTTCCTGAACCATAGTATCTCTGTCACGAACAGTTACTGTTTTATCTTCAAGAGTCTGGGTATCGACAGTAATGCAGAACGGCGTTCCGGCTTCATCTTGTCTTCTGTAACGTCTACCGACAGCACCTTTATCATCATAGAATACTTTGAAGTTCTTTCGAAGTTCTTTTTCAATTTCTCTTGCTACTTCCGGCATTCCGTCCTTATTAACCAATGGGAAGATAGCTGCTTTTATTGGTGCAAGTTTAGGATGAAACTTTAATACTGATCTCATTTCACCATTCACCTCTTCCTCATAATAAGCATCAATCAAAAACGCCATAAACGATCTGCTGGCACCTGCTGAAGTTTCAATAATGAATGGAACATATTTTTCTTTTGCTTCATCATCAAAATACTTAAGAGATTTACCCGAAAATTTTTCATGCTGTGATAAATCAAAATCAGTCCTGTTATGAATTCCTTCAATCTCGCCCCAGCCAAACGGAAATTCATACTCAATATCTGTCGCTTCTTTAGCATAGTGTGCAAGCTTATCCTGGGGATGATCGTGATAACGGAGTTTTGTCGGAGTCATTCCAAGTGACTTGAACCATTCAATACGTGCAGATTTCCAGTAATCATACCATTCTTTATCAGCTTTTGGATTGACAAAAAACTGCATTTCCATCTGTTCAAATTCTCTTGTACGGAAAAGAAAATTCTTTGTATTTATTTCATTGCGGAATGCTTTGCCTATTTGTGCAATTCCGAATGGGAGTTTTTGTCTTGATGAACTCTGAACATTCAAAAAGTTAACAAAAATTCCCTGCGCTGTTTCAGGTCGAAGATAAACCACTGACCCTGTGTCCTCAACAGGTCCCACGAATGTTTTAAACATTAAATTGAATTTGCGGGCATCTGTAAAAGTATTCGCATTTCCGCATTGAGGGCAATTCAGTTTGCTTAATATTTTTTTCCCTAACTCAGAATGCTCGAGCATTAAACTGAAAGGATCTTCATCACCGGCATCAGCATATGTTTTTTCAATCCAGCTTAGAAGATCTGAATTATCTTTCACTTCAGATTTTAATTCATCAACAGCTTTTTGTTTTTTCTTATCATTTATAGAATCACCAAGCACATCAAGTCTGAATCTGGCCTTACATTGCTTACAATCAATCATAGGATCAGTAAAATTTTCAACGTGACCCGAGGCTTCCCAAACCCTGGCATGCATTAGAATTGAAGCATCAAGACCTTCCACATCATCGCGATAGGTCATTGACTTCCACCACTCTTCTTTAATATTCTTAAGCAATTCAACTCCCAACGGACCATAATCCCAGCAGCCGTTAAGTCCGCCATAAATTTCACTTGATTGAAAGACAAATCCGCGTCTTTTTGCTAAGGAAACAATATTAGCAACAGCATCCTGTACTTTATTTTTCTTTTCGATGATGATTCTCCATAAAATTCAAAATCTGGCAGGCAATATAACAATTACAATTTTAATTTTTTTTCGGAAATAATTATGTGAAGTTTATAAACATTTTTAGTTTTGAATAGTCGAAGGCTCATTTTCTAAATATCACCTATCTAAACCAGTGGAGAGTTATGTTTAATAAATTGCTTCCAAAAGAAGAAAAATATTTTGAAGACTTCAAACAGATGATCTCTCATATCGGAGAGATGTCAAGATATTCTGAACAGCTTTTTAACTCTGAAATTCCGGATCAGAATAATTTCCTAAAGATGAAGCCGCTTGAACTCAGATGTGATGAAATATCATCAAAAATTACAAAGCGATTAAATAAAACTTATATAACCCCGTTTGATCGTGAGGACATATTTGCCCTGATAAAACGACTGGATGATATAAGCGATATGCTTCTCGGTGCAGCAGCCAGGGTTGATACCTTCAACATTACAAAAAAAATAAATTACGCAGATCAGATGGCAGCGATTGTTCATCAGCA
Organism: Ignavibacterium sp.; assembly: GCA_018335755.1. Lineage (GTDB taxonomy): Bacteria > Bacteroidota > Ignavibacteria > Ignavibacteriales > Ignavibacteriaceae > JAGXRK01. The sequence goes on along the minus strand of JAGXRK010000011.1, from coordinate 65,734 downwards.
GATAATCGAACTGGGAGTTGCAATACAGGATTTGAAAGTGAAAAGTATCAATGAATGCAAAGCGGTAAAAGATCTAGAAACTCAGGCAGATGCAATTTACAGACAGGCTATGAAAGAATTATTTGTCGAAGAGAAAGATGCAATTGAACTGATTAAAAAGAAAGAAATTTTAGATTTGCTTGAAAGAATATCGGATAAATGCCAATCCACAGCTAACATCATACTTACTATATTTATTAAGAACGCATAGTCACAGATGGAAATTGTAATTCTGATCATTTTTCTGGCACTGGTATTCGATTTCTATAACGGCATGAACGATGCCGCAAATTCTATTGCAACAATTGTATCAACAAGAGTTCTTACACCTTTTCAGGCGGTTGCATGGGCAGCATTTTTTAATTTTGCCGCTGCCTTTGCTTTCGGTGTCAGTGTTGCTACAACAATCGGCAAAGGTCTGGTTGATGTAAACATTGTTGATAATTTTGTTATTGCTTCCGGAGTTATTGGTGCAATTATTCTTACTGCAAGTGCAACACATTTCGGTCTTCCTATTAGTGTGTCGCATGCAATAATCGGCGGTTATGGCGGCGCAGGACTAATCAAAGCTGGGATTGAAGCATTAATTCTCTCAGGTTATCTGAAAATTATTATTTTCATTTTTCTTGCACCAATACTTGGAATGATAATAGCTTATATCTTTTCTGTTCTCACTTTATGGATAGTCAGAAACCAGCCTCCGCGAAAAGTGGACTTTTATTTCCGAAAACTTCAGTTGTTATCTGCAGCAGTATACAGCTTAAGTCATGGGTCAAATGATGCACAAAAGACAATAGGAATAATCACCGTTGTACTTTTCACAAATCAAATGCTGGGCGAAACATTTTATGTTCCATTCTGGGTTGTAATATTAAGTCATACTGTAATTGCAATGGGAACTTTATTCGGCGGCTGGAAAGTAATTAAAACTCTTGGTATGCGTGTAACAAAACTGACTCCGTTCGGCGGTTTCAGCGCTGAAACTTCTGCGGGATTAACTATTATGGGTGCAACTATTTTTGGTATTCCTGTAAGCACAACTCATACAATCACAGGTGCTATCATTGGAGTAGGAGCAACAAAAAGTTTATCAGCAGTGAGATGGGGTGTCGCAAAAAATATTTTGTGGGCATGGATATTAACGATCCCTCTTTCTGCTGTTTGTGCAATGATTACTTATCAGGTATTAGTTTACATCAATTCGATTTTTTGATAATGTAAAAGTCATGAAGTGGTTCGTGACTTCAGGGAACTATGGTCACGAAAGGGTTCGTGACCTCAGATATGTTTGCGTCTTCAGATTTTTGGAACAGACTGCAGGCAGGCCGGATAAGGCAGGGAGTCTGTTCCCTACATTTTGATCCGCGAAAATCCGTTTGATCCGTGCAATCCGTGTTCTATTTTTTAATTCTTGTAGATGACTGCAGAAAGATAACCAACCACCTCACTTTTGTCACCAGTTACATCACCGGAATCACATCTATTAAGAACCTGAGAATTACTTACGCCAACTAATGATGCAGCTTTCATCATAGCTACAATTGGTCCCCCGCCGCAGGCTTCACAGTTATTCAGCTCAAGGTCTTTCTGTAGATTTTCAAAATCAAAATTATTTATCCTTTTTTCAATTATTGAATCAAGCTGATTAGCTGTATGCGAATCGTGAAAATGCGAGAGATCGGAACTTGCAACTATAATAGTTTCATGATCATAAATTTTTACAAGATTGGCGGCAAGTTCATCAACAAACATTTTACCCTGATCACCAATTACAATAGGAACAATCTTAAAACCTTTAATTATACTTTGAAGAAAAGGAAGCTGCACTTCAAGTGCGTGTTCTTTTCTGTGTCCCTGTAAACCTTTAAATACTATTCTGCTTTCTTCACAAAGTTTATCCGCTTTTAGTTTATCAATCTCTATCTCACCAAACGGGGTTTCATAAGCATCTCCTTCATAAACACAAACTCCGGGAAAATATTCTGAGTGGCTGGGAGAAATTACTATAACAGTTTTAATGTTTTTATCCTTAAGCAAATTGTATGCATATGCTGCTGTCTTTCCGGAATAAACATAACCTGCGTGCGGAGCAACTATTCCGAATATTTTATCATAAGATTTTTGTGGTTTGGCAATATCAAGAAGAAGAGAAACTTCCTTTTTTAGTTTTTGCGGATCAGATGGATAGAAATATCCCGCAACCTGTGCGTGTCTCACCTGTTTCATATTTAACTCCTTTCATTCCTCAGAAAAAATTTCAGCTGTAAAAACTTTAATATTTAATTGTCTTTCTTTCCAATACTCCGAATATAAACCAGCTTTACGGCAAACTGCACTCAAAAATTCTTCCCTGTTCATTTTATGTTCTACGGCAACTTGCGGAAGAAGTAAACCTCTGCCCCCCTCCTCAAGAAGTAGTCCGTGTTTACCTATTTCAATTTCTTCGTAGCTATTAATTGGAGTAAAATCCGAGAGTACTGAAACCTCAATCTTTATTGAATCAAGCTCTTTTTCTTTTAGTGATGGAAAGCGGGGATCGGAAAATGCAGCTTGTTTTGCTGCTTCACACACTACTTCGAAAAGGGGCTGCTGGGCAATTATGTATCCAATGCACCCTCTCAACTCACAATTAATAGTAAGAGTAACAAAAGCACCTTTGTGAGTTTTAAGTAAGGGATATTTTTCGTAGTCAGGTTCCGGAATATCAGAATCCCCGAATACAGAACGAATTGATTCTCTTGCAGCTTTAAGCAAAATCCATCTTGCATCTTCTGAGATATCCATTTTATCATCTCATCAGTTTGTTATTAAATAAACTCCAAACTTCGTTTTCTCAAAAAGCAGAAACAGAAGGTTATCTCTTACAAAGAAAGAATCGGGCATCAGGTTTTCAATTTTCTTATTAAGAGTTTCTTTCATTAAAACTTTACCTGATTCAAGATCTACAGCAACAAAAATATTATTGTACTTATTCTCTTCAGAAATTTCATGATAGTTAAAAAGAAGTAGTTCATCAACAGTAACGCAAAAAACATTTTCTTTTATCACAAATTTCTGAACATAGTTATGAAGATACTTTTCCCATTCAGTTTCAGGAGTTAAATCTCTTCTGAATTCAACTGGAAACAGATAGCCTTCAGCATAATAATCTTCTATAGCATCCTGACGAAGCTCATTTATTTGTTCATCATCATCACCAAGTTCAGAAATAATTTGCCCTGTTGCTGCATCAATAAGAAAGTAATTACGTTTTTCAAATAATTGTTTGAAGCAAACTACTTTTCCATCATAATAGAATAAATAAGTTAGTTCATCATTTTTCCAGAGAACCGAAGCAGTATTTATATCAAAGGTAATAATGCTTTTATGATTCGGCATATCAGGTTTGGGAAATTTATGAAAAAAGATATAATCATCTTCAACCGCTTCAATACCAACCCAGAACTTTTCATCTAATTGTATATCAGAAAAAATACCGTCACCGGTATTAATATTAATACAATTGAAAAATACTACTTTATTTTCTGAAGATCGCTCTTCAATAATTACTCTGCTGCCGGCCGGAATGATTCTCCATATCTGCCGTTCATTATTGTACAAGTATTGTTTCTTAATGTTCATTTTTAATACAATGGTTTGAATTGTGCTGTAAAATGGCGAAGCATAGGAGCTTCATAAGTTATTGTATAACCTTTTAGATTATTTCTGTTGTTATATACTTCTGCAATTATTTCAATTAAATAGTCAACGTGACTCTGCGTATAAACTCTTCTCGGAATTGCTAATCTAACCAATTCCATAATAGCAGGAATAAGCTTTCCATTCTTATCATACTTCCCGAACATAACGCTGCCAATCTCAACAGCACGCACACCACCCTCAAGATATAATTCGCAAACTATGGATTGCCCGGGATAATGTTCTGGTGGAATGTTCGGTAAAAATCTTTTCGCGTCAATATAGATAGCGTGACCACCGGGCGGTTCAATAATCGGAACACCAATAGAAACAAGTTTTTCACCAAGATATTCAACACTGCGGATTCTGTACTCAAGGTAATGCTCGTCAACAACTTCCACTAAACCCTGGGCGACTGCTTCTAAATCTCGTCCTGCTAATCCGCCGTAGGTTGGAAAACCTTCTGTAACAATTAAGAGATTGCGGCATTTCATTGCCAGATCTTCATCATTCAGAGCAAGGAAGCCACCAATATTTACGAGAGCATCTTTTTTTGCACTCATTGTTGCGCCATCCGCATAAGAAAACATTTCCTGTGCAATTTCCAACGGAGACTTATTTGCATATCCTTTTTCGCGTTTCTTAATGAAGTAAGCATTCTCTGCAAACCTGCATGCATCAAGGAATAAAGGTATACCATATTTTTTACAGACTTCTTTTGTCTCTCTAATATTCTGCATAGAAACCGGCTGACCACCGCCTGAATTATTTGTAACCGTTATCATACAAAGCGGTATATTTTCAGCACCTTTTTCTTTAATGAATGCTTCGAGTTTTTCAACATCCATATTTCCTTTAAAGTCAGCTCTGATTTCAGGGTGCTTACCTGTTTCATTGAGAAGATCAACTGCTTCCGAGCCGGAGAATTCAATATTTGCTCTGGTAGTATCGAAATGTGTATTGTTAGGAAAATATTTTCCTGGTCCGCCTACAATTGAAAACAGAATTTTTTCAGCAGCTCTTCCCTGGTGAGTTGGAATGATATATTTCATTTGGGTAATACTTTTTACAACTGCTTCAAACCGGTAAAAACTTTTTGAACCTGCATATGATTCATCCCCTTCCATAATTCCAGCCCACTGTTTTGCGCTCATTGCAGATGTTCCGCTGTCTGTAAGTAAGTCAATCAGTACATCATCAGCGTGAATTAGAAACGGGTTATATCCTGAATCTTTAAGAATAATCTCTCTTTCTTCACGGGTGGTAAATCTTATTGGTTCAACTGATTTTATTTTGAAGGGTTCAATGATGGTTTTGGGTTTCATAAGACTTCCATAATAGAATTGAATTAAAATTTTCTTAGACAAATTTACAAATCATTACTCTAAGATGGTTTTTTGTTGGAATTTATATGTAAAGTATACTTGACTTTTTGTAAAGAATGCCATATGTTTACTATGAACTTAATTCAGGAGTTTTATTATGAAAAATTTTTCGTTCCCGTATAAATCAGTTATTCTGATTTTCTCAGTATTCATGATATTTCTACCGGTATTTTTCATCGGTTCGTTAAGTGTAGATCAAATCACTACTTCAAATCCAGGTAATCTGCGACTACTACTTACAGTTTCAACTCTTTCTGCAGCTATAGGATTTATTTATTGCACACTTGGATATCATTTTCAAATTTTAAGAGGAGATGAACTTAAACTAAGAATTCATCTTGAAGCACTAAACATTTCATTTACAACCACATTGGTATTTTTATTTGCTTTGATATTTGTTTTTTTAAACTTCAACCCAACTCTGCTTAATTACCTCATTATTATTCTGGCCATTATTGCAATTATTGCTTATATAATTGGTGTTGAGTTGGTAAAGAGGAATTACAGATGAAGAATGTACTTCACATCTTGCGTGCGGAAAAAAGATACTCTCAGGACGATCTAGCAAAACTCGTAAATGTATCACGACAAACAATTAATGCAATTGAAAGAGAAAAATATGATCCTAGTTTGCCTTTAGCTTTAAAGATTGCTAAAGTCTTTCAAAAAAAAGTTGAAGAGATTTTCTTTTTAGAAGAGGACTAAATAATAATTTGTTAGCACCTTCTTATTGCCTTTTGAGAGTATCCTGAATACTTTTAACTAGTGTCATTTTAAAAATTATCAGGAGACAAAATGGACAACTTTGAGAACAACGAACAGCAGAACCCGGGCGAATTAAATCAGCAGATTGAAGAGCTCAATCATTCCGATAAAATGATTGGGGTGTTCACTGAGCCTTCCAATATGTTTAAGATCACTTCTTTTTTCCCTCCAAGAACAAAGGACTGGATAATTCCATTACTTTTAGTTTTTGCCTTAGTCGGTATAGTCAGAAGCATTTCAATGATGAATGAAGAAGTATTCTTTGAAGCCAAACAGCAACAGATAAAAGCGATTGAAAAAATGATTGAAGCCGGCACCATTCCAAAAGATCAGGAAGATGCTATGATTGAAAGAGTTAACTCTCAAATGGAAATGATGCGCGGACCTGTCGGCTGGATTATCAATATTGTTTCAACTGTTATTTTCGGTTCGATATTCTTTTTCATAATTGCAGGAATATATTTTCTCCTTGTCAAATTTGTACTCAAAGGAGACGGGGGTTATCAGCACGTTTTGGTTGCAAGCGGTTTATCTGCATACATAACAATAATACAGGTGATACTTACCGGAATTTTAACTTTAATGCTCGGGAAAATTTTTCAGGATACAAGTGTTGCGGCAATTATGGGTGCAGAAAGATCAACATTAACTGGATTCTTTCTAGCAAAACTCGACCCAATTACTATCTGGGCTTATGCTGTATTGAGTATTGGACTTACAAAACTATTTAAATCTGATGATGTTAAAAAGTATGCTTTAGTTGTATTCGGTTTGTGGATAATCGGCAGCTTAATATTCTTCTATATCGCTAAGGCTGTTCCATTCCTGAGCGGTTTCGCCGGATAAAGATTTGTTTTAACCACATAGGAACATAGAAAACATAGATTCCCTTCTACTGTGCCCTTATGTGCCTATGTGGTTAATATTTTTTCTACATTATGCTTTGCGGATCAACATCATAAATCAATCTTACATCTCTGTAACGTGATTTACGATTGAATTCAACAAATGAATCAAGTATAGCTTTGCGTAATACTGCACCGCCGAGATCAGTTTCTTTTGTGCTCTTTATCAATATCTGATAACGGTAATGTCCTTTTAATCTGGCAATCATTGCCGAATGGGGATCTGAAATCTTTACCCATTTTTTGAATTTGATTAGCTCTTTAAAAAAATCTGTTATTGCACCTTTTGCTTTATCGTTGGATTGATCTTTTGTTTCAATCAAAGCCAATCTTGTAAAAGGAGGATATCCCATTTTCTGCCTGTCTGAAATCTCACGCTGATAAAATCCATCGTAATCATTCTGTAAAACTTTTTGAAGAGCAAAGTGTTTTTCATTCATTGTCTGAATTATTACTTCACCTTCAACCTTACTTCTTCCGGATCTGCCTGAGACCTGGGTCAATAATTGAAATGTTCTTTCATCAGCACGGAAATCCGGCATCCATAAAGTAGTTTCTGCAGATATAACTCCGACTAATGTAACCCTGGAGAAATCCAATCCTTTTGATACCATCTGGGTTCCGACAAGAATATCAATCTCACCTTTGCTGAATTGTAAAAGTATCCTGCTCAACATTGATTTTCTTGAGATAGAATCAGTATCAATTCTGCTTATAATTGCATTGGCAAAATAAAACTCAAGTTCATCCTCAACACGTTCGGTTCCGGTTCCAAAATATTTTATTGAAAGTGAACCGCAGTTTGTACATGCACCGGGAACTTTTTTAGTCAGTCCGCAATAATGACACTCAATAATATTTTTATTTATGTGATAAACCATCGGCACGGAACAATTATCACACATTTCGACTTCACCGCAGTCATCACAATATATTTGTGTTGAAAATCCTCTCCTGTTCTGAAGAATTATAACTCCTTCTTTTTTCTTAATCCTGTCTTCAATCTTATCAAGAAGTACTTTAGAAAATACATTTTCCATTTTCTTCTTTTTTCTTTCCGCTGAAATATTAACAAGAATTATTTTGGGAAGTTTAGCGTTATCAATTCTTTCAGGCAGTTCCAGCAGTTTATATTTCCCTGTTTGTGCATTGTACATGCTTTCAACCGATGGAGTTGCAGAACCAAGCATAACCGGACATTTATAAATATTTCCAAGGATAACTGCCGAATCCCGCGCATTATATTTTGGAATAATATCAGCTTGTTTGTAACTGGCATCATGTTCTTCATCAACAACTATAATTCCGATGTTACGCAGTGGTGCAAACAATGCTGATCGTGCACCAACAACAACTTTGGACTTGCCTTTCATTACACGTCTCCACGAATCGTATCTTTCCCCTGCTGACATCCGGCTGTGAATAACTGTAACAGTATCTCCAAAATTATTAAACAATCTTGATGTCATCTGCGGAGTGAGAGATATTTCCGGAACAAGAATGAGTGCTGTTTTATTTTGTGATAGCACCTGCTTTACAAGTTCAATATAAACCTGGGTTTTACCGCTGCCTGTGACTCCGTGAAGCAGAAATGCTTTAAATTCTTTTTTACTAATTACAGCATTTACTTCTTCAACAACTTTCTGCTGATGCGTAGTCAGAATTAATTGCTGATGTTCCTCAGTATACTCTTCAGTATATCTTCTTTCAATTTCCTTTTCAAAAACATCAACAAAATTTTTCTTTACAAGAGAATCAATAGTTGACTTCGTTCCTTCAAATTTATGCAGAAGTTCCGCTACTGGAAGTGATTTGCCTTTTGCAGAAATTAATTCCAGTAAGACTTTAACCTGCTTTGGAGATCGTCGCTCAATTTCAGGGAATGCAGCATATATCTGCGCAATTTCTTTCGCAAGCTTTACATACTTAACTTTTTTAGGTTTTACTTTTGGTTTTTCAACTTCATCAAGAACGGTTATTACGCCAATCCTTGTTAAAGAGGTCAGAACCGAATAGATATTTTTTTTCTTTATTGCTTTTTGCAAAGTGGAAATGCTTACTTCATCCCTTGTAGAAATTTCCTTTAGAATTTTTGATTTGACTGTATTTTTATTTTTTTCTTTGGTAAGAAGTTCCTCTGCAAATTCTTTATCAATGTGAATTTTCTTTTTTGATTCGATTTCAGAACCATGAGGTACAGCAAGTCTTAGTGCTTCACCCAATGAACACAGATAATAATCAGATAGCCATTCATAAAATTTTAAAGTATATTTATCGACGATAGGAATATCATCAATAATATCCCTTATAGGTTTTATTTCCTCTTTAACAGAAGTTTTTGATGCAATGTTTAAGATGAATCCGGTTAAAGTTCTTTTTCCGAAAGGTGCAACAGCTCTAACTCCGGGCTTTGCCTGATCCTGAAGTTCTGCAGGAACAGAATATGTAAACGCCTTTCTGAATGGTAACGGAAATACAACTTCAGCAAACATTTTTATTTTTCTTTATAGAATTGTGCCATTGAAGTTAAGCTGCTTCCTTCTGTTTGAGAAACAAACATTTTGAACTTTAATACTTTAATTGAATTATCCCACACAATTCTTTTATAATCGTCGGAAACCATTACCTGTCCGTTTGTTGAAAGAATGCTGTCAGTGGGCGCAACAGTTAAAAAGTAGTATGGGGATTCGTAAACGATCCCTTCAACATTATTAATTTCATCAAAGGAGTATTCAACTTTTCCATTAAGTTTTCCCTCTTCAACCTTTAGTTCACGTTTGGTTATAAACTTTCCTTCATCTTTCATTTGCTGAATGAAGTTATCACTCTTCAACAGAAAATCAAATAAGTTCTTTTTATCTTCATCAAGTGCTTTCTGATTGAAAGAATCTGAACGTATATCATTTACAAATACATTCACTGTCCCATCGCCGTCCGGACTGAGATGAACTTCGTAAGAAATCGTATTAAAAGTAAGACAGCCGTTTAGTAAAATTGTTAATACAAATAAAGCAGTTATTATTAATTTAGTTTTCATTTATTCCTTTTTACATAAAATTAAGATGTGATAATATAAGTATTAAAAAAGAAAAGATTCAGAGATGAAATTGAGTACTTCGATTATATTTCATTTAAAAATCGTTAATCGTTATTCTTGATTCATTTTAACTTCTGATTTCAAATTGAATTCAAATAACCGGAGATTCCATTAAGGTGATCGTCTGTTTTTCAGAATCCAGTTCAGCTTCAACTCCAAATGGTATGGTAAATTTATCTTTTATATGTCCGAATGACATTCCGTAAACAACCGGTACTTTAAGATTGCCGAGTCTATCCTGCAGAACATCCATCAAAGAAAAAGATTTAGAGAAAGATGGGTCTGTAATTTTCGGTTCACATTTCCGGAAAATGCCCATTGCAACTCCATTTGCATCTTCAAACTTTTCTGATTGAATCATTTGAGTCAGCATTCTGTCAATGCGATAGGGTTCTTCTCCAACTTCTTCCAGGTAGATAATTGCATCATCGTAATCAACATCAAATTCAGTCCCGATCAATGAAACTGCAATGGATAGATTGCCGCCGATAAGTTTTCCTTTCTTCTTTCCTTCAGCTATTGAAACAACACCATAAGGATTTTCATCTTCGCCGCTATTGGAATTTTCAAATACAATTTCATTAGAGGGATTCATCAAAACATTTTTAAAATTGTTAACAGAGAATTCATTAAAGGTTGAAATTGAAACAGGTCCGTGAAAAGTGATTAAACCGGTTTTCCTGAAAATTCCGTAATGAAGTGCTGTTATATCGCTATAGCCAATAAGGACTTTGGGATTATCTTCAATAATATCATAATCAAGCAAAGGAAGAATTCTTGCACAGCCATAACCACCGCGTGTACAAACAATTCCTGCAACCTCATTTCGTTTGAACATATTTATCAGATCTTCTGCACGCTGTTCATCGGTACCGGAGAAGTAACCATTCTGAAGTAGAATTTTTTCTGTGTAAACTACTTTGAAACCAAGTTCTTCCAAATTCTTAATCGAATCTTTCAATTCCAATTCACTTATATAGCTGCCCGGAGCGACTAAACCAATTGTATCACCCGTTTTTAATCGTTTAGGTTTTATGACTGATTTTTTTGATACGGAAGAAATTTCAGCAAATGAATTTGATGAAAGCAATCCTGCACCAACTGCTGCGGTTGAAACTGTTTTAAGAAAGTTTTTTCTGTTCATAATTAAAGAGTTTAGTTATTACAATCTATAATAAAAAGTATTTCTAAATCCGTGAATATCCGCTCAATTGGTGCCTCCTGCCTGCCGGCAAAGGCAGGTCCGTGTTCCATTTCTTAAACTTTGATCCTCACATCCACAGCAAACATTCTGTTATCACCAGATACTAATAATGGATTAAGGTCGCATTCTGTAATTTCAGGATAATCAAGCATCATCTGTGCTAAAGATTTTATTGATGACTTTAGTTTATTCATATCAATTGTTTGTTCACCTCTTACACCTTGAATTATCTTTCCGATCTTTGTTGTATTGATCATTTCATCAATATCATAATCAGATAAATAGCAGGAGCGCATTACAGTATCACCAAGATACTCAACATACTTTCCGCCTGAGCCGAACATAATCATTGGTCCGAATGAGTGATCACGAAACGCTCCGACTAATAGTTCAAATCTCGTTGCAATGAACGGCTGAATTAAAAAGCTATCAAGCTGAATATTTTTTGAATTAAAATTACTGCTCATTCCTTCTGCAGTTTTGATAAGTTCGTCTTTATTCTTAATGTTAAGAACAACCCCATTCAAATCAGATTTGTGTATGATCTTTTCGCCAACTGCCTTTAGTACGACAGGAAAATCAAAATTTGATCTTCTTACTTCATCAAAAGATAAAATAAGGTTTTTTATCAGCGGAAGATTGTATTGTTCACAGAGCTTATCAACTTCATTTTGCGGAATAAATTTTCCTGAGTATTCTGCAAACTCAATTTTATTCTTAACTGATTTTGCTTTTAATCTTAAAGCATTTCTATCCTGATTTTTATACCTGATCAGATTACCGATAACAACCGCAGGATCTTCCGGATTTCTGAATAATGATCGTCTTGTTTTAGATTCTTTTCTATACTCGTCCCAGAACTCGGGTAGAGGCATGACAACCTGGAAAATAGGTTTATCAGATTTAATTGCGTTTATACCTTCAATTACGGGGAGTGCTTTAACCATTATCGGTTCTACAAATACGGAAATTACTGCATCAACATTTTCATCCCAAACAAGAATTTCATTAACTGCCTTGAACTGTTCGGCAGTTCCTCCCGGCAGAAGATCAACAGGATTATTTACACTTCCTTCCTGATGAACAACTTCTTTAAGTTTTGATTTTGTTTCCTCAGAAAGCTCTGCAAGCGCAAGTTTATTTTTTTCAAGTGTGTCAACAGTAAGAATTGCAGGACCACCCGCATTTGTAACGACTGCGATTCTATTTCCTTTAGGTACGGGAAACTCTTCAAACCCTTTTACGGTGTTGAACATATCATTAAGATCATCTGCTCTGATAATTCCAAATTGGTTTAGCACTGCATCAACAACCTTATCACTGCTTCCGAGTGCTCCTGTGTGAGATGAAGCGGCTTTCATTCCGCTGGATGTTCTTCCTCCTTTAAGCACAATTACAGGTTTGGTGATCTTTCCGCTTATAAACTGTTTTATGAAATTTTCTCCATCAACAAAACTCTCAAGGTAATATGTTATTACTCCGATATCACCACAATCTTGCCAGTATTGTAATAAATCATTTTCATTAACATCAGCTTTATTACCGACACTGATGAACTGACCGAATCTTATATCTGTCTCACGTAAAGAATTCAATACTGCTGCCCCGATTGCACCGCTCTGTGAACAGAACGCCATTTTTCCTTCTCTTGGTTCTTCAGCGACAAAAGTTGCATTCATCTTAATTGAGTTAATTGTATTGATAATTCCCATGCAATTAGGTCCTACAATTCGTGCATCAGAATTTTTAATAAGCTGAATAATCCTCTTTTCGGCTTCGGCACCAGCATCGCCTGTTTCTTTGAATCCTGCTGTTATTAAAATTATTGCTTTAACTTTTTTGTTTATGAGAGTTGTTATTGTCTCTTCTGCAAATTGTTTGGGAACCATTACTATTGCCAATTCAATCGGAGTATTAACAGAGTTAATATCGGGATAACATTTATATCCAAGTATTTCATCTGCTTTAGGATTAACAAGCAGAAGCTTTCCCTGATAGCCGTATTGCTTCACTGATTTGGTCAGTTCGTAACCAAGACTTTTAGGTTTGGATGATGCCCCCACGATACAAATTGATTCCGGATAAAAAAACTGATTAAAAACTGATTTCATTATCAACTCAAATTTTTATATAATATTTGTAATACAAAATTAAACTAATCACCGGATAGTTGCCCCCTGCTATTCTAATTTAGTTTCATCCTCTTTATATTTCTGTTGTAATAAACAAATAAATAATAATTAATGACTGAACTTATATCAAATTCACTATCAAACCTGTCATCGCCAATGATACTGTTTTTTATTCTGGGATTCATTGCAACGATAATCAAATCTGACCTCGTTATTCCAGAGGTTATAGCTAAAATTCTCGCAATCTATTTTATGATGGCAATTGGTTTTAAAGGGGGAGTTGAGATATCTAAGACTGGACTTAATAATGATGTATTATATGCCGGATTTATTTCAATATTTATTGGTGTTCTTACACCTACAATTGCTTTTTTAATTCTTAAATACATCGGAAAATTTGACTCGGTTAACTCCGGTGCAATAGCTGCTCATTATGGTTCTGTTAGTGTTGTTACTTTTGTTACAGCTATTTCATTTTTACAATCACTTAATGTTTCATTCAGTGGCTATATGGTTGGAATGATGGCATTAATGGAATCTCCTGCAATTTTTATTTCTATTTTATTGGTGCGATTATTCGACCCAACAAGAGCAGTTAAGTCTAAATCACGATCTAATTATCAGGAATTAATAAGAGAATCTGTTTTTAACGCCAGTATAGTCTTATTATTTGGAAGTATGATAATCGGATATCTCAGTGGAGTTGAAGGAATGTTAATGATGAAACCATTCTTTGTTGATCCTTTTAATGGTATCCTTACCCTGTTTTTATTAGAGATGGGTATGATTGCCGGTAACAGGATAAGCGAGTTTAAAGTTGTCGGAAAATTTCTCTTTGCCTTCGGAATTATAATGCCTGTTATAAGCGCTTTAATAGCTGTAATTATTACATATTTATTTGAATTAAATGTTGGAGACAGATTATTATTTTCTGTACTCTCAGCCAGTGCATCTTATATTGCCGCACCGGCAGCAGTCAGATTAGCGCTTCCGAAAGCAAATCCATCTTATTATATAACTCTTTCCTTAGCAATCACGTTTCCGTTTAATATAATAATCGGAATTCCGTTTTATTACTACTTATGCAATCTGATAGGATAAAATAAATGAAAAAACTTGAAATAATAATAGAAGCGGTTGAAAAAAAATCGGTACTGAATATTTTAAATGAATTGAATGTACGCGGATATACAATTATAAACGATATCCATGGTAAGGGTAAACAAGGAACGAGGCGAGGATCAGAACTAACCAATATTATGAGAAACTCTATGATCATAGTTGTTGATGAGAATGAAATAATTCAAACCATCATAGAAAAAGTTAAAGAAATCCTTGAGACTTATTCCGGTATAATGTTTCTTTCTGATGCTGAAATATTAAATTAAAAAAATGTTCATGACTCTTAAATCTTTGGTTTAATCATATTCTCGGGCTTAAGCAGTTCATCAAGTTCGGATTTAGAAAGTAATTTTTTCTCCAGCACTAATTCATAAACACCACGATTAGTCTCAAGTGCTTCTTTTGCCAGTTGAGTTGAAGTTTCATAACCTAAAACCGGGTTAAGTGCTGTTACTAATCCGATACTGTTTTCAACTAAACTTCTGCATCGATCTTCATTAGCTGTAATTCCATCAATACATTTTTGTTTTAATGTCATCATACCGTTCTTCAACATCTCAATAGATTCGAAGAGACTTTCCACAATTACCGGTTCAAAAACATTAAGCTGAAGCTGTCCAGCCTCTGCAGCAAGAGTTACTGTCAAGTCATTGCCAATCACTTTAAATGCTATCTGATTCACAACTTCAGGAATAACGGGATTAACTTTCCCCGGCATAATAGATGACCCCGGCTGCATTGGAGGAAGATTGATTTCATTTATTCCGGTTCTTGGTCCGGATGAAAGAAGACGAAGGTCATTACAGATTTTTGAAAGTTTAACTGCCAGTCTTTTTACAGCCGATGAATACATTACGAATGCACCGGTATCCTGCGTAGCTTCAACAAGGTTTGCCGCAAGAACTACATCCATTTTTGTAACGGTCCGTAAATGTTCAACACATTTTTCACTATACTCCGGATGAGAGTTTATTCCTGTACCTATTGCGGTTGCACCCATATTAACTTCCAGAAACAGTTCAGCATTTTGTTCAAGCCTCTGAACCTCTTCAGCAAGAGTAACAGCATAAGCTTCAAACTCCTGTCCAAGCGTCATCGGCACGGCATCCTGAAGCTGAGTTCTTCCCATCTTTATGATTTGAGAAAACTCTTTTGACTTTCGATGAAATGATTCAATTAATTGCTTCAGGACTTCAATCAGCTTAACATTCGCAAGTATCAATGCGAGCTTAACAGAAGTTGGGTATGCATCATTAGTTGACTGTGACAGGTTAACATGATTATTAGGATGACAATACTTGTATTCACCTTTTTCATAGCCGAGAATTTCAAGAGCACGATTCGCAATTACTTCATTGGCATTCATATTAGTTGAAGTGCCGGCTCCGCCCTGTATCATATCAACAACAAATTGTGTGTGAAGCTTTCCATTTATTATTTCAGTACAAGCCTGAACGATTGCATCTGTTATTGGTTTTGAGAGAAGTCCAAGTTCCTGATTGGCTTTAGCAGCAGCCATTTTCACCATTGCAAGCGCTTCAATAACAACCGGATGAAAGTTCAGGGTTATTCCGCTTATATTAAAATTTTCTATTGCACGCAATGTCTGGATACCATAATAAAACTCGTGCGGAACTTCCCTGTCGCCGAGCAGATCGTGTTCACTTCTTGTTCTGCCTGATTGATATTGGGCAGCGAGATTTACAACTCTTGTATTTGCAGAACTTATTCTGCGCGATATCACCTGTCCAATTTTAGCAAGGATGTCAAGAGCAATATCACTTTGTTCCCGTATAAGTTCTTTGAACTTTTCACGCGAAAGAGCAAAAGTAGTGGTGGCGACTGTTGTTCTGGCTGAAGTTGAATGGGGCGAATCATCCATCAATGCTCCTTCACCAAGGAAATCATACTTACCAAAAATTGACAAACGTTTTTCTACTCCGTATGGAGTGCGCTTAAAAAGTTCAACTTCACCATCATATATGATGTATAAATTCTGCCTGATGTTATTCTCATTAAAAATCATAGTTCCGGTTTTATGATTTTCAACTTTAAGTTTTTCTGTTATTACGTCTAGCTTGTTTTCAGATAATCCTTTAAACAATTCAATGCGTTTCAGGAATTCTTTTATAATATTCTTATCCATTTTTTACCTGTAAGTCTTAATAAAAATTGCTATCCAAATTTAGTGAATAGAAAAATCTTTCTAAGTGATCTAAGATAATGTATTTAATTACCGCTGCCGAATTATTCAATAATACACGAATATCTGAACTAATTTAATTTTCCCATTCATTTATTAAATTTGAATTCCCTTCCCAATTGGCTAAATTTGGCTTCATTTTTAACAAATTTATTAAGATTTATGCGTTATCCTCATTCCGAAATAGAAACGAAATGGCAGAAGTACTGGGAAGAAAGTCAAACCTTTAAAACTGATTTTAACGACCTTGAAAAAAAACTTTATACGCTTGTAATGTTTATATATCCCTCCGGTGCAAAACTCCATATCGGACATTGGTATAATTATGGACCAACAGATAGCTGGGCACGTTTTAAAAGATTACAAGGATATAATGTATTTGAGCCGATGGGATACGATTCATTTGGTTTACCAGCAGAAAATTATGCTATCAAAACTGGTATTCATCCATACGACAGCACTATGAAAAACATCGAGGATATTCGCGAACAGCTTAAGAAGATGGGATGTATGTACGATTGGAATGCCGAACTGATGACATGCGATCCGGAATATTACAAATGGAATCAGTGGATATTTTTACAGATGTACAAACGCGGACTAGCTTACAGAAAAAATGCTCCTGTAAACTGGTGTCCCAATGATCAAACCGTACTTGCAAACGAACAGGTTCTTAATGACGGCACCTGCGAAAGATGCGGTACACAGGTAATACAGAAAAACTTATATCAATGGTTTTTTAAGATAACCGATTACGCTGAAGAATTACTGCAAGGATTAGATAAGATCCATTGGCCTGAAAAAACAAAACTTATGCAGCGTAACTGGATTGGGAAAAGTGAAGGTGCTGAAGTTTCTTTTAAAGTTTTCAACCCGAATGAATTGAAAAATGATGATGCTGTCATTTCGAAGGAGTCCTCGACTGAGAAATCTTCTAAGAATCATTTGGAAAAGATTTCTCCCTCCGGTCGAAATGACAGAGAGGATCTGGAAATAAAAGTTTTTACAACCCGTCCCGATACATTATTCGGAGTAACGTATGTTGTTCTTGCACCCGAACATCCTCTGGTTGATAAATTAACAACTGAAGAATTCAGAGAAAATGTTAACCATTATCGTGAATCTGCAAAGTCATTAACTGAGATTGAAAGAACATCTACAGTAAAAGAAAAAACCGGCGTACCTACAGGGGCATTTGCAGTCAATCCGATGAATAACGAAAAGGTTCCTGTGTGGATTGCGGATTATGCTCTTATAACATATGGAACAGGATGTGTAATGGCTGTTCCCGGTCACGATGAACGTGATTTTGAATTCGCAAAAAAGTTTGATCTTGAAATAAGAAAAGTAATACTTCAGGATGGCACAAATGAATCTGATGAACTGAAAGAAGCTTTTGTAGATGTTGGAACGATGGTAAACTCAGGTGAGTTTAACGGATTGAGATCAGATGATGGAATAATAAAAGTTATTAAGTATTTAGAAGAAAATAATTTTGGAAAAGGAAAAATAAATTATCGTTTACGTGATTGGCTTATATCACGTCAGCGTTATTGGGGTACACCTATTCCGATAATTAATTGTCCGAAATGCGGAGAAGTTCCGGTTGAAGAAATTGATCTTCCTGTTGTGCTTCCTTATGATGTTGATTTTAAGCTTGGTGGTGAATCGCCTCTTGCAAGGAATGAAAAATTCATTAATGTTAAATGTCCATCCTGCGGAAGCGATGCAAAACGTGACCCTGATACTATGGATACGTTTGTGGATTCATCCTGGTATTATTTAAGATATTTAAATCCAAAAATTTCGATATCAGCGTTTGATGAAAACCTTGCAAAGAAATGGACTCCCGTTGATATGTATGTCGGCGGGGCAGAACATGCAGTTATGCATCTTCTTTATGCAAGATTTTTCCATAAGTTTTTAAGAGATATCGGAATGGTAAACAGTGATGAACCCTTCCAGACACTAGTACACCAGGGTACAATTACAAACTCAGGTGCAAAGATGTCAAAGTCTAAAGGTAATGTTGTTAATCCTGATGAACTCACAGGCAATTATGGAGCGGATGTTTTCAGAATGTATCTTATGTTTATGGGACCTTATGATCAAGGCGGCGACTGGAGCGATAAAGGAATTTCCGGTGTTGATCGTTTTGTGCAGCGCAGTTATGATCTGTTTAATCAGCAAATAACTGTTGTGAAAGTAGTTACTTCAAAAGACAAGTATGAAATTTCTTCATTATCTGATGATGAGAAAAAAATATATAGAAAAGTGAATCAAACCCTTCACAAATTAAATGAAGAAATTGAACACTTCAGATTCAATACAGCAATAGCGTCTTTAATGGAATTGATAAATGAACTTAAAGCCCTTGATAAATGCAGCAAGGAAATTCAAAGTTATACTTTAAACAGATTTGCAACTATGATCGCTCCGCTGGCACCGCATCTTGGCGAAGAATGCTGGCAGTTAGCTGGAAATGAAACATCATTATTTGAAAAACCTCTCTGGTATGAAGTTGATAAAGATGCGCTGGTTGAGGACATTGTAAACATTGCCGTTCAGGTAAATGGTAAGCTTCGCTCAACCGTATCAGTTCCAATGAACAGTGAACAGGAAGCAGTTAAGTCAGTCGTTTTTTCAGATGAAAAAGTAACAAAGTTTACTGATGGTAAAACAATTGTTAAAGAGATCTTCGTAAAGAATAAAATTTATAACATAGTAGTAAAATAGTTAACCACTAAGTGAACCTTAGTGTTCTTTGTGTCTCAGTAGTAAAATGTCTTTGAAAGGTATATATGCTCGACATAAAACTAATCCGTGAAAATCCTGATAAAGTCAGACAATCAATTATCAACAAAAATGAAAAGGACAGAATTGATGAAGTCCTTGAACTTGATAAACAGAGACGTGAACTGATCATTCAGGCTGACGAACTGAAAGCAAAACGCAATTCGGTTTCCTCGCAGATTCCGCAAATGAAAAAAGCCGGACAGGACACAACCGAAGTCCTAGCTAAAATGAAGCGCGTTTCAGATAATATCACAGAACTTGATCTTAAACTCCGCGATGCAGAAGAAAAGCTTAATGAAATTATGATGTACATCCCGAATCTTCCACACGATTCTGTACCTGTCGGAAAGTCGGCTGAAGATAATGTCGAGGCAAGACAATGGCTGCCAGATGGCTTTAAGTTTGAGAATGATTATAAACCAATGGACCATGTTGAGCTTGGCAAGAAATTAAACATACTCGACTTTGAACGGGGAGCCAAGGTAAGCGGATCCGGATTCCCGGTCTATAAAGGTAAAGGTGCTACACTTGAGCGTGCACTAATTAATTTTATGATCGATTATCATCTTGAGCATCACGGATACACAGAAGTTTTTCCTCCCTTCCTTGTTAACAGGGAATCAATGAAAGGAACAGGACAGCTTCCTAAAATGGAAGAGGATATCTATAACATTACACTTGACGGACTCTTCCCTATTCCAACAGCTGAAGTTCCTATTACAAATCTTCATCGTGATGAAATACTCAATGAAAAAGATTTGCCTGTTAAATATGTGGGTTACTCGGCATGTTTCAGACGTGAAGCCGGTTCTTACGGAAAGGAATCAAAAGGATTCCTTCGCGTTCATCAGTTTAACAAAGTTGAAATGGTGAAATTTGTTAAACCGGAAACTTCTTATGATGAATTGGAATTACTGGTAAAAGATGCTGAAGATATACTCAAGGCATTAAATGTTCCATACAGAATATTAATGCTCTGTACCGGCGATTTAAGTTTTGCAGCAGCAAAATGTTATGATATTGAAACTTGGTCACCTGCAGAAAACCGTTGGCTTGAAGCATCATCCTGCAGCAACTTTGAGGATTTCCAGGCGCGTCGAGCAAATATAAAATTCAGAAATGAACAGACTAAAAAACCGGAGTTTGTTCATACACTTAACGGAAGTGGACTTGCAACAAGCCGCCTGATGGTTTCTCTGTTGGAGAATTATCAAACTCCTGAAGGAAAAATTATAGTTCCAAAAGTTCTTCAGAAGTATACCAGTTTTAATGTGATTGATTGAGCAAAGGAAGTAGAACACGGATTTGACTGATTAGACTGATCTGAACGGATCAGATCATTTTTATCAGTAATCACTTAACCGTGTTCCACATCAATAAGAATGAAAAATCTATCAACCCTTAAAAAATATTTTATCAGGTATAAAACCAAACTGCTGCTTGGTTTCATATTTATTCTTTTATCGAATGCGGGAACGGTTTATGTTCCTCTTTTGTTGAGAGATGCTATAAATGTTCTCGAAAAAAATATACAGACCGAACTGCTGATTCAATATGCACTGCTAATAGTGGGGACTTCCCTTCTTGCAGGTATTTTCAGATTTTTAATAAGACAAACCATAATAGTTGTATCGAGAGAAATTGAGTTTGATTTAAGGGGTGATTTCTGGAAGCATATTCAGAAGCTTCCATTACGATATTTTCAGAACAATTCCACCGGCAATATCATGGCTCACGCTACAAATGATATTAATTCTGTGAGGATGTTCATTGGTCCTGCTGTAATGTATTCTATCGACACCGGTATCAGATTACTGATAGTTGTTGCAATAATGCTTTCACTTGATACCTGGTTAACAATTTATGCACTTCTTCCTTTGCCATTTTTGTCTTATGTCGTATATCGTATTGGAAAACTTATACATGAAAAATACACAAAGATACAAGAGACTTTTTCAAGTTTAACAGCACGGGCACAGGAAAATTATTCTGGAATAAGAGTTATTAAATCTTATGTCCGTGAAGCAAATGAAATTAATCGATGGAAAGAATTAAGCCAGGAATATCTTAAGAAGAACATGAATCTTGTCCGTACACAAGCATTGATTATGCCGATACTTCTTTTAATAACAGGATTGTCAATTATTATTGTGATAATCGTCGGCGGAACCAAGATTATCGATGGTGAACTGAATCTTGGTGAAATAACTGCTTTTATTGTTTACCTCGGAATACTCATCTGGCCTATGATCGCATTCGGATGGGTAATAAACATTATCCAGCAGGCTGAAGCAAGTATGAAAAGAATAAATAAAATTCTAAATGAACCTTATGAGATAGAGGATAATTCGATTACTGATTTTTCTATAACTGATTTAAAAGGTAAAATTGAATTCAGGGACGTCTCATTCAAGTATGGTGAACATTTGCCTGAAGTGCTATCTGATATTAAAGTAAATATTAGTCAAGGTGAAACGGTTGCAATAATCGGGCATACAGGTTCTGGTAAATCAAGTCTTATTAATCTTATTCCAAGACTTTATGATGCTACCGGAGGAGAATTATTAATTGACGGAGTGAATGTAAAAAATATTCCGCTTGATGTTTTAAGAAGAAATATTGCAGTAGTACAGCAGGAATCTTTTTTATTTTCTGATAACGTTTATAATAATATTTCTTATGGATTAAGAGAGGTTAATAAAGAAAGAGTTAAGGAAGTTTCAGGAATAGCTAACTTTGACAAAGATGTTGAAAGTTTTCCAAACGGATATGAAACTATGGTTGGTGAAAGAGGAATCACTTTTTCTGGCGGACAAAAGCAACGTGCTTCACTCGCTCGCGCACTCGCAGTCGATCCTAAAATTTTAATTCTGGATGATTCATTCTCAGCAGTGGATACTAATACTGAGGAAGAGATACTTAAAAATTTAAAAGAGTATATGAGAAACAGGACAAGTATAATTATCAGTCACAGAATTTCAACTGTAAAAGATTCTGATAAAATATTTGTAATTGCGGATGGTAAGATTGCTGAAGAAGGTAATCATGAAGAACTTGTTGCACTTGGGGGCATTTATGCTGATCTGCACTATAAACAGTTGTTGGAGAAAGAATTAGAGGAACTCAGTTGAAAGAAGAAGCCTCTCCCAACCCTCTCCTAAGGAGAGGGCTTTTGAGGAACAGCCCTGCCATTTAGAGATTATTGCATTAGAAATATATTGCCCCGACTTTTTAAGTCGGGGTAAGTTAAATAGAAAATAATATCTGGCTTTAGCCAAACAGAACACAGCATATTTAGGCTAAAGCCCGTAAACTTTTTAATTACATTCCTCCGGCATAAATGCCGGAGCTATTACTAATACTAACTTTTGTTATTAGTATAGAGAATAATAATTTTAGAATTAAATGAACGACTATAAACAGGACGAAGAAATACTCGGTAAAGCTTACGATGCAAAGCTGATGAAACGGCTTCTTGGTTACGTAAAACCTTATAAGAAGTATGTCATCTTTGCAATACTGCTGAATATATTTGTTGCAGGACTGGGACCCGTTCGTCCATACTTAACTAAAGTAGCTATTGATGATTATATAGCTCACTCAAACTATAACGGTTTGATCTTAATTGCTGCTTTGCTTTTCGGATCGCTTATGCTTCAGGCTTTCGTTCAGTATTTTCTCACGTACTACACGCAATATCTTGGGCAAAAAACTCTTTACGATTTACGCACTCAATTATTTGAACATGTTCAAAAACTTGCTTTGAAGTATTTTGACCGCACACCGATCGGCAGGATAGTAACACGTACAACAAATGATGTTGAATCACTCGGTGAGCTTTTCTCATCAGGAATTGTGATGGTATTCAGTGATATATTCATTATCGTATGGATACTTGCATTTATGTTCTTTATGGATATTCCTCTATCACTTGTAACGCTTTCTGTTCTGCCTGTTCTTATTTACGGTACTTTTCTTTTCAGAAAAAAAGTAAGGGAAAGTTATCGCGATGTTCGTCTCCATCTTGCAAGACTGAATTCTTATATGCAGGAACACATAATGGGAATGAGCGTTATTCAGATATTCAGAAAAGAAAATGATGAGCTGAAAAAATTCTCATCAATAAATGCTGATCACCGTGACTCGAATATTAAATCGATATTCTACTATGCTATTTTCTATCCCGGTGTTGAACTTCTAAGCTCTATTGCGATTGGATTAATTGTCTGGTATGGCGGTGGTGAAGTTGTTCAGGGAGTGCTTACTATCGGTGTTCTGTTCGCATTCATTCAATTTACTGAAATGTTTTTCAGACCAATCCGTGATCTGTCAGAAAAGTATAATATCATGCAGACGGCAATGGCTTCATCCGAAAGAATATTTAAACTTCTCGATAATCAAACATTTATAAAAAATCCTGATGAACCTGCTGAACTTAAATCCGTTCAGGGCAGAATTGAGTTTAAGAATGTATGGTTTGCATACGAAGGAGAAAATTTTGTTTTAAAAGATGTATCCTTCAGTATTAATCCGGGTGAATCAGTTGCAATTGTCGGACATACTGGTGCAGGCAAATCAACCCTGATAAATATTCTCACAAGATTTTATGATATTCAGAAAGGTTCTATACTTTTAGACGGAATTGATATACGAAAACTTGATAAAAGAGATTTAAGACAATACATTTCCATAGTGCTTCAGGATGTTTATTTGTTTTCTGGTGATATTAAGTCAAATATCAGTATGGATAATGAAAATATTTCAGAAGAACGAGTGACGGATGCGGCAAAAACGGTGGGCGCTTCAAGGTTTATTGAAAGCCTGCCAAAGAAATACGACGAGGAAGTTAAAGAAAGAGGTGCTACATTAAGTGTCGGTCAGAAACAGCTCATTTCATTTGCACGCGCGCTGGCTTACGATCCGCGAATTCTGATACTCGATGAAGCAACGTCAAGCATCGATACAGAAACAGAACAGCTTATTCAGAAAGCTATTCAGAAATTATTGGTTGGCAGAACTGCAATAGTGATTGCACACAGGTTATCAACTATACAGAATGCGAATAAGATAATTGTTATGCATAAGGGCGAAATAAGAGAAGCAGGAAATCATCAGCAGCTGCTGGCAAAACGTGGAATTTATTATAAATTGTATCAGCTTCAATATAAAGATCAGGAAATTGCAGCATAAAATTCATCATCCATCATTAGGGAGAATTTAAAAATGGACAAAATAAGGTTCATGACACTTGGGCGTCACATCTATGAACAAGAAAGAAAATACCCTGAAGCAACGGGAGAATTATCAGATCTGCTTCATGATCTTTCACTTGCCGCAAAAGTAATTTCACTTGAAGTAAATAAAGCCGGATTAGTTGATATCCTTGGCTTCACAGGTGATCACAACGTTCACGGTGAAAATGTAAAAAAGCTTGATGTGTTTGCTCACGAGATGATGATAAAAGCAATGGATCATGGCGGTCATCTTTGTGTGATGGCTTCAGAAGAAGACGAAGACATAATCCACATTCCAGAAGCATTTAATATCGGCAAGTATGTTTTATTATTTGATCCTTTGGATGGTTCATCAAACATTGATGCAAACGTAAGTATAGGAACTATTTTTTCTATATACAGAAGAGTTTCTCCTGACAATGGTCCGGGCACTATGGAAGATTGTCTGCAGCCGGGTAAAAACCAGGTGGCAGCGGGATATATCATTTATGGCTCAAGCACAATATTTGTTTATACTGCCGGCAACGGCGTTCACGGTTTTACACTTGACCCTTCATTTGGTGAGTTTATTCTTTCACATAAGAACATTAAAACACCAAAGAAAGGAAATATATACAGCATCAATGAAGGTAACTATCTTTACTGGCATCCGGGATTGAAGAAATACATTAAGTGGCTTCAGGAAGAAGATAAAGAATCTGAACGACCATACTCATCCCGTTATATCGGTTCGATGGTTTCGGACATTCACCGCAATATGCTTTATGGCGGAATATTTATGTATCCGGCTGATTCACGAAGTCCGCACGGTAAGTTACGATTGATGTATGAATGCAATCCAATGGCATTTATAATTGAGCAGGCAGGTGGAAGAGCTTCTGATGGAATTACAAGAATGCTGGAAATTCAACCGAAGACGTTACACCAAAAGACACCAATTTTTATCGGCTGTGAAGAGGATGTACTTATGGTTGAAAAGTTTATGCGTGAGTATGATGTTTTGAAGGTGGAGTAATATGCCTCACCCCAACCCCTCTCCCAAGGAGAGGGACTTTTTTGAAAATTTAACCCGCCTGTTGGTGCAACAATGAGCGGGATTTTATTTTGCTGGCGGTGAACCTCTTATTTAATTAACATTTCGTCTTCCTAATATTATAACAGCTTTTCCTCCCTGCCATCCTGCAGACACGACTAAATTAAATTTTACATCTAATCTCAATAGTGAATTATTTGTTGATTCATATATATCACTCCAGCTATAACCATTGAAATGTAATACTGTTCTTAATGCTGTTAATCCAAATACGTTATTATGGTTTTCGCCTTTAATTCTATAAATGTTGTTTACATCGGGACTACTAATTCTTTCCCACATACTATTCTTATACAAAACTACTCCATCTCCGCCTGCGGTATAAATTAATCTGTTTGATACTCCCCAGATCGAAATAATATTCCTTCCTGCTTCAGCATTTATCATAGCTAACTGATTGTTATCATCAAGTCTTAACATTATGTCTTCAACCGCTAAATATTTATTATATCCACTCCCTCCTTCTATAATGCCCCAAATATCTGCAATTCTGGTAGTAGCTCCACTTTCTATTTTGCTCCAATTGTTATTCTGTTTATGTGCTATACTGCCGTTACTTCCAACGAAATACATATAGTCTGAATTTGCTCCCCAGGCTTCGGATAAGGATAGGTTCGGATCAACGGTTGTACGTAAATCGTACATTACCCAATTTTCACCATCCCCGTGTATCGGCAGACTGCCAACAACCCAGATATCGGTATTAGAAAAAGCAAAAGCTCCTTCCAAAGGAGGCGTGATTTGGAATCCCCGAAATTCAACAGTAATTCTTTTCAATGTCCACTCACTCCCATCCCAATAAACAGCATTGTACATTGTGTAACCGATTGCACTTGTGTCTGCGACATAAATCTCTCCTACTGCCCATATGCAGCTATCATTTACAATTGCAACATCATATAATGTACTGCTGCCTGCTGTTCCGCCAAACGTCCACGTTTCAAATGTAAAGTTGTGACTGGTGGTGTCCATTGTTGAAACGCTTAGTTCATTACTATTGATACCGGATGCCGGATTCCCGATGCCGGATAGTTTAAAATTGTATGTTTGGTTTGGAAGGAGTGAGTCTATGTAAAGCAAAGTATCTGCTGTTTGCAGGTTTATTGTTTTTGTTATGGTGTTGTCTTTTATCAGGTTAAGTGCTGCCGGGAGCTGCAGATTGTTTGTTGTAAGTGTTATCCACGCTTCTGTGCAGCTTACGTCTTCAAGTGTTAAAGTAAGCACGGTTTTATCCGGCGGCGGGTCAACTGTGTTGCAGCTTGCCGTGAAGAGTAAGATTAAGAAAAAGCCTGCCCACCGAAACTTTCGTAGAGGTGGGAGCAAGATACTGTGTAACAACTTGTGAGAAATTCCCAATATTCTCTCCTCTGATAATTTATTGTAATATCAAAAACCTTGCTTCTATTAATAGTGATTTTTAATATTTATTAAAATTATTTGCATAGAAATGTAGCTAAATGAGAGGTAAAAATAAACAAAAAAATGTGAAATAGAGTTTGAATTATAATTGCCAATGGTAGGAACACGCCTCAACATTCAGCCTATGTTCTGCGGCGTGTTCTTACAAAAGATCATAATAAAAGGCGACTCTGCTTGCCTTGCCCAGGCAGGTCGAATCGCCTTATAAAATTATATATAATTTGTAATTAATCGTTTTACTGAATCTTTTTTAATTCCTCATCAATCTTGTTTGCAAGTATAAAGCAAATCCAATATACCTTATACCTTATACCCTTTACCCCAAATACCTTGAACAAGAACTACTTCCGTTCAATCTTCATCAGTTCAGAATTAATCTTTTCGGCTAATTCAGTAATAGCAATTCCTTCAACTCTTATCTTAGCAGATTTCAAAGCTATTTTTGGTTCATCGCCTTCACCATTCATATACTTGAAGAGGCAGTAACCAAGTCTGTACCTGTCGCTTTGGATCGGCATAAATTCAGAAAAACTCTCTACTATACCATAGACTTTTTTCTCTAAAGAATCTGCCGGAAACTCTTTTACTCCCGGCGGGGGTAATGTTGTCATATCTTTTCCTCTTTACTTGTTGCAAACCTGTATAATATAAATCCTAATGCAGCAAAAAGAACTAAAGAAAGCAGATCACCAATAGGATCGATAGATTCTGCGAAACCGGTATTAAGCACATCAACTACAGATATTTCTCTTCCCATTTCATCTGTGCCAACAGGAGTACCAATTAATATTGCAATAAGAATTCCTGTTAATGCACCGCCTGCAATTAAACCGGAACTGAATAATGCACCAGGACCAATTTCAGATTCTTCCACTTTCGATTTTTTATTTTTATCAACAAACCACTTAACTAAACCGCCTATAAATATTGGTGAAGTTGTTGATAATGGTAAATAAGCACCGACTGCAAACGGCAGAGACCGGACTCCGCTTAATTCCATTACTGCTGCTATTCCCATACCTGTAATTACCAAACCCCATGGTAAATTCTGACTTAATAATCCTTTAATAACCGTAGCCATTAAAGTTGCCTGTGGCGCAGGTAACGGATTCGGATGAGCTTCTGTTACTGCTCCTATTCCTAGAGTATTATTCAACAGTAATAATGTAAATCCTATTACCACGACAGAAGCAAGTACACCAATTAAAAGACCGATCTGCTGCTTAATAGGAGTAGCACCGACAATATAACCGGTTTTCAGATCCTGTGAAGTTGCTCCGGCATTTGCAGCGGCAATACAGACTATCGATCCTACTACGAGTGCAATTGGCTGAAAAACATCACCCGTCCACCCGACTCCGACAAAGATTAATGAAGTAGCCATCAAAGTTGCAATGGTCATTCCGGAAATAGGGTTTGATGATGAACCAATTATACCGACGATTCTTGATGAAACAGTTACAAAGAAAAATCCAAATACAATAATCATCACGGCAGAAAGAAAATTTGTTGGAATGTTTGGTATCAGTGCCATAAAAAATACAAGTACAATACTGCCGAGAACCACATATATCAAAGGGATATCTCTTTCAGTTCTTATTCTTTCAGTTTTAGTATTATTTTTAGCATTAGCCCTGTTTTCTTTGAGATCAGCAAATGAATCACGGAAAGCACTCACAATAGTCGGGAAAGTTTTTATGAGAGTTATTATTCCGCCGAATGTTACTGCCCCTGCGCCGATGTAGCGAATGTAACTGCTCCAGATTTCTCTTGGTGACATTTCAGAAATTAATTTTGTTCCTGGCGCAAACACAGTAGTCAGCTGATCACCAAGTAAAGTAATGAGCGGAATCAGAACAAGCCACGATAACACACCGCCTGCAACCATTATCCCTGCTATTTTCGGACCTATTATATAACCGACTCCCAGAAGTTCCGGGGTGATTTCACCATTGATTGTACCGTTAGGAAGCGCAGATTTTCTGTCAAAAATATAAGCAGGAACATCCTTCCACAATCCGAGAATGGACATTAAAAATTTATAAAGGAAAGCTATTCCAAGTCCGTAATAAACTTTTCTTGCAAGGTTGCCTCCCTTTTCACCGGCAACAAGAACATCAGCACAGGCAGTTCCTTCGGGATACGGAAGAGTTTTATGTTCCTTAACAATTAATGATCTCCTTAACGGAATCATAAATAAAACACCTAGAATACCTCCGGCAAGAGCTAAAACAAAGATCTGGAAGTACTGAAAGTAATCTTCGCCGCCGGGAAGAAATAGCAGTGCAGGGATGGTGAATACAACTCCGGCTGCAACAGACTCTCCCGCCGAACCGATTGTCTGTACCATATTATTTTCAAGAATAGTTGACTTACCAAGTTTCTTAAACACGGCAATAGCCAGAACTGCGATGGGAATTGAAGCGCTTACAGTTAATCCGACCTTTAAACCGAGATAAACTGTTGCTGCACCAAAAATAATTCCGAATATTGCACCAAGTATAATTGCTTTAGGGGTAAATTCAGGTACTAATTCAGAAGGAGAAATGTAAGGTTTGAAACCGGAGCTGGAAGAATTATCATCTGCCATAAAATTAATTCCTATAATTGAATTTAATGCTGGTGAAATTCCGAAATAATAAACTGAGATGCAATACGGCAGAAAATTCAATTATCTTCTATATGGAAGAGATTCAATTAAATTCTTAAATTAGTATTAAGAAAAATAAAGTATCATCATTTGAAGAATCCGGAATTTGAAAATATCAAATCTATATTGATCATTCGCTTCAGCTCGCTGGGTGATATACTTCTTTCAACACCTCTCATCAGAACACTCAAAACCAGAAACGCTCATATTGAAATTGATATTATCGTTAAGCGACAATACTATGATGTTATTGCTCACAATCCTCATCTGAGAAACAAATATTCATTTAGTTCCGCCAAGCGAAAAGAAATGATGTCTGAACTCAAAAAACAAAATTATGATTTGATTATAGATCTGCAGAACAATTTAAACTCAAGAAAGCTGACAGCAAGAATAAAAGGGAAAATAGTCAGATTTAAGAAAAAAACACTTGAAAAATTTCTGCTTGTTAACACTAAAATAAATTTACTAAAAAATGCTCCCCAGATACCGGTTAGATACGCTGAAACAATCGAAGGTTTTGAGTTAGATGATTCCGGATTGGATATTGTTACTTCCGCCAGACCGTCTGAATTTCTGTTAAAAAATGAAAACTACATTGGGATTTGTCCGGGAAGCAGACATTTTACTAAAATGTGGCCATTAGATAATTATATGAAACTTTGCCGTTTACTTTTAAAGAACAGCTGGAACATTTTATTATTCGGTGGAATAACAGACAGAAAGATTTGTCTGGAAATTAAAAACCAGGTTCCCGAAGTAATTAATCTCCAGAACGACGATGATATACTTCAAACTGCTGCTAATATGATTTTATGTAAAGCAATATACTGCAATGACTCCGGTATGATGCATACAGCCTGCGCCGCTGAAGTTCCAGTAATAGCTTTCTTCGGCTCTACAATTAAAGAATTTGGATTCACACCGTACAAGAATAAAAATATTATTTTGGAAAATAATAATTTATACTGCAGACCTTGTTCGCACATTGGGAAAAATCGCTGTCCCGAAAAACACTTTAAATGTATGAAAGAAATATCTCCACAGAGAGCATTTGAAGCATTAGGTGAGGTATTAAAGTCGTGAAAATAATCTGGTACTTTATATATGATTTTATAATCATTCCGTTTTTATACATTACCCTGAATGCTGCAAGTCTGTTTAACAGTAAAATCCGCCGGGGTATCACAGGCAGAAGACGGGTTTATGAAGAGATAATACTTAATGCGTTGTCAATTGATAAAAATAAAAAACTGGTTTGGTTTCATTCATCATCACTAGGTGAATTTGAGCAGGCAAAACCTATCATCGAAGAACTTAAGAGAAACAGGAATGTAAATGTATTGATCACTTTTTTCTCGCCTTCCGGATATGAAAATTCAAAAAAGTATCCCTTCGCTGACCTTATAGCATATATGCCGTTTGATACTATTTTCAATGCAAGAAAATTTATCAGCATAGTAAAACCAGACCTTGCAGTAATAATGCGTTATGATATCTGGCCTAATATTATGAAAGCTATGAGTGAAAAATCCATTCCAGTTTTTTTAGTAGACGCAACTATGCGCAAAGATTCTGCCAGGAAACTGCCGCTGATTAGATCTTTTCACAAAATACTTTTCAGTTGGTTTGCAAAAATACTTACTGTATCAGAATATGATGCTGATGAATTTAAGAGATTTGATATTTCTGATAATATTATTAATGCAGTTGGTGATACGAGATTCGACAGAGTGTATCAAAGAAGCAAGCTGGCTAAAGAAGTAAATCTCATCAATACTGAGATTCTTAAGAATAAAAAAGTTTTTGTTTTCGGCAGCAGCTGGGAACAGGATGAAGAAGTAATTTTTCCGGCTTTTAAAAAACTGGCAAATAGGGATAAATCAGTTTTAATGATCATCGCTCCGCACGAACCAACCTTATTGCATCTTGAAAAAATTGAAAACGAGTTTTCACGGGAGCTTAAAACTATCCGTTTTTCTTTTCTTAAAAACTATTCAGATGAAAGAGTGATAATTGTTGATTCAATTGGAATTTTGTTAACTCTTTATACTTATGCTGATGCTGCATTTGTAGGAGGCAGCTTTAAGCACAGCATACATAATGTCCTTGAAGCTGCTGTTTACGGCATTCCCGTTATGTTTGGACCTAAAATTGACACATCACAGGAAGCACAAAAACTGCTGGAACTTGGCGGAGGCATACTTGTCAGAAATAAAAGAGAAGCTTACCGGAACCTGAGAAAACTTTTTTCCGATGATAATTATAGAAAAACAAAAGGTATAATCTCATCAAAGTATGTTAATGAAAATCTGGGCGCAACTCAAAAAATCCTGAATGAAATTTATAAATCCATTTAAGGGGTTTAACTATCTCAATCTTTTAAACTATAAACCAATCTATTTTAAACCTGAACTTAAACCTGCTTTAAAATCATGTAAATTGAACTTTATATATAAAGTTCATTCAGTTTATCCATATGATGCTGAGCATGACCGGCAATCATAAATAACAGTGCATTAACCGTAACATCATAACCGCTTGCATTGCCTCTCCGGTTCAGCATTTCCTCATCAAAATTTCTGAACATAAGTAAATTGCTTTCTCTCATAAGCCGAAATTCATAAATAATATCATCCAAAGTTCTTTTATTAAATTTTCCTTCTTTCACATAATCATCTTGTTCAAACCCCGGCAGCGGCTGTTTTTCTCCTCTGGCAATACATAAAGCACGATATGCAAATACTCTTTCGGTATCCATTATATGTCCAATAACCTCCTTAACTGACCACTTACCCGGTGCATATTGGTAGTCACCTTTGTTAACAGGAAAAGAGTTGAAAACGCTTTGACATTCTTTTGTCTGATTCAATAAGATTTTAAGAATATCATCACCCTGAATTTTTTCAATATAACCTTTGTAATAAGGGGCGTAATCATTTTCAGCGGGTCTCATTAAAATGTCCTCTAATTATTTCCAGATTGCGGTTTCAAATAAACCTTCAGAAGTGGCAACACCTCTGAACATACTAGCTGTATTAAATGGCATATAAAAGTTGCCGTCTTTATCTACTGCAATTACTCCGCCGGTACCTTCTTCAAGCCGCTTAAACAACATTTCATCGCAAGCTTCTTGAAGTGACAGCCCTTTATATTCCATCAATGCTGAAATGTTGAATGCTACGTTATGCCTGATGAAAAGTTCTCCCCATCCGGTTGCTGAAATTCCGCAGGTATTGTTATTTGCATAATTTCCGGCACCTATTATTGGCGTATCTCCGACTCTGCCAATCCATTTATCGCCCCGACCTCCGGTTGAAGTTGCCGCAGAAATGTTTCCATAAATATCCATTGCAACACATCCAACTGTTCCTTTCGGTTCAGTCTCCTTTTGTTTTGATTTTAACCATTGCTGATATCTGAATTCAGTTCTGAAGTAAGTGTTGTCAACAAGATCTACATTAAATTTTTCACCGAGTATATCAGCCCCTGTACCAGCAAATAAAACGTGCGGAGTTTTTTCCATAACTAATCTTGCCAGTGAAACCGGATTTTTAATTTTGGTTACTCCGGCAACAGCACCGCAGGATAAATCCTTACCGGACATAATTGAAGCATCCAGTTCGTGAGTTCCAGCTTCGGTAAACACAGCACCCTTGCCTGCATTAAAAACTGTATCATCTTCCATTAAACGAACAACCTGCTCAACGGCATCAAGTGAACTTCCTCCGTTTTCAAGAATATCTTTACCTAATTGTAATACAGCTTTTAATGAATTAAAATAAATTGATTTTAATGAATCAGAAATATCAGGCGAGGTATATCCCGCTCCTCCATGAATAACAATTACATATTTATTATTATTGGATTGTGCATTTAAATAGATTATTAAAAAAAGTGAGAGAAGAACAGATTTTGCAATTTTCATTGTTTGCCTCAGATAAAAAATATTTGTTTTGCTTATGAAAGATAAAAATTAAATATGAAATTCTTTGTGATATATCCTGTAATATTCTTCTTTCTCCACACATCACCTATGCTTCAGGTTCAGGAAGATATACCCGAAAGTGGATTACAACCGGTTTACCTTATAAAACAGTTTTGGCATACTGCAATAGTTTTTACATTAAATCAGATAGATACAGTAATAATACCGGAAGCAAAATATTTTTCAGAGTATAACTTAATCGATTTCGGCTGGGGCGATGAAGAGTTTTATCAGTATCCCGGATTTGACTCAGGTCTTGCTTTTGGAGCATTGTTTTATGCAACGCCAAGTACTTTGAGAGTTGAAGGACTATGGTATTCCAAAGAGGATTTATTTGCCTACTCAGAAATAGTTGTTAAAATTCTGGTAACTGATTTGCAACTCAGAAAATTAAATGAGTTTATTTCCAAAGCAATTTATAGGGATAGTAAAGGAAATTCAGTTCTACTTGGTGATCAGGCTGGCGGAAAAATAAAATTTTTCAGATCACCAAAGTCCTACCATTTGTTCCGTACTTGTAATACCTGGGTTGCTGATGCGCTACACTATGCCGGATTTGAAATGGAAACAAATATTATTCTTGCAGAACAGTTATTTAATGAGGCTTCAAATATTGGTATAGTAATAAAAGCGCCGGATGAATGATCTCGTGTTTCAGTGATTGAATGAAGTACTGATAGGCAATCTACTTTATCAAGTTTGAAATTAGCTTAGTATCTCTCTACCCTAATTACTTTGCACTTCATATCCTTATACTCACTTATTCACAGTACCCTTAAGAAGCCTGCTCAGCGGTAAACAATTTCAGACCCACAATTCCAACAATTATCAAAAAGATGAAAAAAATTCTTACAAACTCTTTTGATTCATTAAAAAGGAACATTCCGAGAATTGCGGTACCGACAGCGCCGATACCTGTCCAGACAGCATAAGCCGTTCCCACCGGAAGATGCTTAACTGAATAAGCCAGCAGTGCCATACTAATGATCATACTTGCAACAGTAAAAACGCTGGGCCATAGTTTTGAAAAACCATCGGAGTATTTCAATCCAACAGCCCAGGCAATTTCAAACAAGCCGGCAATAAATAATACAATCCAGGGCATTCTTTTATCTTTCCGGGAAGGATGCTATTATCTGTCTCACTTTTTCCTTATCCGCAGAGTAAGTAAAAGCATTAACTATCTGATGAGAATTATACCTATCAATTACATTAGGATAAACCATTTTAACAACTTCAAGTTTTCCGCTGGAAAATGGAAATAAATCAATCAGTCTTATTACCTGATTTACTGTGAAAAAATTATACTTTGCTGAAATTTGAACTATAGACAGCATATCAGATTCAAATGATTCATTCTTTACACTGCTGACCAATGCTGAAAATTCCTGATCACTCATTGATACCGGTTCGTTATACTGGTAGTCATCTTCATCGGGAATAGCCATTAAGAGATTGTAAGACTCAATCAGTATATCCTTTGAACGGATATAATCCCTATAGCTTAATTTTGTAAGATACTCCCTTTCTAGTGTTTCAAGATTGAGAGCAATTTTTCTCTTTATTTCATAGATGGTTAGATCATTGATATTACGCTTATCCCTTGGAGATCTGAATTCCTGTGCCAATGCAGAGAATGAAATTACAAGCACTAAAAGAAAAACTATTTTTTTCATTTTTTACCTCTTATTTTCTTTTACCATTAATTATTTCATCACTGAGTGATTTCGCTTTATATAAATTTTTTATTGCTTCAATCATTCCGACGGCACTTACGCTAACTGTTCTGTTTGCTTCGGTTGTATATATAAAGTTATTAAGAAGACTTTCTATATTCCCGTCAAATGCCAAACCGACTACTTCTGCATCAATATTAAGCACTGCACTTCCGGAGTTGCCCCCAACAATATCATTTGTACTAATGAAGTTAAGCGGAGCTGAAAGATCAAATTCTGCCGGCAGATTTTCAAATCTATCCGGAAGGTTGAATGGGAATTTTTTATCGAATGAATAATATCTGTCAAGCGCACCGTAAAAGCTTGTTTTGATCGGTGCACGTGTACCGTTATAGTCATATCCTTTCACAATACCGTCGGCTATACGTATAGTAAACGTTGCATCCGGCGGAATGGATTCACCGAAAACTTTGTACAAAGCTTCGCCAAGCTGCTGCTTTGCAATTGTTTCTTTATCATTTCGCGCACGGTTTGAAGCTATTATTTCAGCCAGTTTATCCTGAGTGTTAAGTATGTAGTAAATAAACGGATCATCGGAGTTCAATATTGCATCTTCACCACTTTTTGCAAGCTTTAATACATCTTCCCTGTTCGTTATTTTTGATTTAGATAGCAGGTACTTAACTGCCTCATCACCTTTTTTACCATTAAATAATTTCTTTAGCAAATCATCATCTGGCGGGAGATTATTTTGTATTATATTTACCTGTACAAGAAGCAGCTTGTCATTTAATTCTATATCAAAGTTTTTGGGAAAAATACTTTCTATCGTAGTTTCCAATTCTTCACCAATATACAGATCATCCCTTTCATCTTCGGGAAGCTGAAGCTGCTTTGCAAGTGCAACAAGATCCCTCGCGATGAATAAATATCTCGGTGAATAGAAATTGCTTATCTGGTATGCAAATGAACGGGCTGCATCTTTTGCGGCCTCTTTTCTGGAGTCGGCTATTTCGTCCCATATATTTGAATATTTTGCCATTAATTCCGGATCAGCATTAACAGCATTACGGAAGGTTTTTTCAAAATCTTTTTTTCTGGCAATAAGAAACGGATCAAGCAGGCCTTTGTAAGTGCCTTCATAAACTTTAAGTGCGTTACCTATTGAATACAATCTGGCAACAAGACTCATATCCTGTGCATTATCTGCGATTACCCTTTCTTCATAAATATCGTAAAGATCTTTCAGCATTTTTACCAGCATTGGATATTGTACATCGCGCGCAAATTCAATCTGAGCCATTGTGTTGATTCTTTCTGTTGTGCCCGGATTACCAACAACAAAAACCGGTTGATCTTCAACCACACCATCCATACTCCAGGTAAAGTAATAATCAGCTTTAATTGGCTTACCATTTTCATAAGCTCGGAAGAATGCACAGTCAAGTCCGTATCTTGGATAAGTAAAATTATCATAATCGCCGCCGAGCTTTGCAGTCCATAGTTCAGGAACGAAAACCAGTCTTATATCATCATAAATTTTATACCCGTAAAGAGAAAACTTTCCGCCATTGTAAAGTGAAGTCACTCTGAACACAATACCAGGATTCTGTTCTGAGTGTTGGTTTTTGATCTGTTCTATTTTATCATTTCTAAATTTAATTTTTTCTGCATCGTCTTTACCTGAACTCATTGAGCTCAGCACCTCATCAGAAACATCTTTCACAAAGACCATCTGTTCAACTTTTAAACCGGGCATTTTTCTTTCTGCATCAAGTGTTGGAGCATAAAATCCACTCAACAATATGTCCTCGCCCTCTTCATTTACATTGGGTAAGCTGTTTCGGATGCAATGATGGTTTGTCATAATCAATCCATCCTCAGAAACAAAGGAACCTGAACATCCACCTCCGAACTTCAATGCTGCTTTCTGCATTTTTTCAAGCCAGGCATCGGAAGGAGTAAAATCATATTCCTGTTCTATAAAATCGAATGGGAAGCTTTCGAATGTCCACATCTTACCCATATCAAATTTCTGGGCTTTGACAGTATCCGTGTTGATGCCAAAGTTAGATTGAGCAGTAAGATTAACAAAGAGAACTATAATAAAAGCAATTGTTAAATTGAGTGTTTTATACATAATAAACCCGACGATTTTTTTTGAAAACTTTTGAACAAATCTAATCAGACAAATTTAGTTATACAATTTTTTTATCTTGCATAGAAAGGATTACTTATTTATGAATCTCCAGATAATTGGCACAAAAAAGTGCAGAGATACACAAAAATCTGAACGATTCTTCAAGGAGAGGAAAATTCCTTATCATTTCAGAGACCTGAACGAAAAGGGACTTGCAAAAGGTGAACTTGATAATATTTTATCGGTAATTCCTTTAGATGAATTAATTGATAAAGACGGGCAGCAGTATAAGAAGCGTAATATGCAGTTCATGGTTTTTGATATTGAAGAAGAACTGCTGCAAGACCCACTGTTATTAAGAACACCTGTTATAAGAAATGGTAAACAGGTTACTATAGGTTATCAACCCGAAATCTGGACATTATGGCTTAAACATGAAAGTTAAATATGGATCAAAGATTTATATCCGGAATACTGAATAAAATTCTTACAATAATTCTATGTGCATTACCTGTGGTACTTGCCTCTTTTCTTTATCCTGATTTTCTGGGTGATGATACATATATTCATATAGGTTTCATTTTAGGATTACTCAACGGAGAAGGGTTTGCTTTTACAGGAAGTGTTACTTATGGATCAACATCTCCAATGTGGGTTTTTATGGGTGCGTTCATTTCCATTATAACTGACAATCCGGAATTTTCTGTCAGACTTTTAAGCGGGATATTTTCGGTTATAAGTGTTTTTCTTTTTCTGATCATTGCCGATATATTAAAACTCAGGTCTTCAATAAAATTTATTGCAGCTCTTTCGTTTTGTTTGAATCCTTTCTTTTTAAGATGGGCTATCAGCGGAATGGAGGCAACAGCTTCAATAGCCATTCTCCTTTTTCTGGTTTATACTTATTATGACCGCTACCACGTAAGACATCCATATATTTATGGATTGCTGCTGGGCTTTGCATTTTTAATAAGACCTGAATTCATTGTTTACTTTTTCATATTTATTCTTTTTATGTTTTTTGTAAACACTCATCATCGGAAACAAACTTTTAAAACACTTCTTTCCGGAATAAGTTTGTTTTCAGCCTGGTTTCTATTTGCATACTTACATTTTGGAACGATTATCCCAAATACTTACAGGGCAAAAGCACCCGGCGGATTTTTTACAATGACTTTTGAAGGAACTATAAGAAACATAAAGCTGCTTCTCGGAGGCAATATTCCTGAATTTATTCTGCTTTCGATTATTATTCTTATTACTATAATTCTTCTGCTGAAAAAAGATCAGAAATTTATTGAAGAATTTGTAAGATTATTAGATAGGTTAAGACACACCGGGCTGATGCTGGCAATTATGTTTTTCGTTTCATTCTATGTTTACTACACTGTAAAAGATGTTACAATTATTTCAAGATATTCTTTAATGTTCGTTCCGGTTATAATCTTATTTGTTGCCGCACTAATTAATTTGCTGACAAATTATAAAAGTCAGTTCAATCTTTCACTTGTCGCAATTTATTCTGTGCTGGTTTTGTTGATTCATATTCACATTACATTCAGTGTTGTAAAACCGGCAAGTGATTTATTTGTAAAAGGATTTCAGAATTCCTATAAGGAAATAGCAAATTTTATTAAGATGGATGAAAATGATGACTTTAAAACTGTAGCTTTAAATGATGTTGGAATTGTGGGGTGTTATTCCGGTGCTAAGGTTTATGACCTTGCCGGGTTAGTAGATGCAGACAGATTTAATTACGAAAATGTGTCTGATTATGTTAAAGCTAAAAACCCACATTATCTGGTATTAAGAGAAGATGTTAAACTCACAGATGCAATTGATTCAAATATTAGGACTGAAATTATTTACCAAAAAGAAATCCCCGGATTCGGAATAAACAGCTTAGAAAACAGAACAGTAACATTATACAGGCTTTATTGGAATGAATAGTACTCAGCGTCCTGCCAATTTGGGCAAAGACGCTGAATAGTTAACAGTCCTAGTAACTTTTCCTTTAGTAATTAAACATCATAATAAAGATTGAACTCATAAGGATGCGGCTGAAGAGCCATCGGCTTTACTTCTTTCTCCATTTTATATTTAATCCAGGTTTCAACTACGTCCTCAGTAAATACATCACCTTTTAACAAATATTCATGATCATCAGCTAATGCTTTTAATGCCTCTCCCAAACTACCCGGAGTTGAAGGTACATTTTTGAGTTCTTCAGGTTCCATATCATAAATATCTTTATCAAGCGGTTCACCAGGATCTATACGATTGATAATTCCATCCAATCCTGCCATCATAATAGCAGAGAATGCGAGATATGGATTTGCAGATGGATCAGGACATCTGAACTCAACACGTTTTGACTTAGGACTTGATGAATACATTGGTATTCTTATAGATGCACTTCTGTTTCTCTGTGAGTAAGCAAGATTCACTGGTGCTTCAAACCCGGGTACTAATCTTTTATACGAATTGGTAGTTGGATTAGTAAATGCAAGCAGACTTGGCGCGTGTTTTAATAATCCGCCTATATAATATAGAGCCATCTCGCTTAAACCCGCATATCCGGCACCGGCAAATAATGGTTTCCCTTTTTTCCATAACGATGTATGAACATGCATACCGCTTCCGTTATCGCCAAAAATTGGTTTTGGCATATAAGTAACAGTTTTATTATGTATTCTTGCTGTATTCTTAACAATATATTTAAACATCAATAATTCATCTGCAGCTTTAACCAGAGGGGCAAACTTAAGGTCAATCTCACACTGACCTCCGCTTGCAACTTCATGGTGCTGAGCTTCAACATCAATTCCGCAGTTGATAAGATTTGTAACCATCTCATTTCTTAAATCCATTAATGAATCTGTTGGAGGCACGGGGAAATACCCTTCCTTATATCTTGGCTTATAACCAAGGTTAGGATACTCTTCCCTTCCGCTGTTCCATCTTCCTTCAACAGAATCAACCATATAGAATGAACCGTTCGGCTGGGAATCAAAGCGCACATCATCAAAAACAAAGAACTCAGCTTCCGGTCCGAAGTAAACCGTATCGGCAATCCCCGTTGAATTAAGATGAGCAACTGCTTTTTGTGCAATGTTTCTCGGGCAGCGCGAATATTTTTCCTTTGTTGCCGGTTCATATACATCACAAATTAAACTTAAAGTGGGTGCTTCAATGAATGGATCTACAAACATTGTGTTTGAATCCGGAATGATAAGCATATCACTTTCGTTAATTGCTTTCCAGCCGCGGATTGAAGAGCCATCAAATCCAAAACCATCTTCAAAAGATCCGGCGTTAAACTGAGAAACCGGTACAGTAAAATGCTGCCACTGACCGGGGAAGTCCATAAACTTCATATCAACGAACTTTATTTTATTGTCCTTTATAAATTTCAGGACGGTCTCAACAGATAAGTTTGTTTTTGATTTAGCCATACAATTTTCCTTTTAGTTTGTTTATAATTATTACGTTAATCTCATTCTAATAAATGTCTATAATAAGACGCTTAAATAATCTTATAGAAAAAAATCGGAGTTTAAATCAGCCAAAAAACAATGATTTTTAAGATACTACCCAAAACAGAATAAAACTTATTTATTAATACTTTCCGGGGATGAACAATTTTATCAATAATGATACCACCAGCAAATATTACTTATTTCAATATTTTCCAAATCAGATTGCTATCTCAGTTGATTCTTTTATACTCGACAATACGAAAGTAGTTTTTGTCGCCATTACACCGGTCCAGGACTGTATTTCACTTAACAATTTTTCTAAAGACTCGGTGTTTTTTACTATGGTTTTAAGCATATGCGAACCTTCACCAAGAACAGAATGGCACTCAATTATCTCGGGAATCTTTTCAACTTTAGTAATTAAATTCT
Source organism: Ignavibacterium sp. (assembly GCA_018335755.1). Classification (GTDB taxonomy): domain Bacteria; phylum Bacteroidota; class Ignavibacteria; order Ignavibacteriales; family Ignavibacteriaceae; genus JAGXRK01. Next base: position 24,300 of record JAGXRK010000011.1, on the reverse strand, counting down.
TATAATGTTTAGAGGAATCCATTATAACAACTATAAATGCCATAATATCATAACCAAAAGCTTTTTTGCTCAACTTTGCATAATAACCTTCGATAATTCCTTTTTCCTCCAACTTATTAAGTCTATCACTTACGGATGGAATTGACAGCCCAACTTCTTCAGCTATTTTATTTCTTTTTGTTCTGCCTGATTTTTGAAGAATATTTAGAATCTTAATATCTATGTCATCTAGCATATATTACCTTAATTATTTAAGTATAATTTTATTAACGGCGGCAAATATAAGGTAAATATTAAATAATAAGCAAATCTTTTTAGGTTAAATTTTAGTAAAATTTTGGGGTTTAGGGGAGGAAAGAAAATTTTATTTTATTCCGAAAGGGGTAAAAGCTAAGCTAGATTTTTTTACTTCTTCAAACAAATCAAGATTTTTCTGAGGGCGTTCCTGCATTTTATGATAAAGATGATATTGAACTGCAATGTTATTAATCGATTTTATTTTTATTCCAATCAATTCAAGCCGGAACTGAACATCACTATCTTCCCCGATTGATGGTGCTTCATATCTTTCATCAAATCCGTTTATTCTTAGGATATCTGCTTTGTGGATGGAAAAATTGCATCCAAGAAGTCCGCGTGATTTCTTATTAAAATAATTTCTAAGAAAACTGTTCTCAAAGTAAAAACCTTTTTCAACATCATAAGACTTTCCAAATAAACCGTCTGTAATTAAGAGAGAAATTCGACTTTCAAGAAATCCTTCTTTAATTTTATCTGCGGTTAATTGTGTTGTAATTTTTTCAGAAAGGTTAACCCGCCTTCCGGTTAATGAAACGCCTTGAGATTTGTTTTTAATATGCTCTTCGACAAATCTTGAGTGAGGAATACAATCTGCGTCAATAAAAATTAAATAGTTTGAATTTGCTGCAAGAATTGCCTGGTTGAGAATTTTGTTTTTCCGGAATCCTTTATCTTCCTGCCAGATATGTTTAATGTGGTATGAATAGTTTTTTGATATACTTTCTATTTCTCTGAAGATATTTTCTGATGAGCCATCATCAGCGAGTATCACTTCAAATTTTTTTATTGTTTGTCTTTCAAATCCGGCAAGAACAAGTTTCAGGTAATCAATCCTTTTGTAAAAAGAGGCTATAACTGTAGCGTCAGCCATTTGAGGATGTTTCCTCATCAATCTTTTTACGAAGTTTTTCCTTTTCTTTCTTTCGCTTATATGCTTTGGGATCCTCTTCAACCTTCGGCGGCTTTTGCGGAAGAGGTATTCTTTTTTTCTTTTTCTTTATGGTCAGTTTTTCTTTTTTCATAATATAATGAACGTTATGAAATACATCCAAAGGCCTCCCCTTAGGGGAGGTTTGGAGGGGCTTTAAAATATCGCATAAATAAACGGAGCTAATGCTGATCCTTTTGTAAGAATTATCAATCCTCCTAAAAGCAGGAGCATAATCAATATTGGTGCAAGCCACCATTTTTTTCTTACTTTAAGAAATTGCCAAAGCTCTGTTACTGTTGAAAGCTTACTCATTGTTTTACCTTAAAATTTCTATTTCATTAAAATTGATTATCTAAACTAACCATATCAATAAATCATCCAATCAATTTGATTTACTATTCGCATATAATAATTTAAATATTAAAATCATTTCAGGTTCATCGATTAATTTTAAAACTGTCTTTCGTAATCTATCGGCTGCTTGATTACGTTTTCTCTTTTCTCCCAGTAAGTTGCTGTTTTTTTATCAATCTTAAGCTCTAAAAATCTTTTCCCGAATATTTTTGCAAATAAACCAATTGGAGTAATTACAAGATAAAAAAGAATTATCAAAATAACTCTGGACATAAACCAGCCCATTGTCAGCGCAAGACTCATCCATAATTTATGAAAAGGACGAAGAAGCGGAACGGCTATATAAGATAGGATTATAAATATTCCCCCAATCGCTCCAAAATAAATAAAGGATGTTTTACCCAAATACCATAAAATAATGGTTATGATTAGTAAAACTATTCCTACTGTTACTGAAGTTTTCTTAACAGCTGTATCGGATTTATCTATATGTTTTATTTCTTCTTTAAGCATTATTAATCCAGTACAAATTCTTTTTTCCAATCAACATCTTTTTCCAGAGGTTTCTGATCTTCTTTTTTAAGCAGGTAATTGCCAAGTACAAGATAATCAATATGAGTCCGCATGAAGCATCGGTATGCATCCTCCGGTGTACAAACAATCGGTTCACCACGAACATTAAAAGAAGTATTTACAATAACAGCATAACCGTGATCTTTTTCAAATTGACTTATCAGTTTATGATATCGGGGATTGGTTTCCTTATGAACCGATTGAATTCTGGCCGAGTAGTCAACGTGAGTAATGGCAGGAATATCTGATCTTAAAACATTCAACTTTTTAATTCCCCATAGCTTTTCTTCCTCCTCTGTCATTTTTCTTCTGCGCTCTTTTTTTACATCTGCAACAAGCAGCATATAGGGAGTTTCTCTGTCAATCTCAAAATACTCGGATATTTTTTCACCCAAAACAGAAGGCGCAAAGGGACGAAATCCTTCACGGAATTTTATTTTAATGTTCATATTTGCCTGCATTTTCGGCGAACGGGCATCACCAATTATTGAGCGTGACCCAAGTGCACGCGGACCGAATTCCATCCTGCCGTCAAACCAGCCGATGATTTTTTCTTCAGCCAACAAATCTGAAACTGTTTTTATCAATACACCTTCATCATATTTTTTTGCGGTAAGATTGGATGATTGGATGAAAGATTGAATGTCATCATCACTGAATACCGGACCAAGATAAGAACCTTTTTGACTATCCGTTTTTTCATCAGCAGTTCTTGGATTGTTTAGATACTGATACCAGGCAATTAATGCTGCGCCAAGCGCCCCACCTGCATCACCTGCGGCAGGTTGAATCCAGATATTTTCAAATGGACCTTCTCTTAAAATTTTGCCGTTTGCAACACAGTTTAAAGCAACTCCGCCTGCAAGTGTAATATTCTTCTGATTCGTTTCTTTATGAACATGCTTTACAATCTTCATCACAATCTCTTCAGTTACATCCTGAAGTGATCGAGCAAGATCCATATCTTTCTGTGTCAGGTTGGTTTCCGGTACTCGGGGAGGACCGCCGAAAAGTTTATGAAACTTTTCATTTGTCATAGTCAATCCGGCAGAGTAATTAAAATATTCCATACTCATCCGGAATGAACCATCTTCTTTAACGTCTATAAGATGATCGTAAATCAACTTTTTATATTTCGGTTCACCGTATGGTGCCAGTCCCATTACTTTATATTCACCTGAATTTACTTTAAATCCGGTGTAATATGTAAATGCAGAATACAGCAATCCGAGTGAATGGGGAAATTTTATATCTGCAAATAATTTAATTCCGTTACCTTCACCAACTCCGTAACTCATAGTTGTCCATTCACCCACTCCATCCATTGTAAGAATAGCAGCATTGTTATATGGCGAAGGATAGAATGCAGACGCAGCGTGTGATTCGTGATGTTCGGGAAACAGCACCTTACCTTCATAACCAAGTTCTGTCTTAATCATATCCTTCATCCAAAGCTTTTCTCTTATCCACAAAGGCATTGCTTTGATAAAAGACTTAATCCCAATCGGAGCGTATTGAAGATAAGTTTCAAGAATTCTTTCAAACTTTAAAAATGGTTTATCGTAAAAGGCCACAATTTCAATATCGCCTGAGGTGATGCCTTCAAATTCTAAACAAAACTTAATTGCATTCACCGGAAAGTTGTGATCGTGTTTCTTACGAGTAAATCTTTCCTCCTGAGCCGCAGCTATTATCTCGCCATCCTTTACAAGACATGCTGCGCTATCATGATAGAAGGCTGATATTCCGAGAATGTACATCTATAGACTTATCATTTTATTGAATAATTTCTGGTTTCCCCTGCCATTCAGGAACCCATTCCATATTAACATTAAGTAGCGGTACTGCAAGTACTTTTCCGCCAAATCCTAAATAATTATATATAATTGATTGATGGGATGTAACTATAACAGACTTTAATAAATCAAAATTGATCTTAACATCATATTTAGCAGCTAAATTGGCGATGAATTTATTAAAAGATTTCTGCTTTTTCAGATAACCTAGCTCTCTGCCTAAATCAGCTCTAATTTGTTGAAAATCATCGACGAGAAAAACTGAATCTTCCTTTACATCCAGAAGTTTAAATATTGAATAACCGTTAGCTAGCTGAACAGGGCCAAAAATTTCTCCTATATCCATAACTGCTATTATGCTGCCAATATCTGCGTTCAAAGCAACGGAAAAAAAACCTGATTCTCCACTTAATTTTGAAACAGACGGGTGGCTAGAATAGACTAAAACTAATTCATGAAAATCTTTACCATTCTCTAAATCATTTAAAATCATTTCAATCACTTCAAGACTATCAGTGATTAATTGCAGAATATTAGCTTCCTTATTTCTAAAATTCCCGCCTTTTCTTTCATTATAAAAAGCTAATATTTCATCGTCGGTTACTCTGGCAGAATCCATAAATTCAGAAGTAATTAACTGCATAAAGTAATTGTCTTTCCACATTTGCAGCTGTTTCTTAACGTCATCGGAATTATGAAGACCTAGTTTATAACCTTCATTAGAAAGCATTTTGTACTCGATGTACATTCTCGTTTTATTGCTCAGAGTATTAAAAACTAATTTAGAATTAAGTGAATCTACTTTAAAATTTTCAAATCTGAAAAAATGCAGGAAATCCCCAAGCGAAATGGACTGATCATCAAGTTCTATGAATGACGCGCTTAAAGTATCAGGTCCCAGATTATCTGCAATAAAGGGTAAATCCGAAATCATTAGATATAAATTTTGTACAGACTGATTCGGCATAACTCTCTTTTCAAGAGAAAAATAGAATTGCTGTGATAAACTTTTTAAGAGACCCGCATTAATCTTAACTTTTTTATTGGTAAAAAAGTTAGAGATATAATCCTGGTAGAACTCATATTCGGCTCTTTCACCGGCAAGTCGTTGCATTCTTTTAAAGTCACTTTCCCATCCTTTGGATTTGACTAAAACAGGATTATATCTGTTCAGAATTTTGAAAATGTACCAACCATCCTCCAGCTCAATCGGGATTGTAAAAGCCCCATCCGGAAGATGAAAGATTTTTTTTTCAATCTCTTCATCCAGATCGCCGACTGAGACAGTTAGTGTGTCATTCCTTTGTGTTTTCAATTCTGTATAAAGACTATCGAACGGGACACCTAAATTTAATAAGCCGTAAATATTATTTATGTCATCTTTCATGTCAGAATGAATAAAAATCATTTGTACATTGTTTGCATTATTCAGATAAAAAGTAAGAAGTGAATCAACTTTATCTTTTGCTCTTTCCCTGATAACCTTCTTATAGAGCGCATCCCGTACAAACATTTCTTCAAAAGTCTTAAGTGATTTTTTTACAACTTCTGAGGTGTCAATATTAATTTCCTCCGCATACATTGATAATAGTTTCTCTGCTACTAATGAATACAGGAATTCAAGTTTCAATGCTTCTTTTATTCTTCTGTTTTCCCTGTGTAGTTGGGGGGTCAATTCATATCTGGACTGAAATTCTTTTTTTGAAATTTCTCTATTGCTTATATTTACTAATATTTCCAGCTTTTCCTGAGTCTGAAGGCAAATAGGAAAAATTAAAATTAATATCGTTAAGCTTAAAACTGTTCTCATTCTTCAGTATTATTCTTTAATTTTATAAGTTAAAATATACCTTCTATAAGAAAAATAAAAAGTAAATAATTTTCTTGATTTGAATTACAAAATAGACACAAAACAGGAGAAAGATTGTTAAAAAACAAGAACAAAAGGGATGAGTTGAGGCATAAAAAGAAGGAAAATGCTGCAGCTTCAAAAAAAGGCACAGAGAAGAAGCAATACCCTATTTGGTTCAACCTTGTCTTACTTTTAATTCCAATTCTTATATTTGCTCTTTTAGAAATTTCTCTACGACTATTTAAATATGGACAAGACACTTCACAGTGGATTGAAGTTGTTCCCGGTGAATTAATGCTCAACCCGGAAATTGCACACCGGTACTTTCATTCAACCGCAAGTGTGCCCTACTCCAATCAGAATAGCTTTAGTAAAATTAAAAGTAATGCTGCTTTTCGTGTTTTTATTGTGGGCGGAAGCAGTGCTGCCGGTTACCCTTACTCTCCAAACGGTGATTTCGGTCTTTATATAAAAAAGAAGCTTGAAATTCTTTACCCTGATAGTGAAATTGAAATGATTAATGTTGCACTTACAGCAACGAACACGTATACCATCAGAGATCTTATGCCGGGAATTATTGAACAGAAGCCTGATTTGATTTTATTCTATGGAGGCCATAATGAATATTATGGGGCTCTTGGTGTCGGTTCTATGGAATCTATAGGTCAGTCAAGATCTGTTGTCAACTTTGTATTATCACTGGAACAGTTCAAATCTTTTATTTTTTTAAGAGATATTATCAACTTGATTATGAGTGCATTTTCAGGCGATGAAACTGATACCTCCGAAAAACGAAGTGGAACTTTAATGTCACGGATGGCTAAAGATCAGACCATAGCATTGAATTCAGAGGTTTTTAATCTCGGTCTTGAACAATTCGAAGGAAATCTTGCTGATATTATTGAAATGTGCAGAAATAATAATATACCGATTATTTTAGGCACTTTGACCAGCAATTTAAGAGATCAAAGACCTTTTATATCGATAGAATCCGATGATCTTGATAGGGCGGATGATATATTTGATCTTGCAACTAATAATCTGGATAGTTCTAAGGAAGCACTTAGATTATTCCGTTACGCAAAAGACCTGGACGGTCTTAGATTCCGTGCCCCTGAAAAAATAAATCTTATAATCAAAGAATTGGCTAAGAAATATAATTCTCCGTTTGTTGATATTGATTCAATTTTCAATTCTTTCAGTCCCTATGGTATAACCGGAGATAATCTGATGACTGATCATCTGCATCCAACATCCGATGGATATAAACTTATAGGGAAAATTTACTTTTATGCTATGGAAATATTTTCATTATTACCTTCATCAAATAGAGCATCATTAGATAAGAATACTGTTGATAGTTTAACAAATAAGAACACCTTTATAACAAAACTGGATTCAATTATTGCTCATTACCGTATACTAGTACTAAAAAATGATTGGCCATATAGTGAACAAAAAACTGTTTCATATATGCTGAAATTGTTTAATCAGCAGAACTTTATTGATAGCCTGGCAGTAAGAGTGTTAGACAACAAGTACTCCTGGGAAAGAGCACACAGAGAAGCTGCCGAATATTATGCTAACACTAAGGACTATAATGAATTTATCAGAGAGATGACCATTCTTATAAATCAATATCCATTTGTTAATGAATATTACACTTTTGTTACAGAGCAGCTTTTAGAGGTAAAATTATTTGATGAGGCATATTCTTTTTTGGTGAAGGGAAATAAACGATTTCCAGGAGCTTTTTTTACAAAATGGCTTGGCATAATTGATTTATCAAAGGATAAAACTGATTCGGCTATAAAATATCTAACTGAAAGTTTAAGTTTTAATGGTAATGATACTCAGGTGTTGTTCAATTTAACAGGTGCTTATGCAAAAATGAAAATGTTTAATGAAGCATTAAATACTATCAACCGATGCCTTTCCATTAACCCAAATTATCCGGGTGCTCAAAACCTAAAGAATCAACTGGCAGCAATATTAAACAACTAATCTTTGAAATTTTCATCATTTAAATAACAAAAGCCGATCAGATATTGATCGGCTTTTTTGCTCAGACAAATTAAAATTAACTAATACTATTTTACCAGCATCATCTTTTTGGTTGTTGAGAAGTTGTTAGCAGTAATAGTATAGAAATAAATACCGCTGGAAAGGTTTGAAGCATCAAAACTAACTTCATAACCGCCGGCATTTACGAAATCATTAACAAGTGTAGCCACTTCCTGACCAAGTGAATTATAAACTTTTAAGTTTACAAATCCTGCTTCAGGAATTCCAAAACGTATAACTGTTGAAGGGTTAAACGGATTTGGATAATTTTGTGCTAATTCATATGTGTTCGGAGCAGCATATACGACATCCTTAATATCTGTTACAATATTAATAAGCGGATGGTCTCCCATAGTACCGAATACATTTTCAACAGTTGCGCTGACCAGATCTGAGGTAAGGTTTATAAAATGGTCTGCACCAACACCATTTTCGTTATCATTACCGCCGCCGTTTGATGGTAAACCCCAATTTGCACCATATTTATACTGGATTCTTAATGGCGAATACTGCGGAAATGTGATGTCACGTGACCATATGTTATCACCTGAAGTAAGGTCTCCATTTGTACCATCATCAAATAATTTTATTGTTAGTACACTATCTGCATTTGGCCAACCGCCAGCGGGCCACCTCAGAGGAGCATTTGCACCGCAGATTCTAACATCATCAATTGATGGAAATGGCAGAAGATTAATAGCTGAAATTGCACCTTCCATATCTACAGTAAATTTGATTGTTACTGGGAAATTTGTAACCGTAGCTAATGTGGCATCATTAAATACTCTGCTAATAAACGCAGAACCAAAAGTCATATCATCAGCAGTAATTGTATAGGTTTTATTGGGGTCATTTTCCCAGGTTGTACCATTCGGTCCAAAGAATGCATATTTGTAGTTGAATACATCACCTTCAAATGTGAAGATCCGGAATGTACCCTCCCAAACATTTGGATCGGTAACACTTTGGAACATCAGATCATTTGCACCCCAGCCATTGAAGCTGCCTCTTACAGACATTGTATCTGTCAAAGGATTGAATCGACCCGATACAATTTCAAATTCCATATCGCAAGAAAAAGTCACGTCAATAGTATCCCCAGACAGGGCATAAAGACTGTCATTATTAAAATATGCAAAGTAAGTACTGGTACCAGCTGGTACTATATACTCACGGTTGGGGTCATTCTCCCAACCATCAACACCTCTGATAAATTTGAAGAAAAGTGTATCGCCAACATTAAAGGTTTTAGTTATTGTATAAACTGTATCACCGTCAATGTCTGTCAACACATCATCGCCATTACTCCAGTTATTGAAATTACCAGCTAGTTTAACAGCATCTGTTGATGGGTTAAATCCGGCTTTTTGAGCCTGAACACCCATATCTACCTGAAACTCCACAGTCTGAGCTAAAGTAAAGTTTACAAGTATTATAAAGAAAAAAAGTCCGAATATTTTTTTCATGTATTTCTCCTTTTATTTTTTGGACTTAATAAGTTAATTAAATAAGAATTAAAAAAATATCTAAAATCTAATACCAAAAGCAAACTGTTGGGTATAATCAAGAATTCCAAAATCCTGATAAGCATAATTAAAAACCAGCCCGAATGTTGGTGTAATATCATACATTAAACCTACTCCTAGTGTTAATCCTTCCTCAGAATTATCAAGATACAACGACTTATATCCACCCCGGAGTGAAAGAATTTCAAAAATTGTGTATTCCATTCCAAGGTTTAGAGATTCAGCATTATCATTTGGGTGATTCGCATCCACAGCAAGAGTAAGTTTATGATTCTGTATATCTATTACATCCATCGCCACACCTACTTTAAATGTTAACGGTAATGGATAAGAGTCTGTGTTTAGTTTGGCTAGTATCTGATCATTATTTCCATAAATCTGTCCATTAATATCATGCTGTACATATAAATCTTTTCCGTCTAACTGCATATCAGTACCAAAGTTAGAAATTACAGCACCAATACGTAAGCCGTAAATATCCGATAAGAAAAGAACACCAAGATCAAGAGCTAATCCGTTTGCTGAAGAGTTCCAGATTTTTTGATTAATGTATTTAACATTTGCTCCTATAGAAAAACGGTCGGTCAAATTATAAGCATAGCTAAGTGCTAAATACATATCGTGGGGAGTAAAAAATTCACCTGTACCATCCGGTTCGCGTAAAGTAGTTACTTCAAGATCACCGTAGTCTAAATACCCAACACTGAGACCAATTATACCCATATCTTCTAAACTAAGCATAGATCCTGCCCAGTTATAATTGATATCTGCAAACCAGGAAAGGTGAGTAAACATAGCCTCACTTGTTCCAACTCTTGAAGCACCTGCCGGATTCCAGTAAAGCGAGGATACATCATTTGCTGTTGCAACAAAAGCACCACCCATAGCCGAAGCTCTTGGACCAACTCCAATATTAAGAAATGGAGCAGCGGTTGAACCAACTTTGGTTTGACCGAATAAGCTTATGGCGAAAAAAAATACACTTAAAATTATAAACTTTTTCATTTTGTCTCCATTATTTAATAAGAGCAAACTTGCCGATTTTTGTACCCACTTCAGGCACTTCTACAACAAACACGTAAACTCCATAGGCAACATCAAGGTTTTCCTCAGTTCTTAGGTTCCAGTAAACATCTCCCACGTAAAAGTCTTCTTGGTAAAGAGTTCTTATTTGTTCACCACGAACCGTGAATATTGAAATTTTCGAACCCGGAGGTATGCGTGTAAAACGGATTTCTCTTTCACCTCGTCCGCTTGTTTGTGTACTTAGTAATCTCGACTCACCTTCATGAGTAACAACATATGGGTTTGGAACGACTTTAATATTATCCAGTTCATTCTTTGCTTTTTCTTTATTAATTAATGCACCAGAAGTTTTAAATGTTAAAAAGTCGTTGCTATTAAAGGGTTTCTCTGTGAATAGCTCCAGAGTACCTGTAGATTCAAGCGGAACATTTGCTCCCAAGTAAAATATATCTGTTTTCCAAGTTGTTCTCATTGTCTCACCAATCATCTCTCTGAAATAGATTGAATAAGTGGTGGAAATAGTTCCGGATTTTCTATAAAAGAAATCAATATACTTGTTTTGAGTAACGTTTTTTACTTTAAAATTTACTGGAACAGCCGGAAACAGATTAGCCGGGTTGTTTGGAGGAAATAGTGTTATTTCTACCGATGTATCCACAATTGCATTATAGAACTCTATGTTATAATCATTGGGAAGTTTAATACCATTGTTCTGAGGAAATCTGCTATCCTGTATTACAGAAAATGAAAATGAGCCTGGTGTTCCTGTAATACCATTAAAGCCTGAAATTAGAGTATCAAGTTTAATTACATTATCATTGAAGAGCTGCAACCGGAATCCGTGCCTTATAGGAGTATTTCCTGTAAACAATTCAGAACGCAACACGAGTGTATCATAACCGGCAGTATAGGTATTACCTGTTAATGCGAATGGAAGACTATTAACAATTATTGTATCATTACCTGATGGTATTTCAATAGTTTGTAGTGGCTCCACAAGATAAGTTCTGTTTATCGATGGAACATATATTGTATCTGGTGTTTGTAAATCTATCAGTGACCAGTTTACAGTATAGTTTTCTGCACCGGAGTCCTGGAAAGCAACCTTATATGAAAAATTATTTCTTATGGCTTCATCGTCCACAATTTCAATTGCTATTGAACCGGTTCCAATAAATTGCTCTGATTTTTTAATATCGAGTACACTAGCCGGAGAATATCCAGCTGGCCGTACTCCTGGAGTAATAAATCCAGTATTATCATCTAGTATTATTTCACCGGTGTTTTCTCTTCTTATAAACTTTGAGTTTTCTGATGGAAATATATCCAAGGAAGCATCACCTTCATCGTAAGCACATACCGCATAATAATACGTTTGACCCAAAACAGCTGTTGAATCAACAAATCTATTAATCAAACCTGTGTTTGAACCAAGATAAAAAGTGGTTCCGCCAACTTGCTCAAGTAATCGTTGTGATGGATAGAAAAATCCCTGGATAGAATCATCAAGATCATACTGTGCTATTGGTCTATCAAATGAAAGCACACCTATTGCATTCGTGATAGATCTTGAATCAGAGAAGTTTGCATCAGTTGCACGGTAAATCTTATATCCCTGAAAATCTTCTTTCTTTGTTATAAAATCTCTGTCCTTCTCAGTTCTTTCCCCATCCCAATAAATGACGACATTTCCATTCTCATGAGTTAGCGTAATTATAGGCTTCTTTGGTGGCTGTGGAAATTTATAACCTGAATTATAAATCTGTTGTACGATTTGTTTATTTCCTATGATATCATTTAAATCTTCACCAAATAGTAATGCCACAGAAAATCTTTCTTTGATATCCGGATTCCCATTACTAGGTACTAATGGAAAATAGCCAGATGCATAAATAAAGTCGCCATCCTGAGGTACGGGAGGAATAACATCAAATCTACCAGGGGTCATTCTTCCCCACAATAATGAGTCAACTGAAAGATCAGGCGCCGCTGTAAGATTAAAGAAATTAAAACTTGTTAATCCAATCTGATCAGATTCATCGGGATCTGTTCTTCCAAAGTTTGGCTCACCTTGTGTAGGGACCCCATCTCCCTCACCGAAATCGGGTCCTGGATAACCAGGATCACCTGGTCCTAAGCCATCAGCACCAACATCATCAAATTCGGGATTCCAATCCTCATCTTCATCAATATCATTATCTCTTCTTTCATCAATCAGTAAATCATTTACACCAACTCCAGTTCTATAGTTTTTATATTTGAGACCGGGCAGACCTTTAAGTATTCTGGTAGTATAATGAATTGCTTGATTTTCATCTATTAAACCATCCAGATCGTTATCAATTCCATCATAAGCCGATGGGTGAGGAATAGAAACACCATTAACTATAGAGCCAATATGACCTTCACGGAAATATTTTCCTTCTTCAATCACAAAATGAATACCTAATGAGGAAACAGTATCGGGTAAAGATTGAATTGTGTATAATTCTCTCACATATGTGTCCGGATCAATTAATAAAATTACGCTTCCGATTGTATAAGTAACAGAGTCGAAATCGGATTGAACAAAAGTTGGAGATGGAAGTCTTGAGTCGTCATCGTTATCAATTCCATCAAATGGATTACCCGGTGATTCGAGAAAAGAATAACCAACATATCCAACTTTTTGTCCCTTATTACCAATACCATCACTGTCCCAGGAATAAGTTATCCATTCATCAACATCGAAGAAGCCAAGATCATCACCGCTATCTCCGTCACCTCCGGCAAGAGTTCCTACTACAGTTCCAAAATTTGCTTTTCTATAAATAGTAGTCCCATCATTGGTAATATCGTAAAGCCAGAAGATAGCATCCTCAGCCAAAAAGTTAGACCATTGAAATCCCCTGACTCTCATTTTGAGAGCCATACCTAATCTGGAAGGGTCCCTACTATCAGCAGTAAAAATACGATCTAGCTGAGTTATCGGGTCACTGAAATTGAACTCATCATCTGATTGATCATCCGCATCAAAGATGCTTTCCTGATCTGCGTTTTGAATTCCTCTCCCGAAATATCCGAACCATTCTGTTCTACCAAATTCATCTTTCCAGTCTCTGGCAACCGGATCATTCCAGCCAGTAATCGGCCAGGAATTTGGCAAATGACTCATTGCAACAGATTGTTCATTGGGATTAAGAAAGCCAGGAACCGGATTCCATCCCCAGAAATAATTTCTTGATGGATGTCTTTCATCAGATTGACCTCTTCTTGGTCCTCTTGAAATAATTACTGAATGGAGTGTATCACCCAAAGTATTGATAAACTCTACTCCAATCAACGGAACACAATCACCAATATAATTTTCTCCAGAACCGAGCGGCCATTCCCCTCTGATATCGATACCCTGATTAAAACCGGCAATTTGTCCATCATTATAAAATGAAATACCTATTCGGTTGCCCGTATGTTTTCCCATTCTTAGTAATGTTGGATCTCCTCTTTGGGCTAATGCTTCAAGGCCAAATGCGGTTAGAATAATTATAATTAAGAATAAATTTTTCTGCATCTTAATTTCTTTCACTTATTAAAAATTGTATGAAAATCCTAATTCAACTCTTCTTGGTTCTGAGAAGAAGCCGGGATTTGTATAAAGTTCATCTAAAGTATTGTAATATAATTTGGGATTTATTTTTTCTGCTTCGAGTCGGCTGAAAGTAAATATTGGATCACCCGAGTCATCGTAAATTCCTCTTGGATTATCCATATCGAGTAAATTATAAACTTTTACAAACAAGGAAAGTACTGTACTGCCAAAAACAAAGTCCTTATATGCCCGCAAATCTAAATTCACTATACTCGGTTTAGTTTCACTGTTTCTGGGAAATGCATTTTGAGTTACACGGGTATTTTTATTCACCTGCGGAGTATAAGGCTGACCGGTATAGAAATTTCCAATTATGGAAAAACCAAAATCTCTTTCAACCGAATAAGCTACAGAGAAGTTCAATGTATGAGACTGATCCCAATTAAGTGGAGCAATAAAAGTTTCAGGAAGTGCGCCGCCAAGTATTGCGTTTCTGGCATCAGCTGGATTTGAAGCATTACCTTTCGTAACAGAATATGTATAATCTATACTCGTGGCTAAGCCTCCGGAAAATCTTTTCTCGAAGCTTACAATAAATCCTTTTGAAAATCCAAAATCGGAGTTTGCATACCGGCTATAGCTTGTTGCTCCGCCAAAGACGAGTATCTCATCGCTCTGAGTTCCAGTTAAATCTCTGAAGTCTTCAAAGAATACGGTAACGTCAATTGCTATATCACTTCCAATCTGCTGCTGAATACCAATCTCTCCTTTAACTGTTTTTTGAGGTTTTAAGTCTGCATTGCCAAAAAGACCCTGATTACCCGAACCGACTCCTAACTCAAACTCCGGATTGGTATAAAGATATTCGTATGAAGGTAACTGAAAAAAATGACCGTAAGAAAAATGCAAAACTCCCCTATCGGTTATAGGAAATGCCAAACCAACACGAGGACTAACCTGATATTTTACTGAAGCATCCTTGTACCAGTATTTTTCTCTATCCGCAACGGTCTTTAAAGTCTCACCTGATTCGGGATCGTAAACACCATTTAGATTTAAGTCATTAAACTGATTTTCAGGTCTTAAAGGATTAATAATATTTGGATCGGACGGATCATTAAGAACTACACCGTCCGGGTCAAATACGTCTATTCGAGCACCGATATTAAAAATAAGATCGAAAGCTTCTAATTTAGACTGAACATAAAGGGCCCCTTCAAGCGGATTTCGTGTGTACTCATTGTTTAATGGGGTTGTAATTGGGGCAATGGCAACCGTAGTTAGCCCATCAATTGAAATTGGAAATAATGTAATATCTTTAAAGAAAATATTATGTCTTTTAAAATCACCACCGAATTGTAAGTTAATTACCTGATTTAGTTGAGTTGTCCAGTCAAGTTTAGCTGCATATGTTCCGGTGCTTCTTTTAAAACGGCTGTAATCGGTTCCACCGACATCGAAGCTAAAAGGCGGGGTTTGCAGTATTGTATTATTTATGTATCTGGTTTCTAATGTATTTGGATCAGTATAGATATCTTCAAAAAGAAAATGTTTATATTCTTTATAGAAATAAGAAAAGTTCAGATTATAAAATGAAGAATTGCTTATAGCATGGTTTATAGAAAGTGTATTTGAATAACCCCTTCTGAATCTTTGCAGATTATTATCCGGGGTAAGTCTTCTGGAATGGTTATAATCCTGATACTCTTCTCTGTCAAGCACATAATTAAAATTAATCTTCATACCCTGGATAAATCGATAAGTTAATTTCCCTTGAGCATATATTTTTTCATTCGGGTTCATACTCATATACTCATCATTGCCGTTCTTATCAATATTAAAATCAGCACCGCCGGAGCCGGAAACTTCTGTTGCACGGTCAGTTACAAGGAAAGTTCGTTTACCATAAAGGTAACCCGTATTGTAATAGTACCGGCCATTTGTGTAAAAGAAAAGTTTGTCTTTTACGATCGGACCGCTTAAACCACCTTCAAAATTTCGAACAGCAACCGGATTAATACTTTTAATATTCCAGAATTTATCATCACGGGAAGAAAAATAGTCTCCCACATAGCTTTGAATATTACCATTAAAATTATTACTGCCGTCTTTTGTAACAATATTTATTATTCCGGACATAGCCTGACCGTACTCAGCATTAAAAGCTCCGCTTATCACCTGTAATTCCTGAACAGCATTAGCATTCACATTAAGGACTGTACTTCCATCATAAGCATCAGTAAACGGAACACCATCAATCTGGTATGCCACCTGACCTTTACGACCACCTCTAACATGCAAATCGCCACCTGAGGAAACAATTCCTGCTTGCAATTGCAGCAGATCCGAAATTTCTGTAACGGGTAATTGAGATATCATATCAGAACTCACAACCGAAGTCGTAGCAGTAAGATCTTTTCTAATCAATGGTTTATCCGCTACAACGATTACATCTTGACCTAACTCCAAAGCAGTTGATTGTAAAGCAAAATCCTGTGTTGTAGTAAATCCACTGGCAACCATAACGTCTGTAATTGTCATAGAATTATATCCAATTGCAGAAGCTCTGATACTGTAAGTGCCTGGGGAAATATTTATTATAAAGTAGTTCCCATCTATATCTGAAGCAGCACCGAAGTTTGTTCCTTCTACAAGAATGTTTACAAACGGAAGAGGCTCGGATGTGGCTCCGTCTATTACCCTTCCGGAAATTTTACCGGATTGAGCAATAGAAACCGGGGATAATAAAATTATTAGAAATGATAAAATAAAATGGCGAGGCAAATTTATCATATATGCCTCCCGAAGGTAAAATTATTCTGCATTATTGTAGCCCTTAGAAGTGTGTAACAATTAAACTATAAAATCTCCTAAATTCATATGTTATTTAGTATTCAAGCAATAATTAGATGTAAAAATATTACTTAGTATATGCATTTCCAAAGATATAATGGGGTAAAAAAAGATATGCTCTTATTCTATCTGATTTTATATCATTTTTACTTTACTTTTTAAGGTATCATTATTCAAAACATAAAAAAATAATTCTTACTAAGTTTGCTATCTATAGTAATCCATTAGCAAAATTCTACCGCCGTAAGCTTCGATTTTTAGATTTAATTTCCCAGTTTCAGTTAGAATCATTTTGTTATCGTCCATCAGATCACGATAAAATTCTTTATGGTCTGTATGTAAAGATATCTCTTGAGTTTCAGGAGAATTGTTCAATATCACCAGTATTTCCTGAAAATTATATCTCCTTGTAAATGCATATGTATTATTTTTGTCATCAACTAAGTATGTAATAAAATCACCTAGTTGAAGAGTACTATTTTCATTCCTTATACTTATAAGTTTTTTATAATGAAGAAACAACTCACTATTTATTTTAACTTCGTCTTCTCCTGGTTTAAAGGTTTGATCAGGAAAATATTTTTCACTCTGATAGTTTAAGTCATCCCAAATCATTGGTTTTCTTGAGCAGGGATCATTTGCACCCCACATTCCAACCTCATCGCCGTAATAAATATATGGCGCACCCACATAAGTCATTTGGAATAACAGCATTAATTTTATTTTTTCTATTTCAGATTTATCCGGTTTGCGAGTATCATAATCCGGGTTTGAACCTTTCCACTTTTCAAATGTTTCTCCCCAATTCCTGATTTTATACTTATCCCGATTCACAAGGTTTGATGCCATTCTTTGGGTATCATGGCTTCCATGTAAATTCTGTTGTACAAAGGTTACGCATTCAGGAAATGCCTCACGCAATTCTCTTAATTGTCTATCAAATTCTGTTGTTGAAATTGCAGTTTCATCATCAAAGAAATATTCCGAACATGTAAACAAATGGTTATAGTTCATTACTGCATCGAATTCATCTCCTTGAAGGTATGGATGCAGGTCTTCAATCGGGTCAATAATTTCTGCAGTTATATATCCTTCCGGGTTAATACTTTTTACGTGTTTTCGCCAATCCTTCCAGAATTGATGTTTAACACAGAATGCAACATCAAGTCTCCAACCATCAATTCCATCTGAAGGATCACCATCGCCATCCGGATCCATCCATCTTTTGGTTATATTAAAAATATATTCTTTTGGTCCATCTACAATTCCATTTTCATCTTCACGAATTTCAGGAAGCTCTCGTACTCCGAACCAACCTTCATAATCAAACTCAGACCCCGTTTTAGGATCATTCCAGCTTTTAACAGCAAACCAGTCTTTATATTTTGAATTTTGCTGGTTAACAACAACATCTCTGAAAGCCCAGCTATTTATTCCCATATGATTAAAAACGCCATCGATTATGATTTTCATCTCTCTTTTATGAACTTCAGAAATAAGTTTTAAGAAAAGTTTGTCTGCTTCTGTCCAAATCCAGGTAGCGGGATCATCAGGAATTTCAGATTCAATGAGTCTCTTATCCCCTTTCGGGTCAGGGCCGAAATGAGGATCGATATGATGAAAAGTTGCAGCATCATATTTGTGCAGTGAAGGAGATTCAAAAACAGGATTTAGATAAATTGCACCTATACCGAGATCTTTAAGATAATCCAGTTTGTCTATTATTCCCTGCAGGTCTCCGCCGTATCTTCTTCGCTGAATATTAAACCAGATATCTTTTCCATTTTCCTTTTCATATGACTGAAGTTCATACCAATCCGATGTCCATGGATGAACCTTCCAGGCAGAGGTATAATCATGAGGCCACGAACCTTTAATAGATTCAAGTGTAGGATCATTATTTGCATCTCCGTTCCTGTATCTTTCGGGAAAAATCTGGTACCAGACAACTTGTCTGGCCCAATCTGGAGTAAAATTTAATTCTGTATCATTAATTTTTATCATATTCTCTTTGATATCTACTATTTGCGCCAAACAAATATCTGCTAAAATTAAAACTAAAAATAATAATGTATACAAATTCAATGATTTCATAATTACTGTAACTCTTTTATTTTTGCAAAAGTAAATTAAACAATAGGTCCGGTAAATGAAATTAAAATTATTTTGGTTCAGCATACTTCTGATGACAATCAGTATTTCCGCTACCGATTTCAAGACTTATCTACAAAAAGGTGATGAGTTTTATAAGAAGTTTGAACTTACTCAAGCCATCAACTTTTATGCTGAAGCATACAAGTTCGCGAATGGTAATTATGATGTGCTGATTAAAATGACAAGAACTTATAATGATCTTGGCGAGGATTATTACGAAATACGGGATAGAAAAAATTCAGAGGCTGCAATAAATAAAGCTTTAGAGTATGCGGAAATACTTAAGAACAATTTTCCTGATAGTGCTATGACATACGCTTTGCTCGCGATGTCGTACGGTAACCTAGCAATGTTCAAGGGAGGTAATGAAAAAATTAAGCTCGCATATAAAATAAAAGAGAGCGCAGAAAGATCTATAAAAATAGATCCGAATAATTATTTGCCATACATTATTTTAAGTATTTATCACAGGCAGATTGCATCATTAAGCTGGCTTGAAAGAGCATTTGCCAATACTTTTTTCGGTAAAGTGCCTGACGGCAGTTTGGAAGAATCAGAGCAGATGATGCTCAAAGCACTTGAAATTCAACCCGGTATTTGCGTAGCTATGCTACACTTATCGAGAACTTACCATAAAATGCAAGATCTAAATAAAGAAAAAGAATGGCTGCGGAAAGTAATAGAAGCCCCTATTATTGATTTCAGGGATAAATATGCTAAAAGAAAAGCAAGTGTGAGGTTAAGTAAACTAGGTGGTTAAAAAAGAGTGAATTGAAACTCACTCTTTTTTAGCTTTAGCACTATACTCAATCATTCCGCCATTAACGCATTTTGCCTTAAAACCGTTTCTGATGAGTATATCAACAGCAGCGGATGATCGGTTTTGAGTCCGGCAAATTATAATAATTTCCTCATCTTTATATTGTTCAAGTTCATTTATTCTTCGGCTTAGTTCCTGAACAGGTATATGAATTGCATTTTCAATTTTTCTAAGCTGCCCGTTTACCTCTTCCACAGTTCTAACATCAAGTATAATGGTTGATGGATTGCTCTTAATAAGGTTACGAAACTCATCATTAGAAATCATTTTATTATTATCCACCTGTGCACAGGCCGTAAGGGAAAAAATAAACAATGCAGTTGATATCAGATAATATTTAGTCATAATACTCCTTTTAATTTAATCCGCACATTCCGGAGGCACATCCTCCGTATGAAGGTACAGTCCCGCAGCTTCCGGTAGAACAGCTATCGCCGTATGATGAATTTCCTGTTACAGAAGCACTAAATGCTGAAAATAATTTTTTATTGTTAACTGATTTACAAAATGGACAAGTAATCTCCTCATTATTAGCAGAGGATTTGTGAAGCAATTCAAACTTAGAATTACATTCTTCACATTTATATTCAAATATTGGCATAGAGATATTCCTGTATTTATAATTAGTTATTCTTCACAATCATTTAAATTCAGAAAAGAAATCAATCTTTCGTGAGCACCTTCGGGTAAATGAACTTCGTATTTTTTATAATAGTCAATTGTAAGTTCAACAGTTTTGAAGTATGTTTTGCAGTTAGGGCAATCATCTAGATGCTGCTTAATTGCAATACAGCGTTCTGAATTAAGGTCTTCGCCAAGGCTTTCACAAATATGCTGCATTACATCTTTACAATTTGATTTTTCTTCACTCATACGGCAAATGCCTCATTTAGTTCTTTTCTTAAAAATGCTCTTGCACGATGCAAACGCGATTTTACTGCCGGAATAGAAAGCTCGGTAATTTGCGCTGTCTCTTCAGTTGACAGTCCTTCAACGTCGCGTAATAAAAATACTACCCTATAATCAGGTGAAAGTTTGCTAATTGCTTCGTCCAAAATATTTTTTAGTTCATTATCTTCAGTAAATTTATCAGGCAGCCTTGACCAATCGGCCGTGTACCTATCTTCAAAAAGATCATCTTCATCATTTTCAAGGGAAACAAAATGATAATTTTTTATTTTCCGGGCAGCCATCATGCAATGGTTAGCCACAATTCTGTAAAGCCAGGTTGATAACTTTGAGTTACCGTCAAATTGATGAATTGATTTCACAAAACTATAGAAGGTCTCCTGCATTATATTTTCTGCTTTTTCCCTATCTCTGCAAATTTTAAAGGAAAAATTGTAGATCGTCTGTTCGTGAAGTCTTACAAGCTGACTAAGTGCTTTTCTGCTGCCTTGTTTTGCCTCATCAATGAGTATTTTTTCATCCATTTGTTTGATGCATCCTGAATTTTAAAGATTCTAATTAGTTCGGCAAAAATACTAAAAAAGTCGCTCTGCCTGTAATTTACCGTCCGGGCTATAATTCACATTATCATTATTTGCCATTATATTTTGTTAAAAGATTTTTATTTTAATGCATATTTTAAGTTACATTTTTAACTAATGGCATTTGAGCGAAGCATAAACCAGATTTTTACTAATAAGCTTTTTAAAGACTGCAGCAGTAATATATTTAACTTCAATCTGAGTAACAGAAATTTTACTGAATTCAAAGAAGGAGACATAATATTTCAGGCAGGAGATACAAGTAATTTTATTTATCTTGTTATTTCGGGCGAGGTGAAAGTAAAATTTAGAAATGTTAACCGCGTAATTACAAAATCAGCTCAGGATTTCTTCGGCGACATAGAAATTACAAGGAATACAAATCGTACTTCTTCTGCAGTCGCAATGAATGATTCTACCCTCTACAGGATAGATAAAGGCACATTTAATAAACTTTGCACTTCAGAAAATCAGATCATTTCCAACTATCAATCCATACAGGAAATTGAGCTTAAAGAAAACGGGGATAACAGACCCAGACCGGATATTCCCTCAGTATTAAAACTGGATAGCTCGCCAATTAAATTGAATATTTTTAACAGGGTTATAAAAGATGAACCCACTCAGGATGATAGCGATACTATATCCGATAATAATGAAAAAATTTTTCAACCTTCAACTGGTTTACCTGATGAGAAAGATGACACTTCAGGTATTCCGGATCTTGATTCGGTGATTGATGATATTATACCAGGCAGTAATCAGGATGATGCACTAAAGAAAGAATTACTGGGAGATACGGAGGATTTTGAAAATTGGAATTTTTCCACTGTTGACAGCGAATCTGAAGATATTGAAGAAAGAATTCAATTTGAAGATCCGGAACTGAAATTAGACAAAAAAGAAATTGAGAAAATATTATCTGAAAAATATAATAAAGAACTGAATCAACTAAGATTATCTCTAGCCCAAAGCTATAATTCCCTTTTCGAGACTATTTCGAAAATACTACCCGGTATTAATGTTTTTGAAACCTGTGAAAAAATAGTTTCAGTATTCCTAAATCACTTCAAAGCAAATTTTTCATCATTATTTATTGTCGATGAAAAAACCTCTGCTCTTGAAAAACTGCTGCCTGTATCGAACAAAAAATTATTTGTTCCTTTTAATGAAGGATTAACCGGAAAAGCTGCTGCAAATAAAAGAATTATCGTTGTAAGAAATCCGGTTAGAGATTTCAGATATAAAGCCGCTTATGATATTCCGGATGGATTTAAAGAAGGTTCCGTTGCTTACGTGCCTTTAAACGATGCTGAAAATAAACTGATTGGAGTTTTACAGTTAGGCAGAACTTTAAAGGACTTTACTAAAGAACAGGAGGAAGGATTAAAGATCTTAGGACATCAGGCGGGAATAGTTTTAAGGCATTCCGTTATTAATGAAGGTTTATTCAGGCAGGAAAAAATTTCAGCATTTGGCTCTATTTCAAAATTTTTAATGCAGGATATAAAATCTCCGATATTAACAATTAAGCATTACTCAAATCTTGTTTCAAGAATTGAGGTCCCGGAACAGATTAAAAAGGTTTTTACAATGCTAAGTATGCAGGCAAATTCCGTTGTTGATTTAATGCAGTCAACTTTTGATTTTTCTGAAGGTAAATCATCAATTAAATTGCAAAAAACAGGCTTCAATGAACAGTTGAATAATATCCTTGAATTGCTTTCAGAATATACTGAGTCTAAAAATGTTAAACTGTTTAAAAAAATTGGAGATAACGTAACGGTGAATATTGAACCCCGCAGATTTTATGTTGTATGTTTTCAAATAATAAAAAATGCCTGTGAAGCAATGCCTGCCGGAGGAAAGGTTTTTATCAATTCTGAGATTGTAAATCAAAATGTTGTGTTGAATATCAGAGATGAAGGAATTGGAATCAGTGAGGAAATAAAAGGAGATATTTTCAGCGCTTTCTTTTCTTCAGGTAAAGAAAATGCATCGGGACTCGGACTGGCAATTTCAAAATACCTCATCGAATTAATGAATGGATCTATTACTTTTGAAAGCAAGGCAGGCAAAGGAACCATAATTAAAATAATGCTTCCCATTGCGGAAGATTAAATGGCTTACGATCTAATTACAATTCTTGGTCCCACTGCCACAGGTAAAACTCATTTAGCCGCACGGTTAGCTTACTCCTGTAATGGTGAAATAATATCTGCAGATTCCAGGCAGGTATATAGAGGAATGGATATAGGCACCGGCAAAGACCTCAATGATTATTTTATTGATGGAAAGAAAATAAATTACCACCTGATCGATATAGCTGATCCGAAAGAGGAATTTAATCTGTTTAACTTCAAACAACTTTTTTATAAATCTTACAATCAAATCAAAATGTTAGGTAAAATTCCTTTCTTAGTTGGAGGGACAGGTTTGTATTTAAGTGCTGTTATTCAAAATTATTCATTAAAAGCAGCGGATCGATCAGATGAAAAAATTAGAGATCTTGAATCACTTCACGATGATCAGTTATTACAATTATTAAAGTCTAAAAAATATAAACTTCATAACATTACTGATTCTACAGACAGGAGCAGAATGATTGAAGCAATACTTATTGCTGATTCTAAAAGAATTCATAATGTTGATGAAAATATAAATTCATTTAACCTGGGAGTTTCCTTTCCGCGGGAAGAAATTAAAAAACGAATTACGGAAAGGTTAAGGAAACGACTAAGCGAGGGTATGATTGAGGAAGTCGAAAAGCTTATTAACAAGGGTATCAGTTATGAAAAGCTGACGTTTTTTGGACTGGAATACAAATACATTTCATTTTATCTGAAAGGGGAGTTAAATTATAACGATCTGTTTCAAAAGCTTAATAGTGCTATTCACAACTATGCAAAACGTCAGATGACATGGTTCAGAAAAATGGAAAAAGAAGGGGTTAAAATTTTCTGGATTAATGGTAATGATTTTGATGAAGCAAA
>JAGXRK010000010.1 GCA_018335755.1 Ignavibacterium sp. | reverse complement strand
CCTCTCTTATATGCCAACTGTTCTTCTCCCTTCCTACTTGTACTACCGTCTATTATATCAACTTGCCAATTGTGACACAGCCTGTTAGCGGGAATGACGACTCTATTCTACATTCTTGCCCGAAAAAAAGTTCCCCCATTTTTTCCAATACAGTTGACGACAACCTCATTAAAACAGTTTTTCTTTTTCCCTTAAAGACTTATCCCGGAGCAGGTCCAATATCTGGGGGAACTCCTGTTAAGTGCTTTCCTGTCTGTTACCGGGTACGGCCACTGTATTTAAACCTTAATTCCCTATGCCTTTAAGCACTTTTTTGAATATCTGTTCATACTCATCCGTAATCTTTTCCCAGGTATACTCATCTGTCGCAATCTTTCTTGCCATGCCCGCTTTCTCTTCAATCATAGGGCCTGCAGCCATCAGTTCCCGGAGCTTCGCCGCAAGATCCTCTCTGCCTTTGAAGTATATTCCCGCATCTCTGAGAACCTCCCTGTGGCCGGGGACGTCATTTGCAAGAACGCATCTTCCTGCACCCATCGCCTCCACAAGTGCGGGATGCGTGCCGCCGACCTCCGTTGCCTGTATATAACAGTATGCGTTTGAGAGCAATTCCCTGTATGCATCACCGAAAAGATATCCGGTAAATACTATATCCGGATTTTTCGTATCCTTAACTTTCTCTATATAACTTCCTGCGTAGGGGGCATCTCCCACCATAACAAGTTTCTTTGCCGGATTCCTGATCTCATCGTATGCTTCGCGCACGAGGAGCGGATTATTTTCCGGCTCGAACCGGCTTACATAAAGGAAATATCCGTTCCGGCTCAAACCGTATTTCCTTAAGGCCGTCCCTGCCGGATAATCGATCAGGTCGGTTCCATATGCGATATAGACCGAATCCTTTCCGTATCTTTTCAGGTAGTACGACTGCACCCAGCGGGAGTCTGTGACAACAAGATCAGCCGTAACCCCCGCCAGCCTCTCTTCATACCTTAGAAGCCCGGACACAACGGCTCCCCACTTTTTTCTCTGCCATTCAAGGCCGTCTATGTTGATTATCACTTTCTTACCGGCAAGCCTCGGGATGAAGCATAAAGGCGATACGCTGATCCCAAGCATCAGTATAATATCGAAGTTTTTTGCAGACGATGAGAAAAGGGAGAGAAAGGCATATACAGGTTTTTCGAGGACCTTCGTCCTGATGGTCGGGAGGACGATTCTTTTTACCCCCTTATAACTCTCCTCACTTGTTCCGGAATAGGGTCCGCAGCAGTAAACCGCTACCTCATGACCCCTTGTAACCAGCCTTGCCGAGAGCTCTTCCGCAAGAGTCTCGAACCCGCCATAGCTGACCGGAATTCCGCGGGACCCAAGGATTGCGATTTTCATTTTTTAGACCTGCTTACACCTCGGAGGTGTGGGTATTTCTCCAGGATTTAACCCGCCATCGTATGAACTTCAGATAATTCATGGGGAGTGACCATGAGGCTTTGTTTTCATATAACTCCTTTATTACTTCCGGGGAAGGAAAAAGCATTTTTGAATAAGACCGGATTATAGTTGATAAACCGTCAAGTGCAAACCGGGCCATAAGTGTATCCCTGGCATGCTGAAACCGGTATTCCTTATTAAGGTCCATTTCAAAGAAAGATTTAAGTATATGGCCTGCCCTATGGTTCTTCTGAAGTTTATGATAAAGAAGATCAAGCCCTTTCAGATCATGGATATCTTCATCCCATACGCTTCTTATTTGCGAGATAGTGATCAAGGCTGTTTTTATAAGACCGGCTTTGCTGAGTTTCCGATAAAAGCTATCCCAGTCAATATTATCTTCATATTTGTGAAACGACCATATAATATCGGCAAGTATCTTCAGTTCCCTGAACGAATGCATATGATGATGAATAAGCAGCATAAGCATCGACATCTCCGGCGATAATCTTAATCGACTGGAATCTGCCGTAATAACGCCCTCCCATATCTCTTCAGAAGAGAGCCTGAAAAACGAAGGGATACCGAAATTCCAGTGAATCTCGATCAGGTTATCTGTTCTGGGGCAATGGTAGACTGCATGATGTATCCGATAAAACCAAAACTTCAGGGGGATGCTGTCATTCCGGTGAAACCCGGCATCAGAGAGAAGCTGATCGGCATGGAGCGCATCAGATATCTTTATCAGAATATCAATATCGGATGAAGTCCTGCTGTTGGGGTCACCATATAGCTCCTCTGCAATTGCATTGCCCCTTATAACAACGGACGGAATACCTTCGGAGGCAAGTAGGGAGGAGACTTCCTTCTCAAGACCTTCCATCTTTGCGGACAGTGCTACGCCTTTGAGATAAAGATTGCGATTCTGTCCGAGGAATTCATCAACAACACGTGCAGGATAGAAAAAATTCTGGCGACTTTGTATCCGGCTGTAAACGAGCGGGAATACCTTATGTTTAAAAGCCAATTCCCTGGCAAGAGACAGTTCATCACTGCTAATCTCAACCGGATCTGTAATGGGAATGGGATTGATGAGTCTGACAAATAAGGATCTCATCTTCTTAAGAGCTGCAGAAGAGTTCTGAAGATAAATTCCGGCACCAGCAGCATTCGAACAAATGTTTTCTTTGGCTGCTGCGGGAGCCTGAAGAGCCATTCGAGCGCGGTCTTCTGCATCCATTTCGGCGCCTCCCTGACCTTGCCGGTTATGAAACTGAAGGCGGCGCCCACGCCAAGCTGCACCGGCCTTATCCTGCCCTTATGCTCTGCCATCCACTTCTCCTGCTTAGGCGCGCCAAGCGAAACAAACAGGATATCAGCTCCTGAATCATTGATCTGCTTTACATATGCTTCATCTTCTTCTCTGGTAAGAGGTCTGAATGGAGGAGAAACTGCGCCTGCCATCTGTATATTCGGAAACATGCTTCTCAGTTTATCTTCAAGCGCCTCAAGGGTCTGTGCGGTATTGCCATAAAAAAAAACACGGAGATTATTTCCGGCTGCATAAGCACAGAGTCTAAGCATAAAATCCGCACCCCTCACCCTGTCCTCAAATCTGCTGCCGAGAAATTTGAGCGCCAGCGCAACCCCCATCCCGTCCGGGAAATTACCCGCCGAATTGTTCAGTATGCTTCTGAGTTCAGGGTCTTTGTGGGACTCCATGACAACATGGATATTCGCAAAGCAGAAGTAATCGCCCCGCTCATCAGGAATCCTTCTGCCAACCACTTCAAGCGCTGCATCAATATCAACCGGCAGGAATTTTATCCCCTGAAAATTGAATGGGTTATGGGTCATGGGTTATGGGTCATGGGAGCGAACTTTTATTAATTTTCCGAGCATTTTAGCAACTTTTGTGTATTCTTGAGATAAATATGAAAATTCTTCTTCTGATATATAACCGATTTCTTTACAGATTTCGAGTTGTGTCAGCAGTTCTGCCAGTGAGCCCTTTGCGATATACAAAAATCTTACCGAATCTTTATTTGTACCCCGTTCATCTCCTTCTGCTATATTGCTTGGGATCGAAACGGCGGAACGGCGAACTTGATCTCGTAATCCAAAGTCTCTACTGAAAGGTGCCTTATTCATTAATTTGTATATGTATACTGCTAAATCTTTTGATTTTTGCCATACCGTCAAATTCCTGAAGCCACTATCACCCATTCCCCATCACCCATTCCCCATTACCCATTCCCCATTACCCATTACTCATCACGTTGTTATATATTCCCATCAATATCTCAAAATTCCTCTCCGCGGTATAATTCTCCTCAAATACCTTTCTTGCCTCTTTCCCCATTTCAATGCATTCGGCTTCGTACCCGATCATCCATTTCATCTTTTCTGCAAGATCAACCGGGTTGCCGGGTTCGAAGAGAAGGCCTGTTTTGCCATTTTCGACCAGTTCAGCCATAGAACCCAAATTTGACGCAATTACAGGCTTGCCACAGGCGAATGCCTCACGGATAGCCATCGGGAATCCTTCATAACACATAGATGGCATTATCATGAATCTTGCGTTTCCGAGCAAAACCATGGCCTCAGCAAAGCTCTTCCTTCCGGTGAATTCGATGCCTTCCATCTTCCCTGCACTCACTATATGCTGGAGGTTTTCCATTAAAGGCCCGTCACCCACGATTTTCAAATTGAACGGGTGATGGGTTATGGGTGATGGGTTATGGGTCGGAGATGACAAATACTGAAAGGCATTAATGAGTACACTCAAGCCTTTCTCCGGAGAAAGACGGCCTAAAAATACAGCATAATTTTGATTGGAATAATTTGGTGCTGGTGGATCTGCCAGAAAATTGGGTTTCACAAAGATCTTATCAGCGGGCAAGCCGGCTTCGATAAACTTCTGTCTGCCGAATTCAGTCAGCGCTATATAGGCATCAACCTTATCAGACCATGTCTTTTTAACCCAGTGCAGATATTGCATTAAAGCAACCGGTATTGAGTAGACCCTTGAATTTCTGTAACACCCATACCTGATTGCATTTTGTATTATTCTTAACCTATCACCCATAACCCCTGACCTGTCATTTATTTTTTTATTCCCATGACCCATGACCTCTGACCTATTACCTGCTTTTTTCGTTATACACTCCTCGCAGACATGTCCATTTCGAAGGAGCAGCCCGTTTACACAGGATATCCTGAAATTATGGAGTGTCTGGACAACCGGGACACCCGCATCCCTGCAGGCATAATAAGCAGAGGGTGAGATGAGATACCAGATGTTTTGGAAATGGGCTATATCCGGCTTTTCCTTTTTAAGGACCTGCGTCAGTTCCCTGTAAGTTCTGCACGACCATATATTCCTGAAAGGGAGAAGAAGCTTACGCCCTAAGCCATAATCCCCAATCTCATCGTTATGCTTTTCATAGGTGATCACCTCGATGCCGTTTTTTTTTAAAAGCTGCCACTCATTTCTGAAAACAGCATCTTCACCTGAGGGAGAAGAGGATTGGTAGAAGTTATGGACGAGGAGGACTTTCATCGGATAACGGTAGGGCAGGAGTCTAATAACGTCATAAGTATGAAGACATTAATTGTAAAATCTCTCCTGCCCTACCCGCCCGAGGCAGACCAAAGAAGATGGGTTGACAGTTCGACAAGCTCACCATGACAGTTGTCATCCTGAGCTTGTCGAAGGATGGCAAAGAGGGGAAAGGGGGGATTTTTCAATAATGATGCCTTATTTATGCACTCCTCAGTAAACTGTTTATTATGATGATCTTCCCTGCAAGCCTTGAAAAAAATAATTCTTCAGAAAACAAAGTCACTGGATTCCGGCTCAACAGATTGCCGGAATGACAGACCTATACAAAAACCTGAAGCAACATAAATGCAAAGACTTCAATGCTCATTTTCGCAGGAGCAATTACCTACACCTCGGAGGTGCAGGTCTTTAAGGAAAAATCCTGAAGGCTTTTTTGCCGCGCATACGGTAAGCTCCAAAACCTCTTCGGTCAAGAGTGAGTATCCCGGCCAGTTCCATCTCTTCAGCAAGAGATACAAGCGTTGCATCCGCAAAATCCATTGGAATGTCTTCATATTTCTTCATGAGATCAGATGCCCGCAATAGACTTGCCCGTGACTGGGGGACAAGAGTTGCCCCACCCTTCAATATAAAATCAATGCATGAATGCTGAGCTTTTATCGCAGGTCCAAGAAGATAGAGGGTCTCCGTAAGTACCGGTTCCGTAGTGAAAAGTTCACCTTTAAACCCCTTAAAAAAATAGACGCAACGCTCGTGATTCTGCTCGCTTTTATCAAGCAGAGCAACAAACACACCTGTATCAAGCACCATTCTATGCACTGCGTCTGAATTTCCTCAAAAGGTGCTCCCGGTGTGACTCCCCGAGGTCAGAGATACCGGTCGAAACACTTCCGAGAAGGCTCTTTACCCTGTCATAAGGGCTGCTCTCGTTTGATCCAGCAGTCTCTTTCACGAATATCTCCAATGCCATTCTTACAACATCAGCCCGCCTCAAGTGAAGCTTTTTGGCAAGCATAGAGATGTCTTTTTCAAGGTTGTCAGGCAATCTGACTGTCAATTGAGAGTTCATATCTTTTCCCCCCTTTTCCACAGCATACTTCATTGTAATTCATTGCAGTGCAACTGTCAAACTCCATTATTCTCGCAGAGGTTCGTGCTCAAGGCCGGTAATAAAGCTACAGCAATTACTTACACCTCGGATGTGTGGGTCTTTCTTTAACCCGAAAACTGCATTTCAATTAAATTCATGCAGGCATGTGGGCAGTAAAAGCTCTCCGGCAGCTCCTTTGAAGGCGGTTATATATCCGGCATCCCTGCACGTCTTCATTCCGGACGATTTGTTGTTATCAGACCCAAATCCTGCGTTGGAGAGGTTTTGATGCGCATAAGCCTGCATGATTACGGTTAAATGCAGTTTTCGGGTTAAACAATAAACTCAAGATAATTTTCTTTTGTTATAACCTTATACTCAGCATTTTTGTATGCCGCAATCCATTCCCTGGGAGGACCAGGCTTTTTCTGAGCCCATTTCATTTCATATCCATAAATTCGCCCGGCCGTCTCCTCAATAAAGTCTATCTCTTTTCTGTCATATGTCCGCCAAAAAAAATTGTTCGCTATAATAGACTGATATTCCTGCTTCTTCAGGCGCTCGGCGATCAGATAATTCTCCCAGAGCATCCCTATATCATCCCTTAATTCCAGGGGATTAAAATTGCTGATGAGTGCATTACGAACACCGTTATCAATGAAATAATAACGTGGATTCTTGCTTATTTCCTTGCGAAGATTTCTGCTGAAACCTGCAAGCTTGAAGATAACAAAGGTTTTTTCCAGAAGATCAAGATAGCGTTCCACAGTGTTTTTACTCATACCAAGTTGAGTGCCGAGTTCATTGTATGAAATCTCCTTGCCTATCTGGAAGGCGATAAGCTGTAAAAGCCTGGCCAACTTACTTGAATGTTTCACTCCTTCGAGTTCGAGGATATCCCTGTATAAGTAGGAACTGATTAATTCCTTCAGATAACGTTCCCGCAGTCTGTTATCCTTCATTAAAACTATTTCCGGATAGGACCCGTAGATCAGCCTGCTTTCCAGATTAGCTTCTGTCTGTCCCCTGCTTTCGATACTGCTCAGTTCAAGCTGGGCTATCGGAAAAAGCTTCAGGGTATATTTTCTTCCTGTGAGCGGTTCTCCGATATCCCTGGCAAGATCGAATGACGAGGACCCTGTAGCTACAATTGCTATATCCTTAACATGATCAATTATCAACTTGAGATTAAGTCCGATGTTTTTAACCTTCTGCGCCTCGTCAACAACAAGCAATTTATTTTCCCCCACAAAGGATAATAACTTTTCAACTAACTGGCTGCTCAAATAATTTTGAGTGATAATATCTTCACCACTTACAGCAAGATAGCGTAAAGAAATCCCTTTGAGGAATTCATTGATCAGAGTGGTCTTACCACATCGGCGGGGGCCATAAATAATAACAACTTTCCCTGGTTCAAGCAATCTCTGCAAATTTCCTAATTGTCTTTGAGTAATATACATTAATATTGTCTATTAACTGACTATATTATGCTTAATTTAGTCAGTATTATATCAGAAATTATACAAAATAAATAGCTGTTAAACCGGCAAGCAAATACTCGAATTCTGTCATTCCGGCTTGTCCGGAATCTTTCTTTGAATTCAATTTGTTACGCTGTCTGATCCCCGACAAGCGAGGATGAGATCTTGTGATATTTAGTTGCCGGGCTAATAATACCCTATTAATCGAGGCAGCAGACGATTGGCAAAAGGTTGCGGAGAAAACAGATTTTCATTGTCAACTATTTTCGCAGGGATTCAAACTCAAGCGCCTGGAGAATTCCGTAGGCAATTACTTACACCTCGGAGGTGTAGGTCTTGGATTTGGGTATGCTTCAATAGACTTAATAAACCCTTACGCGACCTTTCCAAAGCCGTGTTAGTATATTTGCGATAATCCCTGCTGGTTCTCGTTTTGGAATTGTTAGAGCCTGTAAAACACCTTCGGCAAATCTGTCCAGCGACCAGTGAGAGATTATTTCCTTTGACTTCTTGCCCATGAGTGTTCTTTCATATTCCGGCAAAGTCGAAAAACGTGCCATAATATTAGCTAAGTTATCAGAATCGCCCGGTTCAAATGTCCAACCATTTTCTCCTTCTTTAACTAATGGTTTAGCTGCACCGCAACCTCTGCTAACAACGACAGGAAGACCAGATGCCATTCCTTCGTTTACTACGAGGCCCCATGGATCCGATTCACTTGGTACAATTAAGGCGTTAGCTAATCCATAATATTGACAGAGGTCATTGCCAAATTGCCTGCCTACAAAGCGGAGTCCGGCGAGACCGCTGAATTTTGACCGCAATGAATTCAAATACTCTCCTGCGCCAACCAATAGAATATCCCATGCTACTCCTGTGACTATCTCACGATACTTCTTATAAGCGTCCAACAAGGTTGCAATGCCCTTGCGTGGTAAAACTCTTCCAACAAAAAGAAAATAATTATTCGGCAACTGAAGTACATCCCTTATTTGCGATTCGTTTCGACGCGATATGCCAGCTTGTTCAGCAAAATAGTCATTATCAACTACATCAACGCCAAAAATTATACGTTCCTTTGCAAACCCTAACCCAATGTAATATGATTGATGTGAAACAGCAGGCACAAAAGCAGCGTCGGCATTGAGATAAATATTTTGCTTAATAAAATTTGTTATAAAACCTTTCTTGTCTGTATACTCCCAGGCATCATCCATTGTCACTGCTCTTGCTCCACTATTAATGCGATATGCTACGGCAGCAATACCTTCAGGGAATGCGATTGCCGGAGCAAAAACAATATCGGGGTTAAGGTCTTCGAGTACGGACAAAACTTTTTTATATATTTCTTTAGCTTTACGACTATGATAATTTTCCCCCGGGAAACAGCAATTATAGTTTAATTTGTCATTAACGATATTTGCTGGAAATCCATAGGTAGAATCCTGAGAGGCAACTTCAATCGCACTTAAACTATAGCCTAACGCTTGTAACCGCTTGTTAGAATATCTAATGCGTGCCCAATGATACGGCAAAAAACGCTGCCAGATGATAGCTATATGCATTGCTGAGACTGTTTTATCTTGAATGCTCCAAAGATCTTAAACAGCTTAATAAACTTCTTTGCGACATTAAAGGGCAGTATTGTTAAAAAAGTTAAGAGGCATAATTTTAATGATAACTTCGAATAAGAGATTGCTTTAAATATCTCTTTTCTGGCTTCGTTCGATCTATTAAGCCTGATAAAGATGTTAGCCCGCATTCTATGCCATAAAGCGATATATTCTGATAAACCATCGATCTTGGACTTATGGCCTCCGGTAAGGAGCACTTTGAGCTGCTCACCCACAACATCCGGGCTTTGGGGCCTTCGGGGAGGGTCTGCAAGAATCTCCGCTTGATGGAAATATGCTTTTGGTTGGATTGTATATGCTATTTGATAATTCACAGCAAGTCTCGCCCATGTCAGAAGATCTTCACCCGAAGTCACATTAATGGGAAATCCGCCGATAGCTTGCAGCGCTTTCTTTGTTACTGCCACAGCAGAAGACCATATTGGCGGATCTGATTGCGCCGCAATCTTGAAGTAATCGATCACGACGCCTTCCCTAAACCCATTAGGCAAACCCCTTATAATTGTCTGACGATTATATTTATTTTTCCTTCGATAAGAATAGTTAGTTGCGAAAACATCACATATTGGGAATTTCTCGCGCAACCGCATTATGGTCTCAAGAAAATCATTCATCCATTCATCATCAGCATCAATAAACGCTATGCAATCTGATTCCGCTTCATCGATACCTCTATTCCGTGCTGCAGATACCCCGGCATTTGGTTGATCAATAACTCTGATTCTATGATCATTTATTGATTTAACAATCTCAGGGCCTTTGTCTGTTGAACCATCATTTACAATAATAATTTCGAAATCAGGAATGGTCTGGGACAAGACTGAACTGACTGCACGCAGAACATCTCTTTCCTTATTGAATAGAGGGATGACCACTGAGACTAAAGGAGATGGCATAGCTTAATTTATCTAATACAGGTAATACTTTTTTTTATAAGATTAGATGATAACAGGGTTCTTAAAAAGTCAGCCATTCTGAAAATAACAAATGCCAGAGATACTACAAGAATCCAAAAAACAATAATATTTATAGGGAAAAACAACGATGTAACAACCACGTTACTGTAAACATAATATTGCAAAAGATAGATTTCAAGCGTTAATCCTGAAACAAACGTAATCATGTACGATAGTTTTTTATTGCCCATGATTTTTTCAAGAACAAATAAAGATCTTGATGCAGTAAAGATAAAATAAGCTATAGCAAAAGTAAGCAGGTGTATTGTAAATTGATATTCTGCATAATTGCCTTTTATGAAGTTTATGCCTGCAACAAAATATAAGGTTAAAGCCACTATTAAGCAGATGAGGCTATAAGGATTCTTGAATTCTATTTTCCTGGAACGGTAAGCCAGAAAGCATCCAAACAGCATAATCTGCAAATAAAATATCCATTTAAAGTACCCCGGACCCTCTATATTGTATTGGGATATGTCAAGATAGGTAAAATACATATAAAAATATGGGATGAAAAGCAGGAATATAGCAAAAAGAAAAGCATTCTGGTTTCTCTTTTTAAGCATGATGAAAACAACTATATAAAATAGCATGAGTGCTGATATGAACCATGCGGGTGTCGGCCAGGTGAAAGCAGTAAGATAATCCAGAAATGTCCAGGATTTCCAGCTACCTCTCATAAACAAATCGAAGATACCAACAACAAGTATAAGCGAGGGATAAATTCTGAGTATTCGCCTTTTGTACCATTGAGGGAATTTTCTTTTTTCTTTCTCCCAGCTTAAAGCAAGCCCGTATCCTGAAAGCATGAAGAATAGAGAATTGCCTATGGCACCTCCCGTGCCAAGCTGGAATATTGGATAGAGATGATCAAGGTGTGAATTCGTAATAAGTAATATTGCCATAAAGCGAATAAAAATAGTATCCCGACGTTCTACTGGAACATATAAATAATTTCTGATCTTTATAGCATCACCACCTTACTTTTAATCTTTTTTTGGTTGTTACAGATGCTCCTAACCGAGATTTAGCGCCATAGGCTACTCCGAGTAGTGTAAACTGGAGATTGCCGAAGAAGGAAACATATACCATTATGTTATCTGTATACATAAGCAACATGAACGGGATAAAAGATGATGCGCCTGCTAAAAAAAACAGCCTGCTCTTATCCGAAGATTTTTTTGAACGTCTATAAGCATGAATCATCATACTCAAAATGCATAATACATAAATTGTTGTTCCGAAAATACCATAGTCATAAAGTGTCAGCCTCCAGTCATTATGGGGGTAGCCAGATTTATCATTCGTAATCTGTCTAACGAATTTCTCGCCGGCGCCGGCACCATAACCAAACCATGGTTTTCTTTTTATCTGTTCATCAAAATTTTTCCACATAAAAAACCTGGCATTGTCAGAAAAATCTTTGCTTAATACGTCAGACATCTCTCCTTCACCTGTCCGGAATGATTTGTGCTGAATGCGGGGAGAATGAAAAAGCACAAAACCTAAAATGATTATTATCAGAATCAAAATAAATCGTCTGCTAAATTTCATAGGACCCCATGATAATGGCAGTGTAAGCCCTATCACAGCAATTGCAGTTCTTGTAACCGCAATGACAGGGATAGTCGCCATAAACCACCACCAACGCAAATCAATTTTGTTTCCGAAAGAATAACTTGTAGCAAAAATTATATTAAACAATATGGCTGTCATAGAATGGCCTGAAAGACCGGTAGTAGGCGGCAACATCCCAGATACTAAAACACCCAATCTAAAAAAAATAATCACAAAAAGACTGATTGCCAGATATTTAGAAAGCTGCAGAATTCTTTCCATATGTGCTTCCTCATATCTATAAGTTGAAACCGCCATTCCTATTAGAATCGGACACAATAATTGTACACTCCTTTGTAAGGCAGGATAATTCGAATTCATATAATATCCAAAAACAACCATAATCCAGGGAAGCCATAGTAAGATTGGAAATTTTACTTTATCCATTCTCATCAGTACCATAAACACAGCAAAACTCAGCGGCAAAAACCATCCGAGTCCTGTTAACCGATAACCCATCAGACTTCCTTCCGTAAACGCCATGATATTGCCTGCAAAAACAAGCCAGATGATAAGAGGTAACTTCATTTGATTTCTTGCGATGGAAAATGGCTTTTCACGCTGATTCTTATTTATCATATTGTTGGCAGTAACCTTATTATTCTTAAAAGACTAAAGAAAATAGTTAAATTATATGTTGTATGACTTCCTCAAGTCCGTAAGTCCGTCAACTTAACCTCAGTAAGCGGATATCGGGTACCGCAGCAACTGAGATTGCCAACCTGAAATAGTAAAAATCCAGATTTTTATATAAGGAGAAATCTACGCGTCTGCAATATTGCATACTGCAAGGCATAATACTATGTATCCAAGGCTTTATAGGCTGCAAGTACTGAATTCTGAAACCTCTCCACCGAGAAGAATTCCCCTACACGCATCCGTCCCTTCTCTCCCATTTCTTTTGCCTTGCCCTTATCTGAAAGTAAATCTATTAGCGCACGCCCAAGAGCAGCGCTATCACCCGAGGATACCAGCAAGCCTGTAACATCATTCGCAACAACTTCAGTCAAACCATCTAATCGACTGCCTATAACAGGCCGTGAAGCAGACATCGCTTCTGCAGCAGTTAGCCCAAACCCCTCAAATCTTGAGGGAACAACTACTACATCCATTATGCTGCACAGTTGATATACTTCTTCAGGTGATTTTTGTCCAAGCCATAAAATATTATTTTCCAACTCTAAACTCTTCGCTCTTTGCTCCAAGCTCATACGATCAGGCCCGTCACCGACAACAAGGAGCATCGCGCTTGGTATCGCTCTGACAACCTCCGGCATTGCTTCGATTAAAATATCCTGACCCTTCTCCCATCGAAGTCTTCCGACAACACCTATAACCGGTCTGTCAGATATGCCAAGAGAACCCTTTAAACTCTGCCGGTCAGTGCTATTTACAACTTGTTCTATATGCTCAATATCAACCCCATTGTAAATAGTGAAATGCTTTCTTTTTTTATAGTCTCTATTTGGATCAAATATCTCGCTATCCCCAAACCATGACTCTTCTACGGATTTTGAATTACAGAAAAAAGCAGTACAAAGCCGCGCAGCCGTTCTGAGAAAAAGCTTCTCCTTCCATCCATAAACCCTTCCCGGTTGATGGACTGTAGCAAAAATTGTTTTAATACCCGCAAGCTTTGCGGCAATGACTGGAATTAGACCCGGGGCAATATATTGTACATGAATAATGTCTGGTTTCATGCCCTTCCACAGATTCTTCAGTTTATCTAAAAGTGAAAGCAAACCCTCAGCCCTATTAAGTCCAAGAAGAAGCACTTCAGCACCTATCTTTGTCAGCTCAGAAATCATTGATGCATCTGATTCATAATAGCACCATACTGTTACCTTATAGCCTCCAGATAATAAGACAGAAGCAAGGGCTAAGGTCTGTCTTTCAGTGCCACCCAGCAATAAAACTGGGATGCCTATACCTACATGTTTTTTGTATGCTTCATTATTCATGTGATGGTAAAGAGATTTTAGAACAGTAAAATTAAGCGTTCAAATCTTTGGCAACATTCTTTGGCATTAAAGGTACTGGTTTTTCTGATGTAATAGCTAAATATAGCGCAGTAACCCAAACTGTTCTCATTATGATAGGTACGGGCCAGATAATGCCATGGGAAATACCCGTAGGTTGCCATACTAATATAGCAGAAGCAAAAAGAAGCAGCATAAAATGAAAGTTTTGAACTTTAAAATAATACTGTAGCAATAAATAGCATATCAAAAATGAAAGAACGATAGAATCATAAGGGCCTGAATATGTCCACATCGTGCTTGCTAAACCGGCAATGGCCATATGATAAGTAATACTTCTGCCAGACTGCAAAAATGTAACAAGCACCATTAAAATAATAAAAAAAATACCTGATGAGAGTATCCATAACTCGCGATGTTGCGAGTTTATTATGATCTCATTAAAGAGACCATAATAATATCCTATTGCTGTATTTTGATTTGCCTTCACGGCTAGCAATGACCAGATAGATTTGTCCAACCAAGCTGCTACTGCAATCCACGAAGTAATCACAATGAATATTGCCACCGCAAGAAGTCTCCATTTTTTTTTTGCGATTGCAACAAATCCGAACAAGAATGCCACCTGCGGTTTAATCATAGCAATTGATAAAGACACACCACCGAGAATTGGTTTATTTCTTTCAATTGCAATCATATAAACTGTTAGTGCTGCCAAAACGGGAAGACTGTATTGACCCCATCGCAACCCATAGACAAGTCCCCAATTGCACAAAGCAGCTGAACTAATAAGTAGTGAGTGGTTACAGCTTAAACCTAAGCGTCTACAGTATTGATAAAATAGAAAGAAGGTAATTAAGAATGAAAAAAGCATCACGCCAAAATACCAAAACTTCACTACCCCATAAGGTAATGGTGGGACAAGCGGTAATGCTAAGATGTAGGCCCACGGGACATAGCCACCATAACTTGAAACCTTGCCAATTTCACTAAGGTCTTCAGTTGTACCCATTACAATATCAAAAGGGTCAATGCCTCGAATAAAATATTGAATTTCAGCCCATCTATCGTGAAGATCAAAGGGACCTAGGATCCAATAACGATACGATCCAATAGCAAAATAGGTGATCATTAAAATTAATAATATAAATATGAGAGGTACTGGACGATCATAGATCAATATTCTTATAATTTTTAAAATATTCTTTTTGAGCATAATAACAAATCCGATAAAACTCCTTGCCACAACATATATTAGGGAAACAATGACTTTAATATGTATACCTCATTTGTTTTTAAGCTTTAGACCTTCGGGACTGAATAGAGCATATTTCTTAAGAGAACTTCTATGAAATACATATTTCAGTATAGTGTGAAGCACTTGAAATCCATATTTCAAACTCCTTCTAAAATTTATCGTAGAAGCTTCTTTAAAGTATTTAGTAGGACAACTTAGTTCTCCTGTTTTGAATTTAAAATAAACCGCCTGAACAAGTATCTCATTATCGAAAACAAAATCATCAGAATTCTCATTAAGAGGTAGTACCTCTAACACTTCACGAGTATATGCTCGAAATCCTGTATGGTATTCTGAAAGCTTGACACCGAGTACTATATTATCAATCAGGGTAAGAAATCGATTTGCCATATATTTATAGAAAGGCATTCCACCCTTTAAAGCCATTCCCCCTAATATTCTTGATCCAAGCACAATATCATAATGACCTGATGCAATCATAGAAGCCATAGCGGTTACAAGACGTGGTGAATACTGATAGTCTGGATGTAACATTACGACAATGTCTGCACCACGTTTCAGCGCTGCCATATAACATGTTTTCTGATTCCCTCCGTAACCTATATTTTCTAAATGAACTATTGTTGTTATACCCAATTCCATTGCTATTTTTACAGTATCGTCATTTGATGCGTCGTCAACAAGTATTACCTCATCTACATATTCATGAGGAAGTTCAAAATATGTGTCCCGAATAGTTTTTTCTGCATTATAAGCAGGCATTATGACAATAAGCTTCTTATCTAGAATCATATCGAAATCTCAATTTAATTAATGCCTGTCTCTGTCACAAAAAAATAAAAGGTTATTTT
This sequence comes from Ignavibacterium sp., assembly GCA_018335755.1. Classification (GTDB taxonomy): domain Bacteria; phylum Bacteroidota; class Ignavibacteria; order Ignavibacteriales; family Ignavibacteriaceae; genus JAGXRK01. Next base: position 42,706 of record JAGXRK010000010.1, on the reverse strand, counting down.
CAATGTGTTAGTTTGCAAAACTTATTTGCGCTGTAGAAATGATCTTCCAAAATCGCGCGTTTTGCGCATAGTATTCAAAGCCTTGACATAAAGCGATGCCTTTAGATTACTGCTGCCATTATTTTGTATTAATGTCCATAATCGCTTTGCCCATTGAGGGAGAGTTTTTTCCATAAATCCGGGATGAATCCTGTCAAGCTCGCGACTGAGTTCCTGAGCTCTCTTTATCCACTCATTACGCTTGTATAGAACACCTTGAAAGAGTAGTAGGTTGATAAATCTGACGGCCTGTTCATTTACTTTTACTATGTCATCAGAATCAAGAAGTGAAGATCCTTCCTTGTAATTCTGGGCCTGAAAGAAATATGCTTCAGCAAGTTTTAAAGAGAGCAAATCGAGCTTGCCCGTCTCAGAGTCCTTGTGATGTCTGTAGCTTGCAAGTGGGTGTGATATCCCGACTACATCAGTAAAAGCGCCCACCCTAAGGAAAAAGTCATCGTCTGCAATATGCCCGGCTTCTTTGCGATAAGTGCACTCTTCCAGAAGAAGCTTCCGTTGAGTCGTCACTCCCGGACAACGGTGGATATGCTTGTTTGCAATTACGCCGTTGAGATAATTATGAGCATATTCTTTTCCCGAATAGAGAACGGGCTCAAAGGAAAGTGGTTCTGGAGGAGGTTTTATGACTGCACCATTTTCATCAATATAGTTGCAGGCAGTATAAACATGTCTCACTCCCGGAAAACGCACAACAGCGTTTTCTATCTGCATAAGATAATCAGGATACAGGAGATCATCCTGGTGAAGTATTGTTACAAAATCACCTGATGCCAGGTTAATTGCCCTGTTCCAAGCATCAACAAAGCCAGTTGCTCTTTGGTTATGATAATACTTAATTTTGTTTCCGTAACCCTGAGTAATCTTTGCAGTTCCATCTGTTGAAGCATCGTCGACCAGCAAGACCTCATCAGGAGTCCTTGTTTGCGACAGAGAGGAATCTATAGTCTGAGAAATGAAAGACTCCCCATTACGCGCTGGAATAATAATGGAAAATGTCATTAGAATTTGATGCTATAAAAAAGTCGAAGATTCAATGACTTTTCTCATCTTCTATACTGTGTTGTTTAATGAAATCTACAATACATTTTGCTGCAATCTCATAGCCCGTTGCGCTCCAGTGAGTTCCGCTTGGCAAATAGATATCTTTTATTCCACTTTCAATAGCCTGATTCAATTTAAGATCTATTCGGGGCGCATTGACCCCGCTATCGATGAACTGCTGTTGAATATTCAACCTCGTTTGAAAAACGGGTTCTGCTATATAATCAGCATATGCGGTAGATTTGTCCGGAGCAAGCATAAATATAAACAGTGTTTTACCGTGCTTTTGAACCAAATTCTGCAATCCACGGATAGCGCAGATTGATTTAGTAAGACCTTCCCGTTTCCAGTTTAATTTATCAATATCACCTGCGTACACAAGTATCTCGTTGCTTTTTGTATTAGAAAAAAGGGAATGACTTAGCAAATTATATTTTTGTGTATACTTCAGATCTCTTCCATGAAGTTTACGTATTACCGCATTAAACATTACAGAGGCTGTATATCTTAGGTTGATATTTCGGATATCAAAGGTCTTTCTAATCTCCTCATAATATTCAGTGCTTGTACCAGGGGGTCTGAAGCTGAGGTTAATTTTCACATTGTTGTTATCATTATTGATGCAGGGAAAGGATAAATTGCTGAAGAAATATACAATTTCCCTTTCAACACTCTGCACTATGAATACTTTTGGTGGATGATTTCTGAAAGACTGACTATCCAAAAGATCATATATATGAGTCTTCCTAACATCAAGTGTTACATATGAAAGACCTGTTTCTTTGCGAAAAAATGGTTGCCAAACACCATTTGTCGAAAAAGAATCACCGACAATCAGGACATCATAATATCCTTGATAATCTTTTGCCATGTTGGCATCTCCCCTAACCTTTTTCTGTGGAAGGTTCCAACCAAAATCACGCTCTGAATAGGATCCAAGCCTTGTAAGTTCACCCTCAAGGGGTTGGAAATAGATAGCAGCAGCAAAAATAAATAAAAGAGATAACAATAGGATTGTTCCAAAGACATAAATATATTTTTTAAATTGTGATTTTGGTGTTGTCATCGATAATTTCTAAAACTGAAAGTAAAGGAACTCGCTCACTTTATCGATCATCACAATGCTCGTAGTCATGAGAACGGCAGAAATAGCAGCCCACCTCCATGTAGGTTCCCAATTAAACCAGGTTGGAACACCCATATTGTCGCCCCGATAAATATTAATCGCTGTCCTGAATTTATGCATCACCTGCTGCGTATTCGGAAAAAAGAATACGATAGTGAGCAGAATAAGAAGAAGCAATGGTCCTCTCAATGCTTCATTAAACGCTGGTGTCATACCAAAAGATGTCCCCAGGACCGAAAGCCATTTACCAAAACTACCTGTATAGGATTCCCAAACTTGCGGAAGAATAATACCATTCAGTCCAGCCATTCCCTTTAAAACACGCATAGCTGAATCAATGCTGTCAGCCCTAAAAAATACCCATGCCACAACAACGGCAAGAAAAGTCAGCATTCTGGCAACAGCTCTTCCCCACCATTTACCATGTATCTTCCTATATCCAAAAAAGTGAAGTACCGAATGCCAGATGTGGTTAATAGCTATGTATAAACCGTGAAGACCGCCCCAGATTATAAATGTCCATCCTGCGCCATGCCAGAGGCCCCCAAGCAACATTGTAATTATGACATTTATCGATAGCCGCAAGCTTCCTTTCCGATTCCCTCCTAGTGGAATATAAAGATAATCCCTTAAAAAGCGGGATAGGGTGATATGCCAACGTCTCCAGAATTCAATAATGTTAACAGCCTGATAGGGTGAATAGAAATTCAGTGGCAATGAAACTCCAAAGAGCATAGCAAGTCCAATGGCCATATCTGAATATCCGGAGAAATCAAAATAGAGCTGGAGGGCATAGGCAATACTTCCCGCCCATGCCTCAATAAACGTAAGTATACTGCCCTCTGAAGCTGCCTTGAAAACTGTCTGAGCATAAGGTGCAACACTGTCAGCAAGAACTACTTTCTTACAAAGGCCGATTGCAAAGACTGTAAGTCCTACCGAGAAATTCTCATAGCTGAAACGATAGGTACTTTTGAGCCCAAACTGAGGCATCATTTCCTTGTGATGAAGGATTGGTCCGGCTATAAGATGAGGGAAATAGGTGACAAAAAGACTATAGTGGACGAGATTGTACTCTTTTACATCCCCCTTGAAAGCATCCACGAGGTAGGCAATTTGGGTAAATGTGAAGAACGATATTCCTAAAGGCAGAACAATATTGCCGATAGTCCACTCAACATTAACTATGCCAGAAAGAGTGGAAAGGAAAAAATTGGCATATTTATAATATCCCAGAATTAGAAAATTGCCGGTAATACCAAAGATGAGAATAATTCTTTTTACACTCTGTCGATGGCGTGTATGCTCACGCGCTAATACCATACCCACAGAATAATTAAAGAGAATTGACCCGACAAGAAGACCAACATATGCAGGGTTCCACCAACCGTAGAAGAAAAGTGATGCAGCGATCAGCCAAACTGCACTAAGGCGTGTACTGTAGATACCGCATAAAAAATAAACAAGAAGTGTTGCCGGGAGAAAAAGAAATATGAATATATGGGAGTTAAACAGCATGTATAGAATTTGATGATATGCTCATCATTCTATGAACTTGGTTAATAACTTTATCGACAGGTATATTTGATATAGAATCTTCGGCATATACAATCTTTACATTCTTTCCATTTCCATATAAACCACTAAACGGATTGTATTTATTAAAACCAAGATAACTCCCCAGTAAAATAACACCAGGCGTTCCAACAGCATTCGCAAGATGTGCAGGCCCGCTATCTATCCCGATGAAAAGTTTTGCCCTGCGGATCACCTCAGCAGATTCCAGAATTGAAAGCTGTCCACAGAGGCTCTTGCAAAGACTATCAGTCTGATCAATAAATGTTCTTAATCCTATTTCATAAACCGGGATATCATATTTAGCCTGTATTTCTTGAAGTAAAATCTTCCATTTTTCTTTTGGCCAAGCTTTGGCATCAGCATTGGATGTGCAATTAATTACAATGAATTGAGAGGGAAGATTAACGCTATCAACCTTTGTTATAGCGCTCTGCGGAATATAAACTTTTGGTCCATCATAAAGTGCTGGCAATCCAGCGCTTTGTGCCATCGCTGATAGCAGACTTCCATAATTGAAATAATTTGTGAGGTTAATCCCTGAATTATTGTTCTCTTTTCTGAGTGGATTTTTGCATAATGAACAATAGCGATCTGAAAAATGGAGATCCACAACTTCATCGCAAAGTCCGCTATTAATAAGCATCATCCTTTCTGTAAGACAATGAACAGGAAGAGTCAAATCGATATTGGGATTACTTTCAATCAACTCCCGGTATGTTCTCTTGACGCCCCATATAATAAATGTATTTGGACAATTTTCCTTAAGATATCTGACAATCGGCTCACAGGCAACAATATCGCCTAGATGTTCAAGGAGCATAACGATAATAATTTGCCGATTTAGACCTTCTCTTCTTACCCGTGATCTAAGTCTCTTAAGTAATAAATAATTTATGATGAAATTAATGTAAACACGTAATCTATGACGCCATCTCCTGTATAACTTTTGAAATATTCTCGACATACTTTTTACATAACAATCTATGAGGCTATTAGTATCTTGACCGGCAGTTTCTTGCATATTTTGCTTCTGCAAGTGTTACAGGTGACAGCGGGCTGTTCTTATGTAATGCAATAACATCGTAATGCCAATCATAATAGATATGGGTATTCAAGCAGAATTTAGCAATTCGATCTATACCGTTTACATCAAAGGCTTCCATAAAATGACTAAATTCACCATATTTATTAAACCAGATGAATTTGGAATAACCAGCTTCATTGAGCACCTTAAAGTGATCAGTCCAGTTATTTCCTGTTTCTTTACAAAGTTTTGGATGCCATTCAAAAATAACAGATGGCCTATATTTATCAAGTAATGCTTTCGCTCCCAACAGTACCTTCCCATCAAACCCGTCTACATCTATCTTGACTATATCTAATTTGTGAAGTTTCTCAGGTAAAATTAATGAGCTTAAAGTAACCGAAGGCACTTTATTATGCCCCTTTGCACTTGATGTTCCTTTGTGAGTACGAATCAGTTCTCTTTCTTCGGCAGATGAAGAAGACACAAGAGCAAAAAACAGTTTTTTTTCTGAAATATCTTTTAGGTTATGCTCTAAGTATTTAAAATATTCTGGATCTCCTTCGACACAAAAAAACTTCTTAACCATTTGTCGACAATTATCATTGATTAACAAAACAGTATCTCCTACACCAGAACCAACATCAACAATAAGAATTGGGACATGTTCAACGGAATATGCTTGGTAGGACAACTCAATTAAAGGATTATTGAAGAGACGGTATTGGCGCGTAATTATCGGATATGGATGCCCATAATTTAGCAAGACTTTATGACGATGAATGACTGTGCGAACAGTAGCTGATATATTTTTGCAAGAAAGACTCCACAGCTTATTCCAAATGGGTGAGGTTATTTTATGGTTTGTCAGCCATAACAATTTTATCAGAGCATTGTAAAGAACGGAGGCCGACTTGCTATAATCTTGCAAGAAGTTAAACCTTAAATAAGATGTTTCTGCAATTAACTAAAAAGTTATGCAAGAATTGCAAGTCCGCGAAAAGTTGAAAGATAGAGAAACTCCTTAAACCATCCCACGGAAAGGGCTTTCTTAACAGCGTCCTTAATGATAGGATGATGATCAAAGTCATCAACAAGTACTATTCCGCCCCTGGCAAGAATACGTTTTGATAGTTCGAGATCTATTAACTTTCCTTGGAGTGAATGGTCACCGTCAATATGAATAATGTCAAATGGTCCACTGTAAAAAACACTTTCTTGAATATTATACTCCCAGGAATATCCATTAATAAGTGCAAAGTCGAATGTGGGCACTTTTTTGCGTATCATCTGCAAGGTTTTATTGGCAAGTTGTAGCCCATTTCTAACATATAAATTGGGGTCAATCCCCATATAAAAAGCACTTGATGGATTTTTACAGGCTTTCGCAAAAACAGTAGCCTGATAACCAGTCCTTACTCCAATTTCTAACATTCGAACATGAATATTATCTGAACACAATCGTGAATAAATATTGAAATAGAAAGGATAGTAGTTATAGGCCCTTAACCAGTCATCTGAAAGATTATAATCCGATTCAATAACACAAGGTAATGGCTTGCCATCCTGATAAAATAAATCCTCATGAGTAGGTAGAACATCAGCAACTCGATTAAAATTGAATCTTTGAAGTAAAACGGGACTTTGTTCAAGAGTTATCGTTGAGGTATCTATAGTTATAGCATCTTTTATATCTCGAGACAACTTAGGGCTACCAATAGAAATATGTGAATATTTTTGGCGAAGACAAAATAATAATTCCATTAATAACTGAAACGTTTTTAATTTTGTTGTTCTAAGAATACTCATTCTAATAATTTTCCTTAATACTTAGAAGAGTGAACTCCTATCGGTGGATTAGAAAATAATATCTTTTTATTCACTTTAATATTCTTATTATCTTTTTTTCTTACATCCATATAACCTATTTGGCAAGGATTGCAAAATCCATAGTCGTGGCAAATATAATAGCCCTCTGGAATTTCAAACCCTGTGACAAGGTTTCCAAAAGATGACTGCTCATCTCCCCAGTACAATTTAGTGCAACAGTTATAAATATCTCCATTAGGAGAAAAAAGCACTTGTGCTAATTTACATAAAACAGGTGGCTTCCTGATTAAATTAGATGCTTCCACATTACTGTAGACAGCCAGTTTCCCTTCTTCAGTAAAACCAACTTGAAATAAGGGCAATAAATTAATATCATAATCGGCAAATTTCCCGATGTATTCAAGAGTTTTACTATGATTGGCATCTACCATTCTGACTGATCCAAGGAGACCAGCTTCCTTCAAGGTCAAAGCTCTAAGAATAAAGGTATCAAAATCAATAGCATTTTCATGAAAACTGCATTCAAACTTTATAATGTGAGTCTTTATTGAATTAATTTTTTTTGCAATAGACTTAATCTCCATAGTCAAATTAGTTATAACTTGAAGTTGTTTAAAAGTATCTAATCCTTCAAGCACATAAATCAAATCTTTATAGAGAAGGGGTTCCCCTCCCTGAATAACAAGTGATTTAGGTTTATTATTAATATCATTTATTTTAAGCCATTGATCTGCTTGGAGAATTCCTTTTAAAGGGATATCTCTGCGCCCATGCAAAAACGAATAATTTTGCACACAGTATGGACAATTTGAAGTACAGCTCAATGTAATAAAGAGAGACCAAAAAGGAGTTAGCTCTTTTTCTGGAATCCATAGTCTTGTCATATTTATACGGAGATTTTCTATCTTAGATCTAAGATGTCTTAATCTATAACGTGATTTTAAGTATAATTTCTTTGCTGTCTTCAAGTTTTGATATCACCCGTAAAAATTATTATATGTTTCCTTTTTTTTGAAATGTTAATGGCATGTGTACATCAAGAACCTGCCTGATAATTTCTTCCCATCGTGATTTCCATAGTTGCGTTGAAAATGCTTTTTGCGAAGTCTCCCATCCTCTTTTTTGCATCCTCAATCTTTCTTCAGGTAAATCAATCATCCTTAGCAAAGCGTCGACAATAGAATTGTTTGTTGGCCAACATAAGATACCATTAAACCTGTCTATAATTTCAGTAATTGTTCCCCCCATGTTTGTTGCTATAACAGCACAGCCTGCTGCCATCGCCTCAAGAACGGAAAGACAGGTAGCTTCACCGCAAAGCGAAGGGATAACAGCGATGTCATGCTCTTGGCGTATCTTTAGTGCATCTTCAGCTCTATAAACGGTCATGGCTACACGAATGTCACCCTTAAAAGCATCTTTTAAAAACTTCTCATCCGGGCCTTCACCTGCTATTGTTATCCGGATATTCGGACGCATTTTCAAAAGTTCTCTGAATACTTCGGTTATCACGCGGGTACCCTTCTCAGGCACAAGCCTCCTTGCAAAAATAATCCTGAGCAGAACGCCAGTTCCGGATGATAGTCGATGTCTCGTCCTCTGACGCATTATCCACCAAAATTAACTCTGTTGGCATATCGGCTGGCACCTCTATCTTTCTGATAGCTTCTAAGATCTGCCGAAGGCTTTTAGCCCGATTACGTGTAGATATAATAATTGAGACAACTATTTGCATCAAAAAACTCCATAATTTGGTGGCAGATCTTTCATAATCACCTCATTTCTCATTTGTCATGAGTGAATTTTTCTCTAAATACTCATCTGTGATGAATAATCGTAATGCCCTAATTAATACTAAGATCGCCCAACACCACTCCTGCTCATCACTTTGCAAGTTTATTAGTAAGCATTTTAATATGGTAACGAAAAAAAACAATAAACCATCGAGGGTCAAAAATAATATCGGATAAAATTCCAAATAATCTTTTATTAATCATGAAGTTACTGTAATTTTTAATTAAGGTATTATCAATCTTTAAGATATTATTATATTTGGTTAACAATTGCTTACTTTCATAATTAGCAATATCTTTAATTTTCATACTTTTTGTATTAGGGTGTCTTCGATAAACAGCCAATGTTTTAAGCACTGTTATTGGAGAGTACTTTTCAGTTAAACGCAAAAAAAGATCATAATCAAAACAATAATGTAATTTTCGGTCGAAACCACCAACAGAAAAAAATGCTTCTCTACTCCAAAAACAAGATTGCTGGCAAAAATACATTCCGTTAATCAAGAGGGATTTTGTATTCTGAGAAAAACCATAGTATTTTCTGACAATATTGCTCATATTATCAATGTGATAACAACTTCCAATCAGAAATTCTGCATTTTTTTTGACAAATTTTCTTGCAACCATTTCAAAAGCTCGGGGAAGATAATAATCGTCTGAGTTTATATATGCAATAATCTGTCCCGTTGCCAGTTCAAACCCTTTATATATGGCGTCCGCTTGACCTTTATCTTGCCCGCTTGTCCAATATGTAAGATATTGCTCATACTTCTTTATTATCTCTACGCTGTTATCTGTACTACCGCCGTCCATAATAATATATTCAAGATTCGGATAATTCTGTAGAAGTACGGAACGGATGCTTTCTTCTAAAAATTGACCTTGATTGAAAGAGGGCGTCACGATGCTTATTTTAGGCCACGGGTTGCCATTTTGCATTAAATGCGGAAGAGGAAATGATTCTATTGTCCATGGCCAGCCGACTTTATTTAAAGGGGGTAGCGGAAATGTATCAAATTTCATATTGATTTTTAGGAAAATCAAGTATGCGATTATTATAAGTAGTAATAATGAAATTATACCAATCAAGATAAGAAGCAGCCTGAATTCTGAGATCAAAACGCTTTTTTACATCTAATACTGCATTCTCACTTAGACGAGTCCTCAAAGGATCGTTACCTGATAGTAGAATGATTGCTTTTGACATAGAATCAACGTCACCTTTTGGTATGAGTATGCCCGTTGCCTCCTCTTCATTCGCAAAACCATCCAGTAGTTTCCCTTGCACAACATCTATGGATTTCACCTGCTCTGGGATGCCTCCTATTGCTGTAGCGATAACTGGTGTGCCACAGGCTAAGGCCTCAATAATAGTATTAGGGAATGTATCAGCCTTTGTTGCATGCAGATATATATCAGCCGCACGATAATAATTCGCAACAACTTCCCGATTATGCTGATATGGTACAAATTGCACAATTACATTCCCTATCTTTTCCGTTGAACCAGACTCACCTAACGCTATTAATAATGATTTCTCTTTATTCGCATTAGTAGAATTGATAATTGCCGTCTTCAGCATATTATAGTCTTTCCACTTGTTACTTCTAATACCGCTTGCAGCAAATAATAATACTCGGGATTCTTTTGGGATGCCAAGCTTTGCACGAATTGACAGCTTATCACCAGGGTAAAATACTTTAAGATCCACTCCATTTGGAATAACCTTTGCATTCATTATTGAGGGAGCCAAAATAGAATTTGTTACTTTATCCATAAGCCAACTACATGGAGTTGAAATGTATAATTTGCTTTGACTGTAGATTCTTCTCTTTCTCTCCCAATTAAAAGATGTGGCATCACGGTAAATAGCCGGATAAATAGTCAAATCCGGACACTTCCCACACCCTGTCTTCCATCTCTCGCATTCAAAAGAATGTGCACAATGACCACTCAGAAGCCATGCATCATGCAAAGTTAGAACTACAGGCAATTGTTGGCTTAACCGTGGTAAAAGCCGGAGATCAAAATAATTCCCGTGAAGATTGTGAAAATGTAAAAGATGGGGTTTTAGAGGTGATTGTTCAAGTAAATGGGAACTTCCCGGAAAGTCAAAGTCTTCATAACCTCTTAGCTTTTCCATCCATCGTTTATTTTGACCAATAAAAAATGTGATAAATTGCTTTAATCTCCATACTCCACGGATATTCTTTTCCCAAGGTGAGAGTAAGCACGCCGTCTTTAACCAGAATTGTGCCAACTTGCTACGATAAATATCGTTGGGAATCTCAATGATTCTCTTGTGTTTTGATTTTTTTACCCCTACTGATAACCATGAGTCATGTCCTCTCGAAAGATAATCTAAGAATAAGTTCATTGCTATTCGAGCTGCACCACCACCGCTATCTGTGGTATTCACAGTTAATATACGCAAATTGTTTTTCTTTACATGCGAAATGTTTTAATACAAAGAATGCTCAGCAAGCATTTTTCTATAAGATTAAAGCTGTAAGTGATATGTAACTATTTTTTTAAGAGCTTATCGTTAAACCTTTAAATTGAGATTTCCATTTTTCAATAGAGTTAATATCAATTTTTATTCTCAAATTTGAAGAGCTATTAATCCAATGATCTACGAATTCAATATTACCTCTTTCTATAGTCATTAAGCCGGAGTCTCTTGCAATTTCTTTTGCGCGGTTATCAATATTCAATATAAGTGATCTTTTTCGAGCTATGAGACATTTGATACCGCCATGCAATCTTGTTCCAACATAATCTATAGAAATATCTGAAGATAAAATTTCATTTAAAGCTTGTAAAGAATGATCAAGTACAATAAGCGGCAAATCTAATATCGATAGATACGATTTATCATTTCTCCCCTGTGGCCAAAAGAAAACCTTATTGTAATTTTTCAATAAAAGCTTAGCTATAGCTTTATCAACCTCAGGCGCTTGATTGTAATCAGTCAGCATGAGTAAAGCATTATCAGCTTTTTTCTTTGGTATTTCCTCAAAATTAATTCTAGCTAAAGGCCACATCGTTGGACATCCCGTATTTATTACATTTTTGAAACCTAATTTACTCAGTCTTTCTTTAGTATAGTTATCTCTTAAAGAATGGACAAATCCACCTGCCAATATTATCTTGAGAAGTAATCTTGTATAGAGATTTGGCATTTTTTCATATTGCCACCAACCGACACCAAATAAAATAACTTTTCTTATTTGCATTGCTTCTGCTAATGATATTTTCCACAACTTATTCCTATACATATTTGAGCATAATAAATTCGATCCACCAACAAAAACTAATGAACAATCACGTAATTCTTTTATATGCTGTCGTAATAAGGGCTCATGTGTGGATAGCCTAAGAAGATTTGCTCTTGGAAATATACTATATATTTCTCTTATTATTGCTTCATTAATTATTAAATCACCTAAATTTGGACTTTCAGAACCCGCATTATTTCCCAATGATGGATCAAAAAGGCCTATTTTTATTCTTTGTTTATCAAACAAGGCAGCTTGCTATTTTAAAAATATCTTATGCATATTAAGGAGGGTAAGCATTATTGTCTTCATTAATTTAACATATATTCCTTTGAAGATATTTTGCTAATTTTCCATTCCAGTTTAGGACAAACAACACCAGGCCATATTTCTTGATATTCTGAACTTTGATTTCCCTTGCCAGTTACGGTAAAAGATAGATATTCTTTTCTATGAAGCAGGACTTTAACTCCTGGCATATCACAACTTATAGCAACTACATATTTTTTACAATTTAATAGACCGCCCGGAATAATACATGTAGTCTGATAAGACCCAATCTGTTCGGTTTCTTTTCTATAAATATGATCAGTTCCTAAAAAAGCAATATCTCCCTCTTCTGTAAGAATACACAAATTAAATCTCATACCTCTCATCGGCGTTTTAACTTGGTAAAAAATCACTACATTTATAGGATTATCTGCTTCAAAAATAGATTGTGCTTTTCCCGATAAGCCTAATAATTGGATACCTTTTATGCAAATTTCCTGAGTATCGGGGAGGTAATTATTTTTCCCTGTCCAGAATATCTGCCCGTCATTTTCTTGTTCTCTTGAAAAACCCGTTGATAGATAAGTGCTAATAACAGAAGATGACTCACCATCCAATTTAACTTCACCCTTATCAATAAATATGATTCTATTACATATGCTTCGGATTGCACCCATATTATGACTCACAAATAGCACCGACCTACCTTCCTTATTCGACACATCCTCCATTTTCCCCAAGCACTTCTTTTGAAACTGTGCATCACCCACCGCCAATACTTCATCCACAATAAGAATCTCAGGCTCTAAATGCGCCGCCACTGCAAACGCTAATCTCACATACATTCCCGAAGAATACCTTTTCACCGGTGTATCAAGAAACTTCTCTATTTCAGCAAAATCGACAATTTCATCAAACTTCCTTTTTATCTCCACCTTCGACATCCCGAGTATCGCACCGTTTAGAAATATATTCTCCCTACCTGTTAATTCAGGATGAAAACCGGTACCGACTTCTAAAAGACTTGCAACCCGACCTTTAAGCGTAATCTTGCCGGTAGTAGGCTCGGTAATCCGACTTAAAAGTTTGAGGAGTGTAGTCTTGCCTGCTCCGTTTCGGCCAATAATCCCGACACGCTCTCCCTGTTTGATTTCGAAGGACACATCTTTGAGGGCCCAGAAGTCTTCTTTGGAATCAGTGAAAGGTGAATGGTGAATGGTGAATGGTGAAAAGATCTTCGAGCCAAAGGACTTAAACTTGTTGGCCAGGACATCACGCAAAGCGGTATAGCGTTCACGTTTTTCGTGACGGATCAGATACTTTTTGCCGAGGTTTTCGACTTGGATGACGGTGTCAGACATAATTATGGTGAATGGTGAATGGTGAATAGTGAATAGTGAAAAAATTCATTTTTCAGCTGCTTTCTTTCTTGTATGTTTGATAAGACCAGCTAATTTTGCAGAAATTGCATCAATTCTATTATCAATCTCTTTCTTCTCTTCATCGGTTAAAAACGCTAAATTAAATGCTATCTCTATTTGAGTATCCAATTCACTTAACGAACCGCCTGCAACGTTGAGGAATTGCCCAAATTCTTTTGAAGAGAACCGGGCTGCACCCTCCGCAATATTACTGGAGATAGAAACCACGGCTCTGCGAATCTGAGAGGTTAATCCGTAGATTTCTGCTCCAGGAAACTTTTCAGTTACCTTGTAGATATACGTTGCCAGAGCGACGCTCTCACGCCAGACATCAAGCTTCTTATGCGCCCTGTTCATTTCTCACCATTCACATTTCACCATTCACTGCCTTCAAATCACATCCGCAAAGGTCCGCTCGGTTTTTCGGAAGTATCTGAGGCCGGTCACAAATATCAGAAAAGTGAGACCGATCGACAAGAAGAAGCCCGGCCAGTATATCTGGATATTTTCGCCTAGCAAGGCCCATCTGAAACCGTCTATTACGCCGACCATCGGGTTTATCGAATAAAGCAGACGCCAGTCTCCCGGCACTACGCTGCTGCTGAAACCGACAGGAGATACAAAAAGCCCGAATTGTATGATAAATGGCACAATGTATCTGAAATCCCGGTATTTAACATTCAGGGCTGCAAGCCAGAGGCCAAATCCCAGTGAGGCGAATAACGCCAGCAAAAGAAAGAAGGGCAATGTGATGACCCGCCAATCAGGGACAAATTGATACCAGATCATCAGAACCGCAAGTACTGCAAAAGAAATAAAAAAATCAACAAGGCTTACGATCACTGTGCTGGTGGGCATAATGATTCTCGGGAAATAGATTTTTGAAAGCAGATTTGCATTGGAAATAAGTGAATTGCTGCTTTCCGACAGTGAATTTGCGAAGAATTGCCATGGCAGAACAGCGGCGAAAACCAGAATGGGATAAGGAACCCCTTCTGAGGGCATTTTGGCCAGTTTACCGAAAATAACAGTAAATACCACCATCGTCAATACGGGCCGGATTAAACTCCAGGCTACGCCAATGACCGTTTGTTTGTAACGTACTAAAATGTCTCTCCAGGCAAGAAAATAGAATAACTCCCGATAATGCCAGATATCCCTCCAGTACTGCCCCTCTGTATGGCCGGCTTCGATAACTAATTCTTTAGGTTCTTGATTATTCATTGTTTTTTAGCGGTAATAGCGTTTGTAAAAATCGTGAATCGTGAAGCGTGAAGCGTGAAAAGATGAAGAGTTCATCACTCATAGTTCATGGGTCATAGTGAACACTATTACGGTTTTTTTGATTTCTTCGCAGCAAAAGGATTCAAAGGAGTGGTAAGGCATGTTTTTAAGTTTTAAGTTTTAGGTTTCGACATAACACCTTAAACCTGACACCTAACACCTCATTTTGCTTTTAAGAACTCATCAACCGTTAGCCCGCTCTTCCTTATCTGACCGCGCAACAAGCCGGGTGCCAATTCTTTATGGTTAGGGATCGACAAGGTGGGTCTTGACTCATGATACAGTATCATATGACTGCCGGTTTAATGATCGAGGATATAGCCAAACTTCTGAAAGATCGCGACCGCTTCTTTCCCGGAAATGTTCGAAAGAACCCCCACTTATACGGTGACCTCTCCCAGAAAAACATCCCTCTCCTCCAACGTCTCTAATCTTCCATGCTTCTCTTCTACCTCCAACCACCCTCTAATGGCATCTTTAATATTGCTCAACGCTTCATCCATAGTTTTCCCCTGGCTCATGCATCCAACAAGTTCGGGCACGTCTACTATGTATCCTTCATACTCAGGATCATATGTTATGACAACTTTAAATCTCATGGTCTACTCCTTTAGAAAGCTTTGTTAAGTATATCATATCTCAAAAACAACCTTGGGTAAGTTGTTGAATTAGTCAGCTTTTGAAGACCGTAAAGCGTCTTAAGGGCCGTGAATAGTAAATCGTGAATCGTGAAGCGTAAGACGTTAAGCGTGAACAATTGAATGAACGCAACGATGTTATTTACTCAATGACTTAATGAGACCAGTCAACATTCTGTCAACATCTCGCATAATCTCTATTAAATGAGGGCATGGGGTCAGGTCTTGTTTCTTGATAATGACGATTGTATTAAATGAGGGCATGGGGTCAGGTCTTGTTTCTTGATAATGACGATTGGGGTCATTGCGTTTATTGCGTTATTGCGTTTATCGGGTTCTTTGAGTTTATCGCGTTTATTGCGTTGAAATCAGATGCGAGGTTTGAGGATTCATTGGGAAAGAAAACGCCTTTTGGTTTTCATAAGGCCACCGATCATCTGAGAGATTTCCTGTACTTCGTTCAGCCCTGTGAAACAGCAGGTTATTCTATCTTTGAAGAGTGATGCTGAGTTCACCTGCACGCGCTAATTTGCGAGCTGAAGCGTTCAGAAACTCTACGCTGACAGGTTCTTTATCTTCGCCATAACTCACAATGACACCCCCGGGTTGCTCTATGGCGTCTACCGGCGGATCATCACGAAGAATAAAGACCAGGACATCAGCATCAGGGTCAAATTTTACTTTCATCATCTTCCTCCTTCCAGTATTTTTCTACTTTGCTGGTCCAATAAACCGTTATAACCTTTCTGTCATTATCAATCTGCCTAAAAGGCACCCGCAATAACCCGCTACGATTCTTCGATTGAGCAACAAAATCATCTAAATCACCCCTGACAACTTGTTGCGGACTACTGAGCACATTTTCCACTTCAGCTTTTGTGAGCCCCAGTGTCTTTTCCCATTCGCTTTGCCGTTCCTCAGCATGTTTTGTCCATATTATTCTCATTTCTTATTATCTTTTTCCTTCATTATTATACCAGCAAAGAGCAACCAATCTGCTTGGTTCAGTTGCTAACTTTGTTGAATCAGTCAACTTTTGAAGACCGTAAAGCGTGAATCGTGAAAAGATGAAGAGTTCATGGGTCATAGTGAACACTATTACGGTTTTTTTGATTTCTTCGCAGTAAAAGGATTCACAATTTTGAGTGTATTGTCGATTATCTGCCCGTCCTGCATGTCTTCGGTATACAGAACAGAACAATTGCTCTCCAATGCTGAAGCAATTATGAGGCTGTCCCAGTAGGAGAATGCATATTTTATACTAATGTCTATGGCGTTATTTATTGTTACTGTCAACACATCAGTAATGTTAAAACTTGCGGTCAAATCAGAAATTATTTGTTTTGCTTCTTTTTTGGTTTTTCCACTTTTTTTTGTAAGGACTGAAAAGATTTCGCCCAAGACCTGAGTGCTTAAATGCACTTTCTCAAAATGCTTATCCAGCAGTTCATTACATTTATCGCTTTTATCGTCTTTAGAATATGAGTATACCCATAAATTAGTATCAACAAAAATTCTATCGCTCATGCAATTCTTCCCTGTTAAATTTGTAACCTTCAGGCAAGTTAAAGGTGTGCGTAGCTATTGACTTAAAAAAGAGCTTTTTCTTTTTTTTCATTTCTTCAGAATAGCGCTCCTCTTTCCCTGTGCACTTCTTTTTCACAGCATACTTGTGGACCAGGTACTCATAATAATCGATAAACGATCTCTTTATATCTTCGGGCAACAGATCAATGTCTATTTCCTTGGTTTTAGGCATTTATATCCTCCTTCCGAAAATTTTGGTTATTTTTAATTTTATCATATTAGATTAGGTACGTTGTTGAATTAGTCAACTTTTGAAGACCTTAAAGCGTCTTAACGGCCGTGAACAGTGAATCGTGAACAGTGAATCGTGAACAGTGAATCGTGAACAGTGAATCGTGAACAGTGAATCGTGAATCGTGAAGCGCGAAGCGTTCATTGAAGGTAAAGATTAGGCTGCTACTAAAATGTCCTGCATTTTTTCTTCTAATGCCTTAATCATATTCTGGATTGCTTCAACTTCTTTTTCCTCAAAGAATTTTTCACCACATCGTGAGCAAACATAAGCCGGCACTTTTTCAATAAACAGGTGGTATCCCTTTCTGTCAACCGTGTAAGCAACAACCGACTTTTCCATTTCGCCGTTACACATCAGGCACTTCATTTTTTCCTCCTTGTCTTAAAGTCCGGCTCCCATTTTTCTAAAGATGGCACATATGCTGTTATTATAGCAAGATACTCCCCTTTAGGAGCACAAACAATATGAACAGGTCTTACTTTGTCAGTCATTGCAAACATCAGGCAGCTATGTCCCCGTTTATCTTCCGGATAATCTTCAATTATTTCTCCATGGTTTATAACATACCTTAATTTCATTGGTAGTTATTATTTCGGGTTCGGCATTCATTTCATCCAAAGCGTGGAGGGAATAGAGAATTCTCTTTGCTGATGCCTGCTTTACTAATGCAATAATTCCCATTAAGAGAGATTACTCCCAATATTCGGTATTGGATTCAGGGGTCATTGCCAATTTAAACAACTTGACCGCAATAGAGTTTGTTGGGTTATCGCGTTCATTGCGGCTTTAGGGTTGATAGCTTAATAAATGACCGTAATGAGTAATGTGTAAAGTGTAAAAAACTGTGAAACGTGAACTTTGTTGCCAATTTCAGCATTATGAACTGAATATCTTTCTGCTTTTGATACCGTTCTTCCTGAATGCATCCCGTGTATCGATGATACATTTTGCATATTTTTCGATGAACGCGTAATCAAATGAGGCATGATCGGTCACAAGGAGGACGAGGTCGGCGTTTTTCAGGGCATCTTTTGTAAGCTTTACCGATCTCATGGCTATATCGGGATACTGCCTGTGGCCCCTGCAGGCGGGCACATGAGGGTCGTGGTACTGCACTCTTGCCCCCTGGTTTTTCAGAAGCTGTATTATGCGGAGCGCCGGGGACTCCCTCTGGTCGTCAACATCTTTCTTGTATGCCACTCCGAGGATGAGAATCCTCGAGCCATTCAGCGGTTTTCTAAACCTGTTCAGAATCAGCTCTGCTTTCTGCACAACATAATAGGGCATACTGGTGTTTATCTCGCCGGCGAGTTCGATGAAGCGGGTGCGGAAATCGTATTCCCTCGCCTTCCAGGTGAGATAGAAAGGGTCGATGGGTATGCAGTGGCCGCCCAATCCGGGTCCCGGATAAAAGGCATGGAAGCCAAATGGCTTGGTCTTCGACGCCCCGATTACCTCCCAGATATCGATGCCCATGCGTTCAAAAAGCATCTTCATCTCGTTCACCAGTGCAATGTTCACCGAGCGGTAAATGTTTTCGAGCAGCTTTGTTGCCTCGGCAACCTTTGTGGAGGATACAGGCACCGTATTTTCCACAATCGAACCATAAAGGGCCATTGCCGCGGCAAGACATTTCTTCGTATATCCGCCCACCACCTTTGGGATAGTTCTGACGGAAAAATCTTTATTATTAGGGTCCTCACGCTCGGGAGAATATGCCAGGAAAAAATCCCTGCCTGCCTTAAGTCCTTTCTGTTCAAGGATCAAACGCATCTCCTCATCAGTCGTTCCCGGATAAGTGGTCGATTCGAGGACAATGAGCTGTCCCCTCCGCAGGTTTTGGGCAACTGTCCGGGTTGTGCCAAATACATATGTCATGTCGGGTTCTCTGTTTTTGTCGAGCGGAGTAGGCACGCAGAGGATAATGCATTCCATCTTCGCGAGATCACTAAAATCGGTTGTAGCCGTAAACCTCTTCGACTGCTCCCTGATGCGTTCAGCCGGAATATGCCGAATGTAGCTTCTGCCTTTTCTGAGCATCAGAACTTTCCTGGCATCCAAGTCGAAGCCGGTCACAGCGAAGCCCGCCCTGCAGAATTCGATGACAAGAGGCAATCCTACATACCCGAGGCCGATGACTCCGATTCTGGCTTTTCGCGACTTAATCTTCCCAATCAGTTCCACATTCACTCCTTATCAACGGTAATACTCTCTGTACCACTCTACAAATTTTCTGATACCCGTCTCGATGCTGGTTGCCGGCCTGAAACCTGCCTCCTTTTCAAGGTCATCCACATCAGCACAGGTCGCAGGCACATCGCCCGCCTGTATGGGCAGAAAATTTTTCTCCGCCTTTTTATTCAGGTTATTCTCCAGCACTTCAATAAACTCCATCAGTTCAACCGGGTTGTTGTTGCCTATATTGTAGAGCTTATACGGAGCGCAGCTCGTTGCAGGGTCGGGATTGCTGCCGCTCCAGTCCTTAT
This sequence comes from Ignavibacterium sp., assembly GCA_018335755.1. Lineage (GTDB taxonomy): Bacteria > Bacteroidota > Ignavibacteria > Ignavibacteriales > Ignavibacteriaceae > JAGXRK01. The sequence continues at coordinate 23,055 of JAGXRK010000010.1, read as the reverse complement.
TGGGCGCCGGCAGAATTTCAGAAACCCTGGCTACTCCGGATACGATGTCGTCGATATAGGTAAAATCCCTCTTCATCTTTCCATAGTTGAATACGTCGATCGGCTTACCCTCCAGTATCGCTTTTGTGAATATAAAGAGGGCCATATCCGGTCTGCCCCATGGCCCGTAAACAGTAAAGAACCTGAGGCCGGTTGCGGGGATATTGTACAGATAGCTGTATGAATGGGCCATCAGTTCATTCGCTTTTTTTGTCGCTGCATACAGAGAGATCGGGTGGTCAACGTTGTGATGAACAGAAAAAGGCATGCTGGTATTGAGTCCGTAGACAGAACTCGAAGACGCAAATACAAGGTGACCGACACCGAAATGTCTGCATCCCTCAAGGATATTGAGAAAACCGCAGATATTGCTGTCGATATATGAATAGGGATTCAGGAGAGAATACCGCACCCCGGCCTGGGCTGCAAGATTGACCACAGTGTCGAATCGTTCCGATTTGAATATATCCAGTATTTTTTCTTTTTCCTCCAGGCTCGTCCTGAAAAACCTGAAGTTCCCCATCTCCTGCAGTTGCTTAAGACGCGCCTTTTTCAGGTTTACGTCATAGTAATCATTAAGGTTATCGAGTCCTGCAACAGCAAGGCCAGACTCCAGCAGCTTTTTACATAAGTGGAAACCGATAAATCCGGCAGCGCCGGTGATAAGGTATTTTTTATTCATGAATCTATCTCAAAATTACTCAAATTTCCTTTTCCCCATCGCTTCGCTCCCGATCGTCATTCCCGCGCATCCGTCTTACGTATTGACGGAGGGAATCCATGCTTTTCAAGGCTTTAAATGGACCCCCGCTTTCGCGAGGGTGACGGACTATTCGAATTACCTATTGTGAGATAGGTTCATATATTTGTTTTATACCAGCCCAATAAAGGACAAGTATAATTGGGGAACTCAAGAGGTGAGGTTCGCGGGGCTGTGCTGTTAAAAACCTTACCTTAACATCGTAAAAAAAATTATTACTCCGGTAATGAGCCCGGCTATTAACGCAGCCAGCGTCTCCCGGTCTCTCTTCCTCATAAAATCTGATACAATTTCGCAGCTTCTGCTTTTCAATTCAAAGAAACTCATTTTTTCCTTTCAAACTCCTTTATGCTTCAGCCTGTTGCCTGCCGGTCTGACAGGTACCATTCGTAAGTCCTTCTTATTCCCTCTTCAAGACTCGTCTCCGGACGCCAGCCCAGGGATTTTATCCTTGATATGTCGAGCAGCTTCCTCGGAGTACCGTCAGGCTTCGAGGCGTCCCATTCGATCTCTCCCTTATATCCTACTATCTCTTTCACAAGCATAGCAAGGTCTCCGATCGTCAGGTCTTTGCCCATGCCTATATTTATAAACTCGCCTGCACCGTTCCCGAAGTCAGGAGAGGAAAAAAGCTTCGCATCATATTTATCCATAAGGAATATGCAGGCCCCGGCCAGGTCATCCACAAAAAGGAATTCCCTGAAAGGTTTCCCCGAACCCCATAGTTTAATGGAATCCGCAGTGATTCCCAGTGAGGCAAGAGTCGTCATAAGTTCATTGTCGGGGTGAAGATTAAAGCCGGCAGGAAATCTTTTCATGTCCATTGCTATTTCGTCATGTTTTCTTTCGGATAAAAGTTTTCCGATATAAAATTTTCTTATCAAGGCAGGCAGGACATGAGCTGTTTCAAGATTGAAGTTGTCGCCTGTGCCAAAGAGGTTAGTCGGCATCACCGAGATGAAGTCCGTCCCGTATTGCTCGTTATAATACCTGCAGAGCTTAATGGCGGCTATCTTTGCGATCGCATAGGGTTCATTGGTCGGTTCAAGCAGCCCTGTCAGCAGATACTCTTCCTTAATGGGCTGTGGCGCAAATTTCGGGTAGATGCAGGACGAGCCGAGGTTCAGCAGCTTCTTCACTCCGCATTTATGTGAAGCATCTATGACGTTTGCGGCAATCATGAGGTTATCATAGATAAACTCGGCGCGGTAGGTGTTGTTCGCAAGGATCCCGCCCACTTTTGCGGCAGCGAGAAAGACGTAATCCGGTCTCTCCCGCTCAAAGAAGTTCTCAGTATCCATCTGCCTTCTCAGGTCGAGTTCAAAGAACGTGATTCGTGATTCGTTATCCGTGAGCGGTTTTTTTCTGTAATAGCTGGAGATGATATTCTGATATCCTGCAGAAACAAGCCCCCTGATGATGGAGGAACCGACCATCCCGTTCCCGCCCGCAACGAATATTTTATCGGTTTTATTCATCGTAAATGGTGATTAGTGATTCGTAAATCGTGAGTCGTGAGTCGTGAAAGTCAGTCTGTTCGTTTCTTTAGGCTGTTAATGAGCCCGTTAAGCATCTTTTTAACAGATTCTGTCCGCTCCAAAAAAATATTTACCAACGGAAGATAGCCTAAATTTCAAATCACGATTCACGAATTACGTTTCACGGTCTTCAGCAACGTTCCCTTATCTTTTCATACTTTGAGAAGTCGTGTCTGGTGTAGGTGAATCCTTTTTTCTCGCATATTTTTATGCCTTCACCGACAGGGGTCAGATGGATGAGCTTCATATCGTAGTCGACCATTATCTTTACCAGTTCATCGAAGGTGGTCCTCGGTTCCCATCCAAGTTTCCGCCTCGCCTTTGAGATATCAGCCTTAAGAAAATCCACATCTGTCGGACGGAAATATTTGGGGTCAATTTCGATGATCGTGTTTCCCTTTCGTAATTCGTGATTCGTAATCCGTGATCTGTTATCTCTGATCATGGATAACAGATCCCTGTCAAGGGCTTCAATGATGCCTTTTTGCTTTACTCCTTTGCCTTTCCACTTTATTTCTATGCCTGCGTAGGCAAATGCCTTCTCGACGAATTGCTTTACAGAATGGCTTTTGCCGGTGCCAATCACGAAGTCAGCCGGTTCATCCTGCTGGAGAATAAGCCACTGGCACTCCACATATTCAGGCGCAAAACCCCAGTCCCTCTTCGATTCGATATTGCCGAGATAGAGCTTCTTCTGTTTGCCGGCAAGGATATTGGCGAGCGCACGGGTAATTTTTCTCGTTACGAACGTCTCACCCCTGCGGGGCGACTCATGGTTAAAAAGGATACCGTTGCAGGCGAACATACCGTAACCTTCGCGATAATTCACCGTCATCCAGTATGCGTATACCTTGGCTGCTGCATAGGGGCTGCGGGGATAAAAGAGTGTATTTTCATTCTGTGGCGGCGGCGAGGCCCCGAACATCTCGGATGAAGATGCCTGGTAAAACCTGGCATTTATCCCGCTTCGTCTTATAGCATCAAGCAGCCTTGTCGTTCCGATGGCGACTATGTCACCCGTGTATTCCGGCATGTCGAAACTGACTTTAACATGGCTCTGGGCGCCAAGATGGTAAATCTCGTCCGGTCTTATATTATAGATAATATTTGCAAGCTGTCCTGAATCGGCGAGATCGCCATAATGGAGAAATAATCTTGTTCCCGGAATATGCGGGTCTGTATAAATATGGTCTATCCTGCCGGTGTTGAAGGCGCTTGACCTCCTGATCAGGCCGTGCACCTCGTAGCCCTTTGAGAGCAGCAGTTCAGCAAGATAGGAGCCGTCCTGGCCGGTGATGCCGGTGATAAGGGCTTTTCTCAAATCACCCTCCTTTCACAATTCAAATTTAAGTGTTTAGTGAACACGGAACTTTGAAGATTGAATGATTATTTTTTGCTTCTGCCATATATGTCATCGATCCGCACAATATCGTCTTCGCCGACGTATTCGCCGTTCTGAACTTCTATAATCTCGAGCGGCACTTTCCCGGGATTTTCGAGTCTGTGGAGAGTGGATTTAGGGACATACACGGACTCGTTTTCGTGCACATGTATTTCACTTTCTCCCAGGGTAACCCTGGCCGCGCCCCTCACAACAACCCAGTGTTCAGACCTGTGATAGTGCATCTGAAGGCTGAGTTGTGCCCCGGGATTCACCACAATCCTTTTAATCTTGTACCGCTCTCCCTCTTCGAGTATGGTGTAGTTGCCCCAGGGACGATATGTAGTCAGATGCTCCGAGGCCTCTTTCCTGTTCTGTTCGTTCAACCGCCTTACAACCTCCCGAACCTTCTGGGTCTCACCTTTTTTTGCCACCAATACCGCGTCGTCAGTATCGACAATCAGGCAATCTTCCAGTCCAATGGTAGAGATAAGCCTTTTATTGCTGATAATAAGGCTATCCCTCGTATCTATCGCGATTATGTCGCCCATCTTGACATTTCCCATCTCATCCTTGTCGGTTACGTCGTAAAGGGAATCCCAGGAGCCAATATCATTCCAGTAGACATCGATGGGCAAGATTACGATCCTGTCCGATCTTTCGGCCACTGCATAGTCTATGGAGATTTCGGGCATCTGCTCAAAGTTGGATAACAGCGTATCAAGGTTCCCATCCATCAACTCTCTTATCTCCGGCGCGTATTTTCCGAACTCTTCCATCATAGCGCCTATACCGAATGCAAACATGCCTGAATTCCAGTAATACCCGCCCTGATCCAGATACTGCCGTGCAGTCCCGGTATCGGGTTTTTCGACAAACCTCTCCGCGCTGAAGTACTCGGCGTCTGCATCTGCCGGCTCGCCCGCCTTTATATACCCGTAACCCGTCTCGGGACGCAGCGGACTGATGCCGAATGTTACTATATAGCCGCCCCGCGCAATTTTTTCGGCACGTACGATATAATCCGCAAACTTTTCAGCAGGTCTGATTATATGATCGGATGGCGAAACAAATATAACCTCGTCCTCTCCGCAGCCGAGTTTTTCCATGCAGTATTTCATGCCGAGTGCAATCGCCGGCGCGGTATTTCTGCCTGAAGGCTCAAGAATTATGTTATGAAAAGGCGATGGGAGCATTGACAGAGCATCCAGATCAGATAGAACATGGAATTTATATTCACTGTTTGTCATGACTACAACATCATCGGGTGAAAATGTTTTAAGAAGTCTTGATACCGTATCCTGCAGAAGCGAACTGCCTTTGTTCAGTTTCAGAAACTGTTTCGGAAAGTTCTTTCTGCTGAGAGGCCATAGCCTCGTTCCGGATCCGCCGGCAAGTATAAGCGCCTTCATCTGAATACCTTTCTATCCATATCTTCTCAATCACCCTCTCCCTAACCCTCCCCCCCTCAAGGGGGAGGGAATAACTCAAAACCCCGAAACTGAGCTTCTAGTGTAGTATCTCATAAACGGCTGGTGTTATGAAGAGCTCCAAAGGGATGTCATTCCCGCAAGTGAAACGCGTCGGGAATCCTTCATAGAAGCCATCAGAAAGATTCCGGACAAGCCGGAATGACAAAGTGAAGCCAATATGCAGCTTGCTAATCACCCTGATAACACCACTTGTTTAAGAGACACTACACTAGGAATTCTTTTGATTAAAATAGCCCACTTGCCATCTATATATCAAATTATTTTTAAAGAGAGTCTCACTCGCTACAGAGAAGCTAATCCCCTACACTTCGCATGGCCTTTTCCAGTTCTTCCTCCATAAAAGACCTGTACCGGTTCAACGAATCTTCGTCTTCTGCTTCAAACCGCATTACTATAACAGGCTGGGTGTTGCTCGAGCGCACCAGTCCCCAGCCTTTTTCGAAGACTACCCTAACGCCGTCTATGTCATATATTCTTTTTACCGGCACTTGTCCGCTGCCTGAAGAGGCGTATTCCCTGAATCGCTGAACCAGCTTTTCAACCACAGCTTTTTTTATGCTGTCCCTGCAGTCAATCCGTATCTCCGGAGTAAAAAATGTTTCGGGAATGTCCGAAAGCAGGTCTCTTATGCCCTGTCCGGTCTTTTTCATTATTTCTATTATGCGGAACGTTGTGTAAAGCGCATCGTCGTAGCCGTAATAACCATCGGCAATGAATATGTGTCCGCTGAACTCTCCGGCCAGAAGAGATCCCTCTTTACGCATCTTGTCCTTTACGAGCGAGTGGCCTGTTTTCCACATGACCGCTGACCCGCCGTGTTTTTCGATATCATCGAACATCGACTGGGAACACTTGACATCCCCGATTATCTTCGCGCCGGGGTGGCGTGAAAGGATATCCCTTGACAGGAGAACCATCATCTGGTCTCCCCATATTATCTTTCCTGAACTGTCGACTATACCTATCCTGTCTGCATCGCCGTCATAGCCAACCCCTATATCCGCCTTCTTTTCCCTGGTTATTCTTATAAGGTCCTGTATGTATTCCACTACTGCCGGATCCGGATGGTGATTGGGGAACCTTCCGTCGGGGTCGCAGTAAAGCGGAATAACCTCACAACCCATCGCCTCAAGTATCTGAGGCGCCACAATGCCGCCTGTACCGTTTCCGGCATCAACAGAAACTTTCACCTTCATGTATTCTTTGCCGGACAGATATGAGAACCTCTCTGTCATCGCCTTTATATATGATGATACGACATCGTGCTTCTTTGCGCTCCCTTTAACCTGCTGATGTTCCTCTCCCGTCTGCATACCCATTATGGATTTGATTCTCTGGATGTCGCTGCCGAAGATCGTCTCCCTGCCGATGCTGATTTTGAAGCCGTTGTATTCGGGTGGGTTGTGGCTTCCGGTCACCATAATTCCGCCGTCGAGACCGAGGCTGAAGATCGAAAAATACTGGAGAGGAGTTGGACAGAGTCCTATATCGTAAACGTCGAGGCCACCGGAAACTATTCCATCAATTATTTGGGAAGCAAGCGCGTCAGAGCTCAGCCTGGCGTCTCTTCCAACGCTTACCCGCTTCGCATCTGGAATAAGCTGCCTGACCAGCGTAACAAATGCCTTTCCAAGAGAAAAGGCAAACGCCTCATCAAAGTCCCTTCCGGCAACCCCTCTTATGTCGTATTCTCTGAATATTTTATCTGTAAACATCTGACGACCGGCTTGAGCGCGTAATGGATCTAAATTACAGTTGCATAAGATACTCAATTTTTTGGCACCCTCCCCAACCCCTCCCATCAAGGGAGGGGGATATTCCCCTCTATTAAGAGGAGTGTAGAGGTGTGTCTCCCTCTCCCCTTGTGGGAGAGGGTTAGGGAGAGGGGGATTTTCGAGTCAATGACGGTTTTTTCAGATTACCATAGTTTATGGGGAAGGCCTTCCATCGTTACCCAACCCCTTGCTCCTCACCCACTCCATATTTTCAATATACCACCGCACCGTCTTTTCCAGCCCTGCTTCGAAAGGCGTTGCCGCTTTCCAGCCTGTCCTTTCCATTATCTTTCCCGAATTGAGAGAATACCTGAAGTCGTGACCCTGGCGGTCTTTTGTAAACTCTATCAAATCCTCAGGCTTATCAAGCAATATCAGAATGTTCTTAACCACCTCTATGTTCCTTTTTTCTTGTCCGCTGCCTATGTTATAGACTTCACCGGCGTTTCCCTTATCCATTATGCTGAATACCGCATCCGCACAATCGGATACAAAAAGCCATTCTCTTACATTCTCTCCTTTTGCATATACCGGGACTTTCTCGTTATTCAAAGCCTTCATGATGACTACCGGAATAAGTTTCTCGGGATACTGCCATGGTCCGTAATTGTTCGAAGGTCTTACGGTGATAACCGGAAGTCCATATGTTCTGTGGTAAGCCCTTCCGAGCATATCAGCGGATGCCTTGCTCGCAGAGTACGGGGAGCTCGGGTTAAGGGGCGTATCTTCATGGAACTGTCCTTCATCACCAAGATCGCCGTAGACCTCGTCAGTAGATATATTGACAAACTGCCCAACCCCCTTTTCCCTCGATATCTCAAGCAGTACGTGAGTCCCCATGACATTCGCTTCCAGAAAAGGTGATGCATCGTTTATGCTTCTGTCAACATGGCTTTCAGCAGCCCAGTGGACAACGGCATCGGGTTTTTCGGATTCGAATATATCAAGAAGGGCATTCCTGTCTCTTATATCTGTCTTGTGGAATGTAATCTTCTTCTCCAGATCTTTCAGCCTCTCCCTGTCTCCGGCATAGCTGAGCTTGTCTACGACCGAAACAGGGTGCCCTCTTTTAACAGCCTCTCTGACAAATTCGCTGCCGATAAAACCTGCGCCTCCGGTCACCAGAAGTTTACGCATTAGATCCCTTCTTCCCAAAGGTCATTTCGACATACCTGTCGATGCCGAGCTTCCAGTCCGGAACATTAACATTAAGGGCATTCGCAAGCCTGAGATTCGACATCGCTGAAAAGTAAGGCCTTTTGGCAGGAGTGGGGAAATACTCCGAGGTCACAGGCAATACAAGTGTGTCCATACCAAGCTTTTCCAGAAAATATCTCGCGACCTCATAACGTGATGCATAGCCGCTGTTAGTGAGGTGGTAAAGACCCCTCAGTCTTTTCCCTATTGCAAACATTGTAAGGGTAACAATGTCCCTGGTGAATGTCGGGATGGATATCTGATCGCAGACCACCTTAAGAATTTTCCGGGTTTTTGACCATTCCGAAAGTTTAAAGAGGAAATTCTGAGTACCTTCCCCGAAAACCCAGCTTACCCTGAAGAGAAGGAATTCAGGGCTTTCCCTCAGGAATTCTTCGCCTGCGAGCTTGGTTTTGCCATAGCTGTTGACCGGGTTGGGCTTGTCTTCTTCCGTATAAAAATCCTCTTTCATGCCGTCAAAGACATAGTCGCTGCTGTAATGAACCAGGAGTATATTGTTTTTGCTGCATGCCGCTGCCAAATTTTTCACGCCTTCCGCGTTCACTTTATAGGCGGCATCGGAAAATTCCTCTGCCTTGTCAACAAAATTATATGCAGCACAGTTTATAAGCACATCAGGCCCGGAATCTGATAATATCCTGGCTAATGCTGCGGGATCTGTGATGTCCATCTTTTCTTTATCGAGAGCCATAATATCATGAATATTCTCTTTCGATAATTTCCGGAATTCCCCTGCAAGCTGTCCGTTAGCTCCTGTAATAAGTATTTTCATATGATCAGATCAGCCATCATATACGAAATTAATATCAGCGTCTTTCAGTAAGGGATGTCTCATATCTTTCCCTGAGACTACGGGCGCATCGACCGGCCATTTAATACCGATATCCGGATCGTTCCAGATGATTCCCCTGTCGCTTTCCGGTGAGTATTCTTTCGTACATTTGTATATAACATCGGCTGTATCGCTCAGCACGGTGAACCCGTGGGCAAAACCCGGTGGCACATACAGCATAAAATTGTTTTCTTCGGAAAGCTCTGCCTTAACCCAACGGCCAAACGCAGGGGAACCTTTCCTGATATCTACGGCAACGTCGAATATGCGCCCTCTCAGGCACTGAACAAGCTTGCCCTGCGCATGAGGATTCTTCTGATAATGAAGTCCGCGCAATACTCCGCGTGCGGACCTTGAATAATTGTCCTGCAGAAAGTTCTCTCTGATGCCGGCCGTCGCAAAATCGGAGTGTTTGTAGGTCTCCATGAAAAAACCTCTCTCGTCTCCGAAGAGCTTCGGCTCGATGATTATTATTTCGGGAATTGAGAGTCTGTTAAAAATAAAAGGCATTCAGATCTATTTTATCAGCCGGAGGAGGTATTTGCCGTATTCATTATGGTTGAGGCTGCCGGCCAGCTTATGAAGCTGATCTTCATTGATGTAGCCCTGCTTATACGCTATCTCTTCGACACAGGCGATCTTCAGCCCCTGCCGTTTTTCGATCGTAGCAATAAACTCGCTTGCCTCCAGAAGGCTTGCATGGGTACCTGTATCAAGCCAGGCAAACCCTCTCCCCATCAGCTCAACCCTGAGCCGTCCCTTACTGAGGTACTCCCTGTTTACGTCCGTTATCTCGAGTTCACCTCTTCTGGAGGGCTGCATAGTTTTGGCTATATCTATAACCTCGTTATCGTAGAAATAAAGCCCTGTTACAGCATACTTTGATTTTGGGGCTTTCGGTTTCTCCTCGAGGGAAAGGACATTCCCTTTGCTATCGAATTCGACCACGCCATAGCGTTCGGGATCATTCACGTAATAACCGAAAATAACCGCCCCGCCAATGGCATCCACATCATCCATAGCCTTTTTGAGCATGATGGTAAGGCCATGCCCGTAGAAAATATTATCTCCAAGAACCAGGCATACGTTGTCGTCCCCGATAAAGTGCTCACCGAGTATAAATGCCTCGGCAATGCCACCGGGGTGCAGCTGTTCCCTGTATGAAAAATTCAACCCGAGCTGGGAGCCGTCTCCGAATATGTTAATGAACCGGGGCAGGTCATGCGGGGTCGAAATAATCAGGATGTCCTTTATTCCCGTGAGCATCAGTACAGACAGGGGATAATAGATCATGGGCTTGTCATAGATGGGCAGCAGCTGTTTGCACACGCCCTTTGTGACAGGATAAAGCCTGGTCCCGCTTCCGCCTGCTAAAATTATGCCTTTCATCCCATATTCGCTCCGGTTCGGTTTGTCTAGTTTATATATTTTCAGCTGTTTGTTCAACTAATAAGACAGAAATCAGAACAGGCTACCGCCATTCATGTCCGAATCGGGCATGTCCTCTAGCAACCCAGGCTGAAAAGTCGTGCTGCGCACTGCTGAAAATACTGAGACCTGTTAAAAAACTTCCGCTACCCGGAAACCCGATTCCACCCGGCCATCTAAGCCGCTGACAGAAAACAGTTGTCTATTTCGATTTTGCAGTTAAGCGCTTCGAGCAGGATCAATACCCTTTCAGGTCCCCTGACCTCTCTTTCGAAAACACCGTAAAAATTGCTGAAGGGCCCCTGTCGTATCGAAACTCTGTCGCCCTTATTGAACTGCCGGGGACAAATCACAACCATGTCGTCATCCCCGGTGTTGTCTTTAATTCCTTTTATGATATCTTCAGACACCTCAACAGGATTCGCCTTGCCCACTATGTATCTGACCCCTCTCGTATAAGTGATCAAATGAGCGTATTTACTCCTTTCAAAGTCGGCAAAGAGATAGCATGGGAAAAGCGGTTCGCTGATTAAGGCATACCTGCCCCGAATGAATTTTTTTAATCTGATCTTAGGGTTGAGCACCTCAATGCCTGTGTTACGGAGGCGTGAAGTTATGGAATCTTCCCTCCCTGATTTTGTATATATCGCATACCACATATTGCCCCGGTAACCTCTAAATTATTATAGTATTTTTCGATGATGAACTTCCCGGAAATTATCGGCGGAAGATTTTGCTGCGGGAAATGAATGCCCTTACCCCGAACAGATGAAGGATATTTAAATCATCTCATCGAGTTAAGAACCTATCTCAAAATAGGTCATCGCGAAGAATCCGTCACCCTCGCGAAAGCGGGGGTCCATTTAAAGCCCTGAAAAACATGGATTCCCTCCGTCAATACTTAAGACGGATGCGCGGGAATGACAACCGGGGTAAACCGCCGATGAAAAAGAATTTTGAGATAGGTTCAAATATTTTTGGAACAATCTATGCACTTATAGCAGGATTTTTAACCCGGATACCTTACCGGCTAACTGCCGGAGCTATACACCTCAGGAACCACCGTCGTAACCCACGGTGACCTTTCCATCCTTCAAAATAACAGGCACTTTTCTGACACCGCCCGAATGTTTCAGCATCTCTTCCAATTTTGCGGCGTCTGTTTTGACATCAAAATACTCTGCTTTTTCTGCATAAGCCGACCTGGCCCTGTCTGTGAAGGGTCATCCAGCCTTGCCATAAATGATTATTTTTTCAGTCATAATTATACCTCCCGATTATGTTGACAGATATTTTTGAGGGTTTTTTGTTATGCAATTCATTATAACATCTTCGTCATATCCCATCTCAATAAGCCTGATAGCGGTTTCCGTAACCATCATGCTTCCACCCAAAAGTCTTCCGGATGAATCAGTCACCCCCTTATTTCTTCTCTTAGTAATATGAAGCGGCGACCCGACCGATGATGGAAAACTTAAATGCTGAAGTGGAACCTGCGACTCTTTGACTGTATCTGAAACGAGTATTATTCTGTCCCGCATTTTCGTCCTGAATATCATCTCAAGAGTTTCAGGATGCAGATGAAATCTGTCAGCAATAACTTCCACGTAGACGGACTTATTTATGAGCCCGAACCCGGCTATTCCCGGTTCCCTGTGATGAAACCCGCGCATTGCATTAAAGAGATGGGTGATTCCTTTTGCGCCGGCGTTGAATCCCGCCTCGGCCTCGGAATATGTCGCATCGGAATGCCCCATACTTACGGTAATGCCACTGTCTGCGATATTTCTGATAAGACTTAGCGCACCGCTTATTTCCGGCGCAACGGTTATTATTTTGATTATATCCTCAAACCCTTCTATGAGATTTATAAGGCTGGATTTTTGAGGTCTGATAAATGATGATGCGTCCAGAGCTCCGCATTTTGACGGGTTAAGAAAGGGCCCTTCGAGATACACTCCGATAATTTTGGAAGGCCGGCTATTTTTCACGTCTCTTCCCGCACCCTTTATCTTGCGGTATTCATTCTGGATATGCATCGCCTTTCTGACAGATTCCATATGAGAACGCATTATGGGGATAGCGGATGAGTAAATAGTTGGTATAATTGCCGAGACCCCGCTGCGGCCGTGAACTTCAGCAATCGATAGTATGTCGCCTGGATTTTTTGTCCTTGTATCGAACCCGCCGGCGCCGTGGGTGTGAATATCTAATATATTCATTTTTCTATATCCACCACTGTAAAAAATATCCTAACCTGAAGGCAGATTTGATAAAAAAGGCCTGCCATCGACACCTTGCGGCCCTTCATTTGGCCTGCCAGCCATTTTGGGAAAACTTCTCAGATGAATTCTGCGGTCACGTGTATAAGAATTAAATCTTGTCGGTTTGCGGGAGTTTTTTATCAAATCTGCCTCCGCCCTCATGCAACATTTAAGTATAATATCATATAACGATGAGCATCATATTGGGCAAATTCTCTGAGGATGACTGGGATAATATCATTCGCGAATCCTCCCTGATCAGTGATACCGGCAGCCGGATAGACTTCCTTTCCTCAAAATTTCTCGGCATCGCTTATGCGGAATCGACATTAATTGGTAGCAGGGAGACTAAGGAAGTCTTTGTCATAAACCTCGCTGCAGTCGACTGCTTTACGTTTCTTGAATACGTCGAGTCAATGCGTCTTTCGAAATCCTTTTCCGGATTCAGTGGGAATCTGAGGCAGATCAGGTACCGGTCCGGGATTGTATCATTCAAAACGAGAAATCATTTTTTCACCGACTGGCGGAAATTTAATAAGGCATTTATTCAAGATGTTACCCAAATTACAGGAAATGATTATGCAACAAGCGTTCAAAAAAGACTTAATGTGTCAGAAGATTATGCTTCAATACTGCCCGGGATTCCTTCTGTTGACCGCAATATCAACTTCATACCTGCAGACAAAATCGGAAATGTGATACTGAATAAACTGAAAACAGGGGACTATATCGGGATATATTCAGATAAAACGGGATTGGATGTTTCTCATGTAGGGATATTAATAAAAGAAGGGAATGATATTTTTTTGAGACATGCCTCATCTCAAAAGGAATACAGAGAGGTCATTGATCAGGATTTTAAGGAATATATTGCGCACAAACCGGGAATTGTCGTATTGAGACCCCGGGAATATTATCCAATTAACTGATATCAGATTGATTCATGCAGGCATTTAACCTACATAATTTATAAATTTAATTCATGCAGGCATGTGCGCAGCAAAAGCTGTCCGGCAGCTCCTTTGCAGGCGGTTATATATCAGGCATCCCTGCACGTTTTCATTCCGGACGATTGGCTTTTATCAGACCCAAATCCTGCGTTGGAGAGGTTTTGATGCGCATAGGCCTGCATGGCCGGGGTCAAATGCAGTTTTCGGGTTAACCGACCTCATCCTTCAACCCTGATACAACAACGCGTAGCCGCCAGAGCAGGGCAAGCCCCGGCAGTCCGGCAAGAAATGTAACAAAAAAGAAAACCGGCCAACCGGCAAATTCCACAAGAAAGCCGGATGTGGGAGATATAAATATCCTGCCCAATGCTGCCAGAGACGATAATAAGGCATATTGTGTCGCTGTAAAACGGCGGTTGCACATCGCCATAAGCAGGGAGACAAAGGCAGCGGTTCCCATGCCTCCGGAAAAATTTTCGAAGGCAACGGCAAAGACCAGCAGGCCATAGCTTTTTCCGACTAATGCAAGCGCCATGAATGAGAGGTTGGATACAACCTGGAGGATACCGAATGCCAGCAGAGAACGAAAAAGTTGCAGTCGAACCATTAAAGCGCCCCCCAAGATCGCCCCTGCGATCATCGAAACAAATCCGAGAGCTTTATTTATAGTTCCGACTTCGCTGACAGAAAAACCCATCCCCTTGATAAGAAACGCCGTTGTGAGGGTTCCTGCATATGCATCCCCGAGTTTGTAGAGTATTATGAGCAGAAGGAGCATGAAGGCGGAATCTCTCGAAAAATAATCTTTCATAGGTCCCCAGACGGCCTCTTTCATGCTGCCCGGAGGCAGTATTTGTCCGTCCGGCTCGGGCCCTATGAGAGTTGCAAGTATCCCCAGGCCCATAATGCCGGCCATTAAAAGATATGTGTTGCGCCACCCGATATGATCCGAAAAAATCAGCGCAAGGGCTCCTGATACAAGCGCTGCGACCCTGTATCCGGTTACAAATACGCCGACACCGGCGCCTCTTTCCTTCTCGCGCAGCAGATCAGTCCGGTAGGCGTCTATCACGATGTCCTGAGAAGCTGATGCAAAAGCGACAGAGAAAGCCATCACTGCAAGCACGACAGGCGCGTGTTGGGGAGAGCTGAAGGCCATTGCTGAAATGCCGGCGACCAGGGTTATCTGGGTTGCAATTATCCAGCCGCGGCGTCTTCCCAGCATGGGCGGTACAAAACGGTCCATGAGGGGAGCCCAAAGAAACTTGAGTGTATAAGGCAGGCCTGCCAGTGCAAATATGCCGATAGTGCGAAGATCAACACCGGCCACAGCCATCCATGCCTGCAGGGTTGAACCGGTAAGCGCAAGGGGCAGTCCTGATGAAAAGCCCAGAAAAGTTATTACGGCAATGCGCCGGCTGCGGAAGACCCGAAGATAAGGTTCAATATTGAATCTGGACTTCATTGTTCGTGGCCACTATTATAGCAGCCTGCCACTCGCAATTGAACTGACAGTCAGGTTATGATAAATGTAAAGCAAATTAATAAAGGAGGTTCTTATGCTGAAAATTTTTCTGATGGTCCTTTCAATGATCTTTTTATTGCAGGGCGCTGCACTTGCCACCGAATTCTCGGCCGACACTCTGATGACATATGAAGGCGGCCAAAAAATCACAGGGAAAATATATTTCAAGCCTGATATGTTCAGAATGGATATGAAAGACATGGAAGATATGACCGTAATTACGAGAATCGACAAGAAAGTAATGTGGAATATCATGCGCGGGGAGAAGATGTATATGGAAATGCCGCTTGACCTCAGCAACAAACCCAGAGTTCAAGAAAAGTTCGAAGGCGAATTAGAAAGGAAAGAGGTTGGCAAAGAGACGGTCAACGGCCACCCGGCAACAAAGTATCTTATTACTTACAAAGTTGACAACAGGAAGGAGCAGGTTTATCAGTGGATTGCAACGGACATAAAGTTTCCTGTAAAGACAGCTGCAGTTGACGGCTCGTGGACACAGGAATTCAAAAATATAAAACTGGGACCCCAGCAGCAGAGCCTTTTCGAGGTTCCGGCCGGGTATCAGAAAATGCAGATGCCCAAGATGCCCGGCGGTATGGACTTTATGCATATGAGATAGGGGCTGTGCATAAACTCAATTTTACTACTTCGGCAAGTAAACATATGAAACATTCAAATACCGTCATTCCCCGACTTGATCGGGGAATCCAGGTTGACTTTATGTCTCTGGATTGTCCGGTCATCCGTCTTACTTATTGACGGACGGACAATGACAACTTTCAGGTATTTACTTGCCGAAGTAATAACACCTCTCCCCTGGCGGGAGAGGGTTAGGGTGAGGGGGGTTGGAGTTTATGGACAGACCCTGAACAGACTCCGGACTCTGTCTGTAGTGGAATATGAACAAATTTCTTATTATTGTTTTTACTTTTTTCAGTCTTGCCATGATAAACATTGCTTGCGCTGACAGGAATGATAAGAAGCCGGCTGACGCCGGTCCCTCCAGCCTTGAAAAGGCTACTTTTGCCGGCGGCTGTTTCTGGTGCATGGAGTCACCTTTCGAAAAAATTGAGGGCGTCAGCGAGGTCATTTCAGGTTATACGGGAGGAACCAGGGCGAATCCCACCTATGAAGAGGTTTCCGGTGGAGGCAGCGGACATCTCGAAGCCATCCGGATTATATATGACCCTGCGAAGATAACTTATGCAGAACTGCTCGATGTATTCTGGATGCAGATAGACCCGACCGATCCGGACGGCCAGTTTGTTGACCGCGGCAGGCAATACAGGACAGCTATTTTCTATCATAATGACGAGCAGAAAAACCTTGCAGTCAAATCTAAAGAAGACCTGCAGAAATCCGGAAGATACAAAAAACCAGTTGTCACAGAGTTACTGCCAGCTGCTGAATTTTATGCGGCTGAAGACTATCATCAGGATTATTACAGGAAGAATCCTGTACGGTATAACTTTTACAGATTCAATTCCGGCCGGGACCGTTATATCAAAACAATATGGGGAGAACAAAAAGAGGAGAAGAAAATGGGAAGCTACGAGACAAAATTTACCAAGCCCCCGAAAGAGGAACTCAAAAAGAAAATGACTCCGATACAGTATAAAGTCACCCAGGAAAACGGCACTGAAAGGCCCTTTGATAATGAATACTGGAATAATAAAAAGAGCGGTATATATGTCGACATCGTTTCAGGAGAGCCGCTCTTCAGCTCTCTTGAAAAGTATGACTCAGGCACAGGATGGCCGAGTTTTTTCAGGCCGCTTGAGCCGGACAATATTGTCGAAAAAGATGACCGGAGTTTATTCTCCAGAAGAACAGAGGTGAGGAGCAGGCTTGCCGACTCGCATCTGGGCCATGTATTCCCCGACGGTCCCGCGCCCACGGGTCTTCGCTATTGCATTAACTCTGCTGCGCTTCGTTTTGTTCCCATGGAAAATCTTGAAAAAGAAGGGTATGGACAATATAAAAAGCTTTTTGAAACCAGGCAGCGCACGCAATAAACGGTATTGCCTTTAAAGCGTTAAACCTGTATTCTAATGTATGTTGGAATAGGGATATTGGAAGCTCGTCGTCCGGAGGTTTAACCTTTAGAATGCTTAGATGCCGTGTTGAGTATTCAGGTTAGTGAGATAAAAAAGTCCCCCTATTGCGATGCGCTGACAGGGCTTCACAACGGCGCACTTTTCTACAACTGCCTCGAGCAGGCACTTTCCTTTGCAAACCGTAATGAGAAGACCCTCGCCGTACTTTTTATCAGTATCGACAGGCTTAAACTCATTAACGACACACTTGGCGAGAGCTTCGGAAACCAGCTGCTGAGGGCAATAGCCAAAAGGCTTAAGTCCTGCCTTCGGAGAAGTGATATTGTGGGGCGTCCCGGCAGGAACGAATTCATGGTGCTGCTGCCCGAAATCAGAAACGCAGAAGATGCAGCCCGGATAGCAAGAAAATTTTTTGCCTCCATGGAACTCCCTTTTGTTCTTAAAAAAAACGAGATATTCATAACACTCAGCATAGGCATCAGTGTATTTCCGGAGGACGGCAATAATGCCAAGGCGGTTCTTAACACTTCATATACGGCCATGCAGCGGGCTAAAGAACTGGGCAAAAACAGCTATCAGTTCTATTCACCTTCCATCACAAAAAAAGATTTTGAACGCATGGTGATGGAGAACAGTCTGCAGTCCGCATTGAGGCGTAACGAGTTCATTATGCACTACCAGCCACAGATAGACCTGAAAACAGGCCGCATAATAGGTGCGGAAGCCCTTATCAGATGGAAGAGACCAGGTGCGGGATTAGTCTATCCAAAGGAGTTTCTGCCTCTAATGGAAGAGACAGGCCTGATTGTGCCGCTCAGCGAGTGGGTATTAAAAACTGCGTGTGAGCAGAATAAAGCCTGGCAGAACGCCGGGTTACAGCCTATACGCATTGCGGTTAATGTATCGGCCAGGCATTTTCATGAAGAAGACCTTACGCATCTGGTCAGCAGGGTCCTCGAAGAAACAGGACTTGCACCCAGCTATCTCGAGCTGGAACTCACGGAGAATGTGTTTCTGCAGAAACTCGACAGAACCGTCAGAGCGCTGAAAGTGCTCAGGAAAATGGGGGTCAATATCTCAATTGACGATTTCGGAACCGGCTACTCTTCCCTCGTTTATCTGAAACATTTCCCTATGAACAAACTTAAAATTGTCGAACCTTTCATATCTTCTGTCTCTTTCAGCAACGCCGAAGAAGTCATCGCAAGGGCGATTATTGCTCTTGCTCATACCCTCAACATGAAAGTGGTTGCTGAAGGCATTGAGAACGAGAGGCAGCTCAGGCTCATCCGCTCTCTGAAATGTGACGAGCTTCAGGGCAATATCGTCAGCCGTCCGCTTCCGGCCAATAGAATGGCAAGGCTTCTTGCCAAATAGTTGCTATTAAAACGGCAAGCAGATAATTAAAAAAATCGTTATTCAGGCTTGTCCGGAATCCTTACATACATTAAATGAACTATCCATCAGCAAGCTGAGAGATAACCTAAATCTCCCCTCCCTTGACGGGAGGGGATTAAGGGGAGGGTGTCGAATTTATCTTCTGTCAATCACCCTCTCCCTAACCCTCCCCCATCAAGGGGGAGGGAATGGAAACCCCGAAGCTGAGCTTCAAGGAATTCTTTTGATTAACCCGAAAAATGCATTTCAATTTAATTCATGCAGGCATGTGCGCAGCAAAAGCTCTCCGGCAGCTCCTTTGCAGGAGGTTACATATCCGGCGTTCATGCACGTTTTCATTCCGAACGATTGGCTGTTATCAAACCCGAATCCTGCGTTGGAGAGGTTTTGATGCGCATAGGCCTGGATGTATGGTGGTAAATGCAGTTTTCGGGTTAATAATACAGTTTCCGAGTTAAATGATATAATTGTCATATGAAAGAGGCGATGTTTTATGAGAAGCTTGATGAGAAGAAGGTGAGGTGCTTCCTCTGCAGCCATCATTGCCATATCAAAGAGGGTAAAAGGGGCATCTGTTACGTAAGAAAGAATCTTGACGGTAATTTGTACAGCCTCGTTTACGGGAAAGTAATTTCCATGAACGTTGACCCCATAGAAAAGAAGCCTCTTTTCCATTTCCTGCCTGCATCATCGTCTTTTTCCATTTCATCAGTGGGATGCAATTTCAGGTGCGAGCATTGTCAGAATTTCGAGATTTCGCAGTATCCGAAGGAACACGAGGACATACCCGGCAGCGATGTCACTCCTGAAGATATTGTTGAGGCCGCTGCGAGAAACGGCTGTGAGAGCATATCATACACTTATACGGAGCCGACAATCTTTTTTGAGTTTGCATATGACTGCGCAAGGCTGGCGCATGAAAGAGGCATCAGAAACATATTCGTGAGCAACGGGTATACGACCCCGGAGGCGACAAAAGTCATTGCACCGTATCTCGATGGGAATAACATCGACCTTAAGGGAAGCGATGATTTTTATAAAAAGGTCTGCGGTGCCCGGCTTGAACCTGTAAGGGATACTATCAGACTTATGAAGGAAATGGGGGTGTGGGTTGAGGTGACGACACTGCTTATTCCGGATTACAATGACTCCGAAGAAGACCTTATGAATATAGCTGGTTTCATAAAATCGGTGGACTCCGGGATACCCTGGCATGTAACCCAGTTCTATCCTACCTACAAGATAATGGATAAACCGAGGACCCCGCTTAAGACCCTCCGGAGGGCAAGAGAGATTGGGATAGAGGCAGGACTTAAGTATGTATACGAGGGCAACGTACCCGGAGAAGGGAGAGAGAATACCTATTGCCCGCACTGCAATGAACTGCTCATAATGCGCTTCGGTTTCAGGATAGGCGAAAACAGGATTAAAGAAGGCAGGTGCCCCAAATGCGGCACGGGTATTGAAGGAGTCTGGGATTAATTCGAAAACTGCTTTTCAGTTTATTTCATGCAGGCATATGCGCAGCAAAAGCTATCCTGCAGCTCCTTTGAAGGCGGGTATATATCCGCCATCCCTGTGCGTTTTCATTATGAGCTATTGAATGTTACAAGACCCAAATCCTGCGTTGGAGAGGTTTTGCTGCGTGTATGCCCGCATAGCTGCGGTGAAAAGAAGTCTCGGGCTGTCTACATTCCGAGAGTCATCAGTAATGCGTCCTCTTCCGGAGACTGATAGTAGTTCTTTCTCCTGCCGACTACCCTGAATCCGGAGCGTTCGTAAAACTTCCTGGCCGCAAGGTTTGAGAACCTGACCTCAAGATAAAAGAAATCCGCTCCCTTTCTTTTCAGTTTTTTCAGAGCTTCTTTCAGCAATATTGTTGCAATACCGAGTCTCCTGAAACCGGGATGAACTGCGAGGTTCATGATATGAGCCTCGTCCAGAATATGATTGACACATATATAACCGACTATTGTATCTTCCGAGGAGGCAACTCTTTTGAAAGAAAATGGTTTGCCCATTTCGCTGAGGAAGGCCGCCTGGGACCATGGAGTGCTGAAGGAAAGCCGCTCGATCGCAACTATTGCAGGAATATCCTCCGCGACCATATCCCGGAGCTGTATTTCATCCATTTGACTT
Organism: Ignavibacterium sp.; assembly: GCA_018335755.1. Lineage (GTDB taxonomy): Bacteria > Bacteroidota > Ignavibacteria > Ignavibacteriales > Ignavibacteriaceae > JAGXRK01. Next base: position 2,258 of record JAGXRK010000010.1, on the reverse strand, counting down.
GAGCTCTGCTTCCGATCTTCTTATATAGAAAGGGGTCAGGCCTGCAGGCTCTGCGTAATCTCCTTTCAGGGCTTTTTTCAGACCTAACTGCGCGACGTTCGCCGGCGAAGGCACCATCTTTGCAGACGGCGCGAATAGTGCTTTATCTCCCATAATGCCGGATATCTCTTCTCTGTAGAGTAAAGCACCTTCTCCCATAAAGAGAATCTTTTTGTCACTCAATCGTTCTGATAATTCGGATCTGATTTTCCCGATAAGCCTGTCAACTTTGATTGATATCTCCCGGATCACCCTCGAAAAGTTATCCTCCTCCCATTGAAAGACAGCGGCATACACCTCTTTTTTCCTTGCATCAAGCATGGTGCAGACAAGGTGCCTGCAGTAAGGAACATTCCAAGCAAAGGCCTCGAGAGTAGGCACAGAGACAACAGGCTTCCCCGATGCAAAAGAAAAGCCTTTTACAGTGCTCAGTCCGATCCTCAGACCGGTAAAAGAGCCGGGCCCTGCAGCCACTGCAAAGACGTCAACATCATGTATAGTCAGGGATGACTGCTTCAAAAGATGGTCGATCCCGGTCATCAGTCTTTCGGAATGAGTCGATTTTACGTTGAGCCTGACTTCGGCAATCAGCCCGGCCGATTCATCGCTGATTGCTATGCCGCCAAGCATAGTTGATGTTTCTATGGCGAGAACTTTCATAAGAGCTTACTATACCACCTGCCCTGCAGGATTTTCCTGGAAAAGATTACTGACGCGGCCATGCATATAATGGAGGATATTGTAACTAACGCCGGACTTCCGATGTAATCCGCCACGACCCCTGCAATTGAATTGCCTAAAGGTGCAGTACCCAGAAATACGAGTGTAAATACGCTCATTACCCTTCCTCTGAGATTATCAGGTACTGAAAGCTGTATAAAACTGTTTGCCGTTGCAAGAAAGCTCACCAGCCCCCATCCGACCAGCAGCAGGGCGGCAAAAGATAGAATGAAGTTCGCTGAAATGGAAAAAACGAGCAGGGCGGCAGAAGAAATCAGGGCCGCTATGGATATAAACCTGCCCTTGTCAGGTATATCGCGCCTGAACGCAAGGGATAAAGCCGCTGCAAGAGCGCCTGCGCCTGTGGCTCCGACCAGGAAGCCAAATCCTGTTGCACCAGCCTTCAATACTTCGCCGGCAAATACCGGAAGAAGCGTTATAAAAGGCATTGCTACCAGACTGAAAACACCTATAAGGAGTATCGCCCTGTAAATCTCCGGCTTGCTTCTTATGAAATGTATTCCTTCCTTGAAATCCTTCACCAGGCTGGCCGAGGCATCTTTTCTTGCTCCCCTGATATCCATCCTTGAAAGCGCGATTATGACAGCTACGAAACTGAGGGCATTCAGATAAAAACATGCCGGCAGTCCCAGTGATGCAATGGTCACTCCTGCCACAAGAGGCCCTAGCATACGCGCGCCGTGGAATGCGGCGGAATTAAGGGCAATAGCGCTCGTCAGATTTTCCTTTCCGACCAGTTCTATCAGAAACGACTGCCTCGCAGGAATGTCGAATGCATTCACCGTGCCGAGTACAGCGGCGAGAACAGCGACCTGCCAGACTGTTATCATATTTATATCCGTCAGGATGCCGAGAAGAAATGCAGGAAGAATAGATAACGCCTGGGTCGTCAGGAGAAGGTTTCTCTTCCTGAATCTGTCAGCAGCCACGCCCCCGGCCAGAGTGAATAGAAGAATCGGCAGAGAACCTGAAGCTGCAACCAGACCGAGATAAAAAGGGGACTTGGTCAGGCTGTATACAAGCCATCCCTGCGCTACAGACTGCATCCATGTTCCGGACAGAGAAACGATCTGCCCGAACCAGAAGAGCCTGAAGTCCCTGTATTGCAATGCTGAAAATCTTCCCTCAACCATCATCCGCTATTTTAACGCAATAAGCATAGTATGGTATCAGACCCGAATTGTCCGTTTCGACCACATTGCAGGCGGGTATAAGGGAAGCAAAAGCTTGGTGGCAGCACCTTTGCAGGCGGAAATCTTTCATATGCAGCCTGAAGGTTTTCATCTGATACTGTACCATATCGAATAAACATAAACCCTGCATCAGCAAGGTTTTGTTTCCCTTATACCTGCCCATGACTTAGCTTAACCCGAAAACTGCATTTGACCCCAGCCATGCAGGCCTATGCGCATCAAAACCTCTCCAACGCAGGATTTGGGTCTGATAACAGCCAAGCGTCCGGAATGAGAACATGCAGG
>JAGXRK010000009.1 GCA_018335755.1 Ignavibacterium sp. | reverse complement strand
TCTCCTTCAATCATTGTTTCATAAAGAGCTCGATTCAAAATTCTAATTTCCTCTTCAAATTCTCCATAAGTCTCTGGTTGTGGCAAGCCACCAAGAATAACTGGCTGATTAGCATAAACTTGAGATGGTTTTAAATCAAGGGTAATATTGGTAAAAGGACACTGGAAGCCAACTCGAGTTGGTACCGCCATATTATATAAAAATTCTTGAATCGCTTGTTTAACTTGTTGAAAATTTAATCCGTCATAACGAATAAAAGGCGCCAGCAAGGTATCAAAGTTTGAAAAAGCTACCGCCCCGGCACACTCTCCTTGTAAAGTATAAAGAAAATTAACAACCTGTCCTAAGGCCGTACGAAAATGTTTCGGCGGACGAGACTCAACCTTACCGCTAACACCACCAAAACCTTTTAATAAAAGATCATAGAGATCCCAGCCCATACAATAGCAACTCAATGTATCTAAATTATGAAGATGAAAATCACCCGACTGAACTGCTTCTCGAATTTCTTTAGGATAAACTTTATTGAGCCAATATTTTTTAACAATATAACTAACACCGTAATGATTGAGGCCCTGAAGCGAATAAGCCATGTTGGCATTTTCATTAACCTCCCAATCAAGTCTTTCTAGATAATCATCAACCCGATCAATCGCTTCTTCTTTAATTTGAGTTGATTCCCTAATTTTTCTTCTTTGATCACGATATAAAATGTAAGCCTTGGCTGTTTCAACAAAGCCCTCTAAAATTAAAATCTCCTCGATAACATCTTGAATTTGTTCAACGTTAGGAGTTTCATCTTTTTTAAAACGTCTACTTAAAATTTTTTCTACCTTTGCCGCAACTCTTTTTGATTTAACGCCATTTCCTTCACCGCTAGCAGTCAGTGCTTTAAAAACAGCCAATCTAATTCTTTCTCGATCAAACGGAACAATGCTTTTGTCTCTTTTTTGAACGTGAATAATTTTAGCCATAGTTCTTAACGACGTTTTAAAATTTTTTAATATTTTAATATTTAATTTTTTTTCTAATAAAAGCCGGGACTTCTAGCTCTTCTTCTTCTTTTGTCTTTTCGTAAATCTCTTTAATACTTTTTCTAGTGGGTTCTTTCGAAAAACGACCTCGAACTAACGACTCTGGAAACGGGGAAAGCGGAACAAATTCTTTTTTTTCACTAACACTTCTTTCAGAATCAACAAAACTTGAAGCAATCACCGTAACTTCGATTTCATTTTTAAGATTATCGTCAATGACTGCGCCAAAAATTATTTTTGCTTTATCAAGCGCGCCGAAAGTAATGTGTTTAGCTATCTCATTAACCTCATGAAGTTTTAAGTCTTTACTCCCTCGAATTGAAAAAAGAATTCTTTTAGCACCAGCAAGAGTCAAGTCAAGAAATGGATTCTCAGTGGCCTGCCGAACCGCCTCAATAGCTCGATTATCACCCTCGCCACGACCAACGCCTAATAAAGATTGGCCGGAGTGTTCCATTATAGTTTTCACGTCAGCAAAGTCAATATTAATAAGTCCTGGCAAAAGAATAATTCCAGAAATTCCGATGATTGCATTCTTTAAAATATCATCAACCAAAGAAAAAGATTCTATCAAAGTTTTTTCTTTGTCTACCAAGTCAATCAAACGATCATTAGAAATTAAAAGTAAAGTATCAGCCTTATGTTGAAGTTCTTGAATCGCCCCTTCAGCAATTTCTTTTCTTGCTTTGCCTTCAAAAGTAAAGGGAGTAGTAACAACAACGATAGTTAAAATTCCCAAATTTTTAGCAATTTCGGCAATTACTGGAACAGCCCCACTGCCAGTCCCCCCACCTAAACCACACGTAATAAAAACTATTTGAGATCCCTTAATTAAATTTTCAATATCATTTTTATTCTCTTCAGCCGCTTGCCGACCAATCTCTGGATTCATCCCGGCGCCCAATCCTCGAGTAATATTTTTACCAATTTGTATTTTTTTGGGACCATTTATTTTTTTTAAAGCCTGTAAATCTGTATTAATAGCAAAAAAATTAATCCCAGGCAATCTAAATTTATACATCCGATTAACAATATTACCACCCGATCCCCCAACGCCCAAAATTTTTACCCCGACTAAATTATCTTTTTTTGAAGATTTTTTCTTTGCTTTTTTCATTAAGGTAAAAATTTCTTAAAAATATTTTTCAAAAAATCAAAACTTGAAACTTGTTTTTCTCCCCCCATTAAACTATTTTCTTTCCCCCAAATAGTTAAACCAATGGCGGTCGCATAAGTCGGATCTTCTGCCTTTTCAATAGCCAGCGAAATGTTTTTAGGTAAACCAATATTAACGGGCAATTTTAAAACTTTTTTTGCTAAGTCTTCAATCCCTCGAAGTTTAGCCCCACCCCCAGTAATGATTAAACCGGCTGGCAGTTTCTTGCTTTTTTTAATCGCGATAAGTTCTTTGTCAACCATTTTAAAAATTTCCTCAACCCTCGCTTCAATAATTTCAGCAACCATTTTTTGAGAAACACTATTAATTTCTTTTTCATCAAATTCAGCTAAATTTATTTTTTCATCTTTTGAAAACTTTTCTGGTAAAGCATGACCATGATAAATTTTTATTAATTCAGCTACATCTACTGGGACTTTTAAGCCGATAGCGATATCGCCAGTAATATGACGGGAACCAATTGGCAAAATTTTAGTTGTTAAAAGATCTCCTTCTTCAAAAACAGCTAAACTAGAGATGGTTGAACCTAAATTAAGAACAGCCACGCCCAATTCTTTTTCTTTTCTTTCTAAAACTGCTTCTGAGGCGGCCAGAATAGAAAAAACTAGGTCCTCGCAAGACACACCTGTTCTTGATAAAACCTTAGACAAAATTTTAATTTGATTAGAAAGACCTTCAACCACTTGGGCTTCGACTTCTAGTCTAACCCCAGTCATGCCCAATGGATCTTTTATTCCTGGCTGAGAATCAACAATATATGACAAAGGCACAATATGAAGAATCTCATAATTGGGTGGCGTAGCAACCGTTTGGGCAGCTTCAAGCACTCTTTTAACATCTTCTTCTTTTATTTCTCCTTTGGCATTAGAAACCGCAACCACTCCCCTTGAAGGCTGGCAAATAATGTGAGTTCCAGAAATACCAACAAAGCAACGATCAATGTTGTAACCAACCATTCTTTCTGCTTTTTCTAAAGCACGAGAGAGTGAAGAAACCGCTTCTTCTAAATTAATAATTACTCCCTTGCTAATCCCTTCGGCTGCTTCCTCGGCCACAGCAATAACTTGAAACAAGCCATCTTGATTCAAATTACTAATCGCAATTTTAATACTTGAGGAGCCAAGATCAACCCCAGCAATAATTTTGTCTGTCATAAACTATAAAAAATAAATTTATAAAAATTGTTTAAAAAAAGATAAAAATAGAAACAATTTTCTAAAAATTAGTAAAAAATTATATCAAAAATAATAAAAAATAAAAGGATAAAAAATCAAAAATCCAACAATAACCGAAGTAACAACCGCTAATAAAACCAAACCAGACATTGTTTTTTTAACAATCGCTGCGCCACTATCAATTTTGGGCCTTAGAAGATCAATGGTTCTTTCAATTGCTGAGTTTAGCATTTCTAAAATTAAAACCAAGCCAATCATCAAAATAATTGTAATTTTTTGATTAATTGAAAGGGGGAAGCAAAAAGCCAAAATAAGGACAATTAAACCAACAATCACCTGAATTCTGAAATTTTGTTCTTGAGCAAAAATATACTTCAAACCATCAAAAGCATGAGCAAAGCTTCTTTTAAAAAGACGAAAATTAATCATTTTTATACTTTTAAAATTTTTAATAACTGTTTTTCTTTTTTAACTATCAGCTTATAATCTTTTTTATAATGATGGTCATAACCATGAAGATGTAAAATTCCGTGAATAATTAAAATTTTTATTTCAGTCATTAGAGAGTGTTGCGCTTGTTTGGCTTGTTTTTGGGCTTGCTTTAATGAAATAATAATCTCGCCCAAATAATTATCAGCGCCAATAAATGAAAGGATGTCGGTGATTTCATTTTTTTGACGATATTTTTCGTTAATTTTTTTAATTAACGCTAGTCCGACAAAAACTAAAGAAATTGATTTTTTAATTTTTAAAATTTTTAGCGCTTGAGCAATAAATTTTTTTATCAAGAAAGGATTAATCTTTTGTTTTGTTAAGTTGTTAATTTCTATCATTAATCTAATCAAAAGAATTTAAAACTTTTTAAAATCATTAAAAAAGTTGTTCTCAAGTCAACAATCGTGGCACCACCAATATTATGAGTTATAGCATAAATTTGTTTATCTTTAACAAAATAAACGGTTAGTTTATTTAAGCTCCAAACTGCCGAACGATTACCAATAATTATTTCTTCTAATTCACTAACGTTCAACCCGCTAATTTGTTGTTGATACCACTCTTTAGCAGATAATCCCGTTGGATTATCTTGAACAATAATGCTAAAAAATTCACTACCATCGCCAGAAACAATAACTTCGCTTTCATCGCTCCCCTGAACAACTTTAACTGAAAAAGACGTGGGATAAAATAAAGAATATTTAAATGTTTGATTTTGATAATTTTTTATTAAATCTGTATTTTCTAGCTTAATGCCGTAACCAGAAACAGGACAATATAAATTAATAAGTTCTTCTCCATCAGAAATTAAGTCTCCGTCAGTATCACTATTAAAGGGGTCTGTCCCGTAAATTTGTTCTTCAAAATCAGTTAAACCATCTCCGTCAGAATCTCGGCCAACAAAAATTCCTGAAGAAATTACTTGACTGCCTTGTAAATTAAAAACTTTTTCGCTTAAAATAATCGCGGCGAATGTTCCTTGATATAAAGAATAAAGTTTGACTGTCAAGGTATTTGTTGTTTGGTCAACTTCTGTTGGCAAAACATTCCAAATATCATTTTGTAAGTGCCCTATTCTTAAATCATTTTCCCATCTTTGGTCAACTTTCATTTCATTGTAAAAAATTTTCAAGGTAAGTTCTTTTTGCGGAGTAACTGGAGGGAAAATCTCAAACAAACCACCAATTATTTGATAATTACTATCTTTTTCATTAATAACAAATCTACCATCCAAAGTAATCAGATCATCAGTTATTAAAGAACTTTCCGGTAAAAATAATTCAGCGGCAACAATAATATTGTCTCCTTCCCTTAGTTCTGCTCTAATAGTTTTTTCTTCAAAAATAACTTGCGATGAATTTTCAACAACTGGTTGATTAATAATTGGTTGTAAATTATTGACTGAGTTTTGAGTATTAATATTGCCACTTAATAAAGAAATAACTAAACTGGGATTAAAATAAAAAATAGCAGCAAAAAGAATAATAATAAAGCCGAAAATAATCCAAACTAACCATAATGGAAAAGATTTTTTTGCTTTTTTATTATCAGCTCTAATAATAAAAGAAGAATGGGCTTTGGCCTCTTTTTTGGTTCTGAAATAATCTGACATAACATAAATTTTTTCACCTTGATCAATTTTTTCTTCGTTTTCTACCATAAAATATTAGAAAATACAATAATATTATAAATTAGACTCTTCATTTCCTTCCTCTATTTTTTCTGTTTCCTCTATTTCTTTTAATAAATCAAGTAATTTGGCACCGGGCCTTGGGTCTAAAGGATTATAACCAGCCTTTACTTCTTCTCCGTCCAAATAACCATCGCCATCAGTGTCGGGGTTTAATGGATCAGTTCCATAAATCTTTACTTCTTCAAAATCAAAAAGTCCATCACTGTCAGTGTCAGTGTTGTTGATGCTTGTTCCTAAAGTTAGTTCTTCCTCGTCAGTTAAACCATCGCCATCTGTGTCAATAATTATTGGCCTAGCAACTAACTGGTTTTCCTCTGATAATTTTCCTTCTGTGTTTTTTGGCTCGACTATTTGTTGATTTGTTGTTGAATCCCCAGATAAAAAAGATTGAAAAATAATAGCGATTAAGCCAATCAAAATAATAATAACTAAAATTAAAATAATCGGAAATTTTCTTTTCTTTCTAACAAATTCCTTAGAAATAGTTACTGACGATTTATTTAAATTAAAATTTTTCTGATCGTCAGTTTCGCCAAACAATTTTTTTTCTTCTTCAATAATATTATCCGATGGTTGATTTTGATTTTTTTCTTCAAACATAAAATGAAAATTAAATTAATAATTTATAATAAATAATAATTAAAAATGAAATTTAATAATTATTTTAACGGCAAGAAAGAGCATTAATCTCAGATGCATAATTTATAGTTTCTCCAACTTTAACCATATCGCTTTTTTTAATTTTCCAGACTTTTCTTGTTGATCCGCCAGCAGCATAAACAAAATCTTCGTCACAAACAGTAATAGCGTTAATATCGCCACCATAATTAATGCTTTGACCTGTATTGCTCATATTTTTATTGATTTTCCATATAACCTCACCCGTTCCCCCGGCATAAACATAGGTAGTATCAACGGCCAATGCATTAATAGTGGTACCTAAATTGATTTGAGCTGTGGTTTCATTAATGTTTGTTTTCGGTATTTTCCAAACAATATTGCTTGTCCCAGCTGCATAAATATACATTGAATCTTGAGCAAGGGTATATATTGTTCCTGAACTACGAGAATGATAATCTATTTGCATTAAATCGCTTTTTCTAATTTTCCAAACTCTTCCCGCAGTATCACCTGCATAAACATAAGAGTCATCAACAATAAGAGCGTAAACGCTCCGACCAATATCTGAACTTGAAACAACAACCATATCACTTTTTCTAATTTTTCGGATTATATTTGCTTGATCACCAGCATAAACATAATTTTCATCTTGAGCTAAAGATCTAATAACGCTATCATGGTAAGAACTTTCTCCAACTTTAACCATATCGCTTTTTTTAATTTTCCAGACTTTTCTTGTTGATCCGCCAGCAGCATAAATAAAATCTTCGTCTTCAGCCAAGGCATAAATTCCT
>JAGXRK010000008.1 GCA_018335755.1 Ignavibacterium sp. | reverse complement strand
GTCTTTCTCCTTGTCGTTGATCTCTTCCTTCATCACGATCGTCCCTGTGGTGACGGTGTACTTCACCGTCCTGCCGCCGATCCGTACCGAATGTTTGGTGGTGACGATGTTGTCTTTTGGGGTGGGTTTTTCGTCCTTCTTTTCTTCGGATTTTTTTGATTCTTCTGCCATGCTGATACTCCTTATTATTTTGGATGATTAAAAAAATCAATCATTATCTTCCACGATACGACTCACATCTGCATAATAATCATTATCAGGTCTGACAACAATTGCATTACGAGGTAAAAGCTCTAATATTTGACTTCCCTCTTCGTCATAAATAATATCACCCCAATCTAAAACAAGTCCTTTTTTTGCTGATAACCTTTCCCCCGCGCGAACAACGTACGGCTCACTATCAACGGCTCTATAAATCGCCCAACCATAAGGATCACCAAAATTAACTATGACTTGCTTATCAATATTTTTGGCAGATTCAATTTTTGTTTCAAATTCATTTACAGTCCTATGATCCGCGTCAAGTTGCACAGAGATATCTTTCAATCTAGCTTCTAGATTATCTCGTTCACTTTGGATGCGTTCCAAATTATCTTTCAATGTCAGTAGTTCATCCTCATTAGAATCTATCTGTATCCTAAATACTTCTAACTCCTCGGACATTTTATCAAGTTGCGCTTCTTTTTCTTTAAGTTGGACAACTATTTTCGCTTTTTCGCTTTCTAAGTTAATGACATCAGACTGGGTATTTTGCAATGCTTTGATGATCTCATATGGAGCTAGATTTAGAACTTCCTGAACTAGTTTTTTTATTTGCTCCGACTTATCATGCGTTTGCATCGCGACCAACAAGGAAATAGCATAAACGAACTCATTCTCTTCTACAAGCTTCTTCACAACCGTTAATAAATATTCTCTCACTTGTAAATAATAAACACTATTTACATCTCCACCTATTAGATTGATCAAACCAGGAATAGATCGGTAACGCTTTTCTTTAATAAGTTCCATTAATTGAATATGCCTATCTATAGCATCCGAAGCGTTTTGATAAAGCTTGTACCCTCCCTGAATCTTCGCAGCTTGCTCGTAATATTCTTTCGCTTTTTTCAGGTAATCTGTATTATCAGGAGAAACCCTGTAGTGTTTTTCCCTATATATCTCACCAATGAGTGCGTAAGGTTTTGCCACACTATCCCCTAAAACGGAAATCACCGTTTGCAATGCACCTTCAACTTCGTCAAGTGCACGAGGACTCATGCCTCCGATCTGCTTCTCCAATTTGAACAATAAATCATTATAGGTCGCCCCCTCCCAATAAAACACCTCTTCCGATAAAAATTCGCTAGTATATTTCACTAATTGAGTCTTCAACTGCGAGTAAGACTCGTATTCTATAACACCATGATATCCCAGTAATGAATTAGGCAAAGGAACAAGTTTATGCTTAATTATTAGGAATGGTCTTCCCATTCCTATAGCCAAGCCGATTCCTATGAAAACTTTTTCATCTCTAATGTCATCTAAGCAAAAAATGCAGAAACTTCTTTGACTTACGGCATTTGCCAAACTTTCTAATTTAGAAAACGATCCTATATCTGAAACGATTCTTAGCGACCACCCAGTTCCGTTGCTAAAGTTGGTTATTGATTCATAGAGATCGTTTTTCTTCCATCGATCAAAACCAAAAACAATAAATGAATGAACGGGTAATTTGTTTGGTTTTACTTTGAGAATATTAGCTGGAGACTTGAGCTGTTCTAAAAAAACGTCCCTAAATTGCGTAGCGAAGTGCAAGTAGTGATTAAACTCAATATAATGCTCTACAATCGTTTCATTGATTTCCCCTTTTCCCTTTATTATATTGCTTTTTATACCTACAAAAACACATTGCTTATTTAACGCTCGACAGATACCATATCGAATCAGAGAGTCAGGTGAAACGTCTTTGGTCTGAGGAGCCCCATCTAATACGACCGCCTGGCTAATTAATATCCCGCCGACTGTAGCACTAAAAATGCTTTCGGGTTTCTTTGAAAAATCCTCAAATATCCAGTATGGATATATTCCCAAGGCTTTCTTAAGAGATAAGCGAAAATCCATTTCATGGCCTTCGCTATCTCTTGTATCGATAAAAACTAGAAGGTTTTTCTTTTCTTTATTTGTCATCGAATTTACCCCATTCTTGACTCAACCCAATCTTGCAATTGCGCTTCAAGGTTTGAAAAGCCAGCATAGGATAATGCGGATAAGTGGTACAAATCCGAAGGAGGTTCATCGGTTGACAGCTTTATAGGCAAAAAGGGTTTGTTAAAACCTATGCTAATCCCTAATGCAACAAAATTATCGGCACTTGCAGATTTATGTATTCTAAAAATACCAAGTCTTGATTTTTGAATAGTTTCTACAATTTGATCCCTAGTTCCTGCAAACTCTGGCTCAATCTTTGCCTCACTTTTTAGGTACCGAACTATTTCCTCACGGCGCTCTCCCAGAATTACAGGAGTAAAACCAAGAGATTTTATCTTCTTAGCTAGAGTTACTGTAATATCAATATCATCAACATCGCCATGATATATTACGACATTATTGTCTAACTTGACGGTATTTATTTTTTGGGGACGGAGTCTGCCAATACTGGTTATGTGCTTTTCAAGCAGAGACCCTAATTCATACTGAAGCCCCAAATAGCTGTTTATAGGATAATGCTCAATATCCCGCACAATTCTCGTTGGATTAGCATTTTTATCCTTCACAAGGACAAAGGGTTTCCCCAAGCCCAAAGCTATACCAAGCTCAAGGTACACATTTCTATTCTGACTCGCAGATAATTGATACACCCCAAAAGGGGTTCCTTGAATTAATGCAGATATTTTACATATCAACTTTTCTGGTAAATAAAAATCATTTGCAGCTATTGAAGAATACCCAAACTTACCCAAAGCAATATCTATAGATTTTCTTAGATCATCTTTATTTTCATTGAATTCTTGAGCAACAAAGTATCTATTTGGATAAGGTATTAATTCTACAGAATCACAAAGACCTCCACTGCCAAACAGCCCTTTGGCTCTTTCTTCGAGGGATGTAGTTAATTCATTAAGTATTGAATCGATAGTTCTATCTATTTCAAGCAGCCTCTTTATTACATGCTCAGGAGAATTATCAGAACCGCTACTCATGTGCTTGCCTCCAATATTTCCTACATTCTCACCGTTAGGCGGTATATATCCTTCTTGTTCCATCCACTCCGCTCCGCCAGTTGGGCGGATAGCTCCTTCGCGGACATTTTCTCATCCAAGCCTTTTCGAATCGCTTCCTGCAATTCCTCCTCCGTCCACCGTCCACGGTCTTCGGTCTTTTGTCCTTCAATCACCAGCGTAAATTCGCCCCTCGGCTCTTTTGATTTGAAATGCCCGATTG
>JAGXRK010000007.1 GCA_018335755.1 Ignavibacterium sp. | reverse complement strand
TGTGGTCATCGGCTTGCAGCATACATACGGAGCGGTCATCACCGTTTTCCCGGATGGGACGGTTGCCCCGAACAATCCGAGGGCATTGCCCGAAGATGCGGACGACCCGAATTACGAAGTCGTCGCGCGCGTGCTGGTGGATCAATGGGCGGGGGATATGTCGTTTTTGCTGGACCAACTCGAAGGTTGGAATGAAGCGGAAGGACATCCATTTGCCGGGAAACTCGACTTAAATCGCGTCGGCGTCTATGGTCATTCGACGGGCGGCGGGGCGGCAATTCAATTTTGCGGCACGGACATGCGCTGTAAAGCGGTGCTGGGCATGGACCCGTTCATGCGCCCCGTGTCGGCGGAGGTGATTCGAGACGGCGTGAACCAGCCGTCGTTCTTCATGTTCAGCCAGGGCTGGGCGGACATCATCGACAGCAAGAATAACACGCTGTTCAACCTGTTCCTCCCGAATGTGTCCGACAGCCGGGGCGTGATCAGCATAGACGGGACGAGGCATTTCGATTTCAGCGACCTGCCCCTGCTCTCGCCCATTGCGCCGCAACTCGGCTTGAAGGGACCGTTGAGCGGCGCGCGCGTGATCGAGATCGTGAACGCGTATTTGCTGGGGTTTTTCGAGGGGACGCTGAACGGACAGGTTTCGGGACTTTTCGGGAACACCAGCCCATACGCGGAAGTGAAATTTTTGAAATAGATTCGTGGCATTGCTGGTGAAACGAAGCAATCTCCCACCCTTTGTGGAAAATCAGGTCGAGCGGGAAGTTGCTTCGCCTGCTTCGTAGTTTGACTTGAGGTGACAGTCACTTTATAAAGAGTTGACCCTATGCTGAGGGGGTTGTCCACAGGACTGCTTCGCGTGTATAATTGGTTCATTCGATTTTAACCCATTCCGCCCAAATGGATTTGGGAATGCGTCCGCAGATCCCCTGTTAGGCGCTGGCATCCGATCCTTTTTGTAAAGGGAAATTAATTAAGGACAAAAAAGTGATACGAAAACTAATCGAAATTAAGAACTTAGCCATATTTAGCAATTACCGCTGGGATGCAAGTCTGCCCCAATTTGAGCGGTTCAATCTCATATATGGATGGAATGGGTGTGGAAAAACTACCCTGTCCCAAATGTTCTCCGAGTTAACCAAAGAAACATCCGATGAGTTTCCAAATCTGAAATATAAAATAGAAACAGACAATGGAGAATACACTCATGGGGCAAGCTATAGCAAGAAAATCAGAGTCTTTAATCAAAATTATATTGCCCAAAATATTGATGTATTATCTGGAAAAGCCAGTTCGATTTATATTATTGGGGAAGAAAACAAAAAACTAGCAGACTCAATCCGAGAAGATGAGTTAATCTTACGGGGAAACCCTGAAATACCAGGCAATATTGGAAAACTCAAAGAATTAGAAATAAAAAAAGAGGAGCTTGGTAACAAAGAAAACGAGAAGGGAAATTTATTTACTACAGCCGCTAGAAATATTGGCACGCATGTTTTAGGGGCACAAGCTCGGAATTATCGAAAAAACAATGCAGAAAGCGACTTTAGGTTATTAGATTCAAAACAGTTATTACCTCAAACTGAAGTTGATCAACTCTTAGCCACATTGCTACAACAGGAAATGCCTATCCTGAATTTGCTTTCCACCGAGAATATTGAAAGCACTTCAAAAGATATTTTTGATGAAGCGACTGCCTTACTGAAAAGAACGGTGGAATTAACAGCAATCACTCGTCTGCGAGAAAATCTTCACATCTCTCAATGGGTTGAAAAGGGATTTGAATTACACCAAAAAGAAAACTCATTAAAGTGTGAGTTTTGCGATCAGCCATTGCCAGAAGATAGGCTTCGAGCTTTAGCAAAACACTTCAATCTTGCAGACAAGGAATTGAAAACTGATGCCGATAATTTGTTAGTCAAGATTGCTGAATTGCAAGATACAATTCAATCTACCTTGCCTATTGATAAAGCAAATTTATATCCTGAGTTCCGAGATGAATACAAAATCAATACTGACCAACTGGAAAATGCAAAGAAAGATTTATTAGAAAATGTAAAAGCTATCAAGACCCAAGTCGAAAATAAAAAACTTCATACAACCGAAGAAATCAACTTAACTGAGAGATTGAAAGTTAATGCCATTATTTCTGCGGCAAATTTGATTAATGCTTGGATTAGCAAGCACAATGAGAAATCAACAAATTTTTCAAACGAAAAGGATAATGCTAGAGTAAAACTCAAAAGGCATCACTTAAGCGAAATCTTTGATGACGTTCAATCATTAAACATCGCCATTGCCAATTTAATCGTGGAAATAAACGTCCTCGAAAATGGCAACCCTGATTACCCAGACAATATTGGCATTAAAAATCTTCAAGCAAGAATTCAAGGCAACAAAAACAAAATATCAGAAGCTGGTCGAGCGTGCGATGAAATCAACAGGCAATTAGAAGTGTTTTTAGGGCGGAGAGAACTTGTTTTTGAAAGTACCGCCGAAGGATATTTGCTCAAACGCAATGGAGAGAGAGCTAAAAACCTTAGCGAAGGAGAGAAAACAGCTATTGCTTTTGTTTATTTCACAATCCATCTAAAAGATCGAGACTTTACCGTTAACGATGGAGTTGTGGTTATTGACGACCCAATTTCCAGTTTGGATTCGAATTCATTATTTCAAGCTTTTTCCTTCTTGAAAAATGCGGTTCGAGATAGCTATCAGGTTTTTATACTCACCCATAATTTTGATTTTTTGCAGTTAATCATAAATTGGTTTAAGAATATGCCGAAATCTCAAGGGCGCAAATCATATTACATGATAAAAAACTTGAGAAACGACGAAAAAAGAATAGCGACATTAGCAGTGCTGGACAAATTACTTAAGAACTATAATACAGAATATCAATACTTGTTCAAGATTCTATACAGATTCAATCCAGATGGAACTTTAGATTCTGTTTATCACTTACCAAACATAGCCCGCAAGGTTCTGGAAAATTTCCTGATGGTTATGTACCCCGACAACAATACTCCCTACAAAAAACTGGAGCAAATTAATTTTGATGAAAACAAGAAAACGGCTATTTATAAATTCACAAACGACCAATCTCATATTACTGGTAAAGGTTTTAATCCTGCATTAGTTTCAGAATCTCAAAATGTAATTGCCTTTCTTCTTGACATGATGCACACAGTTTTCCCTGATCACTATAAAGCCTTGGAAGATGCTGTTATAAATAGCGATGCATCTTAGTTTTCTTTCATTCAACATGGTTCTGCGAGCAGTTGTAACAAATCTTCAAAATCAAAAGCGCCTACCGATGAACAGCAGTGTCAAGGGTAGAGAGGAAAACTGAATGAAAACGTCCCGAGCCAGGCAAAAGGCGGCGGGGCTTTTTCTTTTTGGGGCGGCATCGCTTCCCCTGCGCTCAAAACGTAAAGCGGATGTACAATGGACGCGTACGCGGTTCGCCCTGGTCGCGCAACATCGGCAAGATTCCACCACAGTTACAATATATTTTATCCAAAACCTATAAGTAAAGGAAAATCATAATGACTAATTGGACGAAAGATAATATCCCGAACCTCAGTGAAAAAGTTTTCATAGTCACCGGAGCAAATAGCGGCATAGGCTATGAAAGTTCCTTCGCTCTTGCCGAAAAAGGCGCAACCGTCATTATGGCTTGTCGCAATCTTGAGCGCGGACAGCGTTCTATGGACGCAATCAAGAAAGAGATTCCCTCCGCTAAATTGGAATTAATGGAACTTGATCTTGCCAGTTTGGCTTCCATTCGCAAGTTTGCCGAAACGTTCAATAGCAGGTATGACAGATTGGATGTATTGATCAATAATGGAGGACCTGTAGTCGCTGCTAGGAGTTTAACCAAGGATGGATTCGAATCTCATTTCGGTGTCGGTCATCTTGGGCACTTCGCGCTGACCGCCTTATTGCTGGATGTAATATTGAAAACTCCCTCCAGTCGCATTGTGACAGTCAGCAGTCGGATGCATGCCACAGCAAAAATTGAATGGGATGATCTCATGAGTGAGAATTCCTACAATTCTATGAAGGCATATCCACAAAGTATGCTGGCTAAGATACTATTTGCGTTCGAGCTAAATCGGCGATTGGATGCGAAAGGAACAACAACGAAATCAATTGCCGTACATCCAGGTCTTGCAAAAACAAGCTGGGCAGACAACAATCTCAGCGGGTTCATGAAAATCATTGGGAAAATATTAAGCGCCACAACATATCAAAGCGCTGCAATGGGAGCATTGCCTCTTCTTTATGCGGGGACTGATCCAAATGCAAAAGCTGGTGGGTATTACGGACCTGAAAATGACACAAAAGGCTTCCCTGTTGAAGTCCGAGCAGGCGACGCCGCTTATAATGAAGCTGATGCAAAAAGATTATGGGAATTGAGCGAAAATCTTACTGGCGTAAAATTTAAAGCACTGGACAATTAATTGAGAAAACGCGGGCTACCGATGAACAGCAGCCTCATCCCCAAAGGGGCTCTTCGCGAGGGTGGAGAGAAAAAGTGAATGAAGAAAGTCCCGAGGCAGGCAAAAGGCGTCGGGGCTTTTTCTTTTTGGGGTGGCATCGCTTCACCCTACGCTCAAAACG
>JAGXRK010000006.1 GCA_018335755.1 Ignavibacterium sp. | reverse complement strand
AGGAGTGTTCGCTATCTCACCATAATATACAGGCCCTCTTCTGCTTGTCTCTGCCACCGCCAACATTATCTTCTCCTTGTGTACATCCAATCCAACATATTTGCTATACTGGTACATAACCTGTCCTCCTTAATTGTGGCTCTGAGCCTTTGGTTTTCTTCACCTTTAGCTTAACCCACGTCCCTTATGGTAGGACAGGTTTAATACATTATGTCTTGTCCGGTATCTTTCTTCTAAAGAAGGATTCCCGACAAGCGGGAATGACGGACAAAAGAACAGAAAATACTTTTTCTGCTACTGATTACTGCTTGATGTCTTGTCACCATTCAGGCCTGTAATTGGGAGCCTCTTTTGTGATGATAACATCATGAACATGGCTTTCCCTCAGGCCGGCGCTTGTAATCCTGATGAACTGCGCCTTCTTCCTGAGTTCTGCAAGATCCCGGCATCCGCAGTAGCCCATGCCGGAACGCACCCCCCCGATCAGCTGGTGCACACTCTGAGAAACCGGACCTTTGTAAGGCACTCTTCCTTCAACCCCCTCCGGTACGAGTTTTGCAGATTTCACGCCAGCCTGCAGATATCTGTCTTTAGAGCCCTGTTCCATCGCTCCGATTGAACCCATTCCACGGTATACCTTATAGCTTCTTCCCTGAAAAAGAACTATTTCACCGGGCGACTCATCGGTGCCTGCAAAAAGACTGCCTATCATTACACAATGTGCGCCTACCGAGAGGGCCTTTGTTATATCACCTGAATATTTAATTCCTCCGTCCGCAATTATGGGGACTTTGTACTTCTTTGCAACCGCATAACAGTTTTTAATAGCTGTAATCTGCGGCACGCCGGCGCCGGCAACAATACGCGTGGTGCATATCGACCCCGGCCCTATACCGACCTTTATGCCATCGGCTCCAGCCTTTATAAGGTCAGTCGCAGCTTCGGGCGTTGCAATATTGCCGGCAATTACATCGATATCGAATTTCTTTTTTAATGCCTTCAGCGTCGCCATAACTGAAGCCGTATGCCCGTGCGCAGTATCGATTACAATGACATCCGCCCCCGCTTTCACAAGCATTTCCGCTCTGTGGAGGGAGTCTTCTCCGCTTCCGATCGCCGCTCCTACACGGAGCCTGCCTACGCTGTCCTTGCACGCATTCGGATATTTCTTTCTTTTTTCGATATCTTTTATCGTAATCAACCCTTTAAGTACATTCCCCCTGTCCACAATCGGCAGCTTTTCTATCTTGTATTTGTGAAGAATGCTCTTCGCCTCATCAAGAGTTGTTCCGATAGAAGCAGTAATCAGTTTTTCTCCTGTCATGACCTGTGAAACTCTCTTATTGAACTGGGTTTCGAAACGGAGATCCCTGTTGGTGATAATCCCGATGAGTTTGCCCTTTTCAGTAACAGGAACTCCCGATATGCGGTATTTTTCCATAAGGCCCATGGCCTCGGAAATCGATGCACCGGGTGGTATAGTGATAGGATCAAGAATCATTCCGCTTTCGGATTTCTTGACCTTGTCGACTTCGGACCGCTGCCTGTCAGGGCTCATGGCCCTGTGAATAATCCCTATGCCGCCTTCCCTTGCCATGGCCATGGCAAGTTCAGCCTCGGTAACAGTGTCCATGGCTGCGCTTATAATCGGGATATTGATCGATATGTTTCGCGTAAGAAGAGTCGAGATATCAACTTCTTTAGGAAGGACTTCAGACTTCGCAGGCAATAGAAGTACGTCATCAAACGTCAGGCCGATCTGTAAGTTGTCATCACGCATTTTCTTTAAAAATACTCGCTTACTCTAACATGTTGCAATCTTTGAAAGCAATCGCCACGTAACCAGAAAATCCATCACCTGACCACAGAGGACACAGACGAAGATATTAATTTCCAATATCATGAGGTAAGAATCACTGCCAGTGAAACGAAGCAGTTTCGATTTTTTGCGAAGAGATTGCCGCGCACCTTTCAGAGATGACCTGTGTATAAAATGGTTGAGATTATTATAGATCGATCCCGGCATTTCATTTGACATAAAGAAAGTTTTTTTGTTCTTTCCGGTAACTTTTTGAGATCACAAAAGAATCTCTGTACTCTCTGTGGTTTGCTTTTTTGAATGTTTTCTGAAACTGACTATTTCGTCTTAAATACGTTTCTGCTTTTTGTGATAGAATAAAAGGCTTAGCATAAAAAATATGACCAGACGAATACGCAATTTTTCCATAATCGCCCATATCGACCACGGGAAGTCGACGCTTGCGGACAGGCTCCTAGAGTACACAGGTGCCCTGAGCGCAAGGGAGATGACAGCCCAGGTGCTGGATTCGATGGACCTCGAAAAAGAGCGGGGCATCACCATAAAAGCGCACGCAGTCAGGCTAAACTACAGAGCCGATGACGGACAGGATTATATACTGAACCTGATAGACACCCCGGGGCATGTCGATTTTTCGTATGAAGTATCCAGAAGCCTTGCTTCATGCGAGGGAGCGCTGCTCGTAGTCGACGCCTCGCAGGGGGTTGAGGCACAGACACTTGCGAACGCATACCTCGCTGTCGAGAATAATCTTGAAATTGTGCCCGTGATAAACAAGATCGACCTGCCGAGCTCGGATCCGGAAAAGACAAAGGAGCAGATTGAGGATACGATAGGCATAGATTGCACTGATGCAATCCTCGCAAGTGCAAAAGAGGGAATCGGCACAAGGGAAATCCTTGAAGCCATAGTAAGGAAGATACCTGCGCCTTCAGGGAATGACGACAAACCATTAAAGGCCCTTATATTCGATTCATGGTTCGACAACTATCAGGGTGTCATAGTGCTCGTCAGGGTATTCGATGGCACAATTGCCGCAGGAGGGAAAATTTGCCTGATGGCAACCGGAGGGGTTTTCGAAGTTGCACAGGTCGGAATTTTTTCTCCGAAGGTGCAGCCCGTCGAAAAATTATCAGCAGGGGAAGTCGGTTACATCATAGCAGGCATCAGAAGCGTCACAGAAACAAAAATAGGCGACACAATAACCGATGCCGGGAAACCTGTGAGCGAACCGTGCCCTGGTTATAAAGATATCAAGCCTATGGTCTTTTGCGGACTCTATCCGACCCAGTCCCATCAGTATGAGAACCTGAGAGATGCCCTCAATAAACTGCGGCTGAACGATGCCTCCTTTGTATACGAGCCCGAAACATCATCGGCCCTCGGCTTCGGTTTCAGATGCGGTTTTCTCGGACTTCTCCATATGGAGATTATCAAGGAAAGGCTTGAGCGGGAGTTCGATCTTTTACTTTTGAGCACCGCTCCGACTGTGGTTTACCGGGTGACAAAAACGGATGGAGAAGTAATCCATATCGAGAATCCGTCGCTGCTGCCGGAACAGTTTGAGATTATCGAAGAACCTTTTGTTCTTGCGACCATTTTTGTTCCATCCGGCTTTATAGGTCCCATCCTTGATCTCTGCCAGGAAAAAAGGGGAAGCCAGAAGAATTTTTCCTACATCGGCAAGGACAGGATAAAGGTGGAGTATGAACTGCCCCTGAATGAGATACTGTGGGATTTCTACGACAGTCTGAAGTCTTTATCAAAAGGCTATGCTTCCATGGATTATGAATTTACAGGCTACAGGGAATCAGATCTCATCAAGCTTAATATACTGCTGAACGGTGAAGTGGTCGACGCACTTTCGATGATTGTCCATAAGGATAAGGCATACTATAAGGGCCGGGAGTTAACCGAAAAACTCAGGCAGATCATCCCCCGGCAGATGTATGAGGTTGCCATTCAGGCTGCGATAGGAAACAAGATCATAGCAAGGGAAAGCGTAAAGGCATTAAGAAAAGATGTCCTTGCCAAGTGTTACGGCGGTGATATTACCCGCAAAAGGAAACTGCTCGAAAAGCAGAAAGAGGGAAAGAAAAGGATGAAGCAGTTCGGCAAGCTCGAACTGCCGCAGGAAGCGTTCCTTGCCGTGTTGAAGGTGAAGTAACCCAGCTGCCACCCGCCGCGTTCGTATTTTCAACTTGAAGAATGCATCCCTTTATCGCAACAAGAATCAGAATCGGACATTGCACTAGTACTTCCTGCTATACGTAACATAACCTGCTTTTTCTTATGTTTTCAATTAGTTAATAATGCTATCCATTATCACCATTTTACCTTTTTCAGAAACATTTTCGTGTATTGGCAGAGTTCTCTGCAAGACAACATTGATGGCTTTATAGTAATCCCTTTGTACTTTAAGATTGGAAACCTTACAGTAGCACTGCGTTGTGGTAATCTTGCTGTGACCCAGCAGATCCTGAATGGTGACAAGAGCA
>JAGXRK010000005.1 GCA_018335755.1 Ignavibacterium sp. | reverse complement strand
AATTTTCAATAAGAAAAAATTATCATTACTGACAACCTTTGTTTCGTTGTTCTGTTTTTTTTCGTTGCAGGTGGGCGGTGCAATTACTGTGCCGCACGCCATTGGCTTTTTGCCCTTTTTATTTTTTTTATTTGTTTTCTTTTCATATTTAAAAGACAAGGATAAAAAACTATGGTTAATAATTATTTTTAGCTTGGGACTTTTGATTTTTAATTATATTCTTTATTTAATTTTAGCTCTTAAAATTTTAATTTTTGGCTTGATTTTAAAGAGCAGGGGAAAGTGGAAAAAAATTATTTTGCCAGTTTTAATTGTTTTGTTTACTTTTAGTTTACCCTTGCTTGATCGTTTTTCGGGTACTAGTTTTTTTGTTTATTCGTCAAGCCAGTCGATTAGATTATTCCCGCAAAAAATAGTTGATTTTTTGTTATATTTGCCCAACTATTTATTTTATCAGAGCGGAGAAAACTTTTATTTACCAGTAATCATCAAAAACTTTTCCTGGGCTTTAATTTTTACACCTTTTATTTTTTTGTTTACTATTTTAGGAATTATTTTTTCTTGGCGATTAATTCAAAATGATTCATCAAAATTTCAAAAAGATTTAATTAAGATTTCGGCAATATTTTTATTCATTTTTCTAGTTAATCAGTTTATTAGTTTTTCCTTTATGAAAGATTATCGCTTGCTTGTTTTAAGAACAAGCAATGTTCTAATTTTGTTTTTAGTTTTATTTTTTGCAGTCGGACTTTATCATTTGTTAAATAAATTGTCTGTCATTATACACGATCGTGTTAAACAGCAGACTGGGGAAATTAATAATTTAATGGTTTTGCTGTTGGCGATTTTTTTAGCGGCGCTTTCGATAATAACTTATGCTTCTGGCCCGGCCTATGGTAATGTTACTAAGAATGAATTAATTGTGGCGAAGTATTTGGCTCAAGAAATAAAATATTTGTCAGTTGGACTGCCAAATATTTGCGTTTTTGATGCTGGCTGGCGCTTATTAGCTTTAGAATCAGTTAATGGAATGATTGCCGGGAATTTCCCAACTGACAACATTGATTTTATTCAAAAAGAAAAAGACGAGCTCTATCGTCAAATATTAAAAGAACCATCAAGAGAAATTTTAGATAAAACACTAGAAATCACCGGTGCGCAAAAATGTTTTTTTGTGGTTAATCAAGAGTGGTTAAAACCAGAAATTTTTGATAAAACAAAAAAACTTTTGGGCAAACCAGTGATAAAAAATAACGCTTATATTTGGAATTATGAAAAATAAAGATAAGTTTTTGAGAGAATTTAATAGAAGATTAGAAAAAATAAAAAATGTTTTTAATGTTGGTAATATTTTATCTTTAGAAATTGATCAAGATTATATTAATAAATATTATCAAATTAATAAAATTGCTTATTATCTTTTTAGTAGTAAATTTTTTGTTCACATGGGTATTAGTAGGAACGGGGTTTATAGCAAAGAAGATTTACTAGAACAAGCAAAAATAGTGGAAAGCTACATAAAAAAATTAAAAGCAAAAAAAGTTTTAGAACTTTCAGTTGGTAGGGGGGGAATTCCGTATACTTAGCTAAAAATTTTTCTGATGTAAATTTTTATGGCGTTGATGTTTCGAGAACTCATCTAGAATATTCTTTGGACGAGGCTAAAAAATTAATTAATTTTTTTCCAGAATATGGCGATTATCATAATCTAAGTAAATTTAAAAATGAAAGTTTTGACGTCATTTTTATTATTGAGGCCTTATGCCATAGTTTGGCCAAAGAGAAAGTTTTGCAAGAAGTTTATAGAATTTTGAAAAAAGACGGAGTTTTTATAGTTATTGATGGCTATCAAGGGAAAGAAGATATTTCTCTATCTGACGATGAAAGGTTGGCTATTAATTTAGCGGCCAGAGGAATGGCTGTGATTGAGCCAGAATTTTACGCAGATTTTATAAAGAAGGCTAAGAAAGAAAAATTTAGTGTATTTAACGAAGAAAACGTTTCTTTGTATGTATTGCCAACCATGAGAAGATTTGAAAAATTAGTTAGTAGATTTTTTAAATTTCCTTTTTACCCTTGGTTTAGCTTTATTAGTAAAAAAATATTTCCCTAACAGTTTTATTTAAATGCTATTTCTGCATATCTAATGACGTTAATAGTAGAATTAAAGATAGCGGTTTATATGATTACTGTGTTTAAAAAAGACTGAACAAAAATTAATAATTTTTATATATCTCCCCTAATTTTTCCCAATGTTTTTCAAAGGTAAAATCTTGGGCAAATTGAAAGGCGTTTTGGCCTGTTTTTTTGATTAAATCAGGGTCGTTAATAACTTTTTCTAAGATTTTTTTGAGTTGATCGACATTGCCTGGTTCGAAAAGAAAGCCGTTTTGATTGTCTTTGATATATTCTGCTAAGGCGCCGAGGTGAGAAGCAATTACTGGTTTACCAAAACTCATTGCCTCAAATAAAACTAAAGAAAAGGTTTCTGGAGCTAAAGAGGGGACGACAACTAAATCAGCTTCTTGATATTTGTTCTCTAGTTCTTCTGATTTTAGTTTGCCAGTAAAAATTATATTTTTATTATCGCCAGCCAATTTTTCTAAATTTTTTCTTTCTGAGCCGTCGCCGACAATAGTTAATTGATAATTGATCATTGATAATTGTTCATTTCTCATTAAGGTGAAGGCCTTGATGAGAGTGCCAACGCCTTTGTGTTTGGCAAGCTGGGAGACACAGAGAATCTTGAATGGACGATGAACGCTGACCGATGAATTACAATTAGATCTTTCGATGCCAAGAGGAAGAATGTGTTGTTGGGAGTTATTAAAAAAACCATTAGCCAAATGGGTTTCCATAACAAATTTAGAAGGCGTTAAAACAAGATCAACTTTATTTTTTAAAATTCTTCTGGTAATTTTTCGGTACCAGCGACAAAAAAATGGTGGTAATTTTCTAAATCGCCAACCAGTTAAAGGACAAACTAAATTAGCGTAAGGGCAGAGTAGATAATAATCATGACAGGTGTGAATAATTTTAATACCTAATTTTTTAACGGCTGAAAAAACAGAAAAAGAAAAACCAGCTAAATTATGGGTGTGAACAAAATCAGGTTTTTCTTTTTTTAGTATTTTTTTAATTGAAAAATAAACGAGTGGATGCCAGAGGTCAATTAAATGCCAAAGCATTTTTAAAAATATTGGATATTTCTTTTTAGTGGTTAAGGAATATAAATTTAATGGCCAAAGCCGATAAATTTTAAGATTATTTTTTTCTTCAATCTTTGGTCGCCAAGAAAATTTTTGATTAGCAGTAATAACAATAATTTTATTTTGTTGGTTCTCCGCTAATTTTTTTACCACCTTTTCAACATAAAATTCGGCCCCACCAACCACATTTGGGGGATATAAATTTGAGACGAAACATATCTTCATATCTTATATTCTATCATATTTTTCAATCTTTTTCCCCTTGCTTTTTATAAAGAACGTGTTAAAATATTCTACTATGGAATTAATTTTATATATTTTACTTGGTTTAATGGTTGTTGGTTTTAGCCTTGTTTTTTATTGGTTAATTAAAAACAAAAAAAGCGCTCAACCAAATGAAGCAATGTTAATGATGCAGGAACAGCTTAAAGAAATGCGGATGACGATTGACAATAAATTAACTGAATCAAGTCGGGTAATGCAAGCTCAGTTTGGTCAAACCGCTCAGATTGTTAAAGATGTCACTGAACGATTAACTAAACTTGATGAAACTAATAAACAGGTTATTAATTTTGCTGATCAATTACAAAACTTGCAAGATATTTTAAAAAATCCGAAACAACGCGGTATTTTAGGCGAATATTATTTAGAAACAGTTTTGAAAAATGTTTTGCCGCCAAAAAGTTATCAAATGCAATACAAGATTGGCAAAGATGACGATGGCAAAGATTTAATTGTTGATGCCGTAGTTTTTGTCAAAGATAAAATTATTCCAATTGATTCAAAATTTTCTTTAGAAAACTATAATCGAATTTTAGAAGAAAGGGATCAATCCGAACGTGAACGTTTAGAAAAATTATTCAAACAGGATTTAAAAAATAGGATAGATGAAACCGCAAAATATATTAAACCAGAATCTGGAACAATGGACTTTGCTTTTATGTTTATTCCTTCCGAGGCAATTTTTTATGATCTATTGATTAATCAAATTGGGACGATTAAAGCCAATACCCGTGATTTGATTGAATATTCAATCAAAGAAAAACATGTCATCATTGTTTCGCCAACTTCTTTCTTGGCTTATTTACAAACCGTTCTTCAAGGATTACGAGCTTTGAAAATAGAAGAATCAGTCAAAGAGATTATTAAAAAAATTGGCGAGTTAAATAAGCATATTTTGAGTTATGAAGAATATATGAAAAAGTTGGGCAACAATTTAGGGACAACCGTTAATTCTTATAATCAAGCTTATAAAGAATTTAAGAAAATAGATAAAGATCTAGTTAAAATTACTGGGAAAGAAGCTGGTGGCGAACCATTGCGATTAGAAAAACCAGAGGAATAGTAAAAAATTAGGCGAGACAGAATTTTTTTATGATTAATTGTTATTTAAGTCGGCACTATTATTAGGGTCGGTATTTTTAATTTACTTGGCAATCTGGCCAAAGTTATTTTTTTAATGGTATTTGATTATCATTTTTTCTTTAAATTTAAGATGATTATTAAAATTATGAAAGCTAGTCATTTAATGGCTAAGTTTAATTTATGATGATTCTTTTATTTTTTTAAAATTGATTTTTGTCATTGTTTTATTTTTTTTTATTTGTTATAATTTATAACTTTATTGATATATTTTTATGAACAATAAGCTAAAATTAGAAATTTTAGAAAAATTGGCGTCTCTGGTGACGGCCGCATTTGGCTTGGTGGCTGCGCTTGCTTGGAACGATGCAATTGAAGAAGTCATTTCAATAATTTTGCCTCAGCCGTCAATGTTATGGGGAAAAATTATTTATGCTTTTATAGTGACTATTTTGGTTGTTATTATTACGATTAATTTAGGGAGGATCATTAATCGATTAAAGGAATCGATAAAACCAACAAAAAAAGATGAATAAAAATTGGAAAATTGCCTCGGTGATAAATCAAGAATTTCAAGACAGATTTCCAGAGATTGATCCGTTGGTTCTTCAATTGCTTTGGAACCGTGGTTTAAAGAATCAAGAAAAAATTGATGAGTTTTTATTGCCTGATTACTCTCAAGACCTTCATGATCCTTTTTTGTTTCGCGATATGGACAAAACAATTGAACGCATTAAGAAAGCAATTGAGCGAAAAGAAAAAATTACTATTTACGGAGACTATGACACGGATGGAGTTTGTAGTACCACTATTCTCTACCTAACTTTAAAAGAAATGGGAGCAATTGTTGATTATTATTTACCAGATCGTGAAAAAGAAGGCTATGGTTTGAACAAAGAAGCAGCTCAATTAATAATTAATGAAGGAACCAAGTTAATTATTACGGTTGATTGTGGGATTACTAACGTTGAAGAGGTGGAATTTATTAAAAATTTGGGAATTGAAATAATCATTACAGATCATCATGTTCCGTTGAATATTTTACCAAAAGCTTTTTCAATTATTAATCCTTGGGTAAAAGATGATCATTATCCCTTTCAAGATTTGGCTGGTTCGGGAGTAGCATTCAAAGTTGCTCAAGCATTGCTTAAAAAATATCCATTAGAAAATAAGGAAGCCTTTGAAAAGTGGATGCTTGATTTGGTAGCAATTGGTTCGGTGGCTGATATGGTTATAATGAAAGGAGAAAATAGAGTTTTGGTTAAATATGGTTTAATTGTTTTGAATAAAACTTCGCGAGCTGGTTTACGTCAATTAATTAAAAGGGCTAAAATTAATTTGGGAGAAATTGATACGCGTTCGATTGGTATTCAAATTTCTTCTCGACTTAATGCTGCTGGTCGAGTTGATCACGCTAACCTAGCTTTGGAAATGTTAATTTCTGAAAATGATAAAAAAGCCGAAGAACTATCAGAAAAAATTCAAAAACTTAACGAATTGCGTCAAAAAATGATGGAAAAAATGTTTAAAGAAGCGATTCAAGAAATTGGTGATAATTCGTCGGATGATATATTGATTGTTTATAAAAAAAATTGGCCGGTTGGTTTATTGGGCATTACCGCGCATCGCTTGTTGGATATTTTCCAGCGACCTTGTTTGACAATTAGTATTCGTGATCATGAAATTAAGGGTTGTGGTCGAAGCATTGAGGGTTTTAATTTAATTGAATTTTTAAAAAAATTTGAAGATCAATTTTTGCGCTATGGTGGTCATGCTGGGGCGGCTGGTTTTACTTTGCGAGAAAATAACGAAAAATTTTTAAATGAATTTTCGAAAAAAATAAAAATAGCCGCTGAAAAAGAATTGAAGCAGATTGATTTTCATCCAGTAATTTTTATTGAAGCTGAGGTTAAAATTGAAGATATTACTTGGAAAGTTTATGAAGAAATTTTAAGATTTGAACCATTCGGGGAGGGGAATTTACCACCAGTTTTTTTAGCTAAAAACTTATTGATAGCTGACATTCGTCAAGTTGGTCGTCAAAAACGTCATTTAAAGATAATAATAGACAATGGCAAGAGTTTAATTTATTTTGGTGGTGGCGATAAATTAATTAAAAGTGATGTTGGTAAAAGAATAGATATAGTTTTTGAGGTGAGCGATAATCAATGGAACGGAACAAAAGAAATGCAGTATAAGGTTATTGATTTTAAAAAATATGAATGAAAAATTAATTATTTATACTGATGGTGGGGCGCGAGGCAATCCCGGACCAGCTGGTGCGGGGGTGGTTATTTATGATGAAAATAAAAAACTGATCAGCAAGCATTGTAAATTTTTGGGAAAGACGACAAACAATCAGGCCGAGTATGAGGCCGTTTTATATGCCATTCAAGAGGCCAAAAAAATCAGAGCTGGAGAAATTGATTTTTATCTAGACAGTGAATTGTTAGTTGGTCAATTAAGTCGAGAGTTTAAAATAAAAAACATGGAATTAGGAAAATACTTTATTAAAATTTGGAATGTTGGACAATGTTTTAAAAAAATTAATTATCATTATATTCCGCGAGAAGAAAATAAAGAGGCAGATAAATTAGTCAACCAAGCGATTAACGATTTTTTAAAAAAATAAATTTAAGTTAATGAACAAGATCCCTCTTTTTATTTTAGCTGGCACGGATAAAGGCGATAGTTTTGGTGAAAAAAGAATTAATGAGCTTAAATTTAGGGGTCGAAAAATAATTGATTATTTAATTAACGAAACAAAAAAATCAAATTGTTTTTCAGAAATTTATCTTATTGCTAGTAAAAATTTAAAAATAGTAACGAATCAAGATTATTTTTTTATTGAGGCCAAGAGAAGATTGTGGAAAAATTTTAATAAAATCTTCTGTTTTTCTAAAAATAATTATAACAGGGGGGAATCAATGATTGGCGTTTTGTTAGCTGACATTTTACCAACAGCCGCAGATATTCAAGAATCACTTTTAAGGATTAAAAGTTTTGTTGACAAGGATATTTTTTTGTCATTTACCCCTAGTCATAAATTAACAAAGAAAAGAGGGAAAATGTTTGTTAAAAAAGATGAGAAATCCCCAGCGATAGCTTATTCGGGAACTGGCGGTTTATATTTTTTAAAACCAGCTCATCTTAACCGTAGGCTTATTTTAGCTATTCTTGGTTTAAGATTGCCAAGAGATGTTAGACATATTGAATTTAATGAGGGAAAAATTGATTGTAAGGCGTGGCAAAGTTTCAGGGGGGTTATATTTTTTACGTGGATGCTGATTAAAATTATTTTTTATTCCTTAATTTTTATTGATAAGTTGTTTTTATTGATAGGAGTTTTTATTAAACTTCAAAAAAAAGAGTTAACCATTCAAGGGGCGGAAGATTTTTTAACAAAAATATTAATTAAAAGAAAGTATCAACGGCGGAAGGGTCATGGGGCAAGGATAGAAATAATCGAAAATCCTGTTTTTGTTGATGACATTGATTGTGAAGAAGATTTGAAATTATTAAATTAAGTAGCTTTATTTAATACTTAAAGGTTTGTCAATTGACTTTTTTAATTTTTTTATTATAATAATTAAATTTTAATAATTATCCTGTAAAAAATTTATGGTTAATAAAAAGAAAAAATTTGTTTATTATTTTGGCGGGAAAAAAGCAGAGGGGAATACTAAAATGAAGGATTT
>JAGXRK010000004.1 GCA_018335755.1 Ignavibacterium sp. | reverse complement strand
CCCCCGAAAAAAGTAATCTATTCGAATTATCATTTTTATCCTACTGGTTTTATATAATGAAAGGCTGAAGACAATTGCATTTTCTTAATTAATTAAATCGAGAGGATTAAAATGAAAAAGCTTACTTATATTTTAGTTTTTGCAGGAGTTGAGAAATGAAACGAACAATTTTTGTTTTAATAATTTGTTTATTAACAAAGAATATTATTGCGCAACAATTAATTTGGAAGCATACTGACGGGCCTATGGGTGGTATTGTTGGTGATATAGCTATTAATTCTTTAGGTGAAATTTATGCCGGAGTATATCCGCACTGGAATATCTACTCCGGTTTGTATAAATCAACTGATAATGGAGATAGTTGGTTTAAGATTGAAACGCAATTTGAAGACTTTGAAGTTTATGCGATCTACATAACAAAGGAAGATCACATATGGGTTGGTACAAATTTTCAAGGCAGAATATACCGCTCAACTGATAATGGCGTGACGTGGGAAAATAAAAGAAATGGTTACAATACCGGTGAATGTTGGGCATTTGGACAAAGCAAAGATGGTGTTATATTTGCCGGTGATGGACAATACACTAAATTATATCGCTCAACAGATTATGGTGAGAATTGGGAATTATCTGCGAATCTACGTCCATTGGTTTTTACGACTGATTCAAATAATATTGTTTATGCCGGTACACACGATGGATTATTTGTAACAACCGATAATGGTTTAACCTGGGCACAGAATAATTTTCTTGCAAACATTCCTGTTTCCTCAATTCTTATAGATTCTAACAATAATATTTATTGCGGAACGGGTTATTATAGTAATGGGCACGGTATATTTTATTCAAGGGATGGTGGTCAGAACTGGACTCAAATGGGATTAAATGGTCAAATTGTTTTATCCTTAGCATTCGATTCATATGGAAACATTTACGCAGGTACGAAATATAATGGGCTTCAGAAAACAACAGATTTAGGACAAACCTGGACAACGTACAATAAAGGTCTTTATCGGAAGGAAGTTTTTCGTCTAAAGTTAAATAAACAAGATGATATATTTATTGGATCTGAAAATGAAGGAGTATTCCGTTCAACAAATAATGGTGATTCTTTTGAACACATAGGTTTACCAATTTCAAGGGTAAAAAATATTGTTTTTAGCGGAGATACTTTAATTTTAACATCAACTCCCTCAGGCGTTCAAAAATATAATAGAATCACAAAAAAATGGACAAATCTGGGATTACAAAATGTGGAGGCAATTTCAATAACTCCATCAGACTGCTTATATGCAGCTACAT
Source organism: Ignavibacterium sp. (assembly GCA_018335755.1). Classification (GTDB taxonomy): domain Bacteria; phylum Bacteroidota; class Ignavibacteria; order Ignavibacteriales; family Ignavibacteriaceae; genus JAGXRK01. The sequence continues at coordinate 5,942 of JAGXRK010000004.1, read as the reverse complement.
TTGATGAAGGATTATTCAAATCAACAAATCTGGGAGAAACCTGGCAATTAACAGCTCTTACTCAAGATACCCTAATGTCTGTTTATAATGTTACAGCGGCTAATGATGATACTGTCTTTGCTTCAACAGAGCTATATTTAAGATATACATATGATGGAGGAGTTTCTTGGAATATTAGTCCAATAGTTACAGGTTTTTTTTCTAGAGGATTATTTTTCAGTAATAGAAAAAGTTTATTTTCAACAAGCCATTTTGATTCTTTTGGGCAGGTTCTTTACAACTCTACTAACTATGCTCTGTCATTTGACTCAATTTACCATGGATTTGGAGGTGCAGTTGAAAACAATTCAATTTTTCAAACAGACAATGGGGATATTTTCTTTGCCAATCCCAATAGATTAAAAGGTATTATTCGATCTACTAATAATGGTTTATCTTGGGATCAAATATTATATAATAAACCGGTTGTAACTGTATTTGCTGAAAATAATGGAATGGTGATTACAGGCTTTGACAGTATCTATTTATCGACAGATAAGGGTAATAATTGGGTCAGCATTTCACATAACCTGGAGAATGAAAATCAAATTACGGATATAAAAATGAATACTGATAGAGATTTGTTTTTTGCAACATACAGAACTGGTCTATATAAAGTAGATATCATCACATCAGTTAAAGATGAAAATAATGGGGTGTTTTCATCTTATCAATTGTTCCAGAATTATCCAAATCCATTTAACCCTATTACAATAATAAAGTTTTCGATGCCATTTTCGGATTTTGTTCAGGTAAAAGTTTATGATATACTCGGAAAACAATTACAAATGTTAGTTAATGATTATAAACAAGCCGGAACTTATGAGGTAGAGTTTAATTCAACAGATTTACCAAGTGGCGTATATTTTTATAGGATGACTGCCAGCGATTTTTCAGAAACAAAAAAAATGTTGTTGCTTCGTTAAGAAAATATATTGGCAAGCATATTTATTCTAATTGGTTTGAAATATTAATTTGAAAGTTATCGGTTTTATTATACTTGATTGTACTTCAATACTTCTGATAGGTTCTTTTCAAGTATCGGATTTCTGGTAATGTACTTTAGTAATTTCTCATTACTCATAGAAACATCTTCAACTTTTGGCAGGTCGGGCACATCATCAATTGTTATTTTAACAAGCAGATTTTTATCAAAACCGGCAGCATCGCATAATCTCTCACCAAATTCATAACGCGAAACTCTTTCATTTCCTCCAAAATTTATTATTTCTGCGCGTACATCTTTAGCAATTAATTCATTCATCATCCTTGCTGCTTCCGGAAGTGAAAGGGGAGTACGAAACTGATCGGTAAATAATTTCACCTCTTCTCCTTTTATTAAATTGTTATACACAAAATCAAAATGACATTTTGAATGATTCAAACCGAATCCATATAATAAAGCCGTTCTCAGAATTATATAGTCATTAAAAGTCTGCTGAATTTTAACTTCTCCTATTAATTTCGTTTCAGCATAAAGAGATACAGGAATTAATTTTGCATCTTCACTTAGCATTGAACCTCTGTATCCTGCATACACTAAATCAGTAGAAGTGTAAATCATTTTTACTTTATACTTCTCACATAACTGAGCAATCTTTTCAGTGGCTAATACATTAACGGCGTAAACTGTTTTGGGATCCATCTTTCGCGCTTTAGTAGGATCTGATATTGCAGCAGTGTGTATTACAACTTCAGGATTAAAATCTCTAAAAATGTCTTCAAGTCCTAAAATACTTGCCAGATCTAACCTTACATTCTCATATTTATCGCAATTTCCTATATTTGAATAATGCTGAGTTAAGATTTGATGGTGTTTTGAAAGTTCAGTATTAAGATACTGTCCAAGTAATCCGCTCCCGCCGGTGATAAAAATTTTCATAAATAATACTCCGCTACTCTAAAAGTGCCTAAAATATGCGGCCTAATAGTTTTAACTTGTTATTGTAAATTCTTTACTTTGGAATTTCCTGACCCCTTTGGTAAATTTATAAAAATATTTGAGAAAAATTTATGATTTATAAACTATCATTTACACTTTTATTTTGCCTATCAGTTTCTTTATTCGGGCAAAGCGGTAAATTCTTTGATGCACCTTTTGGCGGCGGCGGCGGATATGTTCCCGCTTGGTATGTACCTAAAGTAGATGAAATAAATAATCAGCTTAAAGTTTTAGGTATTCCGGAATTTTCAACATCAGGGTTATACTCTTCTGGTGGTGCCGGGTTTATTTATATCGGGTTTGTTAAACATTTAAGACTTGGCGGAATGGGTTATGGCGGCTCTATGTCAAAATCTGTTACACAAAATGGTATTAATAGAGAAACTGTATACTCATTAGGCGGCGGAGCGTTAACTGTAGAGTACACTTTACCCTTTATTAAAGATGTTGGTCTTTCTATTGGTGCACAATTAGGTGCGGGAAGTATGACCGTTGAAATATTTAATAATCCGGGTTCGCAGGATTGGAGCAGCATCTGGTCAGGACTTGAAACGGGAAGCAGTCAGAGTGATAATAAAAAATTAACTAACTCTTACTGGATGATCTCACCAACTCTTAATTTTGAAATACCTGTTTATCGTTTTGTTGTGTTCAGATTAGGTGTTGGATACCAGTTATCTTTTGGAGATGACTGGACTTACGATAATGATCAAACACTCAATAATGTTCCATCCGGTTTGAATGCTAATTCATTCTTTGTTCAATCCGGTCTATTCATTGGATTCTTTTCTTTTTAGGGTAAAATGAAAAATATACTTGTAACAGGCGGAGCCGGCTTCATTGGAAGCAATTTTATTAATTACATTTTAGATACCAGAGATGACTATTTTATAGTGAATCTTGATAAACTCACTTATGCCGGCAACCTTGAAAACCTTAAGCCATCGGAGGGCAAAAAGAATTATCAGTTTGTAAAAGGCGATATAACCAATAACGAGTTTGTAAATTATATCTTTGAAAAATTTAATATAAAATATGTTATTAATTTTGCGGCAGAATCGCACGTAGACAGAAGTATTCTTGGTTCAGAAATTTTCTATAGATCAAACGTTATCGGGACAAATGTTTTGCTTGAAACCTCAAGAAGATTTGAAATTGAAAAATTTTTTCAGATATCAACAGATGAAGTATATGGAAGTTTAGGTTCAACCGGTTTATTCACAGAAACAACTCCACTTTCGCCAAACAGTCCTTATTCATCCAGCAAAGCAGCAGCTGATATGATGGTAATGGCATTTTATCATACTTATGGAATGCCTGTTGTTATAACAAGATGTTCAAACAATTACGGACCGTATCAATTCCCGGAAAAACTTATTCCGTTAATGATCATCAATTCTCTTAATGGAAAGAAGCTCCCTGTATACGGGGACGGAATGAATGTACGTGACTGGATTTATGTAATCGATCATAATAAAGCTGTTGAACTTGTTTTCGAAAAAGGAAGAGTTGGTGAAGTCTATAATGTAGGGGCAAGTAATGAAATGCCTAATCTTCAAATAATAAAATTAATTCTTAAAAAGCTCGGCAAGTCAGAAGACTTAATTGAATTCGTTAAGGACCGACCCGGCCATGATCGACGTTACGCAATTGATTCATCTAAAATTCAAAATGAACTTGGCTGGAAACCGGGATTTATATTTGAAGAAGCAATTGAATACACAGTTGACTGGTATCTTAAAAATAAAAGCTGGTGGGAACGCATTATTTCTGGTGAATATCAGAAGTATTATTATGACCTTTATCAAAATCGAAAATAAAAGATTTCAAGGAAAACCTTTAATGAAAAATTCAGTATTAATTTTAATTCTTCTACTTACATTGTGCGAATCAGCAGTTTCACAAACAACAACCGGACAAACTTCTTTAACGGATGCAATGTCTTTTGCCGCTATTAGTGTAACTATTGGCGGGCAGTTTCCAATCAATGGCACCTTTCCCGCTTTGATAACAGAAAGAGCAGATCAATTCATTTCAAGAATGTACGCTCAGGCGGTTGACAGGATTAGCAGAAACACCAACGACCCGCTACTTCTTGACCAGATAAAAAAAGAACTTGAAAGTTATTCCTTAAGAGGTATAATTCTTAAAAGAAACAATGGTGAAGAACTTTCACTTGATTTACTAAGATTCAGGATTACAGGTGATTTTTCTTTCAACCCTTATCTTAAAAATGATGATATATTGATTTTCCCGGCTATTGATCTGCAAAGGAATTTCTTTTCAGTAAGCGGTGCAGTTAATCAGCCCGGTAAAATTTTCTTTGTTGAAGGGGACAATTTACAGGATGCTCTGCTTTTTGCCAGAGGTATAAATCCTGCTTACGAAGGAGAAATCGAAGCAGAAATAAACAGACCTAAATACGATGGAAGTGGAATTGAAATTATTAAAACAAATATTAATTCTTCGGTCTCTTTGCAAAGAGGTGATCAAATAATTATACAAGCTGATGAAACTCATCGCAAAGAGTTTAATGTATTAGTTATTGGAGAGGTAAACTCTCCCGGCTATGTTCCTATCACAAGAAACAATACCAGGCTTGGTGAAATTATTGATAAGGCTGGCGGATTTACATCGGATGCATCAATTTTACGGTCCAGATTATTTAGAGGCAATAGTATTAATTTGTTGTTAGAAAGACAATACGGTGTAACTATTCGCGAAGGCATAAGTATGGTAGATACATCGCTGCTCGTAAAAATGATAGACTATGAAGAAATGCTGATGTTAAGGATGTCTAACCTTGTTGATGAAGATATTCCATATTTCCAGATTGAAAATCAGATAAGGGTAATGAACGAAGGAAGCGTTTCCGATTTCTCTAGTCTTAATGATCCTGATTCAGAAATTCATAATTTAATTGTTCGGCACGGTGATGTAATCATTGTTCCTCAAAAAAAGCGAAACGTATATGTCTTTGGCCAGGTTCAAAATCCCGGGTTCATCACTTATTCACCAAATAAGGATTATAAGTATTATTTGAATCTAGCCGGAGGAGTTGGTAAATATTCAGAAGATGAAATTAAAGTAATAAAAGGAGAGTCCCGTTATTGGGTAATTGCAGAGGAAGAGCCAATAATAAATGAAGGGGACTTTATATTTGTGCCGAAACAACAATTGCGTTCTTTCAGATCTTATGTTCAGGAATATGCATCTTACCTGAGTATAATAGGCAGTGTTGCAACATTAGCATTATTAATTGTGCAACTTGGAAAATAGCACTTGACATTTAAGTTTAAAATCATATTTTTGTCAGGCTAATTTGAAAATGTTCTTAATGTGATTGTGAATTAAAAACAAAGAATTTTAATTCTTTAGTTTTTGAATCTATTGACTTTAGAAAATATTCATATTAAATTTGGTGCCCTTCTCTAATAAAGAAGGGTAAATTTTTGTTCTTTGAAAGAGTGAAAGCAGCGAATCTGTTAATTCAGCGAATTTAACTAAGCAAGTATTTGCCAAGATTACAAACTTTTTATAGTATTTACTACGGAGAGTTTGATCCTGGCTCAGGACGAACGCTGGCGGCGTGCTTAACACATGCAAGTCTACGAGAAAGAGGTAGCAATATCTTGATTAAAGTGGCGCACGGGTGAGTAACACGTAAGTAATCTACCCATAGATTTGGAATAACCCCGCGAAAGTGGGGCTAATACCGTATAATGCAGCGGCACCGCATGGTGATGTTGTTAAAGTTTATAAGACGTCTATGGATGAGCTTGCGCCCGATTAGCTAGTTGGTAGAGTAAAAGCCTACCAAGGCAACTATCGGTAGCTGGTCTGAGAGGATGATCAGCCACACTGGAACTGAGACACGGTCCAGACTCCTACGGGAGGCAGCAGTGAGGAATATTGGGCAATGCCCGAAAGGGTGACCCAGCAACGCCGCGTGGAGGATGAA
>JAGXRK010000003.1 GCA_018335755.1 Ignavibacterium sp. | reverse complement strand
TTGAGGAAGTCGAAAAGCTTATTAACAAGGGTATCAGTTATGAAAAGCTGACGTTTTTTGGACTGGAATACAAATACATTTCATTTTATCTGAAAGGGGAGTTAAATTATAACGATCTGTTTCAAAAGCTTAATAGTGCTATTCACAACTATGCAAAACGTCAGATGACATGGTTCAGAAAAATGGAAAAAGAAGGGGTTAAAATTTTCTGGATTAATGGTAATGATTTTGATGAAGCAAAAAAAATAATAGATGTTAATTTTTTCAGTTGAATGTATGAATTTATTCCCTCCGATTCTTCAAAAGTATATACAAAAAAATCAATATAGTAACTGGTTAATAGAGCCGATTCCCAATAGACTATACAACTGCATTATTGTAATACCTGCACTGGCAGAACTTGAGAATGTAAAGAAACTGCTTCTGTCCTTATCAGAAAACGAGTCAACTTATTTTAATGATACTCTCATACTATTTGTTGTTAACAATACTATCTCTGTTTCTGAAGACATAAAATTAAACAATAAACTGACTATTGAATATCTTAATAATTTAACATCTAAGTACACTCCAATTACAAATTCTATTTCAATAGTTACCTCGGAGTTACAGGTAGCCTTTATTGATGCAAGTACAGTTGGAAAAGAAATGAATGATAAAGATGGCGGAGTAGGTCTTGCAAGAAAGATTGGAATGGATATTGCCCTCAACTATTTTGACTACAGTAGTAGAATTAAGAAAATATTCATCTGCCTCGATGCTGACTGCACTGTTGAAAAAAATTATATAACAGCAATAACCGAATATTTTCAAAAAGAATCCTGCAAAGCGGCTGTAGTTAATTATGAACATAATATTTATAACATGAATGAAAATACAGCGGCAATAATTTGTTATGAGTTGTTTCTGAGATATTATTTACTGGGATTACAATATGCCGGTTCTCCTTATGCTTTTCATACAATTGGTTCAACAATAGTTTGTGATTATGAAAGTTACGTTAAGATTGGCGGAATGAACAAACTAAAAGCTGCAGAAGATTTTTATTTTCTTGAGAAGCTTTCAAAAATCACAAAAGTCCACTCTATTAAGAGTACTTGTGTTTATCCATCATCCAGACCATCCTTTCGTGTTCCCTTCGGTACAGGTCAGCGGGTGAACCGGTTTATTGCAAAAGTCCGTAACGAATATATTTTGTACAACCCTCAATCATTTGTCATACTTAAAAAATGGCTTCTATTGTTTGACTCCCTGAATAAAACGAATTTAAAACCCATTTTGACGGAGGTCAAGAGGATAAGTACAGACTTATACCATTTCCTTAATGAGAATAAATTTGAACAGTTCTGGAAAAAAATTTGTTTACAGGATTTAAAAGATCAGCAGATAATTAAACAGAAAAAGTTCTGGTTTGATGCATTTAAAACCCTAAAACTCATTCATTATTTAAGAGATCATGGATATCCGGTGATTAATATGTTTGACGCCATTGATAAATTACTTGAATTATTCGGAGTAAATGAAAGTGTTAAACGCAACGAAGATATTTTACAGGATTTGGATAAACAAAAAGAATATTTATTATTGCTTCGTAAACTTCAGAATAACTGACAAAAGATGTTAAAAAAAACTGATCAGGAAGAAATACAGAATTTTCTTAGCGATGCATCAAACTTTAAGGGAAGCTGCGAGGCGGTTTACTTTCCGGGAAGTAAAGATGATTTGATATCTATTCTTAAGGAAGCAAACTCTTCCGGGCAGAAAGTTACGGTTTCAGGTAATGGTACAGGACTTACAGGTGCACGTGTTCCACAGGGAGGAATAGTTGTATCTACCGAAAGACTGAATAAAATAATTGAGATAAATACAACAGATGGTTATGCCATTGTTGAGCCTGCAGTACTACTCACTGAATTTCTTAGTGAATTAAAAACCTCAGGATATTTTTATCCGCCTGATCCCACTGAAAAGAACTGTTTCATAGGTGGAACTGTTGCCACCAACGCATCCGGGGCAAAAACTTTTAAGTATGGTCCCACCAGGTCATTTGTTGAAGAACTTGAAGTTATATTACCAAACGGAGATGAACTTTATCTTATTCGCGGAAGGAATTTAGCTTTTGATTATGTGCTTAATTTAATTTCTGTTAATTCAAATAATTATACTCTCAAACTTCCGCAAAACAATCTGCCATTAACCAAAAATGCTGCCGGATATTTTACTTCAAGAAATTTAGATGCAATAGATTTATTCGTAGGTTCAGAAGGCACACTTGGTATTTTTACTAAAATCAAATTAAAAATACTTCCACTGCCAGAAAAAGTTATATCTGCAGTTTTCTTTTTCACCAAGGAAATGGATGCGCTAAAATTTATTGATGATGCCAGAATCATATCTTACAATTCAAGAAGAAATAATTTGAAAGATGAACTTGATGCATTAGCATTGGAATTTTTTGATCAGAATGCATTGGAATTTTTGAAGTCAGATTTTCCCAATCTTCCTACTGATTCAGAAGCTGCTGTATGGCTTGAGCAGGAGGCTGACGCTGCTAACGAAGATAAACTCCTCGAGAAGTGGACATCTATTCTATTGGCTCACAATGGAAATGAAGATGCTGTATGGTTCGCTACCGACGATAAAGAAAGAGAAAAGATCTCAGAGTTTCGTCATGCAGTCTCAGCAAATGTTAATGAATATATTTCACGCAATAACTTTAAGAAACTCGGAACGGACATTGCCGTACCTGATGAAATATTTATTTCCTTCTATCATGAGATAAAACAAATTGCTGTAGATTCGAAACTGGACTTTTTGACCTATGGGCATTTTGGTAATTCTCATATTCATCTTAACATCCTTCCAAAGAATCAAAACGAATATGAAGCCGGTAGAAAACTTTACCTGGATATTTGTGATAAAGCAGTTGCAAATAGTGGAACTATCTCTGCTGAGCACGGAGTAGGAAAATTAAAAAGAGAATACCTGGAAAGAATGCTGGGGAACAAAGTGATTAGTCAGATGCGTGAATTGAAAAGAACTCTTGATCCGAATTATATACTCTGTGCAGGAAATATTTTCAGCGAATAAATACTTCGCTACTCAATAAATTAAAAACACGAACAATCAGATAAAATTAAAGCGGCATGTTTAAAATAAAAGAATGTGCCTTAGTCAGAGAGGGTAGTTCTTTTGAATGATGGAGGGAAGCTATCATCAAATGAGGACTACTAAGGCACATCCACTAATCATCAACCACAAAAGGGAGACATAATTCAAAACGAAGGTTTTAAATACTTTCCTTTTGCGTAGCAAACTTAATTATTGATAAAACTCAATCGAATAGTAATATTGATGATTCGTTTGTAGGTATTTTACCTACAATAATATGCTCAAAAACAACGAAAAACGAAGAAATTAATCAATTAAGCCGTTTTTCATTGCATAGCCGGTAAGTTCAGCTTTTGATGCAAATTTCATCTTATCATAAATCCTGGTTCGGTAAGTGCTAACGGTTTTGGGGCTAAGAAACAGTTCTTCTGAAATCTCCTTAATGGTTTTTCCAACAGCTAACATTTTCATCACCTGGAATTCTCTATCAGAAAGGTTCTCGTGGAGTTGTTTAATCACTCCCCCGCCTTTAACTTCGGATGCAAGCATTTCTGCAAGGGAACCTGAAATATATTTACCACCATTTACAATTTTTTTTATAGCAGATACAAGCTCATCAGGTGCGCTGTCTTTGGTAAGATATCCTGAAGCGCCGGCTTTCAAGACCCGTATAGCATATTGTTCCTCAGGATATACACTTAAAATCAATACCGGTATTTCCGGTTTAATATTACGTAAATCTTTTAACACATCCAGTCCACTCTTTCCAGGCATCGAAATATCGAGTACAATTATATCATAATCATTTTCTTCTATTTTTAATAAAAGCTCAGGACCATTTTGAGCTTCATCCAATAACACAAGACCTTCAACTTGTTGAAGAATTTCCTTCAATCCTTTTCGGATTAATGCATGATCATCAGCAATAATTATTTTCATGTATTCTCCTTAACTGGAATGATCACTATGATTTCGGTTCCTTTTTTTGAATCGGTGTTAATTATAAGGTGTCCTCCAACAATATCTGCCCTCTCGTTCATACCGATAATGCCTATAGATGTACTGGCATCCAGTTTATTCTTTGGTATTCCTCCCCCATTGTCATGAATAGATAGATAAAAATTTTTATTATTAGATGTTATTTTGATTTCCACTGAATCGGCATTAGAGTGCCTTACAATATTTGTTAAAGCTTCTTGAAAAATTCTAAACACGGTCAAACTTGCTTTATTATTCAGATTAATAGAATCATCGATAAGACTAATTTTGCATTTTATTCCGGACTTATTTTGAAATTCGCGGGTTTGCCATTCAATTGCCGATACTAAACCAAGATCGTCTATTAGTTTTGGTCTTAATTCCGTAGCGATTCTTTGAATTGTTTTAATAGTCTGGTTTATTACATCAATCATACAGTCAAGTTTTTCTGATAAAAGCTCCTCTCCTATCAGCCTGTTTTTTTTAAGCCAGACAAGGTCCATTTTTAATGCCGTCAGAGATTGCCCAAGATCATCGTGTACTTCTCTGGCTATATTTGCCCTTTCTTCTTCTCTTGCCGCCTGTAAATGTTCTGATAGCTTCTTAAGCTGATCTCGTGATTTAATAAGCTTTTCTTCAGCTTTTACTTTTTGTGTGATATCATTTAATATCCATACTTCACCGGATGAAAAAAGATGAGCAACAAACTCTAATTTTCTTTTTTCACTATCCTTTCTGGTTATCTCAATAATACGTGTTAAATTAAATTTATCCAGTTTATCATTATTATAATAATTTAAGGCCTGATCTGTTTGTCCGGGAAAAAGTTTTTCAAACCACTGATTCAGATCACTTATTTCATTTGCTTTATATCCCGTTATATTCTCTACTTCTGTATTAAAATAAAATGATTTATCATCCAGATAAACAGCCCCTGCTGGTAAATTTTCAACCATTCTTCTTAGTTTAACTTCACTTTCTTTAAGAATTTCTTCACTCAACTTTTGTACAGTTACGTCTTCCGCAACACCGAGAAAATAATTAATTGCAGCCTGTGGCAAATCGATTGAAGAAAAGGAAATCTTCAGCCAGTTCTTTTGTCCGTCCAGACTATTTATATGAGTTTCAATACTACGAGTATTTATTAGGCTATCTCTATTAAATACTTTTTCCTTACCATATAATATCTTCCAAAGACTTTTATCGATCAACTGTTCCTTTGAACAACCAATCATTTTAACAAAAGCAGGATTTACATCGGCAATTTTTCCTTGCTGATCAAAGAGAACATTTCCAAGTGGCGAATGATTAAACAGAATTCTAAATTTTTCTTCACTTTGTCGTAACTTTATTTCAAGGTTATGTTTATAAAGGGCAATTTCAATAGTTTTTTTAAGATCACGGATATCAAAAGGTTTTAATAGATAGCCAAAGGGGTCGGTAAATTTAGCTTTTTCAAGTATTTCATCATCTGCAAATGCTGTTAGATATATAACAGGAATATTTTTCTTGCTTTTAATGATTGCCGCTGTCTGAACGCCATCAAGTTCACCAGAAAGCTTAATATCCATAAGTATGCAATCCGGTGTATATGATTGACATATTTGAATTGCTTCCTCACCTGTATTCACTGCTGCTATAACCTTGAAACCAGCATTATTCAGACGCATTTCAAGACTTTTTGAGACAATCATCTCGTCCTCAACAATCAATATATTTTTAATGCTTAACAGGATTAGGCTCCTTTAAACTCAATTTTGAATTCTGTACCGTTTTTGAAGTTGTAATCAACTACTCCTTTTATTTGTCTGGCAAGTATGTAAACCAACTGCAGCCCAAGTGAATTTGAGGAATCAGGATTTAAATCAACAGGAAAGATGCCCCCGTTATCTCTAACTATAATAGAATAAGGATATTTTAAATTGTGGACTGAGGTCGTTTGTTTATATTCAATTTCTATTGTGTTTGAGAAAGAACTTTCCGGAAAGGCATATTTCAAAGAATTGGTTACGAGTTCACAAATTATTAGTGAAACTGGTACAGCAGTTTCAATATCAATTTCAAAATCGTCTATAGAATAATTTATTCGAATATTTTTTTTTGCTCCGTTATAAACCTGGTAAAGATAGTTGGTGATGTTCTGGACAAACTGTTGTGTATTAATTGTATGCAGATCAATAGATTCATACAATCTTTCATAAACAATAGACATCACTCTTATGCGGTTTTGGCTTTCAAGAATATTCTTTTTTGTTTCTTCTTCATTTGTATTACTGATCTGAAGATCAAGCAAACTGGTTATAAGCTGCATGTTATTTTTAACTCTGTGGTGAACTTCTCTAAGCAGTATTTCTTTTTCTTTGATATTTTTTTGAAGTTTTGCTTCAAAGTTTTTCCTGTCAGTAATATCCCTAGTCACAAGAATAATAACATCTTCACCTTTATAGTTGAGCACTGAAGCATTCAATTCAATGTGAATTTGTTTTCCGTCTTTTTTCTTATGAATTGACTCAATGGTTTTTTTCTGCCCGCCAACAATTTCATCAAGTAGCTTATATTCATCGAAAACGGAGACAGATAAAATTGCTAAGGTTGAATTTATAAGTTCAAGGTATTTGTAACCGTAGAGTTCAAAAGCAAGGTTGTTGGCATCAATAATTCGCCTGTCGCTCTTTCTTAAAACCAATATTGCATCATTAACGTTTTCAAAAAGTTTTCTGTAACTTTCCTCAGATTGCTGCAATGCTCTTTGAAATTCGTAGTCTTTACTTACATCTCTATACCAGAAAAACAAATTGGTAAGTTCTTTGTTAATATCAAAAATAGGTGAGATTGATATGCTGACAGGAACAGTTTTACCGGAGTTCAGATATACCAAAGTATTAAAGCCTGAAATGCCTTCACCCTTTTTAAATGATTTCAGCCACTCAGGAAATTTATGATTAAAGGATTTATTAGCCAAAAAATCTTTCCCTATCAGCTTAAAGAAATTATAACCAAAAAAATCTTCGGCAGATTTATTATAATCAACAATAAGATTCTTTGTATTAAAGATTATTATAGGTTCTATACTACCCTGAAATAATGCTTTTTTAATTTCAGATTTTTCTACAATTTCAAGTTTTGATGCGTCTACTTCCTCTTTAAGTTTTTGGGCCGATCTTCTTTCACTTAACAATCTGTAAAGCATAAATAGTAAAATTACCAGCGCAGTAAAAAGGATGGCTATTATTAAACCTTGATTACTTGCATCAATAAACAGAAAAGTATTCAACGGGAGGATATTATTAAGAATATTTAAATCTGATATTACGGTTACGTAATTCATTTATTAGATATATTTTAGTTTTAACTAATATCAGAAAATTATTACTGACAATTTAACCTTTAGTATTTGTTTTTTCAATTTTAGATAGCAGATTGCTTCAATTCTTTTCTCAATTGTTTATAATCGGGCAGAATTTCCTCAACCAGATGCCAAAAATTACTTGAATGGTTTAACTCTTTTAAATGACAGAGTTCGTGAACTATAACATAATCAATTATATCTATTCTAAGCATCATTAACTTGAAATTAAAACTCAAGGCCCTGTTACCGGAACAGCTTCCCCATCTTGTTTTTTGTCTGCGGATAACAATTTTTTCAGGAATTAAGAAATGTCTTTGTGATAGTTCAATGCATCGCCGGGTAATATAATCCAAAGCTCTTATGTGCAGCCAATTATTAAAAAGATGAATTAATGAATGATTAAGAGTTGAAGGAATATTTATACAAAGAACAGGGCTATCAAAATTATAGCTGATCTTTTTTGCAAATAAATCATAATTTGATTCAACTGCTATTGGTTGACCCAGATATAAAAACTTATTGTTTTGCTTTAGTCTGGTATGCTTTAGAATCCAATCATATTTTGAATGAATGAAGGAAGAGTGGTTAAAAGTCCTTAAACTATGAGGTAAAACCAACTGCACTTCTCCCTGTTGAGTAACCTGGAGCTGAACATTTTTTGCACGTTTGCTAATTCTAAGTTTGTAGGCAAACTCTTCTCTTCCACCGGTAAAAACATGTTCAGATATAGAATAGTAATTTTTCAAATTCTAAGTAACTTTTTTGAAAGTTGTTCCGTTTGGGGAGTCTTCCAGAATAATTCCAAGGGTTTTCAAGTCATCTCTTATTTTATCAGCCAACGAAAAGTTTTTCTGTTTTTTGGCATCTATCCGGATCGTAATTATAAGATCAATAAGTTCCTTCTCAATTGAAGAAGATATTTGATCAGTGTCGAACGAAAGAATACCCAATACTTCTTCTGCTGTAGCAGTTAAAAACTCTTTAATAAACAAGAAAAAAGAATTATCTAATGCCTTATTCTCAGCAATAATACGGTTAACATCTCTGACAAAATCAAAAATAACTGCAACTGCCTGGGATGTATTCAAATCTTCATCCATGGCTTTCTCAAAGCTTTGGCGGTAGTATTCAATATTAAAATCCGGATTTGTTCCTTGTTTGGGGTTTACAAGCTCATTATTAATTCTGAACACCAGATTATTAATCTTCTCCAAGCCTTTTTCTGCAGAGGAAAGAAGATCATCGCTAAAATTTAATGGGCCGCGATAGTATGCCTGAGCAAAAAACATTCTGATAACTTCCGCTGAATATCTGTTTAAAACTTCCCTTGCTGTAAAGAAATTACCAAGGGACTTCGACATCTTTTCATCATTAATATTTAAAAATCCGAAGTGAACCCAGTACTTAACAAACGGTTTTGAATTTGCTCCTTCACTTTGGGCAATTTCGTTTTCATGGTGTGGAAAGATAAGATCATTACCGCCAGCATGAATATCAAAAGTTTCACCAAAATGTTTACAACTCATAGCTGAGCATTCTATATGCCAGCCGGGACGACCTTTACCCCAGGGACTTTCCCAGAAAGGTTCGCCTTCTTTTGCCTTTTTCCATAATGCAAAATCAAGCGGATTTTCCTTTTCTTCATTTACTTCAATTCTTGAACCGGATTCAAGCTCATCCAGGTTTTTTCCACTTAGCTTTCCGTATTGTTCATACTTGCTGACATTATAAAAAACATTTCCATTTTTATTATAAGCTAACCCCTTATTTTGAAGAGTTCTTATCATATTAATTATATCTTCAATGTGCTCTGTTGCTTTAGGATAAATATCTGCACGTTTGATTTTTAATTTTATAACATCTTCCATGAATGCATTAATGTACTTCTGAGTTACTGCAATTGTATCAATTTTTTCTTCAATTGATTTTTTAATGATCTTATCATCTATATCGGTAAGATTCATAGCAAAGGTGACCTTAAATCCTTTATAAATAAGATATCTTCTTAAAATATCTGCCATTATAAAGGATCTTGCATTTCCGATATGAAAGTAGTCATAAACCGTAGGACCGCACATATACATTTTTACATTAGGCGGATCTAATGGAATAAATTCTTCCTTTTTCTTAGTTAACGTATTATATATATGAAGCATTAGGTTCTCCGGTAATCAGGTAAATCATTTTGATATACAAATATAAAAATAATTAGACTGTTGATTATGATTTACGCAGTTTGTTTAAAAGTTCTTTCATATCTGAAGGTAGTTCGGAATCAAACCGGACAAATTCTTTTGAATGCGGATGAATAAAACCAATAGTTTTTGCATGGAGCGCCTGGCGGGGCATTATTTCCAGAAGATTTTGAACTCTGCTTTTCATTCCCGGAAGATCGCTTCCGAAAAGTATTTTATTACCCCCATAAGTGTTATCTCCAAAGATCGGTTTATTTAAACCAGCAAGATGAACTCTTATCTGGTGTGTTCTGCCGGTTTTTAAATTAAGTTTAATATAGGATGTAAACACAAATTGTTCTAACACTTTATATAAAGTTATTGCCTCTTTACCTTCTTTTTCACTGACAGTAAACTTTTTACGGTCAGATTTACTCCTTGCAATTTTCTTATTAATAGTGCCTTCTGGTGAGTCAAATTTTCCCCAGCATACAGCATGATACTCTCTTTCAATTGCGTGCTTAGAAAACTGTGCAGCAAGTCTTGAGTGTGTCCAGTCATCTTTTGCAACCACTAAAAGTCCGCTTGTATCTTTATCTATTCTGTGCACAATACCCGGTCTTCCGGGCTGATTTAAAGCTGAAAGTTTTTTTGTATGATGAAGCAGTGCATTAACAAGTGTGCCTGTATAATTTGCATATGCAGGATGAGCAACCATTCCTGCGGGTTTATTTACAATAATCAGGTAATCATCTTCATAAACAATATCAAGCGGTATTTCTTCCGGTTCAGTTTCATCCGGTCTTGGTAAAATAGGATGGGAGGCTTCAATGATATCGAATGGTTTTACAAGGTAGTTTGATTTTACATTTTTCCCGTTTACAAATACCATACAATCTGATATTAGTTTTTGAACTTTAGATCGTGTGGCATTTTCAATTTGATTGGTAAGAAATGTATCTATTCTTTCCTTCGTTTTGCCTTCAGGAACTTCAATCCTGTATTTCTTTTCCGTTATTAGTTTTGCCATCAGGTAAACTATCTGGACTATCCGCAGCTAAATCATCAGTAAAATTGTTAATTGTGTTTACAGAATTGGCAGATGTATCAGTACCGGTTAACTTTTCGGGAACAACTTTGGATTCTGCAGATAATTCATCTTCTTCGCGCTGATGTTTACGATAGAACAGAATTAAAATAAGAACCCCTGAGGTAACCGCAGCATCTGCAACATTAAAAATCGGCCATCGATTATAACTCTTTCCAAAAAGAGTGAAATCAAAAAAATCAACGTCAAGAAAATCAACCACTCTGCCGTAAAATAAAGGTGCATAATCAAAAATAACCCCGTAAAACATTCTGTCTATAAGGTTTCCTATTGCACCTCCCAGAATGAGAGCAATTGCTATTCTCAGACTTAAACTTTTATCTCTTATAATATAAATATAAATAATTAAGCCGATGCTGGCTAAAAGTGAAAATAGTGTAACCCAGAATTTGAACGCACTTCCCGGATCGTAGCCAAATGCCATACCTGGATTTTCAATGAAGGTGAACCTGAAAAAGTCACCAATAACAGGTATGGTCTGTCCGATGTACATACCATCGTAATTGAAATTTAGAAATGGAATTGAAAAACCTTTAACGATTAATTTTGTAACCTGATCAAAGATTACAATGATGAACGAGAGATATAATACTTTCAATTAAGTCCTTTAATTATCTTTTTTCCTGTTTCTGCTTCATTGGTAAACACAATTGGCTGTGTGGCACTGCTTCTAACCTTGCTTTTGGTACCAATGGACAAGTGTCACAAAGGTGCTGAGGTTCTTCGATGCATTCAACACAAATTCCGTATGTACCATTATCAATTCTCTTTAAAGCATCCTCAAGATATCCAAGAAATTTATTTTCTCTTTGAGCATAAAGAAAAGTTTTTTCTCTTTCCATTGCATCAGTTCCCTGCTCGGCCATATGTAGTGAATAAGGAGAATTTTCATTTATATATTCACCTGTTGTTGGATCTAACATTTGGTCTCTTAAGTTCTGAAGCTGCTCAATAATTTCATCTCTTTTTTCAAGAATAATAGATCTGAAATGTTCAAGATCTTTTTCTCCATAACCCTTAATTTTCTTTAAAGCTTCAGCTCTTGACTCTGCGGTACTGATAAATTGAGATTCCTCAACTTTCTTTTTCTTTCTTAAAGCTTTACGGGGAACTTCTCTAACAATTTTTTGTTTTGATTCCGGTTTTTTTGCAACAGCGGTTTTCTTTGCTTTTACTGCACTTTTCTTTCTAACAGGTTTATTTGTTGTTTTCTTTTTAGTTGCAACTTTTGTTTTTACCTGTTTTTTAGGAGCAGCTTTTTTTTGTGTAGATTTTTTAGCAGCTGTTTTCTTTACCGGTTTGGTTTTAGCCGTTGCTCTCTTTTTTGTCTTTTTTGTTACTTTGGCAGCCTTTGTTTTGGGTGCTTTCTTTTTTGAAGTTTTTTTAGCTGCTGTTTTCTTTACAACTTTTTTTGCCATAACGGACCTCCTTCTAGGAATTAACCTTTTCTATTTGAATTGAGCAATCATATTCACCGATTTTCCAATCCTGCTTATATCCGCCGTTCATTTGGTCATCGATGCTGACTTTTTCTGCTAAGGTTTCATTTGCTATGTATTGATTAAAATTATTTATCGCATTAATTAAAGTATTATTGCCTTTAAAAACTATTTTTATTTTATCTGTTACTTCAAAACCGGCATCTTTTCTCATATTCTGAATTCTGTTAACAAACTCTCTAGCCAGACCTTCTGAAATTAAAGATTCATCAAGTTCTTTATCAATTGCAACAGTTACTCCGCTTTCCGTTTCAACAACCCAACCGGTAATTTCAGTGCTTATGATTTCAACATCCTCTTTTGCAACAATTATTTCTTCTCCTTCGATATTCAAATTAATCTGTCGGTCTGATTCAATCAACCTAATTTGATTTTTATTGAAATTTTTAATTGCTTCAGCAACGGCTTTGGCTTTTTTACCGAATTTCGGACCTATTGATTTAAAATTTGCTTTAGCGGATTTATTTACAAAATCAGCGTCATCACTAAGTACTACTAACTCTTTAATATTTACTTCCTCAAGCACTACATCTTTCATTTTGAGAAGAGATTCCTGTTTAGATTTATCAAGAACAACCATAATTTTTCTTAATGGTTGGCGGACTTTAAGGTTATTTTTAGCTCTCATTGCTCGTGTCAAATAAACAACATTTTGAGCCACATCCATTTTTTCCTCTAATTCAGATTCACGAAACCCGGCTTTGGGATATTCTGCCAGATGAACAGATTCGTATTTTTCAAGTTTAGTTACTTTATTAAGATTCTGATAAATCTCCTCAGCAGTAAAAGGAGCAAAAGGTGAAGTAAGTTTTGCAAGTTTAATGAGGCACTCATAAAGACTCTGATATGCAGAAAGTTTTTCCCTGTTCATTTCAGATTTCCAGAATCTTCTTCTGCTTCTTCTCACGTACCAGTTTGAAAGGTGATCAATAGTAAATGTTGATACAGCCCTTGCTGCTTTTGTAACCTCGTATTGATCCATCAATTGTTCATATTCTGAAATAAGCGAATTAAGTTTTGAAATTATCCATCTGTCAATCTCAGGTCTCTCCTCATATGGTATCATTTCACCACTAAAGTTAAACATATCTATATTAGCATAAAGTGCAAAGAATGAATATGTATTATAAAACGTTCCGAAAAATTTTCTTTGTACTTCAAGTAATCCTTCTTCATCAAATAATGTAGGCTTCCAGGGCGGACTATTTGTAACAAGATACCATCTTGTAGCATCAGCACCGTATTTATCGAAGAGTTCGAAAGGATCAACCGAGTTGCCGATTGATTTTGACATTTTTCTTCCGGTTTTATCCAGAATAAGCTCATTAACAATTACATTTTTAAATGCAACATTATCAAACAACATTGTAGCTATTGCGTGCAGGGTATAAAACCAGCCGCGTGTCTGATCAATTCCTTCGCAGATAAAATCTGATGGAAAGAATTTTTTCTCAAATAGTTCTTTATTTTCAAACGGATAATGGTATTGAGCAAAAGGCATTGCGCCGGAATCAAACCATACGTCAATCAGTTCAGGAGTTCTTTTAAATATTTTGCCTTTCCGCTCAAAGAAAACTTTATCAACAAACGGTTTGTGAAGATCAATTTCTTCAACTTCTGTGAGAGGAAATCTTTTTCCGTTTTCTTCATAGAAACCCTGCTTCAGTTCTTCAATGCTTCCTACAGCAAACATATCTCCATCTTCACTGACCCATATAGGAAGCGGAGTTGCCCAGAAACGATCCCGTGATAAAGCCCAGTCTTTATTCTCATCAAGCCAGTTACCGAATCTGCCTGCACCAACTTCGGGCGGCTGCCAGTTAATGGTTTTATTAAGTTCAACCATTCGTTTAGCGATTTTTGTTGTTCTAATGAACCATGATTCCCGTGCATAGTAAATTACAGGAACATCAGTGTGTCGCCAGCTGAATGGATAGGAGTGAACTATTGTTTCTTTTTTAAAGAGTTTGCCTTCCAACTTCATTTTTTTGATGATGCCTTCATCAGCATCTTTAACAAACTGTCCGGCAAAATCAATTACTTCGTCGGTAAAAACACCGCCTCTCGTAACCGGCTGGAGCATTGGAAGATTAAATTTTTTAGATATCTCATAATCATCAGCTCCAAATGCAGGAGCAATATGTACAACACCAGAACCATCTTCTGTGCTTACAAAATCACCTTCAATTACATAGAATGCATCCTTATCAACCTGGCAGTAGTTAAAAAGCTGCTCGTACTTTCTTCCGGCAAGATCCTTTCCCTTTAACACATCGATTATCTCATAATCCTTATCAATAACTGCAAGACGATCTTTTGCCAGGATAATTGTTTTATCATCCAATTTAATTTTAACATAATTAATATCCGAACCGACGGCAAGAGCAACATTTGAGATCAGCGTCCAGGGGGTTGTTGTCCATACTAAAATATGTTCATTGGCATCAACAAGTTTAAATAATACATAAACTGAAGGATCCTTTGTTTCCCTATAGCCCAAAGCAAGTTCGTGAGAAGATAGCACCGTTTCAGATTTAGGATCTTGCGGAACGATTTTATAATCTTTATAAATAAGTCCCTTATCAAACAATGATTTTAATGCCCACCAGACAGACTCGATATAATCATTTGTAAGAGTAACATAGGCAGAATTCAAATCAATCCAGTAACCCATACGGGTTGTCATTTTTTCCCAAAGATCAAGATAAGTAAAAACAGATTTGCGGCAGGCTTCATTGTACTTTTCAACACCGTAATCAAGAACTTCGCTTTTATGTTTTATACCGAGTGATTTTTCAACTTCAATTTCAACAGGAAGTCCATGAGTATCCCAGCCCGCTTTTCTTTCAACCCTGAAGCCTTGTAATGTTTTATATCTGCACACAAGATCTTTAAGTGTACGGGCCATAACGTGGTGGATACCAGGCTTGCCGTTTGCTGTTGGAGGCCCCTCATAAAAAGTGAACGATTTACTTTCATTCCTGGATGAGACGCTTTTTTCAAAAACTTTATTCTCTTTCCAGAACTTAAGTATTTCTTCTTCTAACTTCGGATAACCGACTTTTTCAGGATTCTGCTTGAACATCTGACTTAAAACAACCTTTAACTGAAAATTTATAACTCTTCGTATTTTTTGATTAATTCTTTTTCCGCATGAATAAACTCTTTCAGCTCTTTTTCAATTCTTTCTTTTTTCAGAATCATATTTTTTGATTGAGACTGGGCTTCAAGCATAATTTCTTTAGCTTTCAGTTGTGCCTCTTTCAATTCAAGTTCAGATTCTTTATTACGATCGTATCTGATCTCTTCAAGTATTTTTACTTTTTCTCTGAGCAGAACAACTTCCCTATCTTCACCAAGAAGTTGCTGGATTGCCATTCCGAAAAAGCCCATAGCTCCCAAAGTAATATTTCTTAAAGTGTAGAGAATGATATTTTCGAAAAGCAATTCACTCGAAGCAAAGTACTCTCTGAAAAAAGTTATCATAAAAATGCTTAGAAAGGAAACACCTATTGTTACAGCAAAAACAACTTTGCCGCCATATTGCCATCCAAGAGTTCGGTTAATGAACCATCCGCAGGCAAAGCACATAATAGACAGCACAAACCAAACTGCAAAGTGATTTTCACCAAAAACAAAAATATTGGTATCGAGAAAGTTTGATGCAAAAATTAAAACACCTATTAAAAGTACAGCACCATAGTTCGAAAGTTTTTTTGTTAGTGCCGACATTACAACCTCTTAATTACTTCTTTCATAATTAACGTCATTTTGGGTTCTGCTTTCATTGCAGCAGCAATTATTTCATCAACAATAACCGGCTTCAGACTATCCGGAAAACACTCATCTGTAATAATACTAATTCCTAAAACTTTTATGCCCATATGATTAGCAACTATATTTTCCGGTACAGTTGACATACCTACCACATCTGCACCAATTTCACGCAAAAATCTGTATTCTGCTCTTGTTTCAAGATTTGGACCCGGTACTGCAACATAAACGCCTTTATGTACTTTTATCTGATTTTCTACAGCCACTTTTTCTGCCAGTTCAATTAATTCCAGACCGTATGGTTCACTCATATCCGGAAATCTTGGTCCGAGTTCATCCTCATTTTTTCCTATGAGTGGATTATCACCCAGAAGATTTATATGATCATTCATCAGCATCAAATCCCCTTTGCGGTAATCTGGATTCATTCCACCACAGGCATTTGAAACAAGCAGAGTTTTTACCCCGAGAAATTTCATAACACGAACCGGATAAGTAATCTGCTGCATTGAGTAGCCTTCATAAAAATGAAAACGCCCCTGCATTGCAACAACTTTTTTACCGTTGATTTTTCCGAGTATTAATCTTCCGTGGTGTGATTCTACGGTTGATAACGGAAAATAAGGTAATTCAGAGTAATCTATTTCTTTTTCAATGTCAATCTCTTTAACAAGGCCGCCTAAACCCGTACCGAGTATTATTCCAACAGGGTAATCATCATTTGCTTCTTTACGAATGACAGCTACTGTTTCATTTATTTTTGCTAAAAGATTACTCATGTTAATCAGAGTATTTTATCAATAATATCATCAAGGTCGATGTCAAGCTTTTGTGCAGGTTCTTCCTTTCGGGAAGCCGTTCTTTCCTCCCCTGCATCTTCAACCTTCATTTCAAGTAAATGTGCTTGTGAACTAATTATTGCTTTAAGCTTGGCAATAATAAGATCTTTTTCTTCCCTTAGATTGATAACAGCGCTTCGAATATCATTTGCGTTTTCACGTGCTTTTTCAATTATCTGCGATGCTTTTAGTTCAGCTTCTTTTATTATAAGACTCGCTTGTTTTTTTGTGGATTCAATTGTTTTAGTTGAAGACTCTTGTGCTTTAAGTAAAGTATCCTGAAGGTTCTTTTCAATCTTCTTGAATTCTGAAAGGTTTTCATTAAGAGTTTCAACCTGCTGATATAGTTCTTCATTCTCCTTCTGCAATTCATCAATATCATCAGCAAGTTTTTCGAGAAATGCCTGAACTTCTTCAGTGTCGTATCCGCGCATTTTTTTTGCAAATTCCTGCCGCTTAATGCTTACAGGGGAAATTTTCATATTTCCCTCCAATCTTTTGAATAATCTCTTTCACCAAATATTGCCGAGCCGATTCTAAGCATAGTAGCGCCTTCGTCAACTGCTAATTCATAATCATTTGTCATACCCATAGAAAGCTCAGTTATTTTGGTAAATCCATTTTTAAATAATTTTTCTTTAAGTGATCTAAGTGATGAAAAACTGTTTCGTATAACCTTTTCATCATCAGTAAAAGGAGCCATTGTCATTAATCCACTAAGCTCCAAATTATTTTTTTTGTTGCATTGTTCAGCTAGCCTGAATACATCATCTTCTGTTATCAAACCCGATTTACTTTCTTCTGAAGATGTGTTTACTTCCAATAGAATTTTCTGGATCTTGCTGAGTTTACCTGCTCTTGCATCAATTTCATCAGCTAATTCAATAGAATCAACTGAATGGATGAGCTCAGCTGCTTTAACAGCGTACTTAACTTTGTTTTTCTGCAATGTGCCAATAAAATGCCACGTAACCTTATTACCCAATTTTTCGTATTTAAGATTTAGTTCCTGGGCTTTATTTTCACCAAAATCTGTTATACCCGCAGAAATTGCTTCTTCAATTATATCAGTACCAAAATATTTAGTAACAGCAATCAGTTTTATATCATCGGCATTTCTGCCGGAATTATCACAATGAAGTGCGATTTTTTCACGAATTCGGGTTAAATTTTCCGCAATCATAACAAAATTAAGGCTGTGAATTTATCCGTTTTAGCTTAAAAAAACAACGAAAATTAAGTCTTTTTATGCTTAAAAGAAAATAAAATTAAATGCTAATATAATGCTTAATTGAAACAAGTGCTTGAGTGTTCTTCTTATAATAAATTTAGGATAAAAACATATTGAAAAAAATAATATATAGCAGCCAATGTGATACGATTCCTCAACCTTTACTTTACATTTTAGTAAATTTGATGAACAAATTTTTCAAATTATGGATAATACTATGGGACTCGAATTATTAAACCAGATGAAAACAAAAGCATCAAAGCTTAACAAAACCATTATACTACCGGAATCTCACGATGAAAGAGTACTAAAAGCGGCGGAAATACTTACCAAAGAAAAAACTGTTTCTGTTGTAACCTTAGGAGATGAGAAGAAGATAAATGAGGCTGCCAATAAGCTTGGTGTAAATCTGACAGGAATTAAAGTTATTGATCATACAAAACATAATAAGTTTGATGATTTCTCAAACATCTATTATGAACTGAGAAAGAAAAAAGGTATGACTGCTGAGCAAGCAAAGGAATCAATGAAACGTGACCTGTTTTTTGCAGCAATGATGTTAAGAGAAGGAATGGTTGATGGAAGTGTGGCGGGCTCGTTTGCATCAACTGCCGATGTAATGAAAGCCGGTATTCAGATTGTCGGAATGCCTGAAGGAATATCTATTGTTTCCAGCTTCTTCTTAATGCTGTTCCCTGATAAGACTTATAACTTTGCTGACTGTGCGGTTGTTCCCGATCCGGACGCGGGTCAGCTTGCAGACATTGCAATTTCAACTGCTGATAATCATTATAAACTTACAGGTGAAGAACCTCTTATTGCAATGTTATCCTTTTCAACAAAAGGGAGCGCAAAACACGAACTTGCAGATAAAGTAATTGAAGCAACAAATATTATAAAGCAAAAACGCCCTGATCTTAAGGTAGATGGTGAACTTCAGTTTGATGCTGCAATTATTGAATCAATTGGTAAAAAGAAAGCACCCGGAAGTTCTGTTGCTGGACTAGCAAATGTTCTTGTATTCCCTGACCTCAATGCAGGAAATATTGGTTATAAAATTGCTCAGCGATTAGGCGGTGCGGAAGCAGTTGGGCCAATGGTTCAAGGATTAAGAAAACCATTCTTCGATTTAAGCCGCGGCTGCAGTGTTGACGACATTGTAAATACTGCCTCTATTGCCGCATTGATGAGTTAGAAAAGCCTCCCTAAAACCCCCTCCTAAGGAGGGGCTTAAAAAATAGAGGTCTGAACTTTAAGTAGTATTACCGCAAATTCAATTTTACTTCTTCAACTGGATTTTTTATAAAAAATCTTTTATTTATGTTCGTTTTCAAAACACTAATTTTTAATGAACCTTATTCTGATTTCATTTATTGTACTGATTCTCAATATACCTTTCGGATATTGGCGGGCGAATGTTAAACGGTTTTCGCTTCAATGGTTTTTAGCCATTCATTTGCCGGTGCCTGTTATTATTCTTATCAGGTTAATATCCGGAACAGAGTTCGAAATAAACTCTTATGTTGTTCTTGTTGCTGCCTTCTTTTTAGGACAGTTTGCCGGTCTTCAAATCTTTAAAAAAATGAGTTTAATCAGCCCCACTCAGCTTACATCCTGCATTGTGATGGATATCTACCGTTCAAAACTTTCCAAATAAATATTATTTTTCAATAATCTTGAACTAATCAATTTATAATTCGGTTTGTTATATAAAAAGAGAAATCTATGAAGGCAATATTTTTATCGACCTTATTTATAATCTCAATTTTGGGATTAGGATTATTTCTAACTTCAAACGCAAATGCGGATAATAAAAATCTCAGGAAAGGAGAAGATATGAACAATAATATAAACGATATTACGGTTAAAGATATGAATGGTAAGGACATAAAACTGGCTGATTATAAAGGTAAGGTATTACTTATTGTAAATGTTGCCAGTAAATGCGGTTATACAAAACAATATAAAGGTCTGCAGGAAATCTATGATAAGTATAATAGCAGGGGATTTGAAATTCTTGCTTTCCCGTGTGATCAATTCGGGGGACAGGAACCCGGCACTAATGAAGAAATAGCAGAATTTTGTACTGCAAACTTCGGAGTAACTTTTAAGCTATTCGATAAAATTGAAGTAAATGGAAATAAGCGTTCGCCTTTGTATGAAAGACTTACGAACAGTTCTGCTGTTGATAAGGGTGATATCAAATGGAATTTTGAAAAATTTCTTATCGCAAAGAATGGTGACATAGCAGCCAGATATTCCACTAAAGTTGATCCAACAAATTCTGAACTTATTTCAGCATTAGAAGCTGAACTTGGTAAGTAACCGTTCGGTTATTAACTAAAGGTTTTGATAATTAAATGTATGCGGTATTTGGATTAATAAATTAACAATTGATATCTTTTACTTAATCCATATACCCGCATAGAATATTTAATTAAGACCAATCTCTTCTTTAACAATCAGTTTTGCTTCAATAATTTTCTTATGATCAAGATTTAGCATCGTTCCAATCTTTTTTACAAGGTGATCTTCATACATATTCAGTGTTTTATCAATGTAAATTAGCTTCCACAGATTTTTTATAAGTTCAAACTTTTCTTCATTAGAGTATTTATCATTTATAATTGAAGTAAATTCATAAAGACTAATGCTCTCTTTAATTTTCTGTTCAGAAAGTTCAATCAGGTCATTAACACATTCGTCTTCTAAATTAAATGTTTGCTTCATCACTTTAATGATTTTGTTCCTTTCATCCTCAGTGAATTCGCCATCCGCTTTAGCTAGCTCCACAAATAAAGCACAAGTTGCTATTTCCAGCTTTCTTTTTACGGCTTTGTTGTCTGGCGGATCGGACGGAAGCTCCGGCTTTTCAATTGTTGGTGAAAGTATTTTTCTCAGATAGTCAAGCATGTTTTTATCCTAAATTTTATCCAATTCTGAAAGAAGGTTTGGAACATCAAGTGCTTTTGTAACCATAATTAGATTTCCATCTTCATCCTTCGGCCATTCTTCAACAGGACGGTCACAGTAAAGCTCTACCCCATGCTGATCAGGATCCCGAAGATAAACAGATTCTGAAACGCCATGATCAGATGCACCTTCTATAGGAAAATTCTTTTCCCATATTCTCTTAAATATTCTTGCAAGTTCTTCCCTGTTCGGATATACTATTGCAAAATGATAAAGTCCGGTATGACCCTTAGGAGGTGGTACAGCATCTTCACCATTCCATGTATTCAGAGCGATATGATGATGGTAATCACCTGAGGAAAGAAACACTGCGTTCTTCCCAAATCTTGCAGTGACTTTGAAGCCGAGCAGATCCCTGTAAAATGTTAATGCTTTATCAAGGTTAGAAACCGTTAAATGTATATGCCCGACTCTCGTTCTGGGATTTATTTCGTAATCCATTTATATCCTTATTTAATTTTTCTTTTCATAATAATTGGTGTTACTTCTGTATAACCCTGTTTGATGCTTATTAATTCAACTTCAAGTGAATTTGCACTTACTAAATTATATTTAATAATTAGCGAACTATCTTCAGAAGCAAATTCTGCAAAAGATTCTGTCACATTTTTAAGAACAAGAATGATGGGTTCATCCTCCATTTCCTTGTACCCCCTTCTGATATGCTTAAACCGCATTTCTATATCTTCATCAGTTTTCTCAATAAGAAGAAATTCATAAAGTTTATCATTACCATCAAATTGAAGTCTGAACATTCCCATCATTGCATTAGCTGAAGGTTCTGACCAAACTTCTTCAACTGTTCCGCCAAATGCCTCACCTGTCCAATGCCCGCTAAAAAAGCTAAGATCAGATAATGAATAAGTGTTTTTTTGTGCAGATATATTAAAGGAAAAACAAATGTAACACAAAGAGAAAAGAAATAGTTTATACAACCACATACATTTAATCCAGGTTATTTTTGATCTTAACAGGTTTTACTTTCCATATTTTTTCTGCGTAATCTTTAACTGATCTGTCACTGGAAAACTTGCCGATTCTGGCAACATTAAGTATTGCTTTCTTCGTCCATTCTTCCTGATTTCCATAAAGTTCACTCACTTTATCCTGCGCATCAATATAAGATTGATAATCAGCAAACAAGCAATAGTAATCAATTGTCATCAGTCCTCGTATCATATCATCAAAAATTCCCGGTTCTTTCTTGCTGAAGTAGTTTGAAGATATTAAATCGATAACACGTTTAAGATTTTTATTTTTGCGATAGTATTCAGACGGATTATAATTGCTTTCTTTAAGCTTAACCACTTCGTCTGCATGCAAACCAAATATAAAGATATTATCTTCACCGACTTCTTCCCTGATTTCAATATTGGCACCATCCATTGTGCCTATTGTAATTGCTCCGTTCAAAGCAAACTTCATATTACCTGTGCCCGAAGCTTCAAAACCAGCCGTTGAAGTCTGTTCGGATAGATCTGATGCCGGAATGATCCTTTCAGCTAAACTAACAGAGTAGTTCTTCAAAAAAACCACTTTGAGTTTGTCGCCAACATCCGTATCATTATTAATTACATCAGCAACATTATTGATAAGCTTGATGATCATTTTTGCAGCAAAGTATGCCGGTGCGGCTTTGCCTCCAAAAATTACTGTTCGCGGAACCATATCAATGTCCGGATTGTCTTTAATACGGTTATAAAGAGTAATAATGTGAAGCACATTTAACAACTGGCGTTTATACTCGTGAAATCTTTTAATCTGAACATCGAACATAGATTCAGGATTAATTTTAATGTCGTGTTCACCTTCTATGTGCTGAATCAATAATTTTTTGTTAAGCCATTTTGCATTGCGGAAATTTTCCCGGAAATTTTTGTTCTTAATGTACTTTTCTAATTTTTTAAGTTCATCAAGATTGCTAACCCACCTGTCACCAATTTTATCGGTTATTATCTCTGATAGAAACGGATTTGCAGTTTTAAGCCATCTGCGGGGAGTAATTCCGTTTGTTACATTAACAAACTTTTCAGGAAAGAGTTTATAAAAATGATTGAATATCCGTGTCTTAATAATTTCGGTGTGTAAAGCTGCAACACCATTTATCGCTATTGATCCTACAATAGCAAGGTTTGCCATTCTTACTCTTCTTTCACCGCTTTGATCAATTATTGATAACTTTTGGAGAATTCTTTCATCTTTTGTGTATTTCTTTTTTACTTCTTCAAGAAATCTTCTGTTGATCTCTTCAATTATCTGCATATGCCGGGGAAGCAGGTTGCTCAGAATTGGAACAGACCATTCTTCAAGTGCTTCCGGAACCACTGTGTGGTTTGTATATGCAAATGTTTTTGAAGCAATTGCCCATGCTTTTTCCCAACTAAGCTTTTCAATATCCATAAGAATGCGCATCAGCTCCGGAATTGCAATTACCGGATGCGTGTCATTCAACTGAATAACCGTTTTCTCAGCGAACTTATTAAAAGTTTTATGATTGATTTTATATTTTCTGATAATATCCTGCAGAGTGGCTGCTACGAAGAAATACTGCTGCTTTAATCTTAAAAATTTTCCTTCAACATAAGTATCGTTTGGATAAAGCACTTTTGATATTGTTTCAGAATCATTTTTTTGCGAAACGGCTTCAACATAGTTTCCTTTATTAAAATCGATGAAGCTGAAATCCATCGCAGCTCTTGCCTGCCATAATCTTAAATTATTTACAGTCTGATTTCTATAACCGGGAACGGGCACATCATAAGCAACAGCAAGCACGTCTTCTGTATCAACCCAATCAAAGGAAAAAGTTCCATCGGGATTAACCTTTGTCTCAACTTTACCGTAAAAGCTGATTCTGTATTGAAGTTTTCTCCTTAAAATATCCCACGGATTCCCGCCGGCCAGCCAATTATCAGCTAATTCAACCTGATGACCGTGTTCAATTTCCTGTTTAAATATTCCATATTCGTACCTTATTCCGTAACCAAAAGCGGGAAGCTGAAGAGTTGCCATCGAGTCGAGGTAACAGGATGCAAGACGCCCCAGACCGCCGTTGCCTAATCCCATATCATTTTCGTATTCCATTATTTCTTCAAGGTTATATCCATCGCGCAATAAAATTTCACGGCATTGTTCATAATAATCCATATTTACAAGTGCATTGCCGAGTATACGACCCATAAGATATTCGAGTGAGAGATAATACACTCTTTTAGTATCTTTTATATTATACTCATATTGGGTACGTAGCCATCTTCTTACAAGTCTGTCACGAACAGCAAGCGAGAGCGCATAATATGCATCATCCCCCGTGACTGTATTCCTGTCTTTAACAAGAAAAAACTCCAGGTGCTCAGTAAATTGATTTGAAAGAGAAAAGCTTGATGGATCCTCTATATCTGTAAAAAAAATCGATTCTTTTTTCTTTGCCATTAATAATAAACTCCTTATTGTAAAAGCATTGATTTAAATAACCTGCGAAATTTAACCCCATAGTGTTTTAATACAAAATAAAAATTTTTATAATAAAAATGACCTTTTTGATTTTATCATACAAGCTTATGTTGAATTAGTGTAAAGATTTTGATGGAGTGCTGCAAAGCTCTATCTGAAATTTTTTCAACAAAAGGAGAAATACTTTTAACATTTATTTAACACTCTATAAAAAATAAAATACTTATTTTTGCTTTGTAGTTATTTCTCAATTTGAATTCAGGAGTCTGCTATGAAGGGGATTATCTTCATAACTTCAGTAATATTATTACTTCAGGTTTCAATTTACTCACAAACACAAACCGGTAATGTAATTTTTATTCATCCCGATGGAACTGGTTTAGCGGATTGGAATGCACTGCGTATGCTTACTGTTGGTCCGGATGGCGACCTAAACTGGGATAAGCTTTCAAGTATTGGATTATACCAGGGACATATCAGGAACAGGGCAACTGCATCGTCTAATGCCGGTGCAACTATTCATGCTTATGGAGTAAAAGCTGATGTGGCTGACTTTGGAATGATTGATAATGAAATTCCTGTTTCGCAGTCCGGAAAAAGATTAAGCATCATGCAGGAAGCTATGAAAAAAGGAATTTATACAGGAGTTATTAATTCCGGTTCAATTGAGGAGCCCGGCAGTGCTGTTTTTGTTGCGAGTAACATAAAACGGGGCAACTATACAGAAATAGCCAAAGATGTTATTCAATCCGGTGCGGATCTGATTTTTTCCGGCGGTGAAAATTTTCTATTACCCGAAGGAACTAAAGGAAGACACTCCGCTGAAGGAAAAAGAACTGATGGATTAAATCTGATAGAATGGGCTAAGCAGAATGGATATAAAGTAGTTTACACCCGAGAAGAATTATTGAACACTTCTTATGATGAAAAGAAAATACTTGGAGTATTTGCAGCAAGAAGCACTTTTAATGGCAAGACGGAAGAAGATTTAATAGCGGCCGGACTTCCAAACTTCTATCCTTCTGCCCCAACTGTTAATGAAATGACAAAGTTTGCAGTAGAGTTTTTATCCCAGAAAGGACAATTCTTTCTTGTTGTTGAAGAAGAAGGTACCGACAATTTTGGAAATAAGAACAATGCTAACGGAAAGCTTGAAGCACTGCTATATGCAGACCGAGCTATTGGCGAAGTATTAAAATTTATGGATAAACATCCTAACACTTTGCTTGTTACTGCCTCCGACAGTGAAGCAGGCGGACTTGAAGTAAGCGGCTACGAAGTTGCAAAACTCGATCCCAATGAACCATTACCGCCGACTGACAGAAACGGAGCACCAATGGACGGAAGAGAAGGAACGGGCACTTTACCTTTTATGACTGCACCGGACAAATACGGAAACAGTTTCCCTTTTGGAATTGTATGGTCTTGCTTTGGTGATGTAACCGGCTCTGTTGTTGCCCGTGCTCACGGCTTAAACTCCGAAAGAATGAAAGGCAAAATTGATAACACGGATATTTACCGGTATATGTATTTAACTTTATTTGGTGTTTGGCTGGATTAATTTCATTTAAACCTTCGTGGTTTCACACACTTCGGAGGTTTAACATTTATAATTACTTTTCATTTCGTCTACCGTGCCAGATTAGTGCCCCGTTAAAGTTATATCCTACTATTATTACACTGTTCTCAAATGCTGCTATTCCTTTCATTTCACTGAAATTTGAAAGGTCTTCCAAGTCTGAATACTTTGTCCATTCTATTCCATTATAATGCAAGAGATTTCCGTATTGACCGCCAGCAAAAACATTATTCATTCCCGAGCCCCTTACTCTCTGTAACCTTACAAATCTATTATCTGGTATTAAACTCCACGTTGAGCCATTATAGTGAAGTCCTCTGCTGCCAACTATAAAACCGCTTCCGCTTTTATCTATCCAAATTGACCTGAACATCATTGCACTGATGGGTATCTGATTTGAAATTAATTTCCAGTTATTTCCATCAAAGTGGAGCAATTCATACTCGTTGGTCAATGTAGCGCCAACAGCATAAATGTTTCTGCTTGATGTACCATAGATGTCTATCAAATACATAGAGGTTGGTGATTGAATTTTTTCCCACTCACTTCCATCCCAATGAACTATTGTACCCTGAGCCCCGACAGCCCAAACATCATCAGGGCTGCTGCCCCAGACTGAGCGTAGTGGGTAAACCGTATCTCCTTTTGAAAGGAAATATTCGCTTCTAAATTGAGTCCAGGATATACCGTCCCAAATTCCAACTACACCCCTATTTGAAAATTCTCCTACTACAAATATTTTATCATTATCGAATCCAAAAATTCCTTGCTTAATACCATCGAAGGAAGTGAAGAGATTCCATTTTATTCCATCCCATTTAATTATGCCAGACACTTCTCCATTTATATGTACACCACCCACCGCGTAAACATTATTTTCATCAAGTCCCCAGATATCGTAAAGCAAATCCCCGGGTTGTCCAAGTGTATCTATCGTCCATACAATGTTGTGGCTGGTTGGTTGCAGGGTCTGGGCAGTTATTGTTTGGCTGGTGTCTCTTAATTTATTTTCTGCATTATATCCTTCAATATTAAACCAAAGCCTTGTTCCGGGCTGAAGACTATCTGGTTCTCCTGCTACATAGCTTGTATCTGTTCCTGTGATAATAAAATCCTTTGTTGTCTGATTGCCTGACTCATCCGTTTGTTTAAGTCTATAGGTAAATGGTGTTAGTGTATCTAAAGTCGATTTGTTCCATTTAATTTTTATGCGGTATAAATCTGTCCACTCAACTGTAAGAATAATTGTGTTGTAAACTATATCTCCCGGTGGTGGATCGGGCGGTTCGGTTGTGTTGCAGCTTGCTGTGCAGAGTAAGAAAAAGAGTAAGAGTGAGTACGGATATTTTTTTAATAATATTCTTATTGAGCACCGTTTTCTCACGTTTTTAATTCCTATAAATAACTTATTTATAATTTACTAAGCAATGTAATTCTTAGGAAAGTAAAAAGAAACTTGGAAATTATTGTGGTATTGTCACGAATTGGTTTTTTACAGCAGCATATTGTCAAGAAATGGTTCTTCACAACAGTAAATATTCTCTTCTTGTCATTTCGAACGAGGAGAGAAATCTCTTAAACAAACGAGATCTCTCCTCATTCCAATCGTCGAGATGACAAAACGCATTGTCATTTCGAACGAAGAGAGAAATCTCTTGAACAAACAAGATCTCTCCTCATTCTAATCGTCGAGATGACAAAACGACTTGTCATTTCGACCAGAGGGAGAAATCTAAAAGTAGTCTCCACCAGATTTCTCGTCGTAAACTCCTCGAAATGACAAGTGAGTCCTGTCATTTCGAACGAAGAGAGAAATCACGTGAACGAATAAGATCTCTCCTCATTCTAATCGTCGAGATGACAAATGTTATTTGACTGCTATTCTTATTTCACCAACAGCATCTTCTTCGTCTGAACAAATCCATCAGCAATTATTGTGTAGAAGTATGTTCCGCTTGATAGTTTTGATCCATCAAAACTTACCTCATAACGTCTTGCTGTTTTTGTTTCGTTAACAAGCACGGCTATTTCTCTTCCAAGTACATCATAAACTTTTAATGTTACAAAACTACTAACAGGAACCTGGTAACGGATTACTGTAGCCGGATTGAAAGGGTTTGGATAATTCTGTTCAAGTGAAAATGCAATTGGCGTAAATAATTCTTCATCTACACCCACAGTATTGTCTTTCCCAATTCCGGTTAGAACAACTTGCTTCTGTCCTCCGTTTGAAAACACTGTCAAAGTTGCTGTGTAGTCGGTAATTAAATCAGGCTCAAATTTTATCGAAAGCTTTTGATATGAATAAGGTTCAACTGAAGAATTAAAAATATCTGCAGTGAACCTGTTATCGGATATAGTAATTGAATCAATTGTAAGATGAGCACTTCCTTTGCTAATTAAATAAAGAAATTGAAATGAAGAATCCCCAATAGCTGTTGAATCAAAATTAATTTTGAGTGGAAGCAGGTCTAATTCAGCTAAGACCGGTCCAGGATTGTTTGTCGCAAAACTGAAAATTCTATCCGCAAATT
Organism: Ignavibacterium sp.; assembly: GCA_018335755.1. Taxonomy (GTDB): domain Bacteria; phylum Bacteroidota; class Ignavibacteria; order Ignavibacteriales; family Ignavibacteriaceae; genus JAGXRK01. The sequence goes on along the minus strand of JAGXRK010000003.1, from coordinate 18,412 downwards.
CCGGATGATCAATAAAAGGATTTCTTCTTTGCTGAAGTGAAGCTATTGCATTATTTCTGGCTGCTTCAATTGGTCCAACAGGATCAAGTATATTCCATTGCCTGAAATCATTTTCCTGAACTTGTGTAAAAAATCCGCCGTAGTTTTGCGGATACCGAATCAAGAAATAAAACATTGAACGGCTCACATCGCCTTTATGAATATCTCTCGGTTCAAATACAATTTGATTCAGGTAGTTTCTGCCAAGCTTGCTTCCTGCAGAATCCCATGTAACACCTAAAACAACATTACCAAATGGATAATTTGATCTTATTGCATTTGCATTTACATCAGTTGGAAATAAATGAAAAAGATCCGATCTCATCGGTTCATTCTGACTGAATGTAGATTGAGGCCAGGTATGTTCAGTGTTAAAATTATAATTGTTAAATGCATCTGTTCTATCCGTGTAACCGACAGCCAGTCTTTCGGTATATACGCATTCAACTGTATTTTGGGATGCCCCCTGTCCGTTAACTCGTTTATTATCAATTTCCATAAACATTTTATCTCTTGCAAGGTTATAGCCAAGAGAAGTATGTCCGCTCACTAATTGTGTCAAAGCATTTTTTAACTGGACATCATAAAGATTAAATGTTGCTGCATCATAACCATCGCCAAAAATTGCCGAACCTTTTAATGCTAACACTTTACCAATAGTGCTGTCGCTGCCGGTAATTAAAAGCAGATCGTTATCAATTACATTCTGAGCGGGAGAATATTTTATCCAGACCATATTACTGTCATTTGGTCCGATTAAAAATAAAGTGTCGGATAAATTATAAACCGGTTTAAGGTTTTTCAATTTAAACTCTATAGTTTCATCCGTTGGATTAACAATTGAGATGCCGATGCTGTCCGGGAATCCTGTCAACATTTGAGGAAACACAATTGAATCAGGATAAACTACTGCCTGAGGTAAAATCTTAATTGAAAAAATAAGCGATAGTATCAAAAAGTATTTAATCATATTCTTCCTTCCAAATATGCTTTTCGTTTCCTCTCAGGAAATTTTTCGATAGCATAACGCAGCATTGTACGCGGCATTGTTTTATAATGTTTTTTGAGAAATTCTTCCTCTTCTTTTAGATCAATCTTTCCAAGTTCCCTCAACATCCAGCCGACTGCTTTATGAATGAGATCGTGCTTATCATTAACCAGTATTTCATATATTTTTAGTGCATCTTCAAAATCATTATTCCTAATGAAAGCAAATGTTGAGAGAACTGCTATTCTTTTTGCCCACAAGTCATTAGACTTTGCAAATCTGAAAAGAATTTTTCGGTCTTTATCGATCAAATATTGACCCAGAATTTTGGGAGCGGAGAGATCGACTAAATCCCAGTTGTTAATTCCCTTTCGGTTATCCAGATAAAATTTTACAATAATTTCTTTTTCATTTTCATCTGCTTTTTTAAATCTTTCAACGAGAATGAGTAAAGCAATTAATCTTTCCTCATGATACTTAGAGGTTATAAGCACTTTCAATTCAATAAAGGAAAGTTCTTTGTATTTCTTAGCTATCTGTCTTTGAACCGGTACCACAATACCAAGGAAAACATCTCCCTCAGCATATTCACCTTTTCCTGTTTTAAAAAACCTTTGAAGGAATTTTGCTTTATCAGGGTTTGAAACAGATTTAATTTCGTTTCTAAGTGATACCAAACTCATTTAGATTTCTCCCGTTGGTCGAAATGACAATATACTATTTAATGTTCTCATGAAGCCACTTAGTTATAGTATCCAATGCAGCCGGCGACATTGTTTCTTCAATCTTTCCATACTCAAGCGGAGAGCCTGTTTCTGCTGCCTGGAATAAGTGATTCAAACCGGGTAATTCTTTCACTGTAAAATTTTTATTGCCGCCTCGTTTTAATGATTCTTCAATTGCCGGAAGATTTTCTTTCGGCGGCACCTGAAGATCCTTTTCTCCAATGATTGCAAGAACCGGACATTTTATTTTTTCAAGTGCGGGTGCCGGATCATAAGTTAAAAAGAATTTAAACCATGGTGTAAGAGCTACTCTTAGTTGCATATCAAGAAATAACTCAGGATCACCAATTTTCTGTTTATCTTCATCAGTCATTTCCTTATACTCACGCCAGAAATGTTCTTTAATTCTTTTTTCTGCCACAACTAAGTCTCCTGAATTTTTTATGGCATCATATATCACTGAGGAAAATTCCAGACTTTTTTGGATGTCCTCTTCCGCTGTTCCACCTGCTTCTTCAATCAATCTGGATTGAAGATAGAGTATTTCTTCACCCGGTAATCCTGTTCCAGCCAATAAAACAATAAATGCAATTTCATCATTTTGATTTGCCGCCATCGGTGCTATTATTCCGCCCTCGCTGTGTCCTATCAGTCCGATTTTTGTATGATCTATTTCATTTCTCGTCTTTAAATATTCAACAGCAGCTAAAACATCTTTTGCAAAATCTTCAGAGGTGGCAGAACTAAAATCACCTTCCGATTCAGCAACTCCCCTGTCATCAAATCTGAGTACTGCAAATCCGTTTCTTGTCAAATGATCCGATAAAACCAGAAATGGCTTATGACCAAGAAGCTCTTCATCCCGGTTTTGTGGGCCTGAACCACTGATCAATACTGCAGTAGGAAAATTACTTCCTTCGTTCGGATAAGTCAGTGTGCCAGCTAAAAAAATCTTCTCTGTTTTATTCTCAAAAAAAACATTTTCACTGATATAAGGAAAGGGCTCTTTTGGTTCCTGAGGGCGATTGATTTCAGTTACCTTTTCAACCTTTTTTATTACAAGATCAAATGATTGTCCGCTCTGACTCCATTTGCCAGTAATTTCTGAAGCATTCCAATCAATTTTACCTGCAAAGCTTCCTGCAACTACTTTTACGTCTACAATAACAGAATCATCAATAAATGTTACTGATTCGGTTGGAATATCTTTCGCGCTCTGGCTTGGACTATCCATTTTACATTCGTAGCCGCCTTCATCAGTCATTTCAAATCTAAAGACTATAGGCAACTCAACGGAAGGATTTATGACAAGATTTCCTTCCCAAATGCCGGTCAATTCATTACCGGATTGAGCAAGTATATTTAACTGAAATAAGCTAAAAAAAAGGATAATCAGATAATTTCTGAAGTAGTTTTTCATAAGTGTTCCTTTAAAAAATAAATGTAAAACTTTACCGCCAATGATACACTAAAAATAAAATTTTATTCGACTCCTATCATTATTTTAAGATTATAAAGAACAGAATTCTAGTTAGGGAAAAAATGATAACTGCTAAAATTAATTTACTTCCTGAACAACCAGAGAATCACAGAAATAATTATGCTGATCATCACCATTGTTGTAACAGGTATGTAAAGTTTAAAGTTGGGTTTGTCGATAATAATATCGCCCGGTAGTTTGCCAATCGGAAGTTTAGAAATAAATGGCCAAAACAGTCCGAGCAAAATTATTACAGCTCCAATTATCAGAAGATACTTCTGCATTTTACTCATTGCTTTTGGAAATAAAATTAAAAAACTCCTCAACCACTAAATTGTAGTTGAATGCAAGTTTTAATTGTGACAACTCTTCCCGGGAAAAATACGCTATTCTTTGCCCTTCTTTCAAATCAATTTTATCGGGTTCCAGATCTATTCTTTTCCAAAAAACACTGTCCATGAGATCTTCGCTTTCATAAACTTTAAATAGTTTAATTTTTCCTAATTCAAGGTTCATCTCTTCAATCATTTCTCTTTTCACAGTTTCTTCGGGGTTTTCGCCCGGTTCAATCTGCCCGCCAGGAATATCCCACATATTCGGGAATGGAATGTTGGGTATATTATCTCTTAATAGCATCAATAATTCATTATTGCTGTTTATTAACAGTATTCCGGCACCAAACTTTTTTGTCATATAATTTTGTAATTTAAGTGTTAATAACTGCTTAAAATAATACTTATAATTTAAAATAACACTTAAATAAGGAACTTAATAAGCCCAAATTTAGTTTTAACAATATGACAAAAAACATCAGTAGATCAGTAATAATAATAGGCAGTGGATTAGGCGGCTTGTCAACAGCTTTACGTCTTTCTACGCAAGGATATAAAGTTACAATTCTTGAAAAGCATTCAAAACCCGGCGGCAGATTAAATCAGCTTAAGATTGATGGATTTACTTTTGATGTAGGTCCTTCTTTTATGAGTATGAGTTATGAGCTTGATGAACTATTTAATAGTGTTGGAATTAAAACTCCTGTTGAACTTGAAGAATTAGATCCTTTGTATCAGGTGTATTTTGAAGGTAAGGATAGATCTTATAGTATATGGAAAGACTTAAAAAAACTCGAGGAAGAATTTAAGGATCTCGAACCCAATTTAGCCGCAAAGGTAGAAAAATATTTACAAAGAGCCGGAGAATTTTTCCATGATACAGAAGATAAAGTAGTTAAATCAAACTATAACAGCCTTGCTGATTATCTCTTTAAGCTTACCCGTGTTCCCCTAAAACATCTTCCTTATCTTTTCAGAAAAATGTGGGGAGAAGTTGAAAAGAATTTTGAATCAGAAGAAGTAAGAGTAATCTTTTCATTGGTTGCATTCTTTCTTGGTTCTACACCTTTTGAAACTCCCGCAATATACTCTTTGCTGAACTACACTGAAATGAAACACAACGGGTACTGGAAAGTTAAAGGCGGTATGTATCGTCTGGTTGAAGAGATGATGAAAATTCTTGATGAAAAAGGTGTGGAGATCGTTTACAACACTGAGGTTGTTAGTGTTTCAAACTCAAACGGTAAGCTGAATTCTTTAATAGATAATCATGGCAAAATCTGGACTGCAGATATCTTCATTTCTAATTCAGATGCAGCATCTTTCAGAGGGCAAATTTTAGGAAGAGAAAAATTCTCAGAAAAGAAACTCGATAAAATGGAATGGACTTTAGCTCCATTTACAATGTATATCGGCGTCAACGGAAAAATCGATAAGTTGATGCATCATAACTACTTCCTCGGAAGCAATTTCAGAGGCTATGCCGATAAGATTTTTACTTCATCAATCAGTCCGCAGAAGCCATACTATTATGTAAACGTACTTTCTAAATCAGTTACTGAATGTGCACCGAAAGGATGTGAAAATCTTTTTATCCTTTGTCCCGTTCCGGACAGGAGATTCAAAACCAACTGGGATGATAAAGAGGAGTTAGCTAATAACATTATTGATGATTTATCAAAACGAACAGGATTTGATATAAAAGCAAATACATTAGTTAAAGAAATTTATACTCCGGTTGATTGGGAGAAAATGTTCAATCTTTACAAAGGTTCAGGATTAGGACTCGCACACGGAATTATGCAGGTTGGGGCTTTCAGGCCCAAAAATAAAGATGAGGTTTTTCCTAATTTATATTATGTCGGTGCTTCAACTACTCCAGGCACAGGACTTCCAATGGTAATAATCAGTTCTAAACTAGTTACACAAAGAATAGCAGAAGATTATGGAACTTTATCATAAAACATCAAACAAAATAAGTAAGATAGTTACCAGATCTTATAGTACGTCTTTCAGTTTAGGAATTTCAGCATTTGCACCCCAGTATCGTGATGCCATATACAGCATCTACGGCTTTGTTAGGTTGGCTGATGAGATTGTAGATACATTCCACGAGTACGATAAGGAAAAATTAATGTCTGATTTCAGAAAAGAAACAGACGAAGCTATAAAGAATGGTATATCCACCAACCCTATTTTACATTCTTTCGTTCAGACTGTAAAAAATTTTAAAATTGACTATTCATACATAAAAGCATTTCTAGATAGTATGCAAATGGATCTTTCAAATGCATACTATGAGCATCAGGAATACAATCAATATATTCACGGTTCAGCAGAAGTTGTTGGACTTATGTGTCTTCAGGTTTTCTGCGGAGATAATAAAAAATTATTTGCTGAATTGATTGAACCTGCAAAAGCACTTGGTTCTGCTTTTCAAAAGGTTAACTTTTTACGTGATATTAAAAGCGATATTGATGAAAGAGGAAGAATTTATCTTCCGGGTGTTGACAACGAAATCGAAATAGACGATGAAAGTAAGCAAAAGTTGGAATTGGAAATTGATAAAGAATTTTCCGAAGCGTTAAAAGGAATCAAAAGGCTTCCAAACGGTGTTAAACTCGGTGTTTATTCTGCTTACCTCTATTATCTGGTACTCTTCAAGAAAATAAAGAAGATGAGGGTAAAAGAGTTAATGAAAAGAAGAGTAAGGGTTTCAAACTTTACCAAAACGGCTTTACTTATTAAATCTTTAATTGAAGTAAAAATTCTAAAAACCACATAATACATTAAGAATAACTTTGATAAATTTAAGCCGGTCATTTTCCGGCTTTTCTGTTTTATATGAGCGAATACCTACTTATAAATATTATGATCTTAGCTATACCTCTGGTTCTTTCATTTGAAAAGAATCTTAGGTTTTATACTAAGCTGCCTTATTATTTCTTTTCTTTGGTTTTTGTAAGCACTGCTTATATTATATGGGATTCAATAGCCACAGTCAGGGGTGATTGGGGTTTTAATCCAGACTACCTTACCGGTATTTATTTATTCAGCTTGCCGTTGGAAGAAATACTTTTCTTTATTACAGTTCCCTATAGCTGCCTTTTCATTTATGAAACCGTTAATTTTTATATTAAAGACAAAAGGTTAAGCATAAACAGATATTATCTTGCTGTTCCCGTAATTTTACTTTTGATAAATGCATACATCTTTAATTTTCAGCATTACACACTAACTGTTTCGTTGTATGCAGCTTCATTCTTTTTGATTTCTTTTTTGTATAACAGACTAATTACCTCAAGAAACTTCTGGATAACAATTTTTATAACCTATATTCCATTCCTGATTGTTAACTATATACTAACTTCTGTTCCAATTGTTACATATAACCCTGAAGCTTTTTGGAATATAAGAATAACAACTATTCCACTTGAAGATTTTATTTATTCCTTCTCAATGATCGCATTGTGGATTTTGTTTTATGAGCTTGGAAAAACTTTATTGAGGAAAAAGTGAAAAAGAGAATCGGGATAGTTGGTTCCGGCTTAGGTGGAATATCAGCAGCAATAAGACTCGCTTCTTCAGGATATGAAGTTGAAATTTTTGAAAGCAATTCTTATCCCGGAGGTAAAGCAGCATCCATTGAGTTTGACGGATTCAGATTTGATGCCGGTCCTTCCCTCTTTACAATGCCCTTCGTTCTGAAAGACTTATTTACAGAAGCCGGTGAGAATTTAAGTGATTATCTGAGGCTTTATAGAATGGATATTATCTGCAAATACTTTTATTCTGATTCCACAATTCTTAATGCTTACTCTGACACTAACAAGTTTGCTGACGAAATTGAATTAAAGACTTCTGATAAAAAGGAATCGGTCTTAAATTATCTTGATTACTGCAAAAACATTTATGACCTGACAGCAGAACTATTTTTGTTTAATTCTCCTTCACAAATAAATACTTATTTTAAAGCAAGAGCCGTTAAAACATTGTTTAAGATTAATCAGATTGATCCGTTCAGAACAATGGATAAAAGCAATAGAAAATTTTTCTCGGATGAGAAAACGATCCAGCTATTCAATAGATACGCAACTTATAACGGTTCAGATCCTTATCAGGCGCCGGCTACATTAAATATCATTCAGCACGTTGAGTATAATCTTGGTGCTTTTCTTCCTGAAAAAGGAATTCATCAAATAACTCAAGAACTTTATAAACTGGCACTTAAGAAAAACGTTAATTTCCATTTCAATACTGAGGTAAAATCTTTAGTTTCTGAATACGGTTCAGTTCAAACAATCAATACAAGTGATAATACATACAATTTTGATGCTGTTATCTCTAATTCTGATGTTAACACAACATTTCAAAAACTTCTTAATGACAATAAAACATTTGAATCCAAACGATATCAAAAATTAGAGCCATCTCTTTCCGGATTAGTTTTTTACTGGGCTATCAATGCTTATCATCCACAGCTTGAAGTACATAACGTTATCTTCTCAACAGATTATAAAAAAGAATTTGAAGATATATTTAAAGAAAGAATAATTCCCAAAGATCCCACGATCTACATTTATATCTCATCCAAATTTAATCAGGATGACGCTCCGGCAGGAAAAGAAAACTGGTTTGTTATGGTAAATGCCCCGTATATAAATGAACAGAACTGGAGTGATGAGATTAAATCTGCCAGAAAAAGAATTGTTGATAAAATAACTTCTGTGTTAGGAATAAATATTGAAAATAATATTACCGGTGAAAGAATTCTTACTCCATTAGACATTCAAAACAAAACCGGCAGCTATCGCGGTAGTATTTATGGAATTTCCTCTAACAACAGGAATGCTGCATTTTTACGACAGCCAAATAAATCACGCTCTTATAAAAATTTGTACTTCTGCGGTGGGAGTGCTCATCCCGGCGGTGGAATTCCCCTTGTTATTTTATCAGGTAAAATTGTAAGTGACTTAATTAAAAAAGATATAAAATGATAAAAGCTGAACATAAGAAATGGGCTTACTTTTTTTTTGATATTTACCTGAATAATATCATTAAAAAAGATTTTAAAGATTTTTATCTGGTTGGTAATATTCCTGAGCTTGACAACAACAAAGGATTAATAATTACACCGAATCATTTTTCCTGGTGGGATGGTTTTTTCATCTACTACCTGATGAAAAAGTTAAGTACCCGAAAAATTTATATTATGATGCTCGAAGAGCAGCTAAAAAGATATCCGTTTTTCAAAAAGTTAGGAGCATTTTCAATAAATCAGCAAAGTCCTAAAAGCATAATTGAAAGTATAAACTATGCTTCCTCGATAGTAAGTGATAGCAGCTATTTTGTTACTTATCCTCAGGGAGAAATTGAACCTTATGAAAAAAGACCTCTGACAGTTAAAGAAGGATTGAAAAAAATTACTGAAAAAGTAAATATTGAAACCGATGTTCTGCCAGTTGCTTTTAAAATACATCACTCAAATGAACGAAAACCGTTCCTTTTTGCTATGATGGGAAATATGATTCCCGCTCAAACTGTTATGGACAATTTTCAGTCTTTCTCAGATAGTTACAACCAGCTTGTCGCTAAACTTGATGCTAAATATCAAAATACTGAAAAAGTAAGTTTATTTGATAAATGATAATATTCTGGATAATCACAGTTAGCCTTGCTTTTATTTTGCTTGTAAGTATTTACAACTTAATTACCGCTCCTGTTGCAGGAACTTCTAGTTTTAATAATGAAACTAACCCTCTTGTTTCTGTTTTAATTCCGGCAAGAAATGAAGAAAATAATATCAGTAAATGCTTGAATTATTTGTTAGCACAGGATTACAGCCCTTTAGAGATCTTAGTACTAAATGATCACTCAACCGACAAGACCGGTAAAATTGTAGAGGACTACGAGGTAAGAAACAAACAAATAAAGCTAATCAACGGAAAAGACTTACCGGAAGGATGGCTTGGTAAAAACTGGGCTTGTCATCAACTATCCAATGAAGCACAAGGCAATTATCTGCTATTTCTTGATGCTGATGTTAGAATAGAAAAAGAAACAATTTCTTCTACTTTAGCAGAGATGAATAATGCAGAAGCTAAATTGATCTCTGTATTCTCGACTCAAATAATAAAATCTTTTGGTGAGTGGATGATTGTGCCTCTTATGAACTGGTTGTTACTTGCATTCCTGCCGCTCAGACTAGTTTATTCAAGCCGGAAAAAATCTTTTGTTGCAGCTAACGGTCAGTTTATGTTCTGGGAAAGAGAAACTTATTTTAACATTAGCGGACATAAGGCAGTACAGGATAAAGTGGTTGAAGATATGGAGTTCGCCAGAATATGTAAATCAAGGAAGATTAAAATTAAAACAATGCTTGGCGGAAATTTAATTTTCTGTCAAATGTACAATGGATTAAGTGATGCAAAAAAAGGATTCTCTAAAAACTTCTATCCCGGATTCAGCATAAATTCATTTGTGTTTTTAATGATGATTACCTTATTCATTGTGATATTCTTATTGCCGTTTGCTTTGGTATTTTCCAGCACATTATACATTATTCCTTTGTTATTGATAGTTTTAATAAGAGTTTTTATTTCAATAATAAGTAAACAGAATATTGCTTTTAATATTATACTTCATCCACTACAAATGCTTTTTATGTTTTTTATAGGAATTAATTCAGTAATCAGTTCAAAAACCGGAAAAATTGAATGGAAAGGTCGCCGTTTTTAAATAACAATAAGGAAGTTTTATTTTTAGTAATTATGTATTTCGTCGGCATTGTCGGACATTTGATTCCATCAACCAGGAACCTTATGATTACTTTAACTCCCTTTACTTTACTGTTAACAGGCGGGGTTGTAACATATAAATCTTTTTTGCCGTCAGATCATAAATTTTTGTTTTGGGGAATCACGACTTACTTAATCACATTTTTACTGGAAGTTATCGGAGTTAAAACCGGTTTAGTGTTTGGAGGTTACAATTATGGACCAGCTTTGGGATTTAAGGTTTTTGAGGTTCCCTTGATTATTGGTTTTAACTGGGTATTAGTAATTCTCGGAGCAATTTCGATCGGTAAATCTTATTCAAAAAATATTATTTTAATTTCTTTGTCTACCGCTGTACTTTCTGTAATGTTCGATTATTTCCTTGAACCCGTTGCTATAAATCTTGGTTACTGGCAATGGGATCAAATATCAGTACCATTACAAAACTACTTAGCCTGGTTTTTAATTGCTTTTATTTTTTCAATTGTTTTACTTAAAATAAAGCCTGATTTTAAACCTGGTGTTTCTAAAGAATATTTTCTGATACAGTTTACGTTTTTCATTATTCTAAATTTATTTATGAGATGATATTATGGGAATTCTAATTGCTTTACTAATTGTAACTATGTGGCTGGTACATCTATTATACATTTTAAATTTTGTCGAAGTTAATTTCTCTTCAGCATATTTCTATCTGCATATTTTAATACAAGCCTATTTATATACAGGTTTATTTATTACCGGACATGATGCAATGCATGGAACTGTAAGTAAAAATAAAAGCTTTAACAAAGCTATAGGGATGATTTCAACTTTTTTATTTGCAGGCTTATCTTATAACCAACTTATAAAAAATCACTTTTTGCATCACAAGCATCCGGGTGAAGAAAGTGACCCGGATTTTTACACAAAATCACAAAACTTTTTTTTATGGTGGGGAATGTTTATGAAAAGATATACTACTATTACCCAGCTAATAATTATGGCAGTTGCTTTTAATATATTGAATATCTGGTTCAGTGATTTAACTCTTATAATGTTCTGGATTATTCCAGCCTTCCTTGGAACATTCCAATTATTCTTTTTCGGGACTTATCTGCCGCATCGATACCCGCACACTGAAACAATGCTGCCTCATAATGCAAGGACTCAGAAGAAAAATCATTTGTGGGCAATGTTAAGTTGTTACTTTTTTGGTTACCATCATGAACATCATGAATCCCCAAGAACTCCGTGGTGGCAGTTATATAAGATGAAGTGATTATCCGGCAGCTTCTTCCAATACTTTATTAAGTTCACTTCTTCCGAAAGGTTTTACTAAAAACTTTTTAGCGCCGGCTTTATAGAATTCTCTTATTTTATCCTCAACATACTCGCTTGAAATTACAATTATCGGACGTTTGTACGGATCATTCTTTTTAATATCCTGACAAATAAGAATTCCCTGCTGCCAGTAATGTTTATTAACATCAAAAATAACGAAACTAAAGTTTACATCACGTATGTATTCAAGTTTGAAATCCCTTAATGAAAAATTAACAACATCGTATTCTTTTTTTAAAAAAGCTTTAATCAGTTCATAAGAATCACCAGCATCATCAAGCATAAATATTTTGTTAATGTGCTCCGCTTTGTCTTCAGAAGAATATGCTTTCTTTCTGTAATTAAGATTTTGTGTTAATGGTAAAGTAAATGCAAAAGTAGAGCCAACACCTTTGATACTATCAACAAGTAATGAGCCTCCAAGTCTTTCAATATATCTTTTAGCTAATGCAAGCCCCAAACCGTTGCCTTCATAGTTACGCCCTATATTTAAATCTTCCTGACTAAACGGCTGATACAGATGATCCAGATAACTGGTTGATATACCTATGCCTGAATCCTTTATCCGGCAAATAGCCATCTCGCGCTCTTCCAGAACATCAACTTCAATTTCTACATATCCCTGGTGGGTAAATTTAATAGCATTACTAATAAGACTGTTAAACGCATTTTCAACGCAGTGTGTATCAACATCAACATAAACTTTTTTGCTCGTAAAATTCGTTCTGAGCTGAAGATTTTTTTCCTGTGCGGACTTCTTATGATTAGGCAAACAACTTTGAAAGAAGCTGATAAGATCAACAGTTTCAATATTCATTGAATAATTTCCGGATTCAAGCTGTGCAAATTCAAGCATTTGAGTAATGCTTTTAAACAATCTTTCACTACCACTGTGAAGATTATCCAAATAAACTTTTTCCTCAGCCCCAACTTTTTCAGAAAGATTATCTCTTATAAGGGAAGAGTAACCGAGAATAATATTCAATGGTGTTCTTAATTCATGGGAGAGAACATTTAGAAAAGTATTCTTAAGACGTTCTGATTCCTTGTTTATTTCACGTGATTTTTTTACTTCTTCTTCTGTTAAAACCATATCGGTTATATCTTCGTGAAAGAGAATTAAATACTTATGCCCGAAATGATTTATTGGAATAACACTGGTTCTTAATATTGGTGTTGAGCTGTCCTTAGAATTAAGAAGTGAGTCGCTGTAATTATTAATTACTTTGATATCTGAGCCATCAAATAAATTAATTATCAAATTATAAGTTCCATTATCTTTTAACAGTGTATCCGAAAACAGCGAGTATTCACTTAATTCATCAAGCTGGAATCCCCAAATTGAGGTAAAAGCTCTATTAACATAAATTATTTTACCTTCATCATCTGCAATCTGCACAGGGTTACGAACATTGTCATACAGCATTTCAAAATATTTTATCAGCTCATTTAACATATCAGCTTAAAGGTAATTTAATTTCAAAAGATGTTCCAGCCGGCTTTTCTATTAATTTTATTGTGCCTCTGTGACGATCAACGATACTCTTACATAAAAACAAGCCGTAACTTGTTTTACCAGCACTAAAAAGATCAAACAGATTTTTCCTCATTTCAATTGGAATTCCTGGTCCGTCATCCTCAACAATAATATTAATAAAATTATTTTTTATAAAAGATTTTATTATTACAGTTGCATCACTTTTTGCTTCAGCAGAATTTGTAAGCAGGTGCACTAAAAGATGCTGTATTTGTTCGGAGTCATAGTTGCATAATGGAAGATTGTTCAGTTCAGTTTTGAATGTTATCGACTGAAACTTTTTCATTGGTGATATATAACGGATAACTGATTGTATAGTTTTATTTAAATCTCCGCTGTCTTTGTTCAGATTCATTATTGATGTCTCCATCAAAACCTGTGCGTACTTCTGAATTCCACGAATACTGTCTATTGCAACTTTGGTTTTTAATTTCAATCGGTCAAAAATAAAATTATCAGATTTAGGATTGGAAAACTCATAATCCTTTTGAGATTTTTCTATTACCCTCATTAAACTCTCATTTTCAAGCAGTGCGATGTGAACCAGGGCTTGTAGTGACTGGCCGATCTCTGAATCAATACTTGACTTAAGAGCCTTTCTTTCTGCCTGAATGAGTTGAGTATTTGCTTCCTGTAAAGCGTTATTAGCATTAAGCTGCGCATTATATAATTGTGCATTTCGTATTGCTGAGGCTGCCTGCCCGGCAAGTATTTCAAAGGTACTTGTAATTTCTTTTTCTTTTATTTTGTGAAGGTGCCGGCTGTCGACATAAATCACACCTATTTTGTTCCCATCTGTTATTAAAGGAGAGCAGAGAATAGTTTGCAAATCCAAACGAAGAATACTTCTACTTGTATCAAAGTTTGTGTCGCTTTGCGCACCTTCAATAAAACGTGACTGTCCGTGATAAAAAACATCTTCAACTACTGATGTGCTAATATGAAAAAGACTTTCCGGAAGTTCTCTGTTATTAGAGTCTAATCCCAGCTTATAATCCAGATTACCAAGCTGATTTTTTAGTACAATAAATCCTCTTTCAGAGTTTGTAATGCGGATGGCATTTTTAAGTACCAGTTCCAGTACATCCTCAAGAATTAATGAACGATTTATAGTATTAAGAATATTGAGTATCACCTCAAGATTTTTTACACGATCGGAAGATTCTTCAAAGTCTGGCGAATTTTTAAGTCCGTCATCTATATTTTTTCTAAATTCTGAGAATTTCATTTGGTTAATAGCAACAATTGACTAAAACTTTTATATATCAAGTAATGTATTTAAACAAATAATTTAACAATAGCTGTGCCAGACTGTTTAAGAAAATATTCTGTTTAATCACGCAAAATCTTGTAAGAAACAAACCATTCCCAGTCATTTCCTCCCTTCCACCAGGCTTTTGCTACACCGGCTGAAAGAGTGGATTCCAGGTTATACCAGTGACTGAACATAATATTTAATTGCGTACCGGCATTAACCCACTTATTTGTATTTGGAAAACTGGTTATTAATCCCTGGCTAAATACAGAAAAATTTATATTTTTTATATAATGACCAAGCAGTTCCGGAGAATTAAAACGTAAAGGAGGAAATATGTTTGAAACCATCAACTTTAAAAAGTTATCTGTTGGAATGGAGTAGATTGGAACGCCCGGAAATCTGAAAACTTTTTCGTATTGGCGTACGGGTTCATTTTCTATTTCTCTGTTTCCAAATCCCCCGAAAAAATACTGGGCTTGCAAAATATTTTCATTCAGATAATGATAACCCGAAGCTAATTTAATGCTGAAAACATTATGGTCGAAAAGGTATAGAGAATAATTATCCCACTCAAAATAAGCTCCTGGAGCAACTTCAAATTGATCCGCATCGGCACCAAAAGTCAATACTACAAATTTAAAGTGATTCCCCTGCTCAAAATCAAAGCTGCCGATTGTTCTCCTCAAATTTTTATATTCAAACTCCGTTCTGAAAACCAAAAAGTCCGGTTCAGAAACTTCTACAAGGTTGTCATTTATAAATTTAGTATCAGTATAGTAAGACAGTTCTGTTGTTTGTTTAACTTTTAGGGGATTATCATATAACCAGTAATCTTTATGACCTATTGCAAACCTATTTCCCAGAGTTCCTCTTTTTCTGCTATTAAAAAGGTCAAAAAAATCAGTAGGGTTATATTCAGCAGCAATGTAAAAGGTTTGCTTGAAATCGTACTTAAATTTTGCGTGGTATCTAACTTTATTAGAAAGTTCTTTAAAAGGAGAAACACCTGCCTCAATAGAAATTTCATTTCTTAAAATAGGATCAGCCAGTTGAGCAAAGAATCCAAGTACTTTACTTTTCTGGAAGCCGGAAATCATCGGAATAAAAGTCTGTATCTGAATATTACTAAATGAATTATATTTTTTCTCTTCCGTTATATCTTTTTCTTTTAATACCTCAGCCGGATTTTTTAAAGCCCAATTCATAACTTCAGGATTAGTGTTTAATACTGTCTGACCAAGATAGTTTATTGCTGGTAATCTATCAGCACTGCTATTAGGAATAATAACTGGAATCATGCCATCTGATGAAAACTTAAAAGCAAACAAAGAATCTTCAGAAAGATAAACTGGTTTGTATAAACCTGTTAAATTGTGCGTTAAAGCTGTAATATCGCCCGTCTCAAGATCACAGCGATAAATATTCGACACTCCATTTGTGTAAGCATTCCAGAATAAATATTTGTCATCATCCGACCAATAAGGGTTTTCCGGCGAACCCGAAGAGGTAATAGTTGAAAATTGAAATTTACCGCCGGCGTCAAGTTTTGAGATATCTGAAATTACAATAGATTGCTGTCCGGAAGGTCTGTGAATTACTGCAGCTAAATAATCACCTTCATTATTTATCGCAAGCTGTTGAATCTCATTTCCGATTTCGAAAACCACCATCGTTTCAAGAACATCAAAAGGATATTTTGATCTTACCAATATTGCATTTCCGCCGTTATGCTGTATTCCAAACAGTTCGTGTTTTTTAGAAGAAATTGTAAGATGACCGGTTCGAAAGTTTTCAAATAAAATTTTACCTGCTTGTTTCTCGAGATCATAAACATGTATATCACGATAAAGCTGATTATTGTTTGTAGTATAAAATAATAGATTTAAACTATCGTCATAAGCCGTTGAAGCAACTCTTATGGCACTTGGTGTCGGCAGGGTAACCAGTTTCTTCGAATTAAATTTATCTAAATTAAAAATTCTTAGATTGGCTAATTCACCCGGTCTATGATAGCCGTAAATAATGGAATTTAGCTTTTTTGAAAAATATGGTTCAGTAACAAATCCGAATTTTTCATCTGAAAGAATCCTAACCGGAGTAAGTCCTGCAGAGTTAAGAATATCAATATTCTTGTTTTGAAAGACTGTTTCGTCTTCTACGAAATCTTTCCAGGCCTCGCTAAAACTAACCCCAAATGTATTTTTAAATCTGCTTTTATATCCAATTAAAAAATCTGAGTGTTCCGTAGAAAACCACTTAAGTGCCTTTTCATTTCCATATTTTATTGCTAAATGTGTAATGAATCTCCCGCCATACATATAATACAGTGTTTCAAGTAAAAAGCTATTGTGTCCAAGGTATCCATCAAGAAAGACATCATCCGGAAATCTTTTCCCATCAACGACAAGACTTCTGAAATACATTTCATCAAAATTTCCTAGCACTCTTCCGAAACCACCACTCAGCCAGGTTTCCAGGTATACTGCAGGAGCTTCCTGATGCCACCTTGGAGTATACCTGTTTATTCCGGTTAACAAACTAAAAGGCACAGTTACTGGCCTGTTTTTTTCTGGATTAACTTTTCCAAATATTGATCTAAAAAATTTTTCCGGCCCGGAAGCTGCATCGTTAACTGCTATATGAACCAGTTCGTGGCTTATGAGCCACTGAAAACGTTCATTGTAAGGAGTGACTTCATAACCGGGTTCTAATGGTTCAATTTCAAGTCTTATAAAATTCAGCGGAATTGTAGTTGTACCACCAAATCCATAATCACTTACATCGTATGTGTTAATCACTATTTTTTCAGATGGAGTATAATTAAACAATTCTGATATAGCTGCAAGTGAATTCTCTGCAGATGCGAGTATATGATTAACAAGATGTGAATGAGAGTCCCGGTAAATACACCTGAAATTTTCAGTCTCTCTTACATACCATCTTCCATACTCACGGCGGCTTATATGTAAACTAAATTCATTTTCACTATCACCTTTTTCATAATATGCCATAACTTCATCAATTGTAAGATTAAAGACTATCTCAGTATATTCTTCCTGAGGATAAACTTCGACTCTGTTTATAAATGTACTGACGTTAGATTCAACAACTGAATCTTTGGTAAGTATAACATCCCAAAGAACAAGGTGTAAGTTTTTTCCATTGAAAAAATTTGAGAATACTGGCGCTTTTGATGATGATAAAATTGTTATTACTGCCTTTTCATCTTCATCACGAATTTTCAAAGTTATTGTTTTTTTCTCTAGCTCGGTTTCCGGCTCAGAAACAATTGATTGCTCTCTATTGACAACTTGAAGATTTGTTGGACTAAGCTGTACTATTATTTTTTCCATCAAACTGTTAAATAATTCAATAGTTCCAGTCAAAGGAACAAACATTACATCGTTTTCTACTATAGGAGGATGCGTTAACTGGTAAGCCGCCCGGCTGGTATCTGTTAGGGTCAAGATAATAACAAAAGGATTACCAGATGTAAATGTCAGTTCAGCGCTGCTGCCATATTGAATTATAAACTCACTATCATTTATTCTGTTTTTGTATTTAAGTTCTAAGGCTTCTGAAAATTCTTTGATGGATATAAATATATTACCATTATTATTGATGGTTGATAGCAGATTTGACTTATTTTCATGGGTTATATTAAGCTTGGAAGAATCCTGAGAGTAAATAAATTTACTTAATGAAACAGCACAAAAAATAATAATCAAGAAAATATGTTTCATCGGATAAGAGTTTAAAAAACAATAAAAATTTTTTCTAAAAATAGTCTATAATTTGTTGAATTGAAAATAAAAAAAGCCTTCCGTTGAGAAGGCTTTTTAAATACTGAAAGCAGTTATTTATAACTTATCTTACAAACACATAACGGGCTCCGAGTTCCTCAAGCTGTGAGTTTGATCTTACAAACACATAACGGGCTCCGAGTTCCTCAAG
>JAGXRK010000002.1 GCA_018335755.1 Ignavibacterium sp. | reverse complement strand
GTTTGAGTAGTGCAACATTAGCAACAACATTCATCAACAATGGAATCACAAACGTACAAAGTGGAACACTTCAATCAACACTTTCAACATCAGGTAGTGGTACATTTGTAATAAGCCCGGCAAGTAAATACATCCTATCAGGTGGGACTCATACACTTAGCGGCAATACAATCAGTGGCGGTGGAACACTCGAACTTATATCCGGCACATTGAATCTGACAGGAAGTCCTGTAACCATTTCATCGGGAACAACATTTTATCAGGATGGAGGAACAATAGCAGGTGATGGAGCATTGATAATTAATGGAACTTTCACTTGGTTAAGCGGCACACACGGAGGCACAGGCACAACAACGATATCATCAACAGCTACCGGATCGATTGGCGGTATATTTACAAAAACACTATCAAGAATGATTGTGAATGAAGGAAGTTTAGTATGGGGCGGAACAACAGTATCGTTCAATAGTGGCGCTGGAATAACAAACAACGGAACATTCGATGCACAAGCAGAATCATTTGTGCTTGGTTCTGGTGGAAACGGATCAATCATCAACAATGGAACATTTTATCGAACTACAGGCACAGGTAATGCACAAATTGCAACAAAATTTATTAACAACGATGAGCTAAGTATTTTTATCGGAGCTTTGTCCTTCACCGATTCACTATTGAATAAGACAACAGGAATTATTAATGGTAATGGTACCTTAACACCGCCTACCAGCAACAGATTTATTAATAATGGGATTGTTGCACCCGGTGTCTCTCCCGGTATTTTGAGTATCAATGGAAACTATCCTCAAACGACATCAGCGGATTTGAATATTGAAATTGGCGGTTACCAGGTTGGCAGTGAACGGGATAGTCTTTTCATATCAGGTCAGGCACAATTAGATGGAACACTTAACATTCAATTCATAAATAATTTTTTGCCTCAGGTTGGTGACGTTTTTACTATAATGAAATATACCAGCCGCACAGGACAGTTTTCACAAATAAATTTTTCAAATAATGTAAGCGGACAGATACAATATCTTTCTAACGGTGCACAGGTTTTAATTACCAGCGGCGGAGTTAACCAATTACCTATTGCTGTTGATGATGCTGCACAAACAGATGAAGATGTCGCAGTGATAATAAATGTTCTGGCTAATGACAGCGATCCGGATAATGACCCGCTCAGCATTAATGGATTTACTCAACCAGTTCATGGAAACGTGGTGCAAAGCGGAGACAGCAGTATTTTATATACACCAGCATTAAACTACTTTGGTTTGGATAGTCTTACATACACAATACAGGATCCAAACGGTGCAACAGCAACTGCCAAAGTAAGAATCACCATACTTCCCGTAAACGATCCTCCAACTGCACCTGTTTTACTATTACCTGTCAGTGGTGATACGTTAAATTCTAACCAGACAATAAATTTTGTATGGAATGCTTCAAGTGATCCTGAGAATAATCCTTTGTCTTATGCACTTCGAATCTGGGGAAACTCACTCGATACAACAATAGCAGGACTCAATGATACAACTCTCGCTTTTAATAATCCAAATGCTTTCCAGCAAAACAACAGCTATCAATGGCAGATTACAACCAGTGATGGAAATCTTTCAACGCTATCTTCGATTAGAGCTTTCTTCATACAGAGTTCTGCGCTTGCCGGGATTTATACCATAGGTGCTATGGGTGATTTTGCCACCATAAATGATGCTGTATCTACGTTAAAAACGTTTGGAGTCGGCGGCACAGTAACTTTTAATATCTTGCCCGGGATTTATGATGAACAGGTTGTTTTAGATTCTGTTAATGGCTTGTCTTCAACAAATTCCCTGACTATTCAAAGCCAGAGCGGCAATCCTGAGGATGTTACATGGAAATACAGCGGACAGGCACCTAATTCAAATTATGTTTTATTGCTTCGAAGTATTTTACACACAACAATTCGGGGGATCTCTTTTATTGCTGCTAAGACATCCGCCGGGAGACTTATTGGGCTCGGTGCTAATTCTAATTTTATAAAAATTGAAAACAATAAGTTGAGTGGAGTTTCAACTTCAAGCTTATCGAATGTGTACGCTGTGATTAACGCTCATAATGCTGCAATAGATAATATTCAAATAGTTGGTAATAAAATTAATTTTGGCAGTTTTGCCGTTCATTTATATGGCTTTGTCTCTCAACAGGTTTCAAATGTAACAATCGAAAACAACGAATGCCTAGGTCAGAGTTTTGTAAGCATCTGGATTTTAAATGCATCTGTAGTTCAAATAAACAACAATATTATTGACAATGGTGTTCAGTTAGGTGGAGGCATTATTTTAAATGACAGTTACTTACCCATTTCGATTAGTGGAAATAAGATCACCACAAATAAGTGGGGAATCTCATTAAATTTTAATACTGCCGGCATTGGCGAATTCCTGGTAGCCAACAATTTTTTAGAAGTTAATGCTCCTAAAAATAATAACTATCCACCATTTGCCATCCGTTCAGGCTCAAATGCAGGCATAAGTTTTTTCTACAATACATTGTTGGTTGTTGGAGATACAGTTGAAAACTCTTTTGCTCTAAGGATAGAATTTCCGACTAGCGTCAAGGAAATAAAAAATAATATCTTAATGAACACTGCGAGGGGCAGAGCTTTATATTATCAGGGGACGATAGGAATAGAAAGTGACTTTAATGATCTCTTCTCCGAAGGTAATACTCTCGTAACCTGGAATTCATCAAATTATTCAGATCTCGCATCCTATCAGGCAGCTAGAGGGCAGGATATTAACTCTTTAAATGTAAATCCTTCATTTCTATCAAACAACGATCCTCATCTAAATGATTTCATACTTAACAATGCCGGGACACCATTAGCAGAAGTTACAATTGATATTGACGGTGAGCCCAGACATCAAACCACACCAGATATTGGCGCAGATGAATTTGAACCCTTGGGATTTAAAGGAATATTCACAATAGGTGCCGGTGGGGATTTCCCAAATATCACTTCCGCTGTTTCTGCTTTAAAGGATACAATTATTACCGGGGCAGTTACTTTTAATATTTTAACAGGAACTTATGATGAGCAGGTAGTTATAGATTCTGTGAATAGAATCTACTTCGGAAGTCCAATAATATTCCAGAGTCAAAGTGGAAATCCGGAGGATGTGGTATGGGGATATAGTTTGCAATCAAATAGTTCAAACTATGTTGTTCTTTTGAGAAATGTTTCTCATCTAACTTTTCGGAATCTAACCTTTAAGGCTCTCAATCAATCGGCAGGGAGACTCATTGGATTGGGCATAAATACTAGCAATATCACTATAGAGAATAACATTTGTACAGGAATAAATACTACAAGTATCTCAACTGGTTACGCTATTATAAATTCCAGTGATGTTGTGCTGGATAGTATTAGTATCCGGAATAATAAATTTGAATTTGGGAGCTATGCAATACGACTTTCTTGCAATTCCGACAAGGGTGCAAACATCACAGTTGAAGGTAATGAATGTGTGAACCACAGTTACTGGTCGGTTCAATTGCAGAATATCAAAAATTCAAAGGTGTTAAATAACAAAATTAACAATCAAAATAGTCAGGGTCATGGAATTTGGCTTTATGATTTGCAATCACCTATTAGTGCAACTGAAAATAGAATTTTTGCGAAAAATTTTGGAATGCTAATTTTAAGATCCGACGACATCACAGGTGAAAGGGGTTTAATTGCCAACAATTTCATTCATGTAACTATAGATTCTTCCGAAGGATATGGTCTGAGCATTTTTCCAATTAACGATACGCGGGTAAATATTTATTATAACACCATTCGTCTAGTTGGTAATTTTTCACAAAATGCTTCGAGTATGGTTATCTTAAATTCTGATCTTTCGTCTCAGGATATTAAAAATAATATAATTATAAATGAGGTTGGAGGCTATGCCATAAGAAATTCTTCGTCCGTAACCTTAAGTAACTATAATGATATTGTTACGACAGGGGCGCATTTAGTTAGGTGGAATAATATTAATTATCCGGACATTGCTTCATACCAAACTGCAACTGGACAGGACTTGAATTCAATTTCGGCAGACCCACTATTTATATCAAGCGATGACTTGCATATCAAATCAGGCAGCCCTGTTGATGGAAAAGGCACACCTCTTGCAGAAGCTCCCCGGGATATTGATAACCAGCTTCGCTCATTAACAACTCCGGACATTGGCGCTGATGAATATACTGATGAAAGGATTATTGTGAAAAAACGAACAAACCTTCGCTTACCAATAAACGCTCAGACTACAACACAGGATACGCTGTATATTGACCCGAGAGATAATACCATTATCTCGGGTTATGTTCTTTCCGATGTGAATGTATTTATAGATACTCTCTTTCACACTAACTTGGCTGACCTGGAAATATCACTTACACACAACGGTGTAACTGATACTCTTGCAAAATTTCTCCCTGATTCTACGTCGGGATTTATTGGAACCATACTAGATGACTCTGGCTTGCTAAATCTTAATGAAGGTGTCTCTCCCTTTACTGGCAGTTATCGGCCATATAGTCCTTTGTCCGTATTCAATGGAGTTGACCCGGAAGGTGACTGGGTGCTTGAAATTTACGATCGCTCTTCAGGTAACTTTGGAATTCTTGATGCGTGGGGAATTGAGCTTGTGTTTGAGCAAACAACTGGCGTTCTCGATGAACAAGAAGAATATATTATACCTTATAACTTTGAGTTGTCTCAGAATTATCCGAACCCATTTAATCCTTCAACCATTATTCGTTACTCCGTGCCCTCAAGAAGCACCGTTATCCTAAAGATTTTTGATATCCTTGGCGGTGAAGTTTCTACACTTATTAACGAAGATAAAGATGCCGGGTTTTACTCTGTAAACTTCAACGCTTCACAACTCTCAAGCGGAATTTATTTCTATCAATTACAAGCTGGTTCATTCAATCAGGTTAAGAAGATGATACTAATAAAATAAATTTAAAGGGGAGCAAAAACTCCCCGATTTGTAACAAGCTTATGTTTCAGGATTACTCATAAATTTCATAAAACGTATTGTCATAGTAAAACCTAACATTCTGTCCAAGTGCCAAAAACCGTGAAGTCTCCGGTTTATCTTTCAGTAACTTGAAGTATTCATAAGAGTTAAATTGAATTTGTTTTTGATTTTTTGTTCTCTGAATTTGTAATTCTGAATCAACCCAGAAATTATCCTGCTGGTATACAGCTCTTCCGGAAATGTTTTTTACCTGTTGTGAAACATTTCTTATCTGACCTTTTGAATCTCTATAAACCATTCGTTCTCTGCCTTGCTGCATTTGATTATAATTTGAAGCAGTATTTAACATCTGAAATTCTTCGCTTACAACAACGCTGCCTCGCCCGCTTTTCTCTCTCATCCTGAAAAAGTCAGCTTCATTTTCTCTTCGAAGTTCGGGTTGTGGTGAAATGGTCTGCAATCCATCTGCAAGTCTTCCTCCGCGTATCCTTATTTCCTCATCTTCCAAAATAAGATAACTTGTATAAGGTGTTATTATTCCATGTTTACGTGCTAGCACAGTAATTTCTTCAATCAACTCTTTGCTTTCTCCATTAAGACGGACCAAATCGAGTAAATGTCCAATCCTTCTGGAAGCCCATATAGGAGGTATGAAGGAATATTCGTCACTCCGGCTTTCAAAGTTTCCTGTAGTCGTAAACACTTTCTTTTGATTGTTAAGCTTTCCTGATAATGTTATCTTAACATTACCGTTTCCTTTATATCTTCCGAACACCAGAAGGTTTGAACCTTTAAATAAGTCAGGAAGATCTTTGGGATAAGTTTGATATGGGGTTATTCCTTTTCCAATTTCAATTTTAAGATCACTGAGAACAGGAGATTGTATTTTATCGTAAAAATTTGATAATTTAATTTCAATATCCTCATTCTCGCCTACATAAGTCCGCCAGGCTTTGGAGGCTTCAGTTATTTTATCAAGCAGATGTGTGTTAATATCATCACCAATTCCGAATGTGAAAATCCTGGAGTTATCTTTATTCATGTAGATGATTTTTTTGAGTAGCTTATCTTCATTTGTTTCACCGATGGTTGGTTTTCCATCGGTTAAGAATACAACAAAATGCGGACGGGATGATTTTATATAATTCTTAAATGCAATATCAAATGCCTCCTCAATATTTGTCCCGCCTATTGCCTGAAGATCATCAATAAAACTTTTTGCACTGTTGATATTTTGTCTTTCAGCTTTTTGCAATGAATTAAATAGGGAGTATGCTTCTGTAGAAAACCTGATAATATTAAAATGGTCATCAGCATTTAAGTTGTTTACACAGTACAATAAAGCTTTTTTAGCCTGCTCTATTTTCTCTCCGCTCATACTGCCTGATACATCCAGTATGAATGTTATATCTTTGCTTTCAATATTGGATCTGTCCAGTGCTATTGATGGGGATGCACTCAATAGGAAATATCCATCTTCATTTCCGGTTTTGTAAGTCCACAGTGATAATCCAACAGCAGAAGAACTTTTTGAAAAGTATAACTTAAAATCAATATCCGGTTTTATATTTTCCGCTTCGTATGAAATAATTGAATGATAATCGCTTTTATTTACTATGTCAACTTCGTGAGTAGGGCAATAAATGTTTTTTATCTTTTCAGGTGACTTCAAATCAACTTTTACAGATACATTCTTCAAAGGTTTTGCAGAGAATTTCTCGGTATTTAAGGGATAAAGATATTCCAGCATATTATTATCAGATTCCAGTACCTGCGTATAACTAATTGATATTTTCTTTTCACTCCTTGGTTCGATAGGGAAGATTCGAAGCTTGAAAATGTTTTGCTCACTGTATTCCAGCAATGCCGGATCACGCATTTGCCTGACAATATCTTCATATATTTTTCTGGCCTTGTCGGCATCCATCAGTTCCGCTTTGGTTTCTTTTCCGTTTATTACCATAGTAAAATTGCTTATCACAGCACCTTTGGGAACTGGGAAAATGTAGAATCCCTCAAGCTGGTGATGTGATGGATTGTAAAAAGCCTGATCGATTTTTGTTATTGCAGATTGTCCGTCAATTTTTACATCCACTTTATGATAGACTACTTCGAGCGGGAATGGATTCGGCAGCGGATGGGGGCGAGGGATAACTATGAATCCATCAGCAAAAACATTAATGCTGGATAAAACCAGAACAATTGACAAAATTATTTTCGTAAACATCTTTTCACCTTTTTGTTCTAATTGTCATTTCGAGGAAGTCTTCTGCTATAGGCATCCCTTTGGGAGACCGAGAAATCTTAAAGCCGTACAACAAGTAGATTTCTCCCTTCGGTCGAAATGACAATTAATTATTTACTGAATGAATATTGTTTCTGTTTAGCCTGTTCACGGATTGTTTTGATCATTACCGCATCAAGAGTATTTTCATTTTTATTTTCAAGCATTTTCTGAGCAACGTACTTACTGCGCTCATCATTAAGTCTATTTATTTTAGTCTGAATGTGAACACGTTCTTTTTCCATTTTGTCAATGTACGCTTTGCGTTCTTGTATAGTCATCGTTTTCATTTCATCCGGCAGATCATCGGTTTTAATTTCCTCAATCTTCAAAGTCCCTTCTCTCTTCGCATCAACTAAATCCCAGGTTGAATTTCTATACTGTGCACCTGATTTTGTTACTGATCTTTCTACCATTACACCCGGATTTAAACTCATTGAGTTTGCATCCTGCTCAGCCTGAAGTTCCTTCTTTTCACGTCCAGTAGTGCCGAATGCTATGTAAGTTTTGTTTAATGCCTGACCTAATTTAATAATTTCATCATCCTGGGGAGCGTCGATGTGAACCAGTTCTGCATTATGATCTATATTCATATACTTACCATCTGCAAGATCAGCACCATCCTTCCACATTGTCTGAATGCCATCATCATATGCCCCACAAAAAATTGTATTAACGATAATTCCTTTACTGACAGCATCTTTGCAGGCTTCTTTATAATCTATGTTTCCCTGCGTAAATGGTTCATTGCCTGCGATAAAAATTATTTTCAGGTTATCGTTGGATTTGTTCCATTGAAGATTTTCGACTGCATTCAGGATCACTTTTCCACAATACTCTTCACCACCATTAGTCTGAAGTTTAAACAACTCATCAGAAATTCTGTCAAGATCTTGTGTAAAAGGAACAATATTTCTCATATATCCTTCATCAGCCGGAATTGATTGCTTACCATACTCATAAAGTGCAACATACAGCTCAACTGGTTTACCATTCTTTTTCGTTGTGGCTAATTCGTTTACAATTTTCCATAGCTGACTCTTTGCCTGATCTATCAGACCATCCATACTTCCGCTTGTATCAAGCAGTATAGCTAATTGTATGGAATTATTTTTTGGTGATTTGTTTTCGACCTTATGGCTAGCAAATGCAGATATGCAAAAAAGGAAAAAGAATAAAACTAACAGCGATTTCATAACGCCTCCTTTTACGGATTAGTGATTAATAAAAACTGCTGCTTTCACGAATTGAAACGGAACTTTGTTCCTGAAGTTTTAAAAAAATAATATTAGGGTATTAGTTTTTACCTATTCAATCACAAAATCAAAATAGGTATCGGGAAATGGTTCATTTCTTAAAGTAAAGTGCCACCACTCTTCTGCGAGATTCCGGAAGTCGTATTTATCCATTAAGGTTTTTAACAGTAATCTGTTTGCTCTTTGCTTTGGATTTAATTCCGGATTTTCTGTGTGTGAAAGCGGATGAAAACAATCGAATCCCGTTCCCATATCAATGCTATTATCATTAAATCTTTTTTCCAACGGTTCATAACACTCGCACTGGTCATCAATATCAAATTCCGGTTGAAATGGAGGTGGTATCGGAACAACAGTTAAATCAACAGTACTGCCGCGGCTGTGACCTGATCTCTCTGCAATATATCCGTCCTCGAATAATCTGCTCTTATCAAGAGTTGGATAAAATTCTCTCTTTGTCAGTGTGTCGCTTAAATCTTTTGCCCATCTCACAAAATGATCAACTGCTCTTTGCGGGCGATATGCATCATAAATTTTTAATGATAAAGAAAAGTTACTTAATTCCTCCTGAACCTTTAGCAATGCCTCTGCTGTTTCTTTGGTCATATAACATTTTTCTTCTTTATAACCATCAACAGGTACACCGAGAAAATTGTGTTTCGTTGTATAACGAATATCCAGAATAACATCAGGAATAACTTCCCGTATTTCAACGAAACCATCGGGAATGCTGCTCTGAGCAAAATTAGCATGAGTAAATAATAAAATAAAGAGTGATATGTGTGTCAGATTAAGAGTAAGAGTAAGACTACGAGAAAGAGTACGAATAAGTTTTTGAACGTTATTACTCATAAATATCGGCTGCATATTTATTTTGAATGACAGTCAGTGCACATTAAATCTCTAACATCAGAACCAATGTCGATTGGATGTTCAAACTCCAAACCTTCAATATCTACCTTACGAATTCCTCTGCTATCTGTCTGTGTTATTATAAGATGACAGCTGTTGCAGTCGTGGGATATTACAAGTCCTTCATCGCTTACGTGATTGCCTGCGTGGCATCTGAAGCAGCCAGGTGTATAAACATGTGAAATGTTATCAGGAAATGATTTCCAGTTTGCATTCATATAAGGAAAATAATTTCTGCTGTATATACTTTGAACTTCCTGAATAGCAGATGCGATTTTATCCTGTTTCTTTTCGTAAATATCTCTGTACGTTGAACGGTAAAAAGAATTTATAATAGTTGATATACTATCGAGCGCAATGCTTTTTTCTGTATAGGGAGTTTCGAGCGCCTGAACAGAAATACTTTTTATGTATGGTAATTCTGGATCAATTTTATTCTGATCTATATAAACGTTCACCATTTTATCCGGCTGATGAAAAATGTGAGATGGTCTGTTATGGCAGTCGATACAATCCATCAATCTTAAATTTTCTTTTGGAAAACTTGCTTCATCAAATTTTACAGATTTATCCCTGTATATAATTTCTTTTCCGTCTTTGGTAACTAATTTTACCCAGGGAATTTCCTGCCGCCTGTCATCAGAATGCATATAATAAATTTCGTGATCCGAGCTGGTATGCCAGTGAATTCCTGTTGCAGCGCCAAAAACACTGTTGCCTCCTCCAATTTTGATAAGCATACCTAAATTGGAACGGGTGTTTTTTTCATCGGATATATAATAAGTATATTCAGTTTTTTTCTGACTGAAAAAATGTTCCGGTGAATGGCATTGTTCGCAGGTACCTTCTGCAGGTCTAAGCTCTCTGACCGGTGTGGGAATTGGCTGAGAATACTTTTTAAACAGTACTGAATAAAACTGGTAAGCTCCGGAAAGCTTAGACTTTACATACCAATCAGTTCCGCTGCCGATATGACATCCTACACAGCCTACTCGGGAGTGAGGTGAACCAAGATATGCGGTATATTCGGGTTCCATAACCTGATGACAAACTGTTCCGCAGAATTCATCGGTCTCAGTGTATTCATAAGCTTTATAACTTCCAAATGCAGTAAAAAGTAATAAGATCAAAGTCCCGATGGAAAATGTTGCAAATGCCGCACGTTTTTTTGGATCATTAAGATCAATTACAGGTAATTTGCCTTCGCGCGATTTACCCTGACTTATCCTTTTTCTTTCTCTGATAACTCCGTAAGCTATTAATAATAAACCGAATATCAGAATTGAGGGAAGAATTATGAATGCTAGAATTCCAATATAGGGATTATCACCAATACTGCTGAAAATTTCGAGGATGAAAACGAAGAGAATTAATCCAAAACTTACGGAAGCAATTGCAGCACCGATTAAAGTAATTGGGTTATAAACAACGGGTGGAAATATTCTTCTCAATTTTCACTCCTTTGAAAAAATAAGTGAGTTAAAAGGATTTTTAGAACAGATTTTAAAAACAACCGAAGATTAAAATTAATCTTCGTCATCATCAAGATTTACGCTTGATAATCCTTCTTTTTCTCTCTGTTCTTTTTTTATTCTTTTTAGTTCAAGCGGATGCTCATCGGCCATTTCCTCTTCGGATATAGTGCCTTTTAACCAGGCCAAACTCATAGGGTAAATGTCCGGATTGAATATAACGAAATAAAAATGCCACACAACAATAGCAAGGAATGCAAGCCACGCTTCATAGTAGTGAATTGTTCTGGCAATATCCCATTCGGTTTTTGTAAATGAACCTGCAATATCAGTGTAAATCCACATCAGTAAACCGGTGACCGTCATAACAATTGTGCCCCAAACTAAAGCCCAGTACTCTGCTTTTTCAACGTAACTGAATCTGTCAAGTTCCGGTTTGGTTTTAGATATACCAAGATTGAATTTAGCAACCCCAATTGCATCGGTAAAATCTTTCCAGCGTGGAAAAAGATCTATTACAAGCTGTCTGCCGCGTTTTGTAAAAAGAATATAGTAAATATGATAGAAACATACCGCAACCATAGCAACTGCTGCAATACGGTGAATAAGACTCCTGTAAATAAATGCGTCCGTGCTGATATCGGTAATGTGTTTAACCCACCAGGAATCAGGATAACGCAGCATAAATCCGGTTATAACCAATACAATAAAACTAATAGCCATCGTAGCGTGTTGAATTCTCTCATTTACTGTCATTCTTAAATACAATGCGTGACCATGCTTTTCATGAGGCATTTTGCCAATTTTTCTCAATCTTTTAATTTTTGCTTTGCGGAAAAGATCAATTGCATTATGAAGGAACATTCCGCCAATTACTGAAACGATCAACATTATATAGAGGTACGCAATCCAGTATAATATCGGTTCCTCTTCTCTATCAAGAGTCACGTGAATCGAACCTTTGGTAAAAACTTCATTGGCACCGGGATGACAGGAACCGCAGGTTGCCACAAGATTATCCTTGTGGACTAAAGAAGTCGGATCAGTCGAAGGTTTTATGTTATGGACTCCGTGACAACTTCCACAATTGGCAACAGTTGCAGAACCTCCCCTGAGGGCAAGTCCATGGTAAGAATCTTTAAACGTTGAATACCTATTTGCGGCTAAACCGTATCTTTCAGATAATCTGACTGATTCGTGACAGGGTGAACACAATTGCAGAGAAACATTCTGAAAAGCAACCGGTGCATTTGGATCAAGGTGATCTAAAATGTTATGCTCTCCGTGACAATAAGTGCAAGTTGGTGAATCGGTATTACCTCTAAGAACTGCCATTCCATGAATACTTTGATTGTATTCATTGGCTATATCCTGGTGACAGGTACCGCAGGTTGTGGCAATATTCATTCTGTTAACAGATGAACTTGTTTCAACTGCTTTTATTACATCGTGAGCTTTATGGCAGTCAATACATGCAGCAGCTTCAGCATTTCCTGCATGTAATGATTTACCGTGAACACTGTTATCATATGCCTGAATAAATCCGGCTGATGGAGTAGTTCTTCTCCTGATTTCCGGATCATCTAGATGGCAGGATAAACAAAGTTTTTCCTGTGCAATTTTTAATTCGCTTCTGCTTTTACCTGAAGACTCAGTAATATTGGTTTTATGACAATAAATACAATCAGGTGCAGATTTTTCACCGTCCTTAAAAGCTTTAAAGTGATTTGAGAGCTGGTACTCTTTTGATGCGTCTGCATGACACTGACCACAGGAAACAGGAATATTATTTCTGCTCCATTTACTTTTTTCAACCTTAAGAACATCGTGAACACCGTGACAGCTCTGGCAATTAATATCCGGACTTGTTCCTCTTCCGCCGGCTTTAAGTATCTGAGGATGGAACTGATGTTTGGTAAGCGATGCCTGATGGCAGCTTACACAGTTCACCTGGGTCATCGGGTCTTTATGAGGGATATCTTCAGCATCAAAACCGCTGTGGCAGGAAACGCAATTTAATTTAGAGTGAGCGGATCTTTTTAAAACATTTTCATCAACATAAAGGGAAATCTCCTTTCCCTTCTTTTCCATAGTGAGGTCATTATCACTATGGCACATTAAACAATCATCATTCGATTGAGCATTTGTAATAGAGGGTAGTATAAATCCGATAAAAAGGAAGGACATTATCAGATTTTTAAGATGTTTGGGAAGCATCTGTTTTTCCTTGTTTGACAACTGTAAATGCGCCATAGTTAAAATCAATAAAAAAGAACTTATTCTTCTTCAGCTTTAAGAGTTAAAAGCCAGTCAACCAGAGCTTTTAATTCTTCATCGGTACCATTAAATTTTGTTTTGTGTGCTTTATCATCAATTTTTTCTTCTTTAAGTAAATACTTGGTCATAAAGTCAGCTTCAACATCTTCACCTGCTTTTGATAAATCAATTGCACCAGATTTTTTTGTAGCTTCAATTCCAACAGATTCAACAGAGTGGCACATTGCACATTTTTTATCAATGAATACCTGTTTTCCATCAGGACCTTCATCAGCGGCAAATGTAAAAGCGAATCCGTACAAAGCAACTACTGCCAGAACCAATCCAAAATAAATAAGTATGTTTTTCATTTTTTTTCCTTTTATTAGATTATAATGACTGATTAATTTCTGAAATCCTCTATAAGTTTACTCAATAAGAATACCACTTTTAATAACCTTAATAAACACTAAAAAATCGACTTTTTTAGCCTTTTTTAGGCAAAGGTGTTCTTACTTTTGAGAAGCACAATTAGTGCTAATTCGCAACTTTTAGAATGTTTTTAAATGGTTTTCATTATAATTTTAGTCAAATAATTGTTCTAAACATTATTTAACAGCATGCATTTAATTTGTGTCTTTTTCAGTTCACTGCTGTTCTATTTACAATTCAGTAAAAAATTAAATAAATGCTGTTTAACTTAAAGTCGTTAAACCTGCGAAACAAAATATTAAATAACGTTTAACAGGTTTGGAATCCTTGTAGATATTTCATTGAGGTCAAATGGCTTGTAAAAAATTTCTTTTATGTTGGGTTTAATTTTATTTTCGATCACAGATAATTTGCTGTTATAAACATAGGTTAATACAATTGGCGTATCACAATTGATATTCTTTACTTCTATCAACAACCTTTCAATAGTTTCATTTGGTTCAGAATCTAAAATTACCAGATCTGCTGAAGAATTTCTTATCATCGCAGAGACTGCATCCAGACTTGTAGTAGCAACCACTTTGTAATGATTTTGTAAGAACATTAATAGACTGTAGCACAGACTGAAATCAGGGCTATATACTACAACACTTTTCATATCTTTTCTGTCTGCCCGGTTTGAACAGCTCCTGTAATCCTATAATTGATTTGATGAACCATATAAATTATTTTTATTCAAAATTTAATCCAAGTAGCATTTACGAAATTTATGCCACAGGAAATTTTGGCGATTATAGTTAATAATCAAATGATTCTCTAAAAAGGCTTGTGATATTGAAGAAAAACAAAGGCGGGTATTCTCTTAAATGAAAACGGAACAGCAGTATTGTAAACATTATTCCGCAATTGATATAATCTACAAACTAGATTTTAATATCCAGCTCTTTTAGTTTTCTATATAGAGTAGACAGGCCAACCTGAAGTGCTTCGGCAGTTTTTTCTTTGTTGGTATCATTGTTTTCAAGCGCGCGCATGATGAAATCTCTTTCGAACTTTCTGACAGATTCATCGAGTGAGCCAGTAATTGGGAAATCCCCTTTTTCAATACTTGGTTTAAAGGTCGTCGGTAAATCGCTTAGCGTTATAAAATCAGTTTTACAAAAAATGGAAGCTCTCTCAATAATGTTTTCTAATTCTCTAACCTCACCTTTCCACTCGTGAGATATTAATGCGCGCATAGCATCGCTGTCAATTCCTTTAATGTTTTTGTTCAGTTCCTTCCTGTATTTATTTAAAAAGTGATCTGCAAGAAGGGGAATATCTTCTTCTCTTTCTTTAAGTGAGGGCAGATGAATATCAATAACATTAAGCCGGTAAAAAAGATCTTCTCTGAATCTTCCTTCTCTAACTTCTTCATTCAAATCCCGGTTAGTTGAAGCTACAAACCTTACATTAATCGGCAAAGCGAGAGTAGTACCAACAGGGGTGTATTCTTTCTCCTGTATGGATCTTAAAAGTTTTACCTGAAGCTGCGGAGGCATTTCACTGATCTCATCTAGAAATAATGTTCCTCCCTGCGCAGCTCTCATATAGCCGTCTTTATCACTTATTGCTCCTGTGAAGGCGCCTTTCTTATGACCGAATAATTCACTTTCAATAAGGTTTTCTGAAATTGCACCGCAGTTAACAGCAATGAATGGTTTATTTTTTCTTTTACTTTTGAAGTGTAAGGCGCGGGCAACTAATTCCTTACCCGTACCGCTGCTGCCTGTTATTAGAACGGTACTATCTGTTTCAGCGACAGCATCTATCATTTCGTATATTTTTTTTATAGATTGACTCTTGCCGACAATATTTTCGTAATCGTACTGACGATGGATTTCTTCCCTCAGAACTTTATTTTCTATTAATAACTCTTTCATTTCAAGCAGCCGCTGCACTTTAATAATCAGTTCGTCAAATTCAACTGGTTTGAGTATATAGTCGCTTGCTCCATTACGCAAAGCTGTAATTGCAGTATCTAATGACCCGAAAGCAGTTATGACAACAACAGCAGTCTGAAGGTCAATTTTTCTTATTTTTTCAAGCAGTTCAGTTCCTTTCATCAACGGCATTTCAATATCTGTTATAACTATATCAAAAGGATTTTCAACCAGCTTTTCGTAAGCAATCTTTCCATTTTCAGCTTCATCAACATTATATCCCTCTTTCCGGAGGATATAAGAAAGATTCTCTCTTATTAATTGTTCGTCATCTACTACTAAAATTCTGTTTGCCATTTCTAACCTGACTTTATAATGATGGATTCATCGGTAATTTTATAATGAAGGTAGTGCCTTTATTTAATTTGCTTTTTACTTGTAGATCGCCCTGAAAACTTTTTACAATTCCATAACTAACCCAAAGTCCCAGTCCTGTTCCTCTACCTTCTTTTTTAGTTGTGAAAAAAGGTTCGAAAATTTTCTGAAGATTTTCCTCTTTAATTCCCTTGCCTGAATCAGAAAATGAAATTTTGACAAATTCATCATCTGAAGTGGCCGTTACAATAATTTTTTCTTCTTTAGTAAGAGAGCTCTTTTCAGTAATTGCATCAACAGCGTTAAGTAAAATGTTAACAAATACCTGCTGTATCTGATCTGCTATCAAGGGCAGCATAGGAATTTTTGAACTTAATTCTACAATAAAAGATATATCCTTAGCTTTTGTTCCAACCTTTGTTATTTCAACAGCTTCTTTTATGCTTTCATTTATATTGGTTAAATGCAGCTCATAATTTGAAGGTCTGGAAAAATCAACAAGGTCCCGAATAATTTTAGATATTCTGGTTATCTGGCTTTTTACAAGGCTTAGTTTTTCATTAACAAACGGATCATCGGTTGAACGCTGCGCAACCTGTACAAGTGCAGAAATTGATGCGAGAGGATTTCCAACCTCGTGGGCAATACCGGCTGCTAAAGTACCAATGCTTTCCATTTTTTGAGTATGAATTAATTGACGTTCTAATGTCCTTTTTTCACTTAAGTCACGATGTATACCAAAATAACCGGAAACCTTTCCGTCTTTATCAAGAATTGGTGAAACTAATAACTGAGTAAAAAAGGCAGAATTATCTTTTCTTTTATTCTCAACTTCACCTACCCAGACTTTACCAGATGAAATAGTGTCCCACATTCTGTCCCAAAACTTTGAAGAACTTTTTCCGCTTCCAAATACGCGCGGATTTTTTCCAATCAATTCCTCTTTGGTGTAACCGCTTGAATTTATAAAGGATTTGTTAACATAAATCATCTTTCCGTTAAGGTCGGTTATCTGAATTGGATTTACACTATTTTCTGCAACATTAAAAAATCTTATTAATTCTAATTCTTTTTGTTTCTCGTTTGTAATATCTCTTGCATAAACAAAGGTTAGTTTTTTATTTGAACTACTATTTAGTAAAAAAGGAACAAATGATAATTTTACATCTATAAGTTCTGTGTTAATAAATAGTCTGGTTTCAAATTCACCAGGCTTAGCATTACTTAAAGTTTTTTTAAAGACTGATTCTGCTTCACTACGGTCGCATAGTTCAACGTAGTCAAAGAATATTTCCGGGTTTTTACCTTTAAGATTTAATCGATCTTCAGCGGATTGATTCATCATGTCTATACTGCCTTCATCCTTTACAAGAAAGCACATTTCCGGAAATCCGTCGAAGATTTTGAAATTAAAAGTGTAATTATTGCTCATTTGCTCAATTTTAAGGAAAATTACGTCTGCAAAAATAACGATAACCTGCTTACAGAAAAACTAAAAAAAGGTCTATTATATTACCACAATAAAGTAAATATCGATTTAAAACCCGAACTTAATGCTAATGCTAATGCTAAAGATTAATGAAATAGTTAACTTTCAAATAAAAAAAATATTCTGATATGAAAATAGGTCTATTACAATACTCGCCCGAATGGGAGAATAAAAAAAACAACCAGGAAAAAATTAAGTCATTATTAAATAAAGCAGACAATATAGATTTGCTCATTCTGCCTGAATTATCCTTAACCGGTTTTACAATGAATTCATTAAAATTTGGTGAAGACTTGAATGGCGAGTCTGTTATATTTTTTTCTGAACTTGCAAATGAATACCAATTCAATTTAGTCGGCGGTATAATTGAAAGCGAGGGAAATAAAAGATTTAATACGCTACTTCAATTTGACACTAAGGGTATCTTACTAACTAAGTACAGAAAAATACATCCTTTTTCATTTTCAGATGAAGATAAATATTATCAAGCAGGAAAATCTACTGTAATTTCGGAAATACAGGAATGGAAAGCAGGTTTCTCTATTTGTTATGACCTTAGGTTTCCTGAATTGTACAGGATGTACGGCAAGTCAGGTGTTGAACTGCTTATTAATATTGCAAACTGGCCTGATACACGAATTGAGCATTGGAGAACTTTACTTAAAGCCAGGGCGATTGAAAATCAGTGTTTTGTTGCCGGAGTTAATAGGGTAGGTGATGATCTAAAACTTCATTATAATGGTTTTACCAGTTTGTTTGACCCGATGGGAAAGGAGATTTTAAGCTGTGAAAATGATGAAGAACTTTTAATCTCTGAAATTGACAGAGATCTGGTTAGCGATGTTAGAAAAAAATTTCCTTTTCTCAACGATATTAGATTGATCTAATTTTTAATTGAAACATTAATACCGAGCATTTCCAGATCTTTAAAGAATATATCAGGCTTAACTAAATGTCCCTGAAGGAATACTCCGGGTTGTTTGAATGTGCCGCGAATATACTGAAACAGAAGAGCAGAAACAGAAGCTGCAGTAAGCCAGTAACCATCAGCGTGTGAAATCTTTATTCGTAATTCTTTTGTAAGCTCTGCTTGCCGTCCGATTGCACTTAAGACAAGCACAGTTCTGTAAGGAGGTTTCGAAAATTTCTTAAGTCCCCAACTAAAAGAGCATGCAAATGGTTTCCGGGCTAATCCGGGAATAATTTTCATTGCCAGTGAGCCAACGGGTATAATAAAATAATTGACAAAAGGATTAAAACCTGTAATATAAAATCCTGTTTCCCTTAATGTGGGATACTTAATTGGCAGACCTTTCATTTCTTCCAGCATCATTGGCACACAAGTTAATCCCCGAAAATTATTATCAAAATCAAATTTTTTATAATCCTTAAAGGAAACTTTTCTCCACTCATTATTTTTGAATATTAAAGGCATGTAACTTTTAAACTCATCAACCATTTCCAGAACAGTAGATTGGGAAAATACTAGGTCTTGCCAGTCTATATTTACTAAACTTCCGACATTAGCAATCTCAAGTTTTTCAAATCTTTCACCGGCATATCTCGCCATAATTGCCGGAATACCGGGGTGAAAACCGCAATCAGTGATGAAAAGAAGTCCATTCTCCTTAATCTTTCTTTCATACGATTTCAGAATACTTAGTTTCTTTTCGGTAGAAAGCTGAATATCCAGATAATCTTTTCCAGCTTCAATAGCTGCCTCAATTATATTCCGGCTGTACTCAGCAGTGCTTGACGCAGTGATTATTAAGTCGGAAGAAAGAAATTTTTCAGAAAGATATTTTTTATTGCCTGCATCAATTCTTAAAGCTTTAGTTCTTTCATCAAAATGTTTCTGATTTAGAAATCGTGCAGTTTTTTCTGCCTTTGAACGGTCTCTTCCTGCGATAATTAGCTTAGAATCAGTGTGTTTAAGCAGGAAATCAGCTATTAGTTTTCCGGTATTACCATATCCGCCAAGTATTAAAAATGTTTTGCTCATCTAAAACAGATTTATCATAGTAAGTGATTTTGAAATCTTCTAGTTAAAATATTTTATTTACTTTAGAATAAATAGATAAAAAATATTTACATACGGAAAAATAATTTAAAAATTTAAATTAAATCAGTTTCCTGAGTAGTATAATTATTCAAGTAATAAATTTTGCTGCACCTAATAGACTTAGTTATTAACCCGGATTATCCGGAAATAGAAATAAACGACTTACTAATCCGGATAAATAACAATATGCCAATTATACTTATATTATGGCAGGTAATGTTCTTTATCTTTAATTCTAAAAACATTTATTCGGGAATAGAAAAGCAACAGAAATATTCTATTTAAAACATCATTCAATCAATAATAAAAATGAATAAACTGATTATTTGTCTTCTGGCAATTTTATCAATAAAACTTTCTGCTCAAACAGAGAGTAGAGTTGAAATAACTGAAGATGGTTTTATACTTAATATTGAGAAAACTGAAACCGGATTTTTTCAAGTACAAAAAGGAGGGGTTATAATTAAAGATTACTATGGTTCTACAAATTATTCAAAACCAGGTGAATATAAACTGCCGTCTCAAACAATTTTAATTGCACTGCCTCCTGAATCAAATCCACTGATAACCGTCTTATCGTTTGATGAAATAAAACATTTAAGAACTATCCCGCAATTGAATCCAAAACTTTTAAAAATTAATGATTCAACTATTGTTGAAGATTACTCTGAGGTTTACTATCAGCAAAATCAATTTCAATCGCATGAAATAATTGAAATAGAAGGTTTCGGATGGTTTAGAGATTATTATTGTGTCCAGGTACGAATCAACACTCATTTATTTAATGAATCAGACAACTCAATAACAGAACGGAAAAATATCCGAATAAAAATTAATACCGGTAATTTCGTTAATAGTTTTTTATCCGTTCAGAATAGCTTCGATGAATTCGATGAAATTGAAAAGAACATTATCTACAATTATGAAATTGCGGAAAGGTTTAGATCGAACCCTGTTTTTAGTATAGTTGATTCAACAGGTAACTGGATCAACTTTAACGCTGAATATTTGAAACTGGGAACAGCTAAAGATGGATTGTATAGAATAATAAAATCCGACCTTGAGGCAGCCGGAATAATAACATCATCTATAAACCCTAAAACATTTCAGATCTATGAATTTGGGGAAGAGATACCGATTTTTGTTTCCGGTGAAGACGATAATGTTTTTGATGAGCAGGATTATATTGAATTTTTCGGCACTATGAATTATTCAAAAAATGATCATAGAACCATTAACTCATCTAATCAGGAATATAACGAATACCTTAACCGTTTTACTGACACCACTTTTTATTTTTTAACCTGGTCTATAACCGATGGTAAGCGGATTCCTGTTGTAAATTCAACAATCATCGCAGCAGACACATTAGATTTTTATAAATCTTTTGAGCACGTTGAAAATAATCGTGTTTATTTCTCTGCAAACATTAATGAACTTGAAAATCAATATCCTAACTGGAATAAAAATAAAACCTGGTATTACTCTCAAACAGTATGGTTATACTCCGGTACAACAAGAAACTATTCATTTAATGCACCTGACTTAATTCCGGGAAAAACAGCTAAGTTTTATTATAAAGCCGTAAGCGGTGGTTCAAACGTTTCAATTAATTCGCACAATGTTGCAATGAGTGTTAATGGAGGGTTTCTTGATTCTGCTGTAGTTAGTAGAAATGAACAGGCATTGTTAAGCGGCAGCATAAGTTCTAGTGTTCTAACTGAGTCGGGTAACACTCTAACTGTAAGAAATTACAGCAATGGAACAAATCCTAATTTTCTTGCAGTCGATTGGTATGAAATTGAATATCCGAGAAAAATAAAATTAAATAATAACTCACTTCATTTTATAATTGATGATGATGTAAGTAGTTCAATAAGAACAATTAAAATTGAAAATGCTGCATTGCAGCAGTATGAAATCTATAAAGTCAGGCCTTATTTTAAAAAAATAACAAATGCTCAGATATCTAATAATATTATTTTGTTTACAGATACAGTTGCTGCACGAGATGCCTATATTTTAGCTGCACCGGCTGAAACAATTAAGCCGGTATTTTATTATAAAAAACAATTCACTGATCTTCGATCTGTAACAGCACAGAAGGATTATCTGGCTATTACACATCCCGTTTTTATTGATGCATCACAGAACTATCTATCTGTAATAACTTCTTTGTACAACACAGAAACAGAACTTATAAATGTACAGGATATCTTTGATGAATTCGGTTTTGGATACCCTGATCCTGAAGCTATTAAAAATTATCTGGCTGTTACATTTCAAAACAGGCAATCGCCAAAACCCGATTATCTTACAATTATAGGCGATGCTAATTACGACTATAAAGATTATTTCTTTAATGCAACGGGAGTGAAGGGGGGCAGAAATTTTGTGCCGTCATTCGGCAGCCCTGTTAGCGATAACTGGTTTGTGATCTGGTATGATTCATCAGCACTTATTCCGCAAATGAAAGTCGGAAGGATACCAATAAATCAGCCCGCTGAACTAGAGTATTATGCTTCGAAAATTGAAAACAATTTCAACTCCAGGTTCGATGAATTTAACAAAAGATATTTATTTTTTTCCGGTGGTATTGCAACAGATACACTTGAGTTATTTCAATTAAGAACTACGAATGAATTTGTAATCAACAATTTTATAAAACCGGCACCAATAAAGGGAGCATTTTCACATTTTTATAAAACCTCAAATCCATTGACTGATTTTGGACCTTACTCTCCTGAGGAAATATCCTCTGCTATTAAAAACGGGGGAGTGTTTATTTCGTATCTTGGACATAGCGGTACAGCAACCTGGGACAACAGCATCAGTGAAACTGATCAGTTGATGAATGATGTGAACAGAAATCCTTTAATAACTGATTTTGGATGCTCCACTAACAGGTTTGGAGAACCCGATATAGTTAGTTTCGGCGAAAGATTTCTGCTGCGTAATACCGGACAGGCAATAGGATATGTTGGAAATTCATCACTCGGATTTACTTCCACAGCGTACACGGTTCCAAGATATTTTTATGAGAGCATAATAAATTCAGATAATAAGGAAATTGGTGATGCTTTTCTTCTGGCAAAAATGAAAATGTATCAGAATCTTGGCTCTGCAACTGCATACAGAATATTTGCTTTAACAAATACATTAATTGGTGATCCTGTTGTAAGGATTGGAATTCCATCCAAACCTAATCTGAAAATTTCACTCAATGATATTAATCTTTCAGAGAATTATCCAACAAATGCTCTGGATTCAATTAAAGCAGTTATCAGTATTAATAATTTTGGAACTGTTACTGCAGATAGTTTCTCTGTTTCTGTCATTCATAAATTTAATCAGCAGATCATAAATACATATTTATACAGGTTACTTTTACCTGACTTTAAAGATTCATTAATTATTTATCCTAATATTCTTGATAAACCCGGTCTGCATACGTTGGAAATAAAACTTGATGTTAATACTGAAATAGATGAAATATATAAAGATGATAATGAACTCAATTATACCTTTGTGGTTTTTTCCAATGAAGTAAGAGATCTGATCGAAAACCGAATTGAAAATTCAAAGCTTTCTTCAATCACTTTGCTTAACCCGTTCATAAATGAAGAAGAAAACATTTCATTTTTATATCAAATATCAGAAGATGAATTTTTTACTAATGCTGTAACAAATACCATTAATTCTGATACATTCTTTACAAAGATTAATTTTGGAACATTAGATCCTGATAAAAGATATTACTTCAGGTATAAGCTGAATTCAGCAGGTTCGGAATATTCGCTCCCAAAATCGTTTATAAACACTTCAGGAAACAGCTATCTGCTAAGTGACTCTATTGCATTTGTTAATCAAAATTTATCTGATCTGGACTATAGCGAAGGAACTTTAAAGATTAAAGACAGGGATGAAAATATATCTGTAACCTCAGCAGGTTTTTATGCGGGTGCAAGCTGCGTAATTGCTAAAAACGGTATCAATCTTCTTTCAAATACATTTTTTGCAGGAATGGGCATTGTAGTGTTCGACCCCTTGACACTTGAAATTGATACTACCGCATGGTTTAACCTCTTTAATAATCCAACTAATATGCAGGCACTGGTTGCACTAATAGATTCTATTCCGGAAGGAAAAACCGTTGCTATGGGAGTAGCGGATGATGCTGCAAATAATATTTCAGCTAACTTGAAAAATGCTATAAAAACTTTGGGAAGCACTAAAATTGACAGTCTTGCATTTCGCGGTTCATGGGCAATTATCGGCAGTAAGGGTGCGTTACCCGGTGATGTTATTGAAGTTGTAGAAGGACCTTATGATGGAATTGTAATCATCGATACTAATTACTCAATACCAAGATTTTCCGGTTTGTTGGAAACTAATGCAGTCGGACCGGTAAAGAAATGGAATAACATACACTCACAATACAGTGTGCCCGGAAGCTCAGGTATTCAGTTTAAGTTAATAGGCTTTGCGGATAGCGGAGAAGGGGATACTCTATTCACAGCAAGTAACCCTTCCGGCACGATTGATTTAAATTTTGTTAATGCAGAGGCATATCCTTACCTGAA
The DNA here is from genome assembly GCA_018335755.1 of Ignavibacterium sp. Lineage (GTDB taxonomy): Bacteria > Bacteroidota > Ignavibacteria > Ignavibacteriales > Ignavibacteriaceae > JAGXRK01. Next base: position 17,714 of record JAGXRK010000002.1, on the reverse strand, counting down.
ATTATCTTATGAACTTAATGCTGATATTGATGGGGTAACACCGGAAATCTTCGCAGCTGGAATTAGTTATGAGCAGCTGCCTGAAACAGGAATTAACTTCCAGACAGTTTACTTTGAGTCTGATACAGTTATTATCGGTGATGAAGCCAAGCTGTATTTTAATGTTTTTAATGCTTCAAGAACTGAAGCCGACAGCTTTTCTGTTCTCGTTACAATGATAAATGAAAACAGCACGGTTGACACTTTAGTCAGTCATTTCATTGAAAGTCTTGGTGCGGAAAGCTCACTGCCTTTATCAACCGATTATCGGACAAAAGGTGCTGATAGATTGAAAAGATTTGTTGTTAATGTCGATCCGGAAAACAGGCTCAGGGAATTCTATAAAGATAATAACATATTTTCCAGGACATTGGTGGTTATTCCGGATTCAACAGTGCCAACTCTTAAAATCAGTTTTGATGGTGAGGATATTTTTGATGGAGATTTTATTTCAACAGCACCTGAGATAAGAATTGAGATAAGCGATGAATCGAATATTCCCTTTACTGATACGTCCTTAGTTAAAGTATTCTTAAATGAAGCAGAAGTTTTAGAAAATCTTTCATACAGCTTTTATCCTGAAAATCCTAAACTTGTTGTTACTTACACACCTGTTCTTGAAAGCGGGGATTATCTGCTGCGCGTAACTGCCAGAGATCCCGGCAGTAATTTTGCTGACTCAGTTTCCGGAGTAAAATACTTTAGGGTATCGGATGAATTAAAAATGATGGATGTTTATAATTATCCTAATCCTTTTACTGATGGTACATATTTTACTTTTAAACTGACCCGGATACCCGATGAAATAAAGATCAGAATATTTACAATTGCAGGAAGACTTATTAAGGAAATTCTATTACCCGCTTCGGATCTGAATTATGATTTCAATAAAATTTATTGGGATGGTAAAGATGAAGACGGGGACTTTGTAGCAAACGGAACCTATCTGTATAAAATTATTTTAACAAGTGCTGAAAAAACTGAGTCCGTCATTCAGAAACTTTCCAAAATGAAGTAGTTTGACTTATATAATATGCAGTGGTATTTTCTTACCCCGCATTTTTTTAGATATTGAAAGAACTATAAAGATGTTTTACATTTGAATTGCCTGAATTCGTTCAGGCGATCCGCCAATCGCCTCTGCATTATGTACCCTTAATGCAGGGGCATTTTTATTGAAAAAATTTTTTGATAATGTAAAGTCTGAAAATTGATTGCTTTCTGTTTTATCTGGGTCGAACAAAAGTCCTTAAACACTGCAAACGCAAATTCCAATTAAGCAGTTTTACTACCAGGCGTTATAAATTTAAAATAGTAAAAGATTTATTTACTTTTTTATTGAGATGATTGAAAAAAATACCAGCAAAAGTTGATTTGGTAAAAAGCATTTTCTGATATAAATTTTTAAGTAGAAGTTCTTCCATTAAGAAACGCGGCATACTTGAAAATGACAGCCTGACTGTTAGTCCTGCCTGATTTTTAAGGTATCTAAGTAGTTGATTTTCAGTGGCATCTACATTTCTTTTTCAGCAATCAGTTTTTTACCTGTAACAAACTGTCCCTGTTCACTATGTTCCTTTGAAATATAAACTACACCATCTTCATTATGAGGTCTGCCGAAAACAGAGTGAACGGATTTTAATCCGCCCAGTATTTTTCTTGAATCAGATATGTAAACCAAATCGCCGGGTTCGGCCGCCATTTTTTTCATATCTCTTTCTGAAAAGTTGATTACATCTTCAGTGTGTTGGCTTAATTTCCATTTAACTAAAACTTTTTCTCCATCAATTTCATTTAACTTTGAACCTTTAAATCTTTCCTTAGCTTTTCTAAGCGACCATATCGTTAATCCATCGGTTTTCTGTTCCGCGTTATAAGGTATAAAGTAGTTTACCGAAATGATGACAAGAATTATCATAATAAAAGATAGTATTAGAAGTACGGTTAATGGCAGCAGGTTAAAAATTATAATTCCGAAAATTATTGCTGAAGTAATAGTAAAAATATATGCAATTAATTTGTGGTTAGAATTTCCTTTTAACTTTTCAACTAAAGCCCTCTGCTGATTAGTTGTCAGCGTTGTTAAAACTGCTACAAAACTGCAAACGAATAGATTATAAAGTGCACCAATATAAATGTATGGATGGTCAGGAACATACTCAGTACCGTGAGCAAAAAATTCTATCAACGGAATTGGATAATACATTCCAAGAACCATTAAAGCTACACCGCCGACAAATGTAGAGATCACCGCCGCATTCGTAAATTTCTTCCAGAATATTCCAAGAAAAATACCTATAACCAATGGGGGAGTTAAAGTAGAATGAAAATATCCGTGTGCTTCATACACTGTAGGAAAAGCACTAAACGGAATTACTGCCATTACACCCATTATAGTGAAAACTGCTGTTGCAATTCTTGCAGCGTTTAATTCCTGTCTATCTTCATCTTTCAGCGATAAAACTTTTGAAGTGAACCATTTTTTAGCAGGTCTGTGAACATCATTTATATATACTGCCGCTGTAGCATTAAGAAGCGTATCTACAGTTGACATTAAAGCAGCTGTTAATGCTGCCATTACAAATCCGAATACACCGGGATGCGAAATTACATTTGCAACCAAAACAAATATTGCATCGGGATTTGAATCCGGTGGAATAACATCAGGATTAATAACCGAGATGGCTTTGCCAATCCATCCGGCATTACCTACAACAAAAGCAGAGATAGGCAGCATAAATAGTATATTAAAAGTAGCGGCTTTTCTTCCTTCGTCTACATTTTTACAGGCCATAAATCTCATTACCAATCCCATATTCATAAATAAAAATCCAACGGAACCAGCAACACCATCCTGCCAGAAAATCCCCACAAAGTTGAATCTCGGCGGTTCATTGAAATGTGCTAAAGGCAGTTTCCAGGAAGCAGGTAAAACTTGCCATAATAAACCAAACCCGCCGATATAATCCAGTCCTAAAATAAAAACGAGGGTTCCGGCAAATATCAGAATGAATCCTTGTGCAAGGTCAGTGAATATTACTGCTGTTTGTCCGCCGTAAGTAATATAAATTCCAACTATCAATGCTATTACAATTACAAGTCCCATCAAAGTAATATCAAATTGAATTCCTAAAAAATTAAAACCAGGCGGTAGTAACGGAAGGATTGCTTTGCCCATTGTGAGGAAACCTATTCCAACGTAACCTATCATATAAAGGAGTAGCAGAATCGTAGCCAGAAATCTTGTTAATGATGAAAATCTTTTTTCAAAATATTCAGGGATTGATCTTATTCGCGTGTAAACTATTATAGGCAGCCATCCGAACATAAAGAAGGGCAGGAAAAACCAGTCGTTCATATAAGTCATTGTGGAGGCTAAACCATCTGTAAAACCTTTTGCAGAATATTTTATAAAGCTATGGCTGCCCACACCCGTAGCCACAATACTCATTGCGATCAGCCACCATGCAAAACGTCTTCCACCGAAAAAGAAATCTGTCGTTGTACGGTTATACTTGCTGAAGTAGGACCCGAAAGCCATAATTGCAATAAAGTACACAACCATTACTATCCAGTCGGTTGAAGTACCAAGACTATGATGAACATCCATAATATTTTATAGCCGGATTGATTAAAAATATAGTGCGGCAATAATTAGTACAGCATGGAAGATCATAAAATAGATCATTCCGAAGATCAGAACTTTCCACCAGTAGCGATGACGTTTTTTTGTCAGGTCAATTCCACCGCTTTTTTTAATGGTGATCATTCCGATAATAAAGAAGAGTCCGCCTACACCATAAAGATAAATGTAGGGTAACCAGGTTTGCTCGAATGGTGGCATAAATTTGAATCAATAATTGATTTGGTTTATCTGGATAGTGCAATAATTATAAATGTTAATTTATCAGGAGTAAACATAGGAGGGAGAAAAATCATTTCCTAATACAAATTATTAGGAGAAGTTTTACCACTAAGACACTCAGTGCACTAAGAAACACTGAGTCTGCTCTAAGTGAAACTTAATGTTCTAAGTGTCTAAGTGGTTAATTTTCAGTGTTTTATTACATTTCTTTTTCAGCACGGAGCTTTCTTCCCTTAACAAACTTTGCTGCCTCAAGGTGTTCATTGGTTACGTAAACAACACCATCTTCATTGTGCGGCTCACCAAAAACTGAGTGAACGGATTTGAGTCCGCCCATCCATCTTCGTGCATCTGTAATATAAAGTAAGTCTCCGGGATCAGCTTCCATACGCTTCATATCATTTTTGGAGAAGTAAATAACATCTTCATCCGAGTCTTTTAATTTCCAGTCAACAACAATCTTTTCACCTTCGCGGTCATTTATCTTGCTGCCCTTAAACATTTCTTTAGCTTTTTTAAGAGAGTAAACTGTTAATCCTTCTGTGTTCAATTCAGGATTGTACTTGACAAAATAAGTGACAAGAATAGTTACTAACGTACTCATAATAAGTGCAGCCGCTAACAGTATAGAAATTTCAATAAATGATTCAGGATGTATAACAATGAAAGTAGAACTGAATACAACAACTACAAACAATAGAACACATATTACAAGAAAGCTGTAAATAATTGCTTTGTCATTGTTATTACTTTTTATCCATGCAACAAATTTCTGCTGATAGCTTGTGGTAAGTGCAGCAATGAAACCAACACCAAAGCAAACGAATAAATTATATAAAGCACGGATATATGAGAAAGGATGACGCTCATCCATTGGTGTTCCGTGTGCAAATGGTTTTATGAGGATGCCGGGATAATTTGCACCTAGAATCATTAATGCAACCCCGCCAATAAAGGTAACAATTACAGCAGCGGGAGTAAATCTTTTCCAGAATAACCCCATAAATATTGCTATTACCAGCGGTGGAGTTAATGTAGAATGGAAGAATCCGTGTGCTTCATATACCGTAGGAAAATCCCTGAAAGCAAGAACACCTAATACCCCGAGAGTAGTAATAACAACAGAGGCAACTCTTGCTGAAAACAGTTCTTTCCTGTCTGTAATTTTATCTTCTTCTTTTATATGCTTCAGAACTTTTTTAATAGGTCTGTGAACGTCATTTATATATATTGCAGCAGTAGCATTTATCAACGTATCTACGGTTGACATCAATGCGGCTGTTAAAGCTGCCATTACAAATCCAAAAACTCCCGGATGGGCAATAATGTTTGCAACAACAACAAATATCTGGTCAGGATCTGTATTTGCAGGAACTACATCAGGAAATTCAACGGATATGGCTTTGCCTATCCATCCTGCATTAGAAACAACAATTGCAGAAAGAGGAAGCATAAACAAAATGTTAAACGTTGCAGCCTTTCTTCCTTCATCAACACTTTTTGTTGCCATAAATCTCATTATCAATCCCATATTCATAAACAGGAAGCCTATTGATCCGGCAACACCATCCTGCCAGAAAATACCTACAAAGTTGAAGCTGGACGGTTCATTAAAATTAGCGAGAGGAAGTTTCCATTCAGTAGGCAGCATATCCCAGAAAATATCAAATCCACCGATGTATGAAATACCAATAAAGAAAATTAAAAATCCGGCAAACAGAAGAATAAATCCTTGCAGAAGATCAGTGAAAATAACAGCTGTTTGTCCGCCGAAGGTAATATAAATACCTGTAATAACGGCAATAACCATTACTACTCCCATTAAGGTTACCTCAAAGTGAGCACCTAATAATGTGAAATCAGTTGGTAGCATTGGAAGTACTGCTTTTCCAAGTGTTAAAAATCCTATACTTATGTACCCGATCATGTAAAACAGCAGAAGTACTGTTGCAATAAATCTTGCAGAAGGACTAAATCGTTTTTCGAAGTATTCGGGTATTGATCTTATCTTTGTATAAATTATTATCGGCAGCCATCCGAATAAAAAGAAAGGCACAAAAAACCAGTCATTCATATAAGTCATTGAGGATGAGAAACCAGCTTCAAATCCTTTAGCAGAATATTTAATGAAGCTGTGACTTCCTACACCAGTTGCAACTATTGAGAAGGCAATCAGCCACCAGGCAAAACGTCTTCCGCCAAAAAAGAAATCTTTTGTGCTTCTGTTATATCGTCCGAAATATGTGCCGAATAACATAATGGCTATAAAGTACACTACCATTACAATCCAATCGGTTTCAGTACCGATATTGTGAAATTTTTCTAAATCCATATTTTACCAGTATAATGCAGCAATAATGAGAATTCCGTGAATTAAAGTGAAGTAAAAGAAACCGAAGAGCAAAATTTTATACCATCGTCGATGAGTTTTTCTTGAAACATCCAAAGCACCGCTTTTTCTGATTAAAATCATCCCGATCAGAAAAAATAACCCGCCGACTCCATATAAATAAAGATAGGGAAGCCAGGTACTTTCAAAAGGGGGCATAGCAATAATACCTATTTTTAATTCTTAAAAGTTGCACAAAAATATGTAAGCCTGCCTTTTATTACAATTAAAATCGGTAAACACTTTTAATATATCTGATTAAAATCTGAGGACAGCTTATTGTTGCTTATTAATCTAAAATCTGCTATAATTCTTCAATTTTAATATTTATTTAATGGATTTTCTGTTGAATTCAGTAAACTTAATTGAATTAATTTTCAGGAAGTTATAAGATTTAACATTAATTTAACATTGAACGATTACAGCTTGTTTGCTCAACGGATATATTTCCTTTCTAAAAATAACTTTATTTGAAAATTAAAAGGTGATGCTATGATTAATAAATTTTTTATTGTCACTCTGATTTTAACTATGTCATTTTTGGTAATTATCGGGTGTAAGAAAAAAGATGATGGTTTGACAAGATCCGTTATTACTGTTAAAGGATCTGATACTATGGTTAACCTTGCTCAAAAATGGGCCGAGGTTTTTATGCAGAATAATCCCGGTGCGTCTATACAAGTAACAGGAGGAGGTTCCGGAACCGGTGTTGCAGCTTTGTTAAATGGAACAACTGATCTTGCTACTTCCAGCCGGGAGTTAAAGGAAAGTGAACTTGAGAATGCAAAATCCAGAGGTATTGAACCTAATGTAATTGAAGTGGCGCTTGATGGTTTAGCTGTAATTGTTCATCCTGATAACAAGTTTGATAATATTACTATTAAACAAGTTAGCGATATATTCAGCGGAAAAATTAAAAACTGGAAAGAACTTGGCGGACCGGATATGCCGATTACTCTTTATGGCAGAGAAAATTCCAGCGGTACTTATGAGTTTTTCAAGGAGCACGTTTTAGGCAGAGATGAAAACGGTCGTCAAATTGATTATGCTGCTTCAACACAGGTTTTGCAGGGAACTGCTGCACTTGGTGAAGCTGTTGCAAGAGATGTTAAAGCAATCGGGTATGGCGGTGTTGGCTATTTTGCTGAAAGAAATGATGTTAAAATCCTTCACGTTAAACAGGACGAAAATTCACCTGCAATTTCACCTTCAGAAGATGGAAAAGTTAATTATGAAGCGATTTGGTCAGGTGATTATTCTATTTCCCGTTATTTATATTCTTTTACAAATGGTGAACCTCAGGGTGCATTAAAGAATTTTATTGAGTTTATTCTTTCAGAAGAAGGACAGAACCTGGTAATGACAATGGAGTATATCCCGCTGCCAAAAAAATAATTCAGTAAGAGATAGCCTGAAGAGTCAGCAGAGGATTGTGTCGTCCCTACGGGACTTTATTTTTATTTATTCATAATTGTTATCAACATTAAATCCCTAACGGGATTGGTCACAAAAAATTTCTTGAACCTAAAATTGTTGGAAGAGTTTAATTGTCCCGTTAGGGACAAAATATTGGTAAACCTTGGATGAAATTAGGAATTAAGTTCCGTATGAACGAAATAGAATAATTATGTACTGTAGTGATTAGATAGCAAAATTAAATCTTTATCGGGATTTAGAGCATAAAACTGCTTGAACCTAAAATTATTGAAAAAGCAAAATTGTCCCGTAAGGGACAGCAGATTGGTGGATTTTTAATATTCTTTATTGTCGTTATTAATAAATAGCTATATGACCCCTAACAATCAAGAGTCGGATTTTTTTAATAAAGCTGCTAACTCTAATTACGGAAAAAAAATCCGTAAAAGCACGCGCGTAAAAGAGGGATTTATCAAATTCTTTTTTGCCGTAAATGGTGCTATGGCTCTTGTGTTTATTATTCTCATTTTTGTCTTTCTATTCAAAGAAGGATTTAAAGCTCTTGAACATATAGGGTTAATTGATTTTATTTTTCTTGACCGGCCTGAATTTGACGGAACAGTTAATCGTGTTTATGAATGGTATCCTACTTCAGAAGAACCGAGATATTCACTTATTCCATTATTACTTGGAACATTATTAACAGCGCTTCCGGCAACAATTATTTCGACGATATTTGGCGTAGCAGCCGGAATTTATCTTTCAGAAATTGCCAATCCAAAATTCAAGGAGTTCCTTAAACCATTAATCGAACTTTTTGCCGGCATCCCAACGGTGGTTTTAGGATTTATAATGCTGGTAATCGGCGCATCTTTTTTTAATGAACTTCTTCATCCTGCTAACAGGCTAAATGCTTTTATTGCTGCATTGGGGTTATCATTTGTTATCATTCCGGTTATTGCATCGCTAACAGAAGATGCTCTTCATTCTATTCCTAATGAACTTAGAATGGCATCTTACGGACTGGGCGCAACCAAGTGGCAAACTATAACAAGAGTAATATTGCCCGCAGCATTCAGCGGTGTTTCGGCTAGTATAATATTAGGATTCGGAAGAGCCATCGGTGAGACTATGATCGTATTAATGGCATCCGGAAATGCAGCAAACATTACATCCAGTATATTTAACTCTGTAAGAACTATGACCGCTACAATTGCGGCAGAAATGGGCGAAGTATCACAAGGTTCTGATCACTATTATGCTCTTTTCTTTATTGGAATAGTGCTGTTTACAATTACATTTTTTCTGAATCTCATTGCCGAGGTTATAATAAACAAGATGAGAAAGAAAAATACTTTTTAATTATGATAGACCTGACAAAAAAACATAAAGATATACCCGGATTCATATTCATTAATCTTGTCCGATTGATATTTGGATTTCTTGTCTTACTGCTGTTCCTAATACTCGGGAAAATATTTATTGAAGGCATTGGTGTGATCAGCTTCGAATTTATTTTTGATGAACCGCGTAACAATATGACCGAAGGCGGAATTTTTCCAGCCATTTTCGGTACCGTTGCAGTTACGCTGATCATGGTTCTAATGGCAGTGCCGCTTGGTGTTTGTTCAGCAATTTATCTTAATGAATATGCAAAGGATACTTTTTTCACTAGAATAATCCGTACATCTGTTAATAATTTAGCCGGAGTTCCTTCAATCGTATTTGGTTTATTCGGATTGGGATTTTTTATCTTGTTTATTGGTCAGGGTATCGATGAAGTTTTAGAAACCGGTTTGCTATTTGGTCAGCCAGCACTTATCTGGGCATCATCAACACTTGCAGTATTAGTTTTGCCGATTGTAATAGTATCCACACTTGAAGCATTGAACTCAGTACCCAAATCTCATCGTGATGCTTCTTATGGTTTAGGTGCTACTAAATGGCAGACAGTAAAAAATGTTGTATTACCTCAGGCAAGACCGGGTATTTTAACAGGAACTATACTTGCAATAAGTCGTGGTGCAGGAGAAACTGCTCCAATTTTATTTCTTGGTGCGGCATTCTTTTTACCAAATCTACCTGTTACAGATCTGTGCATTGGAGATTACTGTATTCCAATGATAAATCCTGCAAAGCAGTTTATGTATCTTGCATATCATATTTTTATCTTAGCAACACAGTCAGCTAATCCGACAAAAACTTTACCATTGCAGTATGGATCAACATTGGTACTTATTACATTAACATTCCTTCTGAACATTACAGCAATTCTGTTTAGATACAGGTTCAGAAAAATATTAGGAAAACTTTAATTAAGATTTTAAGATATGAAAGAAACCAAAATACTCACGGAAAAGCTAAGTCTTTTTTATAGCGAAAAACAGGCATTAAAGGATATATCTCTTGAAATTCCTGAAAAAAGAGTAACAGCATTTATTGGTCCTTCAGGCTGCGGTAAATCCACATTTCTTCGTGTACTTAACAGAATGAACGATCTGATTGATAATGTTCGGATTGAAGGCAAAGTTTATGTAGATGGGGTAGATATATATGAGAGAAACATAGATGTAGTAAATCTCAGAAAGAGTATTGGTATGGTCTTTCAGAAAGCTAATCTTTTTCCGAAGACTATATTCGAGAATCTTGTTTATGGACCAAGAATAAACGGTATTAATGATAAAAAAGCCCTAGATGAAATAGTTGAAACAACTTTGCATCAGGCTGCTATCTGGGATGAAGTGAAAGACAGACTGAATGAAAATGCCTTAAGTTTATCCGGTGGTCAGCAGCAGAGATTGTGTATTGCCAGAGCATTAGCTGTTAAACCAGAAATAATATTAATGGATGAACCGGCAAGCGCTCTTGATCCTATTTCCACAGCAAAGATTGAAGAGCTTATCCACGACCTGAAAAAGAAATATACCATCGTTATTGTAACGCACAATATGCAGCAGGCGGCTCGTGTTAGTGATAACACCGCATTTTTCTATCTTGGTGAATTAATTGAATATGACAGAACAACAAAAATTTTTACTAATCCTTCTATTAAACAGACAGAGGATTATGTTACGGGAAGATTTGGTTAATTATTTTTTTAATTTACATTTATAATACAATTAAAAATTTAAGGAAAGTTAATGCAGCGATTACTTGACGAACATCTCGATAAACTCAAAACCCGTATCATTAAAATGTGCAGCCTTGTTGATGAGCAGGTGAGTTTTGCAATTAGATCAGTAGAGGAAGAAAATCTGGAACTTGCGGGTACCGTTATCGATCTTGATAAAAAGGTAAATAAGTTCGATGTAAAAATTGATAAGATATGCCAGAAGATCTTTGCATTGTCCCAGCCAGTTGCAATGGATTTGCGCTACATTATGTCATCCCTTACAATCAACAGTAACCTTGAAAGAATTGGCGATATCGCAGTAAACATTTCTGAAAATATTTTATTGATACAAAAGAAGCCTGCATTTTACAATCAAACAAAGATTGCCGAAATGTTTACCATTGTCCAGCAAATGCTTAAGAACGCAATTGACTCGTTCATAGGAGAAAATGCTGAGCTTGCAAAAAAGGTAATTCTATCTGATGATATGATTGATAATATGAATGCTGAAAATCATGTAATTCTGAAGGAAATTATGAAGTATAATTCAGAAAACATTGAACCTGCTGTAGCCTTATTAGTTATTTCAAGAGAACTGGAAAGACTTGCTGATCATACAACAAATATTGCAGAGGATGTATTTTTTATAGTTGAAGCGCAGATGATAAAACATAAGTATGAAAAATATTTATTTACTCAGGATGATGAAGAAGAAGAGGAAAGCTAACGTAAAATGCTTTCAATCGATTTTAGAATAAGTTCTTTGTAGTTGACAACTCTTTCCTGGAATGCAGTTTTATTAAGCCTGTTTCCAAATACCATTCCCCAACTAAGCATAAGTATATAGGTAGGCAGTACCGGAGTAACACTTACAACTTTTGAATGATAAAAATCAGTAAGAACTGTTTTTAATAATTCTTCTTCTGCACGGAACAGGTCATTGAGTATTTTGTTTTCCTTTTCCAGCGAATATCCCTCAATCACTTTTATAAGCATATCGTAAAGCAGTTTTGAATGCTGATTCAAATTTTCCTTATATGTGATATAGTCAAGTAATCTGTTTGTTATCTGCTGTTCAGAATTTTGCAGTGTAGAGGTTACATTTTGAATATACTGTTCAACTTCCCAGGCTATTGTCTGATAAAAAAGATCATCTTTTGATTTGAAATAATGATATAGAGTGGCTTTACCTATACGTAAATCGCGGGCTATTTCATCAAGTGATGTTTTATTAAGTCCGTGCTTGGCAAATCTTTTATCTGCTGCTTTTATTATTTGTATTCGTTTTTCGTTTGCCAAAATAATATCCGTTGATTTTTACATTAGCAAAATAATAATAAATGTGTAAAAACAGCGATGATGGAGCAGTAAATCTAATGTGCAACTCCTTTGGAGTTGTGCTTTGCCGGTGGAATTTATAGGCCTATAAACGTTCAATCAGTTCGGTGGCTTTCGCGTAAAAGTCATCTCAACCAAAGGGGGAAATCTAAAAGAGCGTTCTTTGCGTTCTGTCATTTCGACCAATGGAAGACATCTAAAGGGCATCCCCAGATTTCTCACCCGATAAACCTGTTTCCGACAAGCAAGAACGGGATTCGAAATGACAATATTGGTAATGCGACAGCCAGCTTCGGGATTAAAAAATATCGGGTGATAAGCAGCAGAAATCAAAAATATTCCGAATAGTATTTAGAAGTTTATTAACAGTGAAATGACTCCGAAGTAGTTCAACATTTAAACCAGAATTAATCAATCCTCTCGACTTTGTTAAAAAACGGAGTGAAAACTAACGAAAGCAGAACAACAAGCATGCATCCAATCACATTGTACCATAAAAATGGAATGGATGTGAATAAATACGCATACAGCACCACTGCCTCGGCAATCAGTGCAGAATAGAAGACAGAAGATCCATTTGTCCTCTTTATATAAAACGCACAAAGAAAAATTCCGAGTATCGTTCCGTAAACAAGTGAACCCAGAATATTAACTGCCTCAATTAACGATCCTAACTCACTGGCAAAGAGCGCAAATGTGATAGCATATATCCCCCAGAAAACAGTAGTTAGTTTTGAAGCTCTTAAATAATGCTTATCACTTCCATCTTTTTTAATCAAGCGTTTATATATATCAATGACACTTGTTGATGCAAGTGCATTCAATTCAGCAGATGTTGATGACATTGAAGCAGAAAGAATTGCCGCAAGTATTAATCCGATTAATCCTATTGGCAAAAAATTTATGATGAATGAAATGAAAATGTAATTCGTATCATTCCCATCGGATAGGGGATTGGCAGTTTTAATTAAACCGACCGCCTGCTCTCTTATTTCTTTTGCAGAATTTTCCTTTTCAAGTATTTCTTCTTTCAGCGATGCTTCTTTTAGTTCATCATTATTCTTAATTGCGGAAAGCATTTCAAGAATATCCTGCTTCTTTCCTTCCTGTAACTGAACATAAGATTCTTCAAGCTGCTTGTATTCTTCAGCATATTCACTGTTTAAAATGTTCCTGGTTTCAACCGGATTAAAATATATTGGCGGGGCAACAAACTGGAAGAAAACAAATACCATTGCACCGATAAACAGAATGATGAACTGCATCGGAATTTTTACAAGTCCGTTCACAATTAACCCAATGCGGCTTTGCTTTATAGAACTACCTGCTAAATATCTTTGTACCTGCGATTGATCGGTACCAAAATAAGATAACATTAAAAACGTTCCGCCTATTATGCCTGACCAGAACGTGTATCTGTTGCTCAAATCAAATGTAAAATCTATTGCGTTAAGCTTTCCCATCTTACCAGCAACATAAGCAGCATCAACCACAGAAACTTCATCAGGGAGTAATTGATAGATCATATAGAATGCGGCAAACATTCCGAATGTTATAACTCCCATTTGAAGCAAATGAGTCTTGTTTACAGCATTTGAACCGCCGACGGTTGTATAAATTATTACAAGTGTGCCGATTATTAGTATTGTATAATTAATTTCCCAGCCAAGAATTACGGAAAGAATAAGTGCCGGCGCATAAATTGTAAATCCTGCCGCTAAACCTCTCTGCGATAAAAACAAAACACTACCGAGAATTCTGTTTTTTAGATCAAACCTGTTTTCAAGATATTCATAAGCTGTGAACACATTTAGTTTATTGTAGATAGGAACAGCAGTAACTGCAAGTATAATCATTGCAATCGGCAGACCGAGATAGAATTGTAAGAAGCGCATACCATCAACGTAAGCCTGTCCGGGAGTCGAGAGGAAAGTTATCGCACTTGCCTGTGTTGCCATTATCGAAAGCGCCACGGTCCACCACGGAGTTGTTCTTCCTGCGCGGTGGTAATCGTTCATATCATTTATTTTTCTTGTCTTCCAGGTTCCGTAAGCAACAATGAATCCGATAAATCCGCACATTACAATCCAGTCGGTCAGACTCATTCAAATGCCTTTGTAAAGATGTAGAAGAGAAGAATGAGAACTGATAACTGAACTAAAACAAAAATGTAAAGTCGTTTCCAGCTTTTGAATACAGGCGGTTTTTCATTTTCGCCGTTTTGCGGAATGGTATTTTTTTCAATCATTCACACCTGCCGAAATAAGATTTACAAAAAGTCTTATTGCTCCGGGAACACCTGCAGGAATTTGCCTGAAGAAAGATAACCCGGTATATATAAAAGTACCTTTTCCGTAATTCGTTTTTATCAGTGAACCGTCTTTGGGCGATTCACCTTCATCATTCATTGCTAAGAAGGATTGATAGTTTTCATTGAAGTCGGATGCAAAATATAATCCGCGTTCCTGTATCCATCCGAGAAAATCCGTATCGGAAATCTTATTCGGACGGCTTAATAAACTGCTGTTTGAATTTAACAGTGTAACATCTGAATTTTCATCGGTTACTCTATCCCTGGAAATTTCAAATAGATAAGGAGATGGAAATGTTATTATACCTCTGCCGATCTGATATTGAACCACATAATTTCCCCCGTTGTAGATAAACTCTAGAATTCTTTTTTGAGCTGATGATAATACATCGCGCGTGTTGTAAGCTCTGATTCCTGCAATAATAGTTTTGTATTCATTCAAATCTTTTGACAGAAGATCATCATCGGAAAGTATATCAACTGTAAAACCAAGTTCGCGAAGATATTCGGGAATTTTATCGCCGGAACCGTTTATGTATCCTATTCTGTAAACTACTTTATCACCTATATCCAGTCTGACAAGCTTTGACTTTGAATGCGGAAAAAGAGTCTGCTGCATTATGTGAGGATAGCTGATCTCAATTAAACTGTTTGAGAAAGTTTTACCATCAACCACCATTTCAGCTTTAAGCTCTGATTCCCTGAAATCCTTTGTCGGAATTACTTTAACAATAACCTGTTTCGTCTGATATTTTGATTCGATAGAAAAATCTATAAATGCAGGATCAATTTTCCATCCGTTATTCACACTGAGATTAATTCTTCCATTAGTATTTTCTTTGAACGATTTTAAGTTTAACCTTATTTCTCTTTCGTTGTTATCCGGGAATAAATAAACATCTTTATCGAAATTCAGTGTTACAGGCGGAGCAATTAACAACGGTCTGTATATTTCTCCGTCAACCGGATCAACCCTTCTGTGATAGACCGGAGTTTGATAATCAATTTCCTGACCATTAATCTCAATTGTGAACCATGCTATTAATACCGGATCATTTTCTGCTTTAGCAATTAATCTCTGATCATCAACCTCGTAAATTCCGATTCTGTGTTCACTGCTTAACCAGAATGGCTGAGTTACTTCTGCATTAACAGGAATTTGTATTGTGAAAGTATTGTTGTGCATTTTACCTTTCTGCAGAACAGAATTAATCACCACTTCGTCAGCATAAGAAACACTGATTTGTTTAAGAGTGATATTTCTATCACTTCTGTTTACAATTCCGGTTGTAATGTCGATCTTATCACCGGGTGAGGCGAAAAAATCTTTTGATATTGCTTCTATCCAGATACCGGCACAGGAGCGTATGATCTCTTTTAATTCTTTAAGTTTAACTTCCTTCCAGTACTTGTCATCAATCAAAGAAATTTTTTGATAAATAGAAACCAAATCAGGAATACTTGATGAAGGATTTAGATGATCAAATTTTTCAATAACTGATTCAATCATCTTCCCGATTTCGTTTCCTCCTTTAACCCTGCTCCAGGAAATATCGATGTCTTCAAGTAAATCATTTTTTACATCACTACCTTCAAGAGGTTGAAAATAATTAAGCACTTCATCTCTTCTGCCGCCAGATCCGAAGCCCTGGCTTTTATGCATCGTCCTGCTGATTGCAGAAATTTCCGTATAAGACATTCCAAGCAGACTATTAAAGTCGCCGAGATTAACGCTGATCAGTTTAGAAAGATCATCACCTCTTTGCTCAAGCAGAGGCATCCACGCATTCCAGAAAATTCTTTTGGGCTGCCAGGTATCAACGTATTTTAATTGCTCTGGGAAAGCATTTTTATCATTCGCAATTTTAAATGCTTCTATAGCCAGAATTGCAGAAGCGGTATGATGACCGTGTCCGCCGTTTCCGTCAGTTGGAAATCTGTTAATAATTATATCCGGTCTGAATTTTCTAATAATGTACACAACATCAGAAAGTATTTCATCTTTACCCCAGATTTTAAAAGTTTCCTCGGCTGTTTTTGAGTAGCCAAAATCAATTGCTCTTGAGAAGAACTGTTCAGCGCCGTCTTTTTTGCGGGCTTCAAGCAGTTCCTGTGTTCTGATAACTCCAAGCTCATCGGATTGTTCGCTGCCGATTAAATTCTGTCCGCCGTCACCGCGTGTAAGTGAAAGATATCCGGTTCTCGTCATCTTACCGGATGCAAAGTACGAAAGCACCGCAGTATTTTCATCATCGGGATGAGCGGCGATATAGAGAACGCTTCCAAGTACATTAAGTTTTTTTAATGCAAGTTTTATTTCAGATGAAGATAGGTTTCTTTCAGGCTGAGCATTATTGAATGACGCTAATGCAAGCAGAGCAAAAAGTATGTGGGACAGAATTTTATTCAGCTTCATAAAAATATAATTTATTGTAAAATCGGACGGTTAAATGCGGTGGCAATATAAGAAAAACATCCTTTTAATGTCCACATAAATTGTAAGTAAACATTGGTTGCGTTTAAGAATTATTTTTCACACTCGTTTTGTCCAACAAAAAACTTAAATAGAAAAATAGTTTAAGCTAAACTTTACTTTTATCAGTTTACTTTTTCAAATGTAATTGATCTTTAAACTTTTTTCTATGTAGTTGAGAAGATAATAAGGTTTATGCTGCCAGGTGTATTTTGTTACTAATGTATTTCTGGCTTATCCTGAAAAAAAGGCTAACTTATATGAAATTACAGACACTATTTAAAATAAACCTTCGTAACGCACTGTAATACTAAAGGCAAAACCTTATTACATTATTTTCCATCGATTGTTGTAACTCAAGTTGACCGCCTATATGGTAAGGGGTTAAAACCCCTCAAAATTTTTGTAATTTTCTTAGTCCACGCCCTAAAGGGCGTGGCTATAATAGCCCCGACCTTCAGGTCGGGGATTAGAAACCATTCAAAAACAGCACGGGCTTTAGCCCATTCTAACTAAGCGGTCAACTTGAGTATAGTTAGTTAAAATTTTGTGTGTGAAATATTTTTTACCAAATCGCTTCGATGGATTTATAAAAATTGTAAGTGAATAAAAACATAACTTGACTTTGGTGTAAATAATTCTAATTTACCATAAGGATTATTAAAACATTTTTAATATGAGGACCTCGTGGGGTAACTTTTCTAAATATTAGCAGACTAACGGTTCTAAGTTTGGCACTCCGCCTTCGCGGATTACTCTCTGCGTTTTGCG
>JAGXRK010000001.1 GCA_018335755.1 Ignavibacterium sp. | reverse complement strand
TGTGAGTTTGATCTTACAAACACATAACGGGCTCCGAGTTCCTCAAGCTGTGAGTTTGATCTGGTAAAAATCCTATTTGAATTTGTAACAGATTCATTGCCTACAGATGTTGAGGTGTTGCTTTCCAATACCGCTGTTTGTGAATTAACACGATATCTTTGAGCTTCTTCCACATTGGAGGATAGCTGTGCTATCGCCGTTGATAAAAAAAGAAGGCTGACGATAAATGGTATAAATAGTTTATGCATAGCACCTACCATTAGATTATTTAATTGAAAAATGACACTTATTCTCTAAATGAAAACTGACATTAACCCCATAAAACAGTTTAAATAGTATACACCTAGCGACTTTCACGATTCAACGTTAGTGCCACTGGTTTTTCGCATATTTTATGCTAAAAACTAAGGATTTGCTAGTAGGTGGTAATTTTTACATTTGATGGTCGGGAATAAAGGTAATATTGTAAAAATATTTTACAACTTTTTTATAGTGAGATCCTATTTTGATGGATTCAAAAGACTGTCCAGTTTAGGTCTGGATATACCCAGAAACTTTGCTGCCTGCGACTTATTTCCTCCAACTTTGTCTAAAATTATTTTTGCATAATATCTGTCTAACTTTTTAAGATCAACAGTTGTATAATTCAAGTCCAATCTTACCAGATGCGGAGGAATATCATCAGATTTTCTTGACGATATAACAACAGGAACTGAATTAATGAGATTGGAAAAGTCAGTTAATGATAAACTGCCGTTTTCTGATAACAATACGGCTCTTTCAATTGCATTTCTCAATTCCCGTATATTGCCAGGCCAGGCGTAATTTTTAAAGAAACGGGTTACTTCTTTATTTATTTTTTTAACAGACTTGCTGAATTCTTTATTGAATTGCTCAATAAAATAATTTGCTAAAAGAACTATATCATCTCCGCGTTCCCTGAGTGATGGAAGTTCAATGGTAACTACATTCAACCTATGATAAAGATCTCTTCGAAAGGTACCCTCATCAACCATTTCTTCAAGGTTTTTATTAGTAGCAGATATTATTCTTGCATTGATTGTAATGTCTGCAATACCGCCAACCCTTTTAATAACTTTTTTCTCAATAGCCCGAAGAAGCTTGGATTGGAGGTTTAAACTCATATCACCAATTTCATCAAGAAATAAAGTTCCTTCTTCAGCTAACTCAAAAAGTCCTAACTTTCTGGCACGAGCATTTGTAAAAGCACCAGCTTCGTATCCGAAAAGTTCCGACTCAAGAAGTGCTTCGGGTATTGCTGTACACACAATATCTACAAAAGGTTCATTTTTATTTTTACTATGATTATGAATTGCTTTTGCAAATAATCCTTTACCGGAACCAGTTTCACCTAATAATAAAATATTTGAAGTGCTTTTTTCCGAGACTTTTTTTGCTAGACCAAGTACTTTGGTAAAATTTGGTGAGCGGCCAATAATCGACTCCATACTCCTTAAGTGGAAATCGATACCAGTTTGATAATTTTCGGAAGTTATGTAATGCCCGTTCTCAACTATCTCTTTAATACGATTAATAAATTTTACAATTTCATAAGGGAAAATAAAAATTTCATCAAAGCCGAACTTAACAAGTGAACTGACCAGTAATGCATTGTTGCCTCTTATCACAATAATTATTTTATTTTTAAGATCGCTTTTTCTACTCAGAACTTCCTTTAATAATTTAGAATCCAGATCATCTGTCTGAAGGATTATTATAGTATCAGGTTCGGCAACAAAAGCAGTATGATTAGTGAAAGCAATTGGCAATGACTGAAGATTTAGCTGCCTTAAAGCTGAATTAATTGAGCTTATATCCTCTAAGTCAGAATATATTTTAATATTGACTTGCTGTTTTTTCATTGAGCTGCCATAGGAGTATTTAACAACTTAAGGTTATTAAAAACTTTCTTTCTTTCTATATCATCCAGGTATTTTGAACGAAAATCAGATTTTTTGATTTTATCTGCAATGTAATTTAGCAATTCTGATGCATAAATGAGAGGTTTTTTAGCTTTGTTCAAAAATCCCCGCTCAATGTATGAATCCGATATTGCTGCAAGAACCCTCCAAGTAAGTTCAGTTATTGTTTGGTTTTCAATCAATGAAAATGATCTTTCTAAATGATCTATCGGTGGTGATAGTCTTTTATCGGTTGTTCTGAGAGCAATTTTACCTAGAAAATATTCATAGTATGCTCTAGTTAAAAAATTTTGATTCATTTCTTCTACAAAATTTTCTTTGAACAATAATTCTATCAAATAATTATTATCTATATCTTTTTTTCGAATTAGGTAATTGGTAACTAAAATAAAAAACTCACAAAAATTTCTTTTTTCGCCGATTACAAATAACTCATTTAAAATTAAATCTAAAGATTTTTTATTTATTGTTTCATCATTCGACATTTGCTTTAAAAAATTAAGAATATTTTGATTAATCAGGTATTTCCCTGTGAGATTTTGATCTGTAATCAGTCTATCATGTTTCGTTAGATTTTCTTCAAATAGTGGATAATTATTCAGCTCATAATGCAATCTGGAAAAATCGAACAACACATCAGCCAATTCCTCATACTTTTTCAAGTGGTAAAAAATCTTTTCGGCTTGTGTTAGTGCTTCAAAAGATTTCTGATAATCACAATTTACTAAATAGAGTTCACCAAGATTAATTAAAACAAGTCCTTGATTTGTCTTGTTGCCAATAGCAGAAAATATCTTGTCGGATCTTATTAGTAAATTTTGTGATCTTTCAAGTTGTAATTTATTTAAATAATAAACGCCGTAATTAATTAGTATGGCAGCTTCCTGCTCTAAATTCCCAATGGATTCGTTTATTTTCAGAGCATTTCCCCAGTGCATTTCTGATTTCTCATCATCCCCTAACATGTTATAAATGTTACCCAGGTTAACCTCCACACCTGATACCCTTCTTGGAGACTGAGCTTTTTTATACAGTACAAGTGCATTATTAAATCTTTCAAGCGCTGAATTTAAATCCTCTTCTGCATAGACTTTTATCATACCAAGCAGATTATAACATTTCCCTTTCTCTTCGTCTGATGTTTCTTTTTGATTTAACAAATCAAGTGCTATCTTTTCAGAAACTTTATAATTACCAAGTTCAAATTCAGCATAAGCTATTTCCGTCAAAATTTTTTGTCGAAATGACGCTTCATTTTCATTTTCTAATAAAATGTTAAGGACTTCTATGCCTTCAGTAATTCTTCTTACAGATATTAACGAACTACCCTGAATAAATAATAATTCTTTTCTTATGTTTTCATCTATTGCACTATTATCAATCTTCTCAAAACACTCCAGCACTTCTTTAAAATCACTTAATTTGTATAATGTTTTAATAAGTTCATCCAGAAGACTGTTTTTTATATCCTTGTTAACCGGAAGACGAAGCAATCCTTGAATAAGTTTTCTCTTGTAGCTGTAAACAGAGATATCTTCAGCCCGTTTAATCTCTTTATTAATCAGTTCAACAACTTTGATAAATTCACCGGCAAGTTCATATTGCCGTGCATGTTCAATAACATTGAAATCAGGCAATATTCGTTTGATCAGGCTGGCGATTATCAGGTGATATTTCTTTTTCTCTTTGATTGTGTTATAAATAAATCCCTTAAAGCTGTCCGAAATAATATTTGGCGAATTACTTATACTAAGCGGGTTTATAATATTTTTATAATGAAGATTTAAAAGTATTTTTTCAATCTGTTCCGGTGATTTGTTAAGTATGGATGCTAGCACTATCTGTTCAACAGAAATATTAAATGCAGAAATAAGCTGCGCCACTTTTAATTCATCTTCAGTTAAATTGCTTAGTCTTAACCTGTAAACTTCTTCATTGGAACCGCTTAATGATTTCTCGATTCCTTTTTCAAAAACAAATTTTACCTCATCAGGCTCATATCTCATAACCCCAAGAATTAAAATGTCCTTAATAAATTGAACCACGCTACCCGGCAGCAAATCAGCATATTCAAGAATAACTTTTCTTAGTTTTTGCTTGGGAAAGTTCTGGTAATAACTAAGATCAAGATACTCCGATAACTGTCTGTCTGTAAAAGGAGTAATCTGTATGCTTTGTATATTGAATAAGTTATCGGTTGCATAATCAAACTCTGATGACTCTGCCAGAACTACCTTTACTTTATTGATCTGCAGTATCGGCAAAATTTCATTTATAGCATCCTTAGCAAAATCATCATATAAGTTATAATCATCTATCAGTAGCAGCAGTTTCTTTTTATCGGTTATTCTGGAAATAAGGGCTTTTATAAAATCTGATAATTCAACCTCACGGGAATCGAATATCTGCTTAACCACCTCCCTGTCTTCAGGTAACAGGTTATCATATAAATGGTCGTTAAAAAAAAGTTTATGAAAGAAGAAACGCAGCAAGTCTGCTCCGGTTTTTTTCCGGGTATTCTCCACATATACTGATTGAGGATAGATTGCATTTAATTCCCGAAGCACTTGCGATTTACCGGCACCGCTAAATCCTCTTATTGAAAATATTTCATTACTACTTTCATCATTAAGATATGTTTTTACTATTGTAAGTGTGTCTTTTCTTCCGCATAGTGTTTTGGCAGGAATAAAGTCTTTGGTTAATTCAATATTAAGCTCAACATCCAAATCCGCCAAAACCTGCAATGCTGTTGAATATCTATGGTCAGCATCTTTAGTTAATAGTTTTTTAATAACCCCTATCAGTTTGGGCGAATAATCAGAAGCAGCAAAATCAAATTCCTTCTCAATATGTGCTTTATAAATATCAAGTTCACTTTTGAATTCAAAGGGGAGTTTACCATAGACACTGCTATACAGAATAATTCCCAGTGAATATAGATCAACGGAATGATCGTGAGATTGTCTCTTCAGTACTTCGGGCGCAATATACTCTGCAGTTCCCCGTATGTTTATTTCAGTATCGGATAATATATAATGTGCTAAACCAAGATCTATAATTTTAATCTGCGGATTGCTGCTATCACCGGAAACAAGAATGTTCTGAGGTTTGAGATCATAATATATATAATTTGACTGATGCAGATAAAATAGTGCGGAACATATCTGTTTAATAATATTTATTAATGTGCTCTCATTATTAATCTCAGCATATTTATTAAACTCAACGGAGTCAAATTTTTCTATAGTTATAAACGATGATCCTGTTTCAATTTCATCCTGGTCTTCATTGTCAATTGTTAAAACAACACCTATATCATAAGCTTTTATAATATTCGGGTGATCCAGTTTTCTTAATATAAAATATTCTTTTTCGAATGAGTTTTTTTCTTCGTGAATAATATTCGGCGGAAGAATTTTCATTGCAATTTCTTTTTCCGGGAATTCAGAATCAATAGCACTATAAACTTTGCTTCTTCCCTCTCCGAGCTTCTTCTTAAGTATGTAACGCTGATTAATCATATTTTATTCTTGGGTTAAAGTGTGCTTTTATCTTAGCGCCTAAATCATTAATTGTAAGTAAAGTTAAAATAAGTAATACTCCCGGTAAAACTATCATCCACCACGACTGTGTGATGTATTCCTGCCCTGACTGAATCATCGAACCCCAGGATGAGTAATCATTTCCAAGTCCTAGTCCCAGATAACTCAAAGCTGATTCAGCAAGCACTACATTTCCAAATTGGAAAATAATATTTACAATTACTGATGCTAAAATAAGTGGTAAAAATTCTTTTTTCATTAAAGAGAACGGTGACACTCCCAATAACTTTGATGAAACAAAAAAATCTTTTGTTTTAATAGAGCTTATTTCAGTTTTCACTAACTTAAATAAACTCATCCATCCCGAAAGCCCTAATACGACTATTACCGAAATCATATTATTACCAAATAACGCAAGAATGAAAATGATCATGAATATTACCGGAAATGCAAGGAACAAATCTGTGGTTCTGTTTAGAACTAGATCCAGCCATCCTGATTTATATCCGGCTAAAAACCCGAGCAGCAGCCCTAAAATAAGCGATATGCCTACTGCACAGAAACCGATAAATAAAGATATTCTTGTACCATAAATTAATCTTGTAAATATATCCCTTCCGAATTCATCTGTTCCAAAAACAAAAAGCTTAGCGGACCAATATATTCCATTCTCAGGTTGTACATCCTCAACCAAAATTGTTTTAGGATTCCCTTTCTGGTAATAAATAAGTTCATTGCCGGATATTAATGCTGAGTCGCAATAAATAACTGATTCATCAAATGGCAATTTAATCGCTTTATTTTTTACCCTTATAAATTCCTGTTGTTTGTTAATATCATCTGACTTTTGTTCTTTTAATCTTATTTCCTTTACTGTGCTTAACGGTGGAAGTAGTTTAGTTACAGCAATATCTTTATAAAAGTCGGGGTTTCTGTCAGTGATTATCGGGGAAAATAGAAAACCAAACACTAAAAAAAATATAATCACAGCTGATGCGAATATTTTTTTATTAAAAAATTGCACGCGTTTAACAAAATAAATTACCACAACGGGAATAAGAAGAAATATTAAAATGCCGGCAATGTTATCAGCCAGCGATAGTGAAAATTGACCTGATGCAAAAATAAAATCTGTAATGATTATAAGAGAGTATGAGTAAAGCAATTCGATCAGTTCAATAATACGCTCAAACCTGAGAATGAGAATAACTAACCAGATCAGCAAAACAGTATGCCAGATTTTAAGATTTAGTTTCATTATTGCAGCAGATCCTTAATAAGTCGTTTATCAATTTTAATTTTAACCAGATCTGCAATGAGATTGGATAAAATCATTAAAAATGCTGCAGCTAATGTGCACCCCATTACAAGGGGATAGTCGCGCTCAAAAATTGCAGCTATTGTCAACCTGCCCATACCGGGGAGTCCGAAGATAACCTCAGTAATTAATGCGCCGCCAAATAAAATTCCTAATTCTATTCCGGCAATTGAAAGAAAAGGACCCAGAGCATTTGGAATAATATGTTTTCTTAATATTGTTTGTTCAGAACAACCCATTGCCCTCAAATTCAATATGAAATTCTGATTATAGATATCATTTAGGTTATCCCGAATGTATCTGTAAAAAACTGCAATGCCGCCCGCAGTTAAAGTTATTAATGGCAGGAATAAGTGTGATAAATAATCCAGTATCCTGATAATGAAAGGAAGTTCAGAATTGTTAAGAGATTTTGTTCCCGAAGTTGGAAACAAATCCAATTGAACAGAAAAAATTAGTATAAGAACTAAACCAATTACAAATGACGGAGTTGCATAAACCAGCAGACTCAATTTATCAACTGCCCTGTCAAAAAATCCATTTATGTTTTTTACAGATCTTACTGCGAGCCAAAAACTTATTATGGATTGTATAAGAAATGCGATCAAAGCGAAGATTACAGTAAATGAAAGATATTCATAAACTACTTTTGTAACAGGCAGCCTATAAGTGTATGATGACCCTAAGTTTCCTGTAAACAAATTTACTACAAATGAGATGTATTGCTCAGGTAAGGATTTATCCAGATTAAAAGATTTGCTTATCTGCTCGGCTAACTGAGGACTAAAATTCGGTGATAAAAATTTCTGAGCGGGATCTCCGGGAGCCATTCTTACTAAAAAAAACACAAACGTGATCACCAGAAACAAAACAAGAACCGAAGAAAAAATTCTTTTAGTAATTGCTCTTGTAATAAATTTATTCATTAAAACCTTAGTTTAATCTCCAATCCCACACGTGCTGAATAACACCTAAGGGATTGATCTCATAATTTTTAACCTTATTATTCACAGCCACAATATTATCAATCCAGTAAAGAAAAGTAACCGGCTGATCAGCATAAATAATTTCCTGAAACTGTTTATGCAATTCAACTTCTTTTTCATAAAATATTTTCTTTCCTAAAGCATCAATAATAATATCCAAATCTTTATTCTGATAGCTGACAAAATTGAACGGCGCCGCATCAAGATCAGAGTACCAAACCATTTTATATTCTAATGGAATTTGAATATAATAGGCAGCAATCCAGGCATCCATACTTTTATTAAAAAGGTTATCAATTAGTTTATTCAGTTCTACCGTTTCAATTTTAACCTCAATACCAACAGCTTTCAGATTATTCTTAATTATTGTTGAAGCAAATTGACGCAGAGGATTTCCTCCCGGCACATAAAGAGTAAACGAAAACTCTGTTCCGTTTTTGTCAATAATTCCGTTGTTATTTGTATCGCTCCATCCTTCCGATTTAAGTATTTCCCTTGCTTCTGCCGGATTGTAAGCGATGGACTTCAATTTATTATTAAAATATTCTTTAAATATCGGGGATACGGGAGTAATGGCCGGCTGACCAAAATTTATAAGATATTCACTAATTATTTCTTCACTATTAATAGCCAAAGAGAGTACCCTTCGCACATTGGAAGAAGAAAAATAAATGTTTTTATTTAACTCACCTGCTTCGGAAAATCTTTTGGGGTCAATATGGTTCCAGCCGATAAAATCAAATTCCCGTCCCTTAACAGAAACAATGTTTAGCTTACCAGATTTCTGCAGAGCTTCAGTATCCTCAGCTTTAATTTGCTCAGCAATATCTATCTCACCCTTTTTAAGTTGTGTGATACGGGATTTATAATCCGGAACAACTTTAAAGATCAATTCTTTTATCATATCATCTGAATACAGAAATGAGTTTGTATCTGCTTCCAATACTATCATCTGATTTCTATCCCATTTTTTCAGTTTGTACGGTCCGCAGCTAACCGGATTAAAATTGATCTCAGCAGAAGGGATTTCATCATACTCATATTTATCAAAAATATGTTTTGGCACAATCGGTAAAACAACATCTACAAGTTTAATATTTGTATTTGGAATAAAATTAATTTTCAAACTAAAAGAATCTAATACTTCGATTGAACGCTTCAAATCAATACTTAAATCTTCATTTAAAAAAAGTTTTTCAAATGTACCATAAAATTTACTCTGCACTTGAGGGTTTGAATAAAGTTCAAACGAAAAAGAAACATCTTCAGCAGTTAATTTAATTCCATCAGACCAGTAAACATCGTTACGTAAAAAGAAAGTTACAGAGGTGGAATCTGCTGACCATTGCCATTCGTTGGCTAACAATGGTTCTGTTTCAATATTACCGATAGTTTCATTCCAGTTAACGCGAACAAGACTTAAGAAAAGCAGATCATTTATACTTCCTTCGTCAACGCTGAATGAGTAAAGCGGATTAATGGTTTTAATATCTGCTGAGATCCCTATGATAAGTCTTTCTGAAGACACAGGTTCATCTTTCCGGCAGGATAATGTAAGCAAGACTAAGAAAAGAAGGGCTGCTGAAAAAAGTTTCGAGTTTCTCATAACAGTAGAATAATAAGGAATAATTGTGATTTTAATTTATTATTTTGCTCAACAATAACAAAAACATTTTAATGCTCAATGTAAATATTGAAAATATTTCTGTAAGTGTGCAGGGCAGCTTCAGGAAATTGTTATCCGGTATTTCATTTTCACTTCCGCATAACTGTGTATATACAATTCTTGGCAGCAATGGAAGCGGCAAATCAACATTGATAAAATCCCTTACCGGGCTGCTCGATTACCGATTTTACAAAGTGAAGGGCGACGTTTTTTTTAATCAATCTAATATCTTAAAAATTAAGTCCGATGAACTGATTAAGATCCGAAAGAAATACATCAGGTATGTTTTCCAGGATGCAATAAAAAGTTTAGATCCTCTTAAAACAATCAAATACTATTTTGATAATTCAGGCGGTGAAATAGGAAAGATTGATGAACTTCTCAATCAATTTCAGTTACCTCACTACAAAACAATATCAGAAAAACACGCATACGAGTTGAGCGGTGGTATGCTGCAGCGACTTAATTTTGTTCTTGCACTAAGTGCTGAACCAGAATTAATTATTCTTGATGAACCGACTTCAGCAATAGATCCTATAAATTCTGTTTTATTCCTGAAAGCTATTAGGAATTTTGTTAAAGCAGGAAATAACTCCGCACTGATCGTTACCCAGGATCTTCAGTTTGCAGAGAAAATCATTGATAAAATCACATTACTAAAAGATGGAACTATAACAGAATTTGTGGACACAAATACTTTTTTCAATTCTGACCATTCTGCCAATTCTTCATTAATTAATGCATATAAAGAGTTGAGTAGATGAATATTTTGTTAAAGTCAGAAAACATTTCTTATGGTGCTCCCTCGAATGAGCTTTTCAATAAAAGTAAAACCACAGAAATTCTTAAAAATATTTCGTTCGAATTATTTGAGAACGAAATTCTGGGAATCGCAGGCGCATCAGGCAGCGGTAAAACTACTTTAGCAAAGATATTAGCCGGAGTTCATTCACTCTATGATCGAAAATTAGAATTTAACTTCAAAAATGATTGGACAAAAATAAAAACAAAACCAGTTCAGATATTATTTCAGAACAGCAGCGAAATACTAAATCCAATCCGCAAAGTTGGCGACATTATTGAAGAAGCAATAATAATAAGATTTGGTGAGACCATTAATGTTAATGAACTGATACTGAACTCATTAAGGACTGTCGGACTGGACGAAAGTTTTCTTTCAAGACGAGGTTATGAACTCAGCGGAGGCGAACAGCAAAGAGTTGCGCTTGCAAGAATAATTTCTGTTGAACCGGAAATCCTAATTCTCGATGAACCATTTTCCGCACAGGATGTTGAATCACAATTGAATTTTATTCAACTCATCAAAAGAATATCTGATCAGAAAAAAGTATCGCTTATTATTATATCCCACGATCTGAAAATACTGAAATTGCTTTGCAGCAGGATAATGATTTTATCTGAAGGAAAAATTGTAGAGATTGGGGAAACTGAGAAAATATTTATAAATCCGGAATCTGATCATACAAAGAAGCTAATTACATCAGCAAAACTTGAAATTGAAAGATAGAATTTCAATCCTCGCTTATCATGCCCAAAACCAACGCAATAAGAATTCTTGAATCAAAAGGAATTTCATTTCATACCTTTGATTACGAAGTCGATAATGAAGACCTCAGCGGTGAAACTGTTGCGCAAAAAATAAATGCTGATCCGGATTCTGTATTTAAAACATTAGTCGGTAGAGGAGATAAAACTGGACTGGTTGTATTCTGCATTCCGGTTACAGCAGAACTTGATCTGAAAAAAGCTGCCATTGCCAGTAGTAATAAAAAAGTGGAAATGATAAAGCAAAAAGAATTGCTGCCTCTAACAGGTTATGTACGGGGAGGATGCTCACCTATCGGAATGAAAAAACTTTATCCGACTTATATCGATGAAAATGCACAGTTGTTTGATAAGGTTTATTTCAGTGCAGGTATAAGAGGTACACAAATACTACTGAGAGCGGATGATTTAGTAAACGTGATTAATGGCAAATATGCGGATCTGACGTAGGAAGAATTATTTAATTAATTTCTTAAACAATTCAATGTCTTCTTTTGTTGTAACTTTAAAGTTAAACACAGAGCCTTCCACAATATTAACTTTCCTTCCGGTTCTTTTAACAAGCATCGATTCATCTGTCCCGATAAAATTTTCCCGGTTGGATTTATTCATTGCTTTAAGAAGATCTTTATACTTAAAAATCTGCGGGGTCTGCACATTATAAACTTCATCCCTGTTCAGATATTCCTCAACGGTTTGTTTGCCTTTAATCAATGTATCTTTTGCCCTGATACAAACAAGTGCATTGCCCGTTTTCTTAGCTGTGTTTATTGCATTGGTTAAAACTTCATCCGGAAGCAAGGCTCTTGCAGCGTCGTGAACAACAATTAAATCGTTTGAATCGGCTTCCGAAGAAAGCAAAGCATTATAAACAGAGTCCTGTCTTGTTGCACCGCCTTCAACAATAAGCTTAAGTTTAGTCAGCTTATACTTTTTTGCAAGCCGTAAAAGCAAATCAAAATATTCAGGTTCCGCCGCAACTATAATTCTATCTATAAGTTTATTTTTTTGAAAGGTCCGGAGAGTATAAACGATTAATTCTTTGTCATTTATTTTAAGATATTGTTTAGGAACGGCATTACCTTTTTTAGTAATGCCGGTCCGTAAACCTTGGCCTCCTGCGGGAATGATTGCAACAGCTTTCATTTTTTCCTAAACAATAAGCATTGCATCGCCATAGCTGAGAAAACGATATTTTTCTTTGAGAGCTTTTTTATAAGCTTTCATAATAAAATCAGTATCAGCAAATGCACCTGCAAGCATTAACAAAGTTGATTCCGGAGCATGGAAATTTGTAATCAGCTTAGTTGTTATTTTAAAAACATACTGCGGATAAATAAACTTATCTGTCCATCCTCTTCCCTGTTTCACAAGGCCGTCTGCTGTTGTACTTGTTTCAAGTGCACGGCAAGCGCTTGTTCCAACAACAAAAACATTTTTCTTATGACTCATTGCTTTATTTATAACATCGGCAGAGTGTGCTGATATTTCATAATACTCCGAATCCATTTTATGTTTTGTAAGATCTTCAACTTCAACGGGACGAAATGTTCCCAGACCGATATGCAGAATAACAGGAACGATCTTTATTCCTTTCTTCTCAATCTTGCTGATAAGTTTCTCTGTAAAATGAAGCCCTGCGGTAGGAGCAGCAACAGCACCATCAACTTTAGCATAAACAGTTTGATAATTTACTTTATCAGCCGGTTCCGGATCCCTTTTAATATATGGAGGGAGAGGAGTAAGACCAAGTTTTTCAACTGCATGGTAAACGCCTGATTTGTTAAAGCGAACAGTTCTTCCGCGTGAAGTTGTATTATCAATAACTTCGCACCAAAGGTTGTCATCAAAATAAATTTTATTACCAATCCTTACTTTACGTGCCGGATCAACAATAACATCCCAGATGCAGTCTTCTTTATTTAATTCACGTAACAGAAATACTTCTATCTTTGCATTCGTTTTCTCTTTCTTACCGTACAACCTTGCCTGAAACACACGTGTTTCATTCACCACCATTACATCACCTTCATTCATATAGTCAACAACATTGGTGAATTTTTTGTCATCAATTTCACCGGTCTCACGGTTAAGCACCATAAGTTTGGCTTTATCCCTTGGACTTACCGGATATTTGGCAATGGCAGTCTTAGGTAAATTGTATTTGAAATCTGATAATTTCATTCTACCTACCTTAATTAGTTATTTTAATTATAGGACTGAACCGGAAATTATATTTTCCGGTCCAATACTGATTTATTTAATTATTTCTTTCCAGATTTAGCTTTAACAGTTTTTTTTATGATCTTTTTAACTGTTTTCTTTGAAGCTTTTTTATTTTTTGATTCATTAAGAACCGCTCTGGCAGCAGCTAATCTTGCTATCGGAACTCTGAATGGCGAGCAGCTAACGTAATCCATTCCAACCCTGTGACAGAATTCCACAGAAGATGGTTCACCGCCGTGTTCACCGCAAATTCCTACTTTAAGATCGGGTTTGGTTGCTCTTCCTTTGTCTGTACCCATTTTCACTAACAGGCCGACACCAGATTGATCTAATGCTTCAAAAGGATCATTAGGCAATATGTCATTCTGAACATAAAGAGGTAAGAATTTACCTGCATCATCACGTGAAAGTCCGAATGTAGTTTGAGTAAGATCATTTGTACCAAAGCTGAAGAACTCCGCACGTTCAGCAATTTCATCAGCAGTTACACAAGCACGCGGAAGCTCGATCATTGTTCCAACGAGGTAACTAATCTTTTTACCTTTTTCCTGCATAACGTCTTTTGCCACTCTTCTTACAATATCTTCCTGAAGTTTGAATTCATTAACGTGACTTGTTAATGGAATCATTATTTCAGGTTTTACTTTCATACCTTCACTTGCTACATTAACTGCTGCTTCGATTATTGCCCGAGCCTGCATTTCAGTTATTTCGGGATAAAGCACACCAAGACGACAGCCTCTGAATCCAAGCATAGGATTGAACTCGTGGAGACTTTCAATCTTTTCTCTTAGTTTGATTTCAGAAATTCCCAATGAATTGGCAAGTTCTTCAATTTCTCTTGCTGAATGAGGCAAGAATTCATGCAATGGCGGATCTAATGTTCTTATTGTTACAGGATATCCTTTCATTGCTCTGAATATTCCTTCGAAGTCTTCTCTCTGCAATGGAAGAAGTTCAGCAAGAGCCGATTTTCTGTCTTCAACCGAATCAGCAACGATCATTTTCCTTACAGACATAATTCTTTGTTCACCGAAGAACATATGTTCGGTTCTGCAAAGTCCGATACCTTCAGCACCAAAGGCTATTGCATTAGATGACTGATCAGGCTGATCGGCATTTGTTCTAATATTCATTGTTCTGATCTTATCAGCCCAGGTCATTAAACTGTTGTATGTATTGAACACAGGTGAATCTTTTGCATCAAGAGTTTTGGTAATCAGAACCTGAATTACTTCAGAAGGCTTGGTTTCAAGTTTACCGGCAATCACTTCGCCTGTACTTCCATCAATCGAAATATAATCGCCTTCTTTTACGACTATATCCATTCCTTCAACGGTTATAGTTCTCTCTTTATAATTGATCTTTAATGCTCCGCAGCCTGCGACACAAACTTTACCCATTTGTCTTGCAACGAGTGCTGCGTGTGAAGTCATTCCTCCTCTTGCAGTAAGAATACCCTCAGAAGCATCCATTCCTTTTATATCTTCCGGAGACGTTTCAACTCTTACCAGAATTACTTTATCACCATTCTTTGCCATTTCCTCTGCATCCTGTGCACTTAATGCAACCTTACCTGATGCGGCACCGGGACCGGCATTTAATCCTTTTGCAAGGAGTTTACCTGATTCGATTACTTTTCTTTTTTCTTCAACATCGAAGATTGGTCTGAGCAATTGATTTAATTGATTAGGCTCAATTCTTAATATTGCATCTTCTTTAGTGATTAACCTTTCTTTAACCATATCAACAGCCATTTGAATGGCAGCAAATCCGGTTCTCTTACCAACACGGCATTGTAACATCCACAATTTACCCTGCTGAATTGTGAACTCGATATCCATCATATCTTTATAATGTTTATCAAGAACTATTCTGTACTTATCAAGTTCTTTATAGAGAACAGGTGATTCTTTCTCAAGCTGTGCAATAGGGAGCGGAGTTCTAGTTCCTGCAACAACGTCCTCACCCTGAGCATTAAATAAATATTCACCATAGAAAACATTTTCACCTGTGGCAGGATCGCGTGTAAACGCTACACCTGTTCCGGAGTCTTCTCCCATATTTCCGAATACCATTGACTGAACATTAACAGCAGTACCCCAACTAGCCGGAATATTATTAAGTTTTCGGTAAACTATTGCCCTTTCGTTCATCCAGGATGTGAATACTGCACCGACAGAACCCCAAAGCTGTTCCATCGGATCGTCCGGAAAATTATTTCCTGTTTTTTCCTTAATTGCTTCTTTAAATTCAGCTACAAGCTCTTTCAAATCATCAGCGGAAAGTTCTGTATCAAGTGTAACTCCCTTTGCTTCTTTCTTTGCATCCATTATTACTTCGAATGGATCGTGTTCATGTTTGTCAACAGGCTTTAAACCCAGGACGACATCACCGTACATCTGAACAAATCTTCTGTATGAATCATAAGCAAACCTTGGATTATTAGTTTTTTCAATGAGGGCCTGAACTGTTATGTCGTTCAAACCAAGATTAAGAACTGTATCCATCATTCCCGGCATTGACGCACGAGCACCAGAGCGCACAGAAAGCAGAAGCGGATTTTTATGATCGCCGAATATTGCGCCCATTTCCTTCTCAACTTTTTTAATAGCATCAATAACCTGAGCCTTTAACTCTTTAGGATATTTTTTCTTATTATCGTAAAAGTAGGTACAGACTTCTGTTGTAATTGTGAATCCTGCAGGAACCGGTAAACCAATATTAACCATCTCAGCAAGGTTTGCACCTTTACCGCCGAGAAGTGATTTCATTTCAGCTTTACCTTCAGCTTTTTTACCTCCGAAGAAGTAAACGTATTTTTTACCTTTAGCCATTTATATAACCTCCGTAGTTTTTATCGTTTAGCTAATATTAATTATTTGTCATTTAGTTTTTTTATCAAATACTTTTGGAATAACTCTTCATCATCCATACATAATTTTATTTTCAGATAGAAGATATCAATATCGTCAAATTCACGGGAAAATTTTGTGAGCTTTACCGCATCTTTTTCTGTAGTTATTACCGAATGAGAATTTGTTGTATAAAATCTTCTTCTTATCTGCTGAACTTCCTTTAACGTATACTCTTTATGATCCCTGAAAATCATCTGGTTATTTACTTCCACACCGGTTTGCTTAAGCACTTTTAAAAAAGATTCGGGATTAGCAATTCCTGATAATATCAAGCCTTTCTGTCCGTTAAACTCTTCAATTGTGTAATGAATATTACGGATGACATCAACAAACTCAACAGCTTTGTAGAAACAAGTAAAAATCTGTTTACCGGTTAAATATTGCTTCCGGTTTTCAGGAATCTTTAACTTATCAGAGAATTTTCTGTTAAGAATTACAGCATCAGCTCTTTTAATTGATCCGAAACCTTCCCTCATAATACCAACAGGAATATAGCTATGAATTAAAGTATCATTTGAATTAAAAAAATCCTGATCAATAATCAATAAGTCTAAATCCCTGCATATCCATCGATGCTGAAATGCATCATCAAGCACAATAGTATTGATGCCAGTATCTTTTATTAATCTTTTGGCGCCCTGAACTCTTCTTTCACAAACTGCTGCAGGAACTTTTGTTTCAATTGCAGTGTGATATATTTCATCGCCTGATTGCTCAACAGTTGATAGCATTTGATTACCATCCGAAACAAGTATGTATCCTATTGATGATCTTCCATATCCGCGGCTTAAAACTCCAACCTTTCTGCCTGCAGATTTTATAAGTTCAATCAGGTAAATAACCATTGGTGTTTTACCTGAACCGCCTACAGTGAGATTACCAACAGAGATAACTTTTGCTTTAACCTTAACAGACTTAAAAACATTTTTATCAAAGAACATATTTCTGATACGGATTACTAACCCGTAAACAGGTGCAAAGGGCAGCAGGATGAATCTTAATAAATTCATTTCTAAGAAAACCTTCCGGCTTCAGTTTGCAGTTCGATCAATTTATTTTCACAATCACTAATCACTTCTGACGTTTCTTCATAACTTAGGTTTCTGTCAATGTAAATCGGATCAGAGTAAATCGCATTTGCTTTAGTAAAAAAAACAGGGACCTGAAATCTATCCCAGCTTTTCAGCAGTTTTTTTCTTTTGAATGCCACACCCAATAAAACCAGTGGCACTCCGCTTTTTTTTGCTGTGATTACAGCACCAGCTTTAAATTTATGAATCGGACCACGTGGACCATCAGGTGTTACAGCAATTGAATATCTATTCTTTGCATAATCGATCATAATTCCAAGTGCAACATCACCGCCCTTACTGCTTGAACCTCTCACCACTTCATAACCCCAATGTTTTAACTGTCTTGCGAGCAAATCACCATCCTTACTTTTGCTGGTTAATGCTGCTGTGCTATTTCTGCCATGCAAATACCACGAAAGCAGCATTGTTTCATGCCAGAATGCAACTACATAGTTCTTATTCTCTGATTCCAATTTTTCAATAACTTCTTTATTCTTAAAGTTTATCCTTAAAGATTTACATAACAAATTGACGGTTTGAGTTAAAAACAGATAACCAAAAAATCTTAAAGTACGCTGTTTAATTTCTTTAAGCTTCATTCATCAATTTGTAAATTGAATTAGCTGCGTTAGCAGATGCATTTTTATCACCAAGCTTAATACGAATATCACCCAGTTTGGTTTTTATTTTTTTATATAATGAATTATCTGTAAGTATGCTTCGGCACGTTTCATAAATTTTATTGGAATTTACATCATCCTGCACCAACTCAGGTACAACAGTTTCACCTAAAATTATGTTGGTCATACCAATATTCTTCAATTTTATCAAAGCTTTGCCAATTCGGTAAGTCAATCCGCTTGTTTTATAAACAATTACCATGGGCAATTGAAGCAATCCGGCTTCAAGAGTTGACGTCCCTGATTTAATAATTCCAAATTTTGCATTTTTTAAAAGATCATAAGTATAATTTGATATTACGCTAAAACTGTACTGTTGCTTATATCGTTCAAAAACCTTAACGTCAATATTTGATGAGCAGGCAACCACTACATTAAAATTAAATTCTTCTGCTAATCGTGACGCAGCTTTAATTGTTTCAGGAAAAATATCTTCTATTTCATGCTTTCTGCTGCCGGGTAAAATCAATAATATTTCTTTTGATTGATCTAAATTCAATTTCTGAAACAATTCAATTTTCGATAAAAAGCAATGCTCTTCTAATCTTTTAACAAGCGGATGACCAACAAACTCAGCGTTAACACTATTATCGTTGTAAAGTTTTTCTTCAAAAGGAAAAACTACAAGCATTTTGTTTACAAGTTCTCGTATTTTTTTTATTCTACCGCCGCCCCAGGCCCATATTTGCGGTGATATATAATATATAATATCAATACCACTGACTTTTAGTTTTTTAGCGATGTTTAAATTAAATCCCGGATAATCGATCAGCACTGCATACTTAGCATTTCGCTTTTCGACTTCAAAAAGAATTTCTTTTTTAACTTTATTGATAAAAGGAAGATGCTTTACAACTTCTGCAAAACCCATAAAAGCCATTTTGTTAAGATGATAAATAATCTCAACACCGGCTTCCTTCATTTTATCACCGCCGATACCGAATAATTTAATTTCATTATCCAAAACTTTGAGTTCTTTAACAAGAGCGGCTGCATGAAGATCACCTGATACTTCACCGGCAATAATCAAAATATTTTTATTTTTTTCTGCAATCATTAAAGTATCTGATTAACCCTAAAATACCATTTGATTATTATCAGCAGCGCAACTGATCCAAAAGCCTGAAGTGTTCTTGTCTCTGATCTCAATCCCATATTCAGTTTAAAAGACGGTTGTTCAACTCCATCAATTTTATAGGGAGTAAGTCTTGGAATAAATCTTGGGACATTCTCTAAATATTTCTGATACGCCTCTCCGAATTTCTTTTCCAGGAAAGATTCTTCCTCTTTTACTATCAGATGATATTGCAGAATAAAAAATAAAATTGCAATTATCTGCAGATACGGAAACAAGGCGTAAGACATAACCCCAAGACCGGTATACATTAAAATATTTCCGACATAAAGAGGATTGCGTACAAAGGCAAATGGTCCGCTGATAATTAAATAAGTACCGCCTACACCGCCTGTGGTACGTGTTTCACTGCCTGCCCAGCTGACTCCCCACAATCTGATAAGTTCACCAAATAGTGCAATTATAAAACCAGTTATTAAAGTTGTTATGGTTGCGTTTTCAAATACCAGCATAAGTATTAAAAACGGTATTGGTGTATAACTCCGGTAGTTGAAAAACTTTTTTGCTATTTGAGACATATTCTGGTATTACTTTAATTTAAAGTTTATTCTACAAGGTATGCAGAACGTCTTTTCAATTCTGCCTGATGACCTTTTCTAAGTTTTCTTTTAGAAAAAAGAAAATCAATTTTTTTTATCACATCATTAAAATCTTTAAATGGCGAGAAAGAAATTCTTTCCTTCTCACAGAACTTTAATAGTCCATCTTTGGCAAAAATATAATCACAATACTGCGCCGATTCTTTATCGGAATTACCATCGCCTATATAAAACGTATAATCATCATCGCTGCTGTTATCAAGTATATGATCCCTTTTACAATTAGCTGATGTTGGAAAATCAGGATTGTAGTAAGGATATTGAGGAATCAATTTACCATTTTCATCAATTGAGAGATTATTTGCATAGAATTTTAGATCCATCAAATTCTCACGGTTGAGTATTCTTTTTATGTAGTAATCGAAACCATCACTCAAGACAATCAGTTCAATGTTCATTTTTTTACAATAAGTAACCAATGAATGAAAAGTAGAATCTATTACCAGATTATCTATAAAATCATCCAGTTCCTTCTTTTTTATTGCAGGTGTTGAACTACAAAGTAAATCCCAGCACTTGCGTGAAGAAATTCTGTCATTAAGAAGATCATCAATTACTGAATTTACTTTTTTCGGATCACCAAATCTTGAAAAGATTGAATCACCAACATCCTGTTGTGTGATGGTACCATCAAAGTCCACAAAAATTTTTAGCTCACGTTTTTTCATTTAGGACTTACCACCATTTTCTTAACCTCGATATGTTTTCCTGCCTTAAAGCGGTAAAAATAAATTCCGGGATGAAGTTTTTCATCTTTAAATACTATTTCATGGCGACCGGCTGAATACTTCTGCCTGGGTATTTCTTTTATCAGTTCAATCTTACTGTCAAATAATTCCAAAGTCACATCCTCATCCTCCGGAAGGTAAAAGCTAATCACAGTTGAGTCTGTAAAAGGATTTGGCGAATTTTGAGCAACGACTATAGTATTTGCCGATTCAAGAAAATTAATTTTTACAAGATCATAAACAGTTTCCGATTGATCACCATCTTTTTGTACAATTCGGTAGTACAGTGTTCCGTTTGTATCGGGTAAATCAAGTAATTCATAATAATTAACCGAACGATCCGTATTTACTTCTGATGTACCAACAACTCTCCAATCAACTAAACCAGTATCAGACTGAACTGTTCTTTCCACCTGGTAAATAATGTCAGGAAATTCATTAGCGGAATACCAGCTTAATTTAACTTTTCCCTCAAAATTCTCTGCTGAAAAAGCAAGAATCTGCGAGGCATAAGTACCTGATTTAAAAATCTTTTGGGCAAAAATTTCATTTTTGCCTTCACGTTTCTCCTTAAATATGGCTATTGCACCACCTATTCCATCCGGAATAAGATTTAAGTAACTCTTTTGTGTGTTATAAGAAGAGCCGAGTTCTACCGAAAGACTGTCCCACAAAAAGTTACCTTGGCTGTTAATTTTCTGCACGTGAATATTTCCAAAAACCGAATCGATATTTCTATCAATCCAGGCAACAATAACATTACCTTTCTGGTCAGGAATGATTTTTTGTCCGAACTGATCGCCTTCAGATTTAATAATATGGCGCCCCTCTTTTTTCCAAAGGGCTTTTCCGTTTTTGTCAAACTTTTGAATTAAAAGATCCTTAATATTTTTAAATTCGTTTGTCCAGGTTAAATAAATAGTGGAATCTATTATTGCTGCCTGCGGATTAAGCTGACTGCCGTTAGCAGCATTAACTTTACTACCGCCTGTGCCCCATAAGAGATTTCCATTCCTGGTAATGAGCTGATGATATATTTCTTTTATTTGTCCCTGGTATTGAAAAGAAAGATAAACTGAATTTCCAAAACGATTAACATTATAAGAAAGAACACTTTTATTGATATTAGAAATATTAACTGGCTCTAAGCCCCATTTTGTTGCGCCTGAACTATCAATAAAGTATGATCTAAGCACGCTTCTGCCTGAAAAATTTTCCAGCCAGAAAAAAAAGGCGCCATCTTCAAAATCGGCAACAACTGAAGTTTTACTTTTTCTATCGTTTGAGTTATAAACAATCAGCTCTTCGTCTATTTTATTAAGACTTTTACCGTTCTTATCCAGAAAACGATAATTGATCTGATAATTTCCTGTAAAACCCGGCTCCCTTACAAGGTAGCTAATGAATAATAAACCATCATCGCCTATATCAAATGAATAATCAACTATCTCCAATTCACTTTGGACAACTTTAAGTCCTCTATCTCCCCACAACCGCAAACCATTTCCGGAAAGTTTTTGTACGAACAACGAATTTGGTTCACCCGGGATTTTACATTTCCACAATACATATGCGCTACCCTCATTATCTGTCAGAGCAAGAGAATGTTCCTTTATTCCGGGAGATGATGAAACGGTTTTGCCATCCGCTCTGAAACTAACTTCGCCTTTTTGATTAGCGTGAATGAAATATATATCGTTTGCATCATTTAGCTTTTTATCTTCCCAAAAAACAAACACGCCGCCTGATTTGTCATCAAGCGCAATAATATTTACAGGATCATTCTGACCAACTACCAGTTTAGTGTTAGCTGCCGGATTATTTACCCACTGAGCCTCCAAGTTGGTGAATGATAAAAAAAGCAGTATAAAAAAAGTAAGCAGGATTGTAACCGGACTTTTTAATGTCATAGTACTAATAATTTTTATCCTGCAATTGCGTCAATATCTTCATTAAACCTGACACTTACCAATTTTGAAATTCCCTCTTCCTGCATAGTTACTCCATAAAGAGTATGAGCTGCCTCCATCGTTCTTTTATTATGAGTAACAACAATAAACTGCGTATCTTTACTGAAGTCATGCAGAATCCGGGTAAACCTGTCAATATTTGCATCATCAAGTGGTGCATCTATTTCATCAAGAATACAAAATGGACTTGGTTTGACAAGATAAATTGCAAATAGTAATGCTATTGCGGTTAATGTTTTTTCACCTCCGGAAAGAAGTTCAATTGAGGTTGGTCTTTTACCTTTTGGTTTTGCTATAATTTCAATTTTTGCTTCTAATGGATCGGTATTCTCTTCAAGTTTTAAATCTGCTTCATCACCGGGGTCAAACAGAGTTCTGAAAATTTTAATAAAGTTTTCGCGAATTTTATCGAAAGTTTCCATAAACTGCTTTTGAGCCGTATTATTGATTTCCTCAATCGTTTTGATTATATCCTTTTCAGAGTCAATCAAATCGTTTCTCTGTTTAAGTAAGAAATCAAGTCGCTCTTTTTCTTCTTCATATTCAGAGTAAGCCAGCAGATTTACCGGACCCAAAGATTTTACTTTTTGCTTAATATCGTGTACTTCTGCACTTCTTTCATTAAAGTTAAAGGATTCAAGATCATCGAAGACTTTTTTCTCAATTGTCAGTGAGTAGTTTTCTTCAATATTCTGGTAAAGGTTCTGTGTATTAATTTTAAGCTCATTCAGTTTTATTTCAATTGAGTGGATCTCTTCGGAGATTTCTTCACGCTTCTTGCGTAATAAGGATAGTTCATTTTCCTTTTCATTCATTTCTGAACGAAGTGATTTATACCTGCTGTCAATTTCAGTTTCAGCCTTAACCAAATCTTCTTTAGCCTGTTCAAGATTAGAAAGAGAATTCTTATTTTCATCAAGCATAGCAAGGATGTTTTGACCTTCATTTTCAGAGTAACTAATATCAGCTTCGCGTTTTTCTATGGTTTTCCGGATATTAGAAATAGATTCTTCAGCACGTTTGATTGAGTTCTCTGTATTTTTCTTCTCACCGATAAGTCTTTCAATTTCCAGATTCAATTCATTTATATGTGTTCTTATAGCTTCATACTCGTTTTCTTCGGCTTTAAAGCTTTCTTCAAGTGCCATTCTTTTGCGCTCAATATCATCCCTGATATTATTTTCAGTAAAGATTAAAGATTCAAGCTGGTTACGTTTTGTATCGAAAAGATTTGCTTCGGATGCAAGATCATGAATTTCCTGCTGGGTTTTTTCTGCTTCATCATTAGCTTTTTGTCTTTCAAATTCAAAACGTGTCAGTTGTTTATCAACATTATTTAAATCGTTAACAAGCAATCTTCCCTTTTCTGACAGAACCTTAAGATTAATGGCAGAAATTTTTTCTTCGGTAACTTTAATCTTTTCCTGAAGTTCAGCTAATTTATTTTCTCTTACTGGTAATTCTTTTCTCATATTTTCCAGCAGATGTTTCCTTCCGAATAGCGTATCATCAATTCTTGGTGCCGAACCTGCTTCTACAATTCCGTTTGGATCGATATAGTCGCCATTAAGATTAGCAAAATTAAATCCAGGATATTTATTATATAAATTGAAAGCAGTTTCAAGATCATTAACAATTACAGTGCTGCCTAAAATATCAGTAAAACAACTTAACCATTTATTATCTGCCTTAACAAAATCTTTAGCCCAGCCAATAAATCCGTTCTCACGCTCAATTTGTTTTGACTTTCGATGCTGCAAAAAGTCAGATATTTTATCAAATATATTTTTATTAACTTTTTTAGTTGATCCCGATATAAAAAATGAAGCTTTACCGACTTCATTATTTTTTAAGAATTCAATTCCATTTTTAAGATCGTCAATGCTCTCAACTAGAATATTGTTCAAATTATTTTTCAGTGCAGCTTCAATAGCAAATCTATATTTTTCCTCTGAATCACCAATATGTGCAAGTATAGTGCTTTCACCATTTGACCAGGATCGATCGTCAAGCAGAGCCTTTGCACCTGCTGAGACTCCTTCAAGATTATCAATAAGTGATTGAATAAACTCAATTTTATCTTTGAGTGTTTTAAGTATGCTCTTATCTTCAAGCTCTTTATCTTTTAATAAAGATAAATGGCCTTCTAGTTCTTCTTTTTCTTTCTGTTTGGCAAGAAATACAGTTTCAGCTTCATTAAGACTTTTTTCAATTTCAGATTTTTCATTTCCCAGTTCTTCAAGATAACCAACCGTTTTTGCCACATTATTTGTAAGGGCAAGAATTTTATCGTTTAGTTTTCCAATTGATTCAGTTCTCTGCTTCAGGAGATTTTCAGTATTATGTAATTCATTTTCTTTGCCTGTTATCTCTTTAAACTTTTCAAGAAGAATATCGGACTGTTGTTTAAGCTGGTTTCTTCTTTCATCTAGTATTAATTCTTTCTCATTTAACTTTTCTTCAACTCCGGTTCTGTCTTTCTCCTTAACTTTTATTTTGCTGATAATTTCCTGTACGTTTGCATCACCGTTTGAAATAATTTTTTGAGATTCGGTCAATTGATTTTTTAACTCATCAAGTTCCTGTTTGAACCTTTCAATATTATGTTCTAAGGCATTTTTTCTTTCTCCATATAAGGAAATAGAATTCTGAGCGTTGTAAATTTTTTCGGTCTGCAGGGCAACTTCTGATCGTTTCTGCTTCAATTCTGACTCTATCGCTAAAAGTGTTTCACGCGAATCTTTGAGTTCATCTTCAAACTTTGATAATTCAGATTCATATTGAATTTTGTGTTTGAATAATTCATCTTTCCTTAATTTTGACTGAGCAGTTTGAAGAGAAAACAACGCCAACTCCCTCTCGGCCAAGTCAAGTTCAAACTCTCTTAACCTTGAGGAAAGATTGTTATGTCTATCTGCCTTTCTTGCCTGCCGTTCAAGTGAATTAACTTTCTTTTCAACCTCACTGACAATATCATTTACTCTTGTAAGATCAGCTTTAACTTCATCAAGTTTTCTTAAGGATAACCTTCTCCTTAATTTATATTTATTAACGCCTGCGGCTTCTTCAAACATTGTCCGGCGTTCTTCAGCTTTATTGCTGAGAATAGTTTCCACCATTTTTAGTTCGATAACCGAATAGGCATTGGCTCCGATTCCCGTATCCATAAAAAGATTAGTTATATCTTTTAAGCGACAAATATTTTTATTAAGCAGATACTCGCTTTCACCAGACCTGAAAATTCTTCTGGTAATTGTAATATCTGTGTATTCGGTAGGAAGAATGCCTTTTGTGTTCTGAATAGTTAATGAAACCTCAGACATACCCATTGGTTTACGGGTTGAGGTTCCGTTAAAGATAACATTTTCCATTTTATCACTTCTAAGTGCACTGCTTTTCTGTTCGCCAAGGCACCAGCGGATTGCATCAACTATATTCGTTTTACCACATCCATTTGGTCCCACAATAGATGTAATGCCTTCATTAAATAGAACATTTGTCTTCTGCGCAAATGATTTAAATCCAAATATTTCTAATTTTGATAAATACAAAAAGTTTATCCTAAAATATTAGACTGCTTTAAGGTTAACATAAGATGTTGAATAACCGAGTTACTAACCTGGAAGTAAATTATGAATCCTCCGAAGATGAGCAAGAACAGAAGAATACTATAAAAATAAACCGGCCCTGCACTCACATCGTAAATAACATAAATTCCTTTCATCAGTCTGTATATCAACCAGATAGAAAAAATAAAAAGAATAATAAAAATATACAGGTTAGCAACATCCGCCAGTAATAATCTATATAGAACTATTCCGAGAGGGATCAAAAGCACTAATGGAAGCAGAGCCCAGACAATTGCAAATAAAGCGCTTGACAGATAAACTTTTGTTTTTACAAACATTGAAGCTGATCTGACTAATAAAGTAAAAATAACTATCACCGCTATATGAAGAAGTGAAAGCCAGACTAAGGCACTAATGGGATTCCAGGCAAAATAGCTTGCTGCATAAATAAGTTTAGGACTTCCGAAAGAGAGAAGTATCTTTTCAAATAATATGTTTGTCTTTAAATAATATATAATGTTGCTCGTTAACAATGCACCTGTTACAGATACAATTATGGCAAGAAACAGTGAGTGATAAGCCGATATTATTCTTTGATCACGAATATCTGCAAAAAAATTATATGGGCGAAGCAAAGCCCTTGATGCATCTTCTCTGAATTTTCTTCCAGAGTTAACCAGGATTCCCATAAATATTGCAAGCAGCAATCCAATTATAATGAAAACCATTGGCGCATCATCTTTAGTGCTCCCTATTGGAATGGTAACCCTTTCTGCATTTTTCAATTTTGCGTTTATGACTTTATAAGCAAGTCTTGAAAGATCTCTATCCTCTCCTGCAATACCGATATTATAAAGAGGTCCCGTTTCAAAACCGGAAAGAAGTGAGGGATAATCGCCATAAATATCAAACATAGTGTTAATAAAATATCCGGCTATTTCAGATTCATCCGTGTAGGTTAGTAAATCCTCAAAATATTTTGCCTGAGCTTCGTAAGAAAAATGATTCACATATCCGTCAGTCTGACCAACATTAACAGTATAAGTAGCTTCACTGATAAATAATCTGCCTGCTCCAATGAATTCTTTTAATTTATTAAGATCATTTTTTAACTCACTGAAAGAGGTATTAAGTAATTCCACTCCATAAA
The DNA here is from genome assembly GCA_018335755.1 of Ignavibacterium sp. Classification (GTDB taxonomy): domain Bacteria; phylum Bacteroidota; class Ignavibacteria; order Ignavibacteriales; family Ignavibacteriaceae; genus JAGXRK01. Next base: position 426,000 of record JAGXRK010000001.1, on the reverse strand, counting down.
GATCAATATTTTCAATTTCCCCGGCGTCTAACCCAATAAATGAAGCATAAGTAATCAGAGAAGCATTGGACTTAACTTTTTCTCCAAGATCAATCAGTAGAGACCGGTGTGATTCTAATTTATATAAATAGGAGCTTCCCAGGCCTATAGCTGCAACTGCAGAATAACCAGAATAGGCTTTTAAATAACTTGCCAGGTAGTTTCTGCTCCGTGCCATAAAATTTTGATTGTTGGCAAGGTTTTCAGGAATGCTGGCTGCAGGTATTTCGATAAAAGCAAGCAGCCCTAATTCTTCGCACAATTTAAGATAGTAAGGATGCGGAACTGTTTTTGAAAACCGGACCACATTAAATCCGGTTTCCTTTATAATGGTTAGATCCTTCTCCATCTGTTTATAGGAAGAGAGACTACCATAATTTTCAAATGAAGGAGAATAAGTTACACCGTTTAGAGGTAAAATCACTCCGTTGAGCATCAATCCGCTTTCAGATACTTGAAGATCATAGAGTGCAATTGATCTATCGGTGATATCAACTAACTCATCATCCCTGTATAGTTCAAGCCTTATTATATAGCTGCCTGGCGAAGCTGGTGACCATAGCAAAGGATCATTAACCTGCAGAATGTGTTTAATCTCTGTTTCGCGGTTTTGTTTAAGCTCAAATTTAATTTCAGTCCCGGTAAGTTCAGTAGTTCCGTTTGGTGAATAAGCTTTAGCTCTTAATGAAAAGTTGGTTGAGAGGGTTAAGGTATCGGTAACTTTTTTAAAGTCTTTGTTTTCAATTAATGAATTGATTTCTATAACTGCTCTTTTATTGGCTAGATTTATATTACCCGACACACTAACATCTTTAATATTTGTGTTTGGTGTGAGATGTAAAAAAACATCTCTTATTATTCCGCCAAAGTTTTGTGGAAAAAGAAATCTCTGTTTAAATGGAATTGTGTTTTGAGAATCAAGCTCATAAGATAAACTGACAGAAATAAGATTGTTATTATCTGACTTTAATATATCACGCGGCAAATCCAATGTAAAAGGAAACTCACCGCCGGAGTGTCTATAGATAATACTTCCATTTACAGAAATATCCGCCGTATAATTTAATCCAAAGAAAACCAGTTTAGTTCGGTTTCTATTCAACTCTTCTGACGTAAGCTTAAATGTTTTTTCGAAAACAAAGCTGCCGTAACCTTTGAATATTGATGGTATTCCGATATTTACTTTATTTTTCTTTTCATCTTCCGCTGAATAAACCTGCCAATCTCCATTTAAAGATATTATATTTCTTGTGCCGGTTATGTCAAAAAAGAGTAAATCAGCTGAATTTATTTTATACTGCGGCAGATCTCTGAATACAACTTGGGCAGTTAGAAGCGGTTGAAAAGCTATGATGAGAAGAACGTTTAGAATTATGTGTTTAAAAGGTAAAAAGTCGATTTTCATATATAATTTGCTGAAAAATAAACTTACAAATATAACTTCAAAACGAGGGGAATGCAATGCAGGAAATGAGCCTGAAACGGCTTTTTCAGGCTCAGGAAATAGTGATTAAGATTCTTTAATTATGCCATAAAAAGAATCTGCATTCAGGCAGGCGCCTCCAACCAATGCACCATCAATATCTTTTTGAGATAGAAGTTCATTAGCATTTTCGGGTTTTACGCTTCCGCCATATTGAATAACAAGGCTTTCAGAAACAGATTTTGAATATTTAGTCTCAATCAAGGATCTGATAAACTGATGAACTTCCTGTGCCTGCTCAGGAGTTGCTGTTTTACCAGTTCCTATTGCCCATACCGGTTCGTAAGCAATAATAATATTTTTCATTTGTTCTGCAGATATTCCTTCTAATCCTATTTCAACCTGTTGTTTAACAATATCTTTTGTTACTTCTTTTTCCCGCTGTTCAAGAGTTTCACCTATGCAGAGTATTGGCTTTAACCCGTACTCTATTGCTTTTTTTATTTTTGCATTTATTATAATATCATTTTCTTTAAAGATTGTTCGTCGCTCCGAATGTCCTAATATCACAAATTCGCAACCTGTGGATTTCAGCATTGATGATGAAATTTCACCAGTAAAAGCGCCTTTATCTTCAAAATGCATATTTTGTGCACCTAGCTTAATTATGCTTCCACTGATTAGTTTTGATGCTTCTGTCAATGAGGTGAATGGAGGACAGACTATAACATCACAATTTATTGATTTATCCTTCAGCAGGTTTTTTAGACTATTAATAAGAACTTCACTTTGTTTAAGATCATTGTGCATTTTCCAGTTTCCGGCAATAACTTTTCTTCGCATTTTTTTCCTCTGATTTTTCAATGTTTTATATAAGCAAAATTAAAGATTAATCAGGGTTCATACAATTTACATACATAACTTAAAACCATTTTTACTATTTTTAACCCATCGTTTTTTAGTGAAATATTTTATGTTTGCTTCAATTAGTTTGTTTTATGCTTAAAGAGAGAAAGAATATTGCTGTAATAGCCGTAAGCGGCGGAATGGATAGTTGTGTAACTGCTTCTATAGCTAATATGGATCATGAACTGGCATTTGCACATATAAACTATGGACAACGGACAGAAGAAAGAGAATTGAAGGCCTTTAATGAAATTGCCGATCATTATAGGGTGAAATACAGATTGGTAATTGACTATACACATCTGGCAAAAATCGGCGGTTCTTCATTAACCGATAAAAACATTGAAGTATCAAACGCAGACCTCAATAGCAAAGAAATACCTAGTTCTTACGTACCATTTCGCAATGCAAATATTCTTTCAGCCTGTGTGAGCTGGGCAGAAGTGCTGAATGCTAAAGCCGTATTTATCGGGGCAGTATTCGAAGACTCATCAGGTTATCCGGACTGCAGACCTGAGTTTTTTTCGGCTTATGAAAAAATGGTTGCTCTGGGTACAAAGCCCGATACTAATATAAAAATCGAAACCCCAATAATTATGTTATCAAAATCTGAGATTATTAAAAAAGGAATTGAACTTGATGCACCGCTTCATTTAACATGGTCCTGTTATAAAAATGAAGTAGAAGCTTGTGGGGTTTGCGATAGCTGTGCACTGCGCTTAAGAGGTTTCCAGACCGCAGAATTTGATGATCCAATAAAATATAAAATAAGACCACTTTACATTTAGAGGAAAAATGAAAAAGAAAGTTAAATTATTAGAAACTTTTGAAAACAAGTACCCTGACAGAGACTATGCTGTTACCCATATAGCTCCTGAATTTACATCACTCTGTCCTAAAACCGGTCAGCCGGATTTTGCTACTATTAAATTAGAATATATTCCTGATAAGCTCTGTATTGAACTTAAATCACTTAAGTTCTATTTAAATTCATATCGTAATGACGGAATATTTTTTGAAAGTGTTACCAACCAGATACTTGATGATCTTGTATTGGTTACCAAACCAAGGTATATGTTGATCACTGCGGAGTTCAATGTACGCGGCGGAATTTCTTCTATGATTGAAGCAGAATATGAAAATCCTGCGTTTTTTGACGAGGATGATTTTTAGCTTTTTTATTTTATGAATCAACTGTCACAACAAAAAATTTCTTTTCTTCAAAGCAGGGATGAGCTCTTTAAAAGGTATAATAGCAAAACCGATCCCCTGCGATTCAGTATGGAATACAGTCTTCTAGTTGAAGCTGCCATACGACTGGTAACTGCAGGCAAAAAGCACAATTTTGCTCTTTCCTCTTCCGGCAGTTTCGCACGTCGTGAGCTCTCTCCATATTCCGATATTGATTTGATGATAATTGCTGATTCTATTGAAAATAATAAAGACGATATTTCTACTCTTATTACAACGCTTTGGGATAGCGGAATAGAGGCTTCCAGCACAATGCGTGAAATTCCTGATATTCAAAAATACCTTTCTACCGACCTTCATACATTCACACAGTTTTTTGAAACTCGTTTTATTTTAGGAAATGAGTCTGTTTATAAAAACTGGAATAAAACACTTGTTGATTCTTTTAATGAAAAAGATACAGCGAACTTATTAAATGAACTTTTTCTTGATATCTCCAGGCGGTACGATAAATACGGCGATTCTCCAAAAGTGCTTGAACCAAATTTAAAAATGTCAGCCGGTGGACTGCGTGATCTTCAGGCAGTTGAGTGGATGTATATGATTGCCAATAAAAATATTATATCCTCACAATATGAAGCTACCCAGGTTGAGGTTTTTATTGATCATATGGAAAGTAATAATTATACAACCACTATGGAATGTCGCAGTTTACTTGAAAGTTATAAGTTTATACTTGGCGTGAGAAACATTTTGCACCTGCAACTAAATCAGCGCACCGATCGCTTTGAATTTTCTCATCAGTTAAAATTATCAGAAGTATTTGGTTATCCTAAAGACAATCCGCTTCTATTTATGAAAGAATATTTCAAAGCATCGACTGTTCTAAACCGTTTCACCAAATCAATGATAAAAAAATTTACTGACGATCTGAGCAATCCTATACCTGATTCACTTGCAATTGAAATTGATGAGGATTTTATTATCAAAGGTAAAACGATATCCTATGTCTCCGAAGAAGAATTGAAGATGTCCTATATACTTCGTGCATTTTATTACCGGGGTTTACACAGCGGAAGATTTGATGAACAGCTTAGGGGAAAAATTATAGAGTTTATTGAAAAATTCAGAAATAATAAAAAAGCCGAAACCGATTCCTCTGTTTTTTTTAGAGAAATACTTAAACTTCCCAAAAATGTAGGTTTAACTCTGTCAGTTATGAATGAACTTGGTGTACTGGGTGCTTTTATTCCTGAATTTGAAGAACTTAATGGATTTATGCAGCACGGGGTTTACCACTGTTATACGGCAGATGAACATACAATAATGACAATTCGTAATCTTGAAGCGATTGTAAATGATGACTCAACTCTTGGCAGAATATATTACTCCTTAAAAGACAGAGAGATACTTCACTTAGGAATGTTATTTCACGACATTGCTAAACCAATTAATATTTCGGGTCATGAAATCATAGGTGTGGAAATGGCTGCTTCCATTATGAACCGATTAGGTTATAGCGATGAAGAAATTTTGAAGGTTGGTTTTCTGGTTGAAAATCATCTCGTGATGGAACAGGTTGCATTCAGAAGAAATCTAAATGATGCGGAAACTCTCAATTCCTTTGCAAGAAGATTCGAATCGCTTGAAGATCTGGATCTTCTTTACCTTGTTACTTATGGCGACCTATCCGCCGTGAATCCGGCAGTTTGGACTTCCTGGAAAGCGGAATTGCTTAATGAACTTTACAGAAAATGTAAAGCTATGATCAAGGAAAAAATCTCCGGAGAAGATCTTCTTTATTCTAAAACTTATGTTTTACCTAAGGATATTACAAAACATTCTGAAGATATTTCTGAAGATAACGTGCAGGAGCATATAGACTCTATTAACGATATCGCGTATACATCCTTATTTACAGATAAAGAAATAGCGAAACACATCGAGGAAATTCAAAAGGGAATAAATATATCTGTAATGTTTAAAGAACTTCCCGATTTTACAAACATTACGGTGATAACTAAAGATTTCCCTGCGCTTCTATCTAAACTTTGCGGAGTGCTTACTATCAATGATGCAAATATTCACGATGCAAAGATATTCACGCGTAAAGACGGAATTATTATAGATACCTTTAATGTAACTGATTTTAGAACTCATAAACCGATTGAAAAGGAAAGATATCTGAAAATAAAAAATGATTTTAACTCCGTTGTTGCCGGATTGCTGCAATTGCCGCAGGAAGTTGCAATGATGAAATCAAAATGGTGGAGAATCGAAAATAAATTATTTAAACGGAGCGGTCAGGTTAAAATTACATTTGAGAGTCATGAGCGTTATACTATCATTGATATTTTTTCACCGGATAGAATCGGATTTCTCTACCACGTTACATCCAAAATGAATGAGCTCGGGCTTATAATTTACTTTGCTAAAATATCAACAAAGGGTGATGATATCGTGGATTCATTCTATGTGCTTGATCGCAATAGTAAAAAAGTTTCGCAGAATGATTATGAACTCATAATAAGTGAATTGACAGAAACAATAAAACAAATACTTTAGGATATTATTTTGAACTTCATGGAAAAGGAAAAACCAATAGGGGTTTTTGATTCCGGTATAGGCGGATTAACAGTTGTAAAAAGACTTTTTTCAACGCTTCCCAAAGAGAACATCATTTATTTTGGTGATACTGCACGCGTTCCATACGGTTCAAAATCAAACTCAACTGTTATTGAATATTCCATGCAGGATACTAACTTTTTATTGAGTAAAAATGTTAAGGCCGTTGTTGTTGCTTGTAATACTGCATCTTCGATAGCAATTGATGAATTAAGAAAAACATTTGATGTGCCTGTTATTGGAATGATTGATCCGGGCTCTTCAATGGCGGTAAGAGAAACGAGAAGCAATAAAATCGGCGTAATTGGAACTAGAGCAACGGTCAGCAATAGAGCTTATTCAACCGCAATAAGGAAGATTAATCCCGAAATTGAAGTTACTGAAAAAGCCTGTCCGCTCTTTGTGCCTGTCGCAGAAGAGGGATGGGTTAAACATAAAGCGACTTATGAAATTGCAGAAGAGTATTTGAAAGAATTAAGGGAAAAAGGTATTGATACTCTTGTGCTTGGATGCACTCACTACCCAATATTAGCAGAGGTAATACAGGAGGTAATAGGAAGAGAAGTAAGGCTGATAGATTCAGGGATTGCCTCATCTGAAATTGTTCGGAATGAATTATCAAGAATTGGTTTAGAAACCAACTCCGCTGTACCCGGACATGCATCTTTTTATGTTAGTGATATTCCCACAACTTTTAAACAAGTTGCTGAATTATTTCTCGGTCAGCCGGTTGAAGAAGTTTTTAAGGTTGATATTGAATCAATAAAATTCAAATAACGGAAACATTTTTAGTGTTTGGTAAATTTGCCTTCGGCAGCCTATACTGAATATGAATCTGAATTTTAGAGAATATATTTACTCAAATCCCTGTCTTTAACTATTCTATCTAATTTGTTTTTAACAAAGGCGGCATCAATATTCACAACATCTTCAGGAAGTTTATCCGGCACATTAAATAGTATTTCGTCCAACAAAGTTGTTAGTATTGTATGCAGTCTTCTTGCACCGATATTTTCAACCTGTTCATTTACCTGAGTTGCGATTTTTGCAATCTCTTTAATTGCATCCTTCTTAAAGTTTAGTTTTACACCTTCTGTTTCAAGCAGAGCCATATATTGCTTTAGTAATGCATTTTGAGGTGTTGTAAGAATTTTTACAAAATCCTCTTCTGTTAAACTGTTAAGTTCTACACGGATGGGAAATCTTCCCTGCAGTTCGGGAATAAGATCAGATGGTTTTGATATATGAAATGCACCGGAAGCAATAAAAAGGATATGATCAGTTTTAAGGACTCCGTATTTTGTATTAACTGCGGAACCTTCAACAATAGGGAGAAGATCGCGCTGAACACCCTCACGTGAGACATCCGGTCCCTGTCCTTTACCGCCGCCGGCAACTTTATCTATTTCGTCGATAAAAACTATACCTGAATTTTCAACTCTCTCAATAGCTTCGCGCTGCACAGCTTCCATATCAATTAACTTGGCAGCTTCTTCCTGAATAATAATTTGCCGAGCGTCTTTTATAGCTGACTTTCTTTTTTTCTTTTTCTTCGGCATAATGTTGCCCATAATTTCCTGGATATTTATTCCCATATCATCCATTCCAAATGGACCTAGAACCTGCATACCGACGTTTACCTGAGATGTTGCATCAAACTCAATAAGCTTGTCATCCATTTCTCCGTTTTTTAACTTGGTTTTCATCCATTCGCGTGTTTTCTGATTCTGATAAGCTTCATTATTTTCTTCATCTACAGCTTGATCGGCAACAACAGCAGGCTGAGTTTTTTTAACAGGAGGAATAAGTATATCAAGTATTCGTTCATCAGCAAGATCTTCGGCTTTTCCTTTTACTTCACTTGTTTTTTCTGAGCGAACCATATTAACGCCATACTCTGCAAGGTCGCGTATCATAGATTCTACATCTCTTCCTACATAACCAACTTCAGTAAATTTTGATGCTTCAACTTTTACAAAAGGAGCGCCTGCTAGTTTAGCAAGCCTTCTGGCAATTTCAGTTTTACCAACTCCGGTAGGCCCGATTAGTATTATATTATTAGGCATAATTTCCTCACGGAGCGTGTCGGATATCTGCTGTCTTCTCCATCTGTTACGAAGGGCAATAGCAACTGCCCGCTTTGCATCTGTTTGTCCGATTATATAATCATCGAGTTCTTTTACTATCTGAGTGGGTGTTAAGCTTTTTATTTCAAACTTTTTCATTTATCCTTTTATCCTTATAATTAAAAACGACTAAAGCCGCTTTTATAAAATTTATTCAACAATCTCTACATTTATTTTATCATTGGTATAAATACAAATATCCGCTGCCGTTTTAAGTGCTTCAACAACCATATCTTTTGCCGAAAGATTGCTGTGTTTTTTAAGCATCTTAGCAGCAGCTAATGCATACATTCCACCTGAACCAATTGCCACAATTTTTTCATCGGGTTCAATAACATCCCCGGTACCTGAAACGACGAGTGCAACATCCTGAGAAATAACCGCAAGCATTGCCTCAAGGCGTCTTAAATACTTATCAGTTCTCCATTCTTTTGCAAGTTCAACAGCAGCGCGATTAACATTTCCGCGATATTGCTGAAGTTTGTCTTCAAATCTTTCCATTAAAGTAAAAGCATCTGCTGAAGCGCCTGCAAATCCGCACAGCACTTTTCCATCAGCAATTTTTCTTATTTTCATTGCGTTGTGCTTCATAACGGTATTACCTAATGAAACCTGTCCATCGCCTCCTAGTGCAGCCTGACCTTTATGTAGAATACCTATAATAGTGGTTGATTTTAACTGTTCTTTCATGTTGATCCCTTTACTGATTTTAGGCCAGATAGATTTGAAAATACCTTGAACGGAAAAATTCTTGATACACGTTTCTGATAATCGATATAATCTTGTCCAAATGTCCTAACTAATTTCTTTTCTTCATAAACAGAGCCGATATAAAAATAGATGACAAAACTTATAAACATTGTGAGATAAAACAAGTTCATTTCTGGTCTGAATAGAAGAAATAATATTGAAAACAAATAAACCGGATGCCGGGAAAACTTATACGGACCCAGGTTTCTGAAGGTCGCTCGTTCATCGAGTTCATTTTCATCGTAATCATTATTAATAAATCTGTTAAACTGTGCCAATCCTATAAATTCTTTAAAGCAGATGTATTTAAAACACCAGAAAATTCCGGCAAGTGACAAAAGCTGTAAACCATAAACTATAACATCGTAGGGATAACTTAGTTCATAAATAAGAAATGAGGGATGCGGACCAAATTCCCAGATGAGATATAAACCTAAGAGTGCAACTAAATTATAAAACAACCGGTATAATGCAATATAACGGCCAATGTTTTTTTTTATAAAAACTTTAAAACCATTTGATGCTAGAAGTGAATGTGTATACCCGTAAAGTACAAACAGTACAACTAAAACCAATACATCATAAAAATAATCCATTACATAACTTGTTTGCGTAATCTGGCAATCGGCAGTTTAAGAAGATCGCGGTATTTGGCAATTGTTCTTCTTGCAACCTTTATACCTTCATTATTAAGTATATCAGCAAGTTTATCATCACTGTATGGATTTTTTTTATCTTCTGACTCAATAATTTCTTTAAGTCTTTCTCTAATATGTTTATTTGAAACTTCTTCACCGTCATCAGTTGGTAAACCTTCACTGAAGAAATATTTCAACTCGTGTATTCCTTGCGGACTCTGAACATATTTTCCATTAACAACACGGCTTATTGTTGAGATATCCATATTAATAATTTCTGCTATGTCTTTATAGATCATAGGTCTCAGCAGCTTTGGACCTTTTTCAAAAAACATATACTGGGTTTCAAGAATTGCACGCATTACTTTCATCAAAGTTTCTCTTCTCTGCTGAATACACGCAATAAACCATCTTGCAGATTCAAATTTTTCACGCAAAAACTTATAGGTTTCTTTATCTCTCTGATTTTTCTTAATACGCTTGTTCGAGTCGAACATTTCAAGATAGTTTTTATTAATTGTAACTGAAGGCATACTTTTATCGTTAAGAGTAATAGTCCAGCTGTCATCATTTTTTTCAACAAGAAAATCGGGTGTTATCTGATTGCTTTCAATCAGGTCAATACTTCCCTCTCCCGGCTTGGGATTCATACTTTGAATAAGTTCAACGGTTTCTTTAAGTGAATCATCTGTAAGATTCATCTTCTGCTTTATAAAATCAAATCGGCGTTTTGCAAAATCGTCATAATATTCTTCCAGCATCTTAATTGCCAGGTACTTGTAATACTGATCAGCTTTACCCTCCTGCAACTGCACAAGCAAACATTCCTTTAATGACCTGCAGGCAATACCAATAGGGTCAAACTTCTGGATTTTTTTCAACAGATCTTCAGCTTCAGTTACATCAATTTTGATATGTTCAAACATATCGAGCTCTTTCACCAGCTCTTCAATACCTCTTTTGAGATATCCATCTTCATCAAGATTGCCAATTATTTCTTCGCCCAGAATTTCAAGGTTCTCATCAAGATTTAACATTCGCAGCTGATCGGTAATATGATCTCTAAGACTGGTTCTTGAGGTTGCAATGGGAGTGTAAATTTCATCATCATTACTTCTGTTAACACGATCCTGATCATACTCATCATCATTCATATAATCTTCTATATCAAATTCGTCGTCAGAATCTTTAACCTCTACTTCATCACTTTCGGACTCCTTCTCGGTTTCTGTTTCCGCCTCTTTTTCCTTTTCATCCTGTTCTAAAGACATTTCCATTTCTTCTTCAAGAAGCGGATTTAATTCAAGTTCGGTTTTTATTCTTTGCTCAAGTGAAAGGTTATTCAACTGCAGAAGTTTTTGATACTGAATCTGCTGCGGCGAAAGTTTCTGCTGCTGGGATAATCTTTGATTTAATGATAACATATTATTTATTCAAACTGTCTTTTAATTGTGAATACCATTTATTTCCGTATGATCTTATTAATGATTCTTTGCAGAATTCTGCTATTGTTATGTTCTCCTCTTTACCTTTTTCCAATGCCGGTTTACACTCAGAAAATTTTTCATATCTTAAAATTTCACCGCCAAATTTTGAAACCCTTATTGGAAAAAGATGACAGGAAATGGGTTTCTTAAAGTTTGTTTTACCATCCAAAAAAGCTTTTTCCATTCCACACTTAGCAATATCTCCATCAAAATAAACAAAAACGCAAGCTTTTCTATTCATACTTTTAAGCATGAATTCATTATCACGGAAATCGTAAAAACCGTTATTGTCAATCTCATCAATATGTTCCTGAGATAAATATTGCTTTACTATTGGCAATATTTCCTCTATCTGTTTAATCTCTTCCTCCGAAACCGGAGCCCCGAAATCGCTTTCCAATGTACAGCAGGCACCTTTGCATTTTACCAGATTACATACAAAAGGTGTATCGGTAATTTCTGACCTTACTAAAACCTCATCTATTGTAAGAATTTTACCGAAAAACATTGGAATAATTTTTGTTATAAACTTTAATTCAAAATATATAACAAAATACACTACACACAAAATCCCGCACTATATTTTTTCTGTATCTACTTTTTTTGAAATCGGTAAAACATTATTATTACATTTATCAGTATTAAAACCTATGAATTTAAGCGGAAAAAATATTCTGATAACGGGAGCTTCCACCGGGATTGGTTATGAGCTTGCGTTACAATTAGCTGATTACAATTGTAATTTAATTCTTACCGCCCGCAGGAAGGAACTGCTGGATGCATTATCTGATAAAATCCGAAGCAAGTGTAAAGTAGTTTTTTACCAGTCAGATGTCTCCAACTCAGAAGATACAAGGGATACTTACAAAAAAATTATTAATGAGTTTGGCAGTATTGATATTGCAATTCTTAATGCCGGTGTAGATCAGAAAACAAGAGTGAATAATTTTAATGTCGATGATGCTGTAAGAACAATGGGTGTTAATTTTTTCGGATTGGTTAACTGGATTGAATTGCTGCTGCCCGTTTTTATGAAAGAAAAACGAGGTATGATTGTCGGAGTAACGAGTCTTGCCGATGCAAAAGGATTTCCCGGCAGCGGATATTATTGCGCCAGTAAAGCTGCCGCCAGTCACCTGCTTGAAAGTATCAGGGTTGACCTTAAAAAATATAATATTAAGGTAATTACTGTAAAACCTGGATTTGTTAAAACACCAATGACAGATAGAAATGAATTTCAAATGCCATTTCTTATGGATGTTGATAGAGCAGTTAAAATAATGATCAAAGGAATTATAAAAGAAAAAAGTGTGATTGAATTTCCTTTTGTAACAAGTATGAGCACGAAGATTTTAAAGTGTATGCCTTATTCACTTTTTGAGTTTTTATTTTCAAGAGAACTGAAAAAACGCAAGTCTTAAATCATAATTAATTAACATCCGGTTAAATTGAAACGGACACCAATGATTAAAAAACTGCTAATAATAGTTTTTTTATTTTCAGCATTTATTTTTTCGCAGGCAGATACTTCGCTTATCTTAACCGAAATAATATTCATACCCCAATCCGGTAATAATGAGTTTATAGAAATTTATAACCTGAGTGAAAATGATACCATCGATCTTGCAGGATATAAATTCAAATATCATACAAGTAACCCCGATATTTTTACTGATGCTGGATTCGGAACATTGCTTTTGCCGCAATCGTATGCAGTTGTTTTTGAAGGTGATTATGATATTAACACGGGAATATATTCCGGTTTAGTCCCGCCCTCAGCATTGATTTTAAAGATCTCAGATAATGCCTTCGGAACTTCAGGAATGGCTAATACCGAAGCCCGCTCTGTATGGTTATTAAATACAAACAATGATACTTTGGATGTTTATACCTACTCTGCTAATAATGCAACCGGAAGGTCTGATGAAAAAATAGTTTTAAATAAAGATTCTTCACAAACTAACTGGGCAAATTCGATTGTGCCTAATGGTTCACCCGGATTCAGAAATTCCGTAGCACTTTATGAATTTGATTTACAAATATTCACACTGACGTTCAGTCCTGCAATTGTAATTCAAGGTGATGACCTTACAATAATCGCGAAAGTTAAGAATCGCGGAAGTGATACAGCGAATAATTATTCAATTGAAATTTTTAATGATATTAATTTTGACTCTGCGGGAACAGCTAATGAACTGATCTTTTCGCAAAGCTTATCAAATTTACTTCCGGGTGATTCTGTTGAAGTTCAGACTATCCTGAGTTCATTAAGTGATGGTGATTACCAGATTATTGCACAGGTTTTATTTAATGAAGATGAAAATCCGGTGAATAATAAAATAATAAATAACTTTACTGTTTATCCTCCCGGTAATGAATACAATGATATAGTAGTTAATGAAATAATGTATGCGCCTTCTACGGGAGAACCTGAGTGGATTGAGCTTTACAATCGAACAGATCAAGCCGTTAATATTAAGAAATGGCGATTTTCAGATGCAGCAAATACTGCCACAATTACAACAGACGATATTTTTATCCAGTCTAAGGACTATATCGTTCTTACTCAGGATTCATCAATATTAAATTTATATAATGTCCCTGTGCAAATAGTCCGATTTAATCTGCCGATACTGAATAATACCGGAGATAACGTTGTACTTAGAGATTCACTTGGTATTCTTATCGACAGTTTAACTTATCTGTCATCATGGGGTGGAAACACAGGAGGCAGATCTCTCGAAAGATACTCCGCTGATAGTATAAGTACAAATCAAAACAACTGGGCTACTTCAACAGGATTATTGAAAGCAACACCGGGAAGAATAAATTCAATCTCTCCTAAAGAAAATGATCTGACTATAATAGGATTTACACCTCAACAGCAGTACTCAATTTTGGGAGAGGATATTGAATTTACGGTTCAGATAAAGAATAAAGGATTAATTAATTCGCAAAATTTTACACTTAATCTGTACAGAGATATAAATACAGATTCTATACCTCAGCCAAATGAATTGATGACATCTATTGCACAAAATGCAATTACTACCGGAGACAGTATAGAAATCAATTATTCAACAAATCTTTTTAATGAAGGTAATAATTTTTATATCGCGGTTATTGATGTGCCTGTTGATGATGACTCAAGTAACAACATTGCATTTACAAAAGTTATAGGCGTTGAGGTTAATGAGATTAGAAACGACTTAGTCATAAATGAATTTATGTATGCACCGCTATCACCTGAGCCGGAATGGATAGAAATATATAATCGAAGTGATAAAATAATCGATCTGAAAAATTATAAGATAGCTGATAATCGGGATACAATAAGTGTGATAACTGAATCAGTAATACTTAATCCCGGTGAGTATCATATTATCGCAACTGATTCTTCAATAAATAACTTTTATAACATAACATCAGGTATTTCTTATAGAAATTTCCCAGCTTTAAATAATACCGGCGATAAAGTTATTCTTCTCGATTCGCTTAACAGAACCATAGATTCACTCGAATTTTATTCCACTTGGGGCGGTACCGGAGGGAAATCTCTGGAACGTATTGATGCTGAACTTTCGTCAATTGATTCATCTAACTGGAAAACATCGTTAAGTAAATACAAAGCAACTCCCGGTTATATAAATTCTGTAACTCAGAAAGATTTTAATCTTTTTGTAACTGAAATAATTTTTGATCCCGAATTTCCGTTAAAGGGTGATGATGTTCAGGTTAAAGCTTTTATAAAAAATGCGGGAAGAAATTCAGCGACTTTTAATATTCAGCTTTTTGAAGATATCAATCTTGATTCAATACCCGACCAGCAAATCCGGCAGTTGAATCAATTAAATATTCAAGCTGGTGATTCAATTGAAATTGATTTTACTTTTACAGTACCCGACCTGCAAATAAAGAAAGCTTTTTACGTAATTGCTTTGTTTGGTGCTGACCAGGATACAAGCAATAACTATATCTATAATACTATTGAACCGGGAGTTCCATCTCAATCAATTGTTATTAACGAAATTATGTTCACTCCGCAAGGCGGTGAACCGGAGTGGGTGGAACTTTTTAACAGGTCGGATGAGATAATAAATTTAAAAGACTGGGTTGTAAGCGACGTGCTTACCACTCCCGTATCTGCAAAGATAAATGTTGATCTTATTATTGAACCAAATAGTTTTGTTGTACTCACAAAAGATTCAACAATTTTTAATTATCATCGGTTTATTCCATCTCAGGTTTATAAGCTCAATCTGCCTGTACTTAATAATGATGTTGATGGCGTAGTGATTAAAGATCAACGCGGATTAACAATTGATTCTGTGCTTTACAACAGTCAATGGGGCGGTACAAATGGTTACTCACTCGAAAGAGTCTCTGTTGACGGACTAACAAATCAATCCGGCAACTGGGCATCATCAATCGATATTGAGCAAAGCACTCCAGGCAGAATTAACAGTATAACACCAAAGCAATTTGATTTAAGGGTAGCCGGAATGAGGTTTGAACCTCGTTTTCCTGTTGCCGGTGATGATGTGTTTATCATTGCAGATATTAAGAACAGCGGCTCTTCAAGTGCTGATAATTTTACCGTTGAATTTTACATTGATACTGACTCTAATAACGTTGTTGATCTGCTTTTAAACTCTGCAAACTTTACCAACCTTGCGTCTGAGGATTCTTTAAGTGTCACATCTTCTTTTCCGATATCAAATCTTCAGGCAAATACACTTGCTGCCGTCAGAGTTGTTTTTTTTCCTGATGAAGATACTTTAAATAACTACTTTGAGAGGTCTGTACAACCCGGAGAAGCAGAAAGAATCATTGTTGTAAATGAAGTAATGTATAATCCTGATGGCGGTGAACCGGAGTGGATTGAGTTTGTTAATATTTCAGATATGTCAATAAATATTTCCAACTGGTCTATTAGCGATGTGCTTACAACTCCAACTAAAAATATTATCACAATAGAAGAAACATTGATTGAACCAGGTGAATATTTCATCGTTTCAAGAGATTCTTCAATTTTCAATTATCATCCGGAATTAGATGTAAAAATATTCTATACAAATTTCGGAACACTTGGCAATACGGCTGATGGAGTTGTGATTTATGATTACCGCGATGGTATTATAGATAGTTTATTCTATCGTTCAGGTTGGGGCGGAAGACGAGGATATTCACTTGAACGTATTTCATCAGCAGGTGAAACAAAAGATAGTATAAATTGGTCAACATCATTAGGTTTAAATGGAAGTACACCAGGAAAAGAAAACTCTTTTGCAGGAGTTCCCGCATATCAAAGAAATACTTTAATTATAAATGAGATAATGTTTGATCCCGAATCCGGAGAAAGTGAATATGTTGAGTTTATAAATCTCAGTAATGATTCAGTTAATGTAGGCGGATGGAAAATTGAAGATCAGAATTCAAACTTTTACAGGTTAAGTGATATAAGTTATACTATTCCTGCTGGTTCATATTTTGTGCTTGCATCAGATTCAGGCATCTTTAACAGATACACTATTTCTACTAACAGTTTTATTTCTGTAGTTGGTGCGTCAAACCTGGGACTCGTTAATACCGGTGAACTGATTTTATTAAAGGATGTAAAATCCAATGTGGTTGATTCTGTCTGGTACCAATCCAACTGGCATAACAGAAACATTACAAACACCAAAGGAAAATCTTTAGAGAGAATAAATCCAACTTTAAATGGTAATGATCCATCAAACTGGAGCACAACTGTTGATCCATTTGGCGGTACTCCCGGCAAAGTAAACAGCATCTTTGCCCAGAATTTAAATCAGGAAAAGAATATTTCTGTCTCGCCAAATCCTTTTTCACCGGATAATGACGGGTTTGAAGATTTTACTATAATTAACTATAATCTTACGCAGCCTATTGCACAGGTCCGGATTAAAATTTTTGACAATAAAGGAAGATTATTACGAACCCTTCTCAACAATGCACCAAGCGGACAAAGCGGCTCAGTAATTTTTGACGGACTTGATGATGATGGTCAGGTTTTACGTATTGGCATTTATATAATCTTTCTCGAAGCAATGAATGATAATGCCGGTGTTGTTGAAACAATGAAAACTGTGGTTGTTGTTGCACGAAAGTTATAACTCGGCTAAAAAATAGAACACTGATCCGACGGATTTACACGGATTAAACTAAACCACAAAATATTTTTTTCCTTGTGTTGTTATTTTCCTTTTGAAATTTAAACTATTATTCTTAATCTAAGCAGGAAAAAATCATCAATACGAAAAAGGAAGCATTATGAAAATTATTTCAGCAGTTCTCACAATTCTGTTCACTCTTCTTTTAGTTAGTGATATGTTTGCCCTTCCGCGCTTTTCAACAAAGCTTAGGGATAAATGCATTGACTGCCATTACAATCCAACAGGCGGTATTATCCGGAATGAGGGCGGATGGCATTGGGGAAAAAATACTCTAAGTATGATCTCAACTCCGGATAAGGATTATATTATGTCCCCCCGTATTACAGAAAATATTTCAATCGGACTGGATTACAGAACGCAATTCCTTTACTCGCAGGAAAAGAAAAGAACGGATTTCCAGGAAATGAGTGGAGCTATTTATACGAACTTTGGAATATCAAAAAAAATTAATCTTACGGCTAAATATGATTTTGTCTGGTCGCTTTGGGAAGGCTATGCAACGGCTCATATTCTTCCTAACAACAGTTACATTAAAGCAGGTTCGTTTATTCCTTACTACGGATTAAGGATTGATGATCATACGGCTTATACACGAGGTGGTGATTTTGGAATACTGAATTCACAGTCCAACCAGGGATTAATTTATAATCCTTTTTATTCTGAGGCAGGAGTTGAAGTCGGTGCATACATTTCTGATTTTGCATTTCTCACCGCTTCTGTGGGAAGTAATTTATTGAACAACCGAACTTTAAGTAAAGATCCGACATACACAACACGATTAGAAATAACTCCAAAGCTCGGGAAAATAGGACTGATGTTCGGCGGCTCATTTGCTGCTGCAAAAATTCCCAGAACAGTTGAAATGTACGGCGGCTTTTTCGGATTCGGTTATGATGAGTTTACTTTACTTGCAGAGTTCGATCAGGCAAAAAATATTTACGGTGCCGATGTTACTTCAAATATGATGATGGTGGAAACAGCTTACGGAATTATTACCGGACTCGATGCAGTTGTAAGATTTGACTGGATAGTACCGAATACTTCATTCAGCAGCATTGATGTAAAAAGATTTGTAATGGGATTTGAATTTCACCCTTACAGTTTTATTGAAATCCATCCGCAGTACAGGTTGGTTTTAGAAGATCCATCGATTGATAACGATTCATTTGTAATGCAGTTTCATTTTTGGTATTAGCGAATCCCGGTGCGAAAGATACTGGATGCTGGATACTGCCTGCCACTTTGTGGGATTCTTGATACTGGTATCCGGTATCCTGTATGTAATGATAATTTTGATTACGATAATAAGTTTTGAAAAAGAATTTATGGAAATACAATATCGCCGCCGCTCAACAAGTCATTTATTAATTGTTTTGCTTCCAGCACTTCAGAACAAGGTACTACTAATTTTATTTCATTAATAATTACATTTCTGGAATCACCTGCTGATCTAAATAGGGAGTGATCACTGCCTCCTAAATGCATTGGTGTTGCTTTTCGATTATAAATGAAGGGATGAAAACCTTCTTTTTCTATACTGGATTTAAGAAAGTTTATCTGAGAATCATCTATTGACCCATAAATACGAGCCATTCCTTCATAAATTTCATAATCGGAATGTTCGTTGCATAAAAAAATACTGTTTACTCTTAAGCCGCACTTTTTGCAGTAACCCTGATGACAAATTGCACATACACCATCAGCGTAACGTTCAGAATGATTTAAACAATATACATCATCAATAAAAATGCTTCCGCATTTAATACAAAACTCGGAATCATTAGTTGTTTCGTTTCCGCAATAATCACATAAGATTTTTTCAGGCATATTTTTTTTCGTTTATTATTGTGGTTTCTGGATACTTGATACTAGTTCGCTTGCAGCTGAATGGTATCCGGAATCCGGAAAGGTATCTGATATCCAGGATCCAGCATCTAGCATCAAGTCGAAAGCCATTGATGTTAAATAATCAGTCAACCGAAACTGTTCCCCTGTTCGATCTAACCATTCTTGAAAAAAGAGAAAGTCTGGAATCCGATAAAAACTTAAGCCATAATTTTGTCCAGGATTTATGATAAACAAGATTATCATAAAACTCAGGTGCTGTTGCTTTTACTTTTGGCAGATTATTCCACGGAACAGAGGGAAAATCGTGATGTTCATTATGGTAACCGACATTTAAAGCAACAACATTTGCAGGTCCATAGTAGCTGTATGTTTCCTGAGGCGGTGCAACAAGGTAATGTTCCTGTATCCATCTTGCACCAAGCGGATGAAAGCCGATAGAGAAGAAGAAAGAAAAAACAAGGTAAAGAAATGAAGTCCAACCGAAGAAAATTATTACCAAAGCATCTATTCCAAAGACAACAATCCAGTTAACAATTGTCCAGAAATTCATAAACGGAATATCTTTCAGACGCGGAGTTCTTAATGCCTGGAAGACCGGGAACATCATTTCCCAAAATGCTTTCCCAATTAATGAATTGCCAATAAATTTTGCTTCCCATTTACTTGCTAGGTCAGCATCAAGATAATAATCGCCCTGGTATGAGTGATGTTTAAGATGATAAGCTCTGAATGAAATTGCGCTCGGCAGAACATTCGGCACATCCGCAAGTATGCCTGCAATATGGTTCAGCCCTCTGTTCTTGAATATTAGATTATGAGTGGCTTCGTGAATCAATACATAGCATGCGTGATTAGCAAAGGCTCCTATAAAAAATGCAACCAACAATGCAAGCCACCAAGGCTGTCCTGACATTAAATAAGTAATTGTGATCTGCAATCCTATTGTAAAAAGAATAATTAGAAAACTGTAAGGATTTCTGCCGATTTGTTCACGTACTTCAGGATGAGCTTTTAATATTGCGCGTGTTCTTTCCTTGTGCGGTTCAATGCTGTTTGAGTAACTGAAATCTTTTGGTTTCATCTTTTACCTGATCGAGTTTATTAAATAAAATTCTTTTAATACAATTATATAAAAGTTTTTATTCAAGAGATATGTTTTATGAATATTGTCAAATTGTATTCGTTAAAATTCCGACACTTATAACTCTTAGCACAAATAAACTAATAAGGTTTTAACTAAATCAAAATACAATTACTAAGGTTAAAGAAATTCAATTCTTTCATTTAATAAAAGTGAAACGATAAAAAACTAAATAGCTTTTAGTTCATAACCTTAGAAACTGAACAATCTGAAATTGATTTACCTTATTAGCTAATATTATAAATGTAATCTTAAAACCTGGACAAACTAAAACGCCGAAATAAATCCAACTCCAAACCTGCCATTTTGATTATTGAAGTCGTGCGAATATTCTGCGACCAAACGGATATTTCGTCTCAACATATAGCCAAAGTGGGCTGCAAATGATTCGTAATCACGCGAACTCCTATCTAATACGTAAGTATCAGATTCAACAAAATTATAAAGTGCAGCTAGGTACCATTTGCTGTCGTCACCTTTCGGTCTGAAAATCAATTCGGCAAAACCGCCACGGGTCTTTACTTCCTTATTTTCAATACTCCCAATATTCAATTCATTCAGGAAGTATGGATTATCATCCTTTCTCTCTACAAATTGTATATTCAGTTCAAGTGGCTCAAATGTGATTGTGGCATCCCCACCAAACATTACTGTTAAATTATTTGGATATAATAATCCTCCCGATACGCTTATTTCCTCTTTACCCCAATAACCAAAACCGCCGATTCTGAAGTTCTCTCCAATGTCCTGAGAAACTCTGCCCATAAGATTTTTATATTTATCGTTATCAAAATTTCTTAAAAAATTCGCTTCACCTATTCCTGTTCCGTTCAGCACCATTGCCGTAATATCCGTACCGGATTCAAAACCATAAGTAAGCATTATACCGCGGTCATAAGCCAGGTTTACCTGAGACATTCCAACTTTGGTTTTATATATTTCATAATCATCAAAAGTTAAACGAAGTTCACGTTTGAACAGTGGGTCCGAAACCTGGAATTGTCCCACATAAACATCAAGCTCACTGCCGAAAAGATCGTTGAACATAATGAACGCGTCTTCAATACCGGATACTTCTCCTCTCTCGCTGAAGAAGAAATAAAAATAGTAGGCAACATCAGGAGCAATAGAACCGCCTGATAAAAGTTTTAACAGATATGGAGCAGTAAAATCACTATGTTCACTGTTTGTTTTATATGTTACATATCCCTCGAGTCTGAGTGCCAATGGCAGATCACGGATCAACGAAAGTTCTTCATCGCCCGTATCAACAAAATATCTTGGTGCATCCTGATCTTTAAGGATGAAGCCGTTACCCGCAAACTCATCTCCAAAATCTTTTAGAGCCGGAAATTGTGTGTGACAGGTTTTGCAGCTCATATTATACTTTCTTGCAAATGCTGGAATTGCAAGAGCATCATTCATAAAAAATGTAATGATTATGAAAGATAAAACTGCGATCGTTAATTTGTTCTTCATTTTACACCTCTTTTGATTTCATTCTTAGTGAAACTTTGTGTTCTAAGTGTCTCAGTGGTAGAGGTAATTTTTCACCACTTAGACACTAAGACCACTTAGATGCACTTAGTTATTTTTACGGCAGCACTGTTACATAAGTTGAGTGCTCATTAACTTTTATTATTTCCGCTTCTTCTTCAGGAACTTCAAGAAAATCGGCAACGGGTTTAACCAATTTCTGGAAGTTCAATACTGCTGTTACTTTTAATTCTCCCGGTGCAACATTATAGGGCAGAGTAAAAGTACAGGTTTCAAGTTTAGTTTCTCTTGGACCTATCCTGTAATCAACACCAAGTGATTTTGTATTCCACTGCTGAATGGTCATTCTGCCCTGCGGATCGAAGTACGGCATTCGAAAAATTCTGTTGCCTACCGGTATTCCATCTCTCTGTACTCCTTTGAAATCAGGATCATCGAGTGCAATACCCATATCCTGGTAAGCAAGAACATCTGCGCTGATAGTAAATTCCTCGCCTTCAAATCCTTTTCTATCGACCGGTAAGTGAAATATATTTCCTTTTGCATCCACAGCTTCAACATGCATCCATACAATTCTGTCTTCAACAGAACCGGTTGGAAATTTGTGTCCTGTTTTCTGATTGAACAAAGCAATTGTAAACTTTACAACTTCACCCGGCTCAGCTTCTTTTATATCGGGATGAATTCTGAGTTCAATAGTGCCTTTAACTTTGCCGGGATCGTGTGCACCGTGGAATAGATGCTGCCATGCATCCGGATACTTTTTCCCCATTGAAGCAGTGTAGCCTTCAGCCTGAGTCATATGGCAGTTCTGACATTTCACTCCTTCTTTCGAATAAGGACCTTCCTTCCACTCCAAATGAGTTGATTTAACCCATACATTATATGGCGACATTTCATTATGACAGGTTCCGCAGAATTCTGCTGTACTGAGAAAATCTGACTTAATAATTTTATGTTCAGGTGAATTGCCTGTTCCTCTGGGACCATATTTTGTTTTACCATCAGCAGGTTCTGATATCCAGTTGAAGTTATATGGAATTTCACCTTCAAATCCCGATACAGTATGGCATAGATCGCAGGATACTGATTCATTTGCACGTGAATTCATTTCCGGTAAAGGGGGCGGAACATCGCCGGCAAGAAAAGCAATTGGTGCATGGCATCCATTACATCCGGCTTTTACTTCTGCAACCACAGGATCTTTTTCAGCATGCGGTACGGCGAGTTTAAAGTATTCAATCTCATCCCAGTGATGAGTGTATGCCTGCGACATCATCGACTGCTGCCACTGACGATAGAAATCGACATGACAGGAAGTTCCGCAGAACTGCGGGGTTTTATAATCATCGTACTTCCGTGTGCCTAATGCTTCTGCGCCTGCTTTAACCTGGGCAATTGATGTGAAGAAAAATATAAGTGAAAAGATGATTGTGTAAACGATTTTCATAAACACCTCCGTATATGTAGGATTAATAATAGAGGTTTAGTAAAATTAAAATTAGGTAGAAAATTTTGTGTCTGCTGATAATTGCAGCAGTTTAACGAATATAGAAATATTGAAGAGTAACTAATCAATCGAATTCCCCTGAGCTAAGTAATAACAATATTAAACTGTAAAAGAACCACTATAAAATAATAAAATGAACGGAAAGTTTTCAGCTTTCCGCTCATCATCGTTAATCATCGAATCAAAATATTATCTATCCGTGTCTGGCAGATTTGCTATGCATCTGTTAAAAGCTGCAAGATGATTTTCAGAACCTGTCAGAAGACGTGAATAAACCCTGAGAATATCTGGATTATCTACTACTTCATTTATCTGATATTGAAGATCTGCTATATCGAGTTCCTCAATATCAACACCGACCTGTAAAGCTTCTAACAAGGACACTGAACCCTGAACTATATAGTCATCATATAAAATCTGGAACGGTCCGGGAGGAAATACTCCGACTTCATCAGACGTGACAGGATCTTCAATATTGTATTTTACGAGCAATCTTAGAATCGCATCCATGTGCTTTTGCTCGCTTTCTTTAATATTCAAAAAGACCTTGTAGTTATAAAGATTGCCAAATGTTGTGTATACATCCCTCGCCAATTTTTCCTCTAAACGCATATGGATCAACCCGTCCATTTCTTCCTGGGAAAGATCGAATGTTGAACCGCTTCCTCCTCCGTTTCCTCCATTACCATATTTTGAAAGCATTGTTGAATCATCAGTCGAAACAGGATTCTCATTACTGCACGCAATATTAAAAATCAAAAAAAGAATCACAGAAAATAGAATAACAATTCTATTTGATTTCATTTTACACCTCTTTGTGAAAGATTATATTAATTAAAAAAGACGGCGATCACTCGCCGTCTTGTATTGTTTGATTATTTCC
The DNA here is from genome assembly GCA_018335755.1 of Ignavibacterium sp. Lineage (GTDB taxonomy): Bacteria > Bacteroidota > Ignavibacteria > Ignavibacteriales > Ignavibacteriaceae > JAGXRK01. The sequence goes on along the minus strand of JAGXRK010000001.1, from coordinate 401,739 downwards.
TGCCACCTCTTTTAGTTCCAGAGCCATTGCCTGTTCCGCTACCTCCTGTTGATCCCCCTGGTCCATAACCGCTTCCATCTTGTGGACCTACACCGCTGTTTCCAGTTCCATCACCGGGGCCGTATTTATTTCCACCAAACTTACTTTGTTTAGCTTTGCCGTTCATTTTCTTTAAACCGCTTCCATCCTGTGGTTTTATATAATCCGGGTCCTGACCATTTGGAATTCCGTCACCATCAACATCGGGTGCATTATCATTAAATCCATCACCATTATTATCAATGAAATTTTTGCCATGAATAATTTCACCGGTTTTTAGTCTGTTCTGGTTCTTAACCTGGTTTTGAGTTTCTCCCTGAAATTGATTTTGATCTTTAGTCTGGGTCTTAACTTCATTCTTGGTTTTGTTCTGATTAGTTGAACCACTCTGAGCTAAAAGATCGGATGATACGAAAGCCACTGCTATTATTATTGCAAGTAAGCTTAACAAATTTCTGGTTTTCATTTTGTTTCTCCTTTTTGTTTTAAGTTATTTCTGTTTGGTATTGATTTATCCAACCACCGTGCCACTTAAATAAAATGTCAGAATGACTTGTAATTAAAGGTTTTTATAAATAGTTCGACTGAATTGGCGAACTACATCGACTTGATTGACGAGATACTAATCACTGCAATTAACCCTGCTATTTATATAGTATAAATTTTAATCTAAGTTTGTATATGAAGATTAAGTTTAAATTGAATCCTAAAGCAGTTATCCTGATATCAGTATTGATAGCTGTTGTTATGTTTACTTCAGCTTATATTGAGCTTAATCAGAGTAAGCGGGATATTTTTCAACTTCTTTACGAACATTCTTCTACACTTATCGAATCAATTATTCAAAGCAGTGATAATACACTTAATGCAAGTTTTGAGATAGAAGATATCATTACTGAACGACTTCTTAATAATGCCAGACTGATAAGAAGACTTGATGATGCGAATAAAATCAATGAAGGAGAACTAATTCGCATAGGAGAGAACAATAATCTTTTCAGAATTAACATTTTTGATCGAAATGGTAATCGTATATTAACTAACAGAGTACCGGAACCGGAACATGAATATGGTGAGGAAAATATTAACAGAACGGATAGACTGGCTCCTATCCTTACCGGAGAGACTGATGAACTTGTGATAGGGTTAAAGCATGCCGAATTTATTGAAGGGGAAAGATTTGCTGTAGCAGTTGCAAGATCAAATAACAGAGGTGCAATTGTTATAAACATAGATGCGGAAGAATTTCTTGAATTCAGAAAAAGAATCGGTATCGGGAAAATACTTCAGGAAATGACAAAGCATCATGGAATTGAATATATAGTTTTGCAGGATACCCTCGGAATAATTGCAGCAAGTGAAAAGATTGATACAATTGAGGCTATACCCGGATCCGGGTTCCTTATGAATGCTCTTAGCACTGATTCAACTTTTTCAAGGGTTACTGATTTTGCATCAGAGGAAGTTTATGAAGTTGCAAAGCAATTTGTGTTTGATGGAGAGATTGTAGGCATATATAGAATAGGTATTTCACTTGAAGATGTCCGTAATGTTGAAAGCAGAATGATCAGAAGGTTAATTATAATCTCTTTAATTCTTGCTGCTATTTCGATAATAGTTCTTAGTATAATTTTTACGACTCAGAATCTTCAGACAGTATCTGAGGAATACGAAAAGTTTAAAACACTCACTTCATCTGTTCTGGAAAATATGGATGAAGCAGTTATTGTTCTGGATAAAAAGAAAAACATAACTTTGTTTAACCGGGCTTTAAATCAATTATTTAGTAAAGAAATTAACGACGCAATCGGTGAAAATATACTTGAGTTCAGCAGCAATATTTTACAATTGACCGACAAAGATTTTGAGCTCCGAAATTACTTCGAAAGACAAGTTCTTCTTGATAATTCTATCAGGTATTTATTAATCGGAAATTCTATTATTTATGACAACAATAACGAACCGGAAAATTTTGTAATAGTTATTAAAGATCTGACAGAAATAAAACAGCTTGAAAAAGAAGCCGCTAAAAATGAAAAACTAACAGCAATGGGTGAACTTGCTTCCGGTGTTGCTCACGAAATCCGGAATCCTATAAATGCAATTGGTATGATTGCACAAAGATTAAATAAAGAATTTAAAGTCCCGGAACACCAGAAGGAATATGAAGTGATTACCGGGCTTTTAAGAAGTGAGGTTAACAGGATAAATAAAATAATAACTCAGTTTCTTAATTATGCCAAACCGCTTGATATTAAGACGGCAGATGTAGATCTGAGAAAATATTTTGATGAGATAAAATATCTTTTTGCAGAATATGCAAAACAAAAACAGATTAATTTCGTCATACAGAATGTTAACGGTGATTATTTCAGATTTGATCCTGACCTTATTAAACAGGCTTTAATTAATATCATTCAAAATGCATTTGATGCAGTTTCGGAACAAGGTGAAGTCAGGATAAATTACAAAGTTGAAGACAAAAGATTTTTTGTTGAAATTAAAGATAATGGTCCTGGAATTCCTCCTGAAATTCAGAAGAGAATTTTTGATCTTTATTTTACTACAAGATCAAATGGAAACGGACTCGGATTAAGCATTGCTCAAAATATTATTGCACAGCATAACGGTTCGATTTATATGTCAAGCACATTAAATAAAGGAACAACATTTAAAATAATTTTAGCTGAAAAATGAAAGAGTATTCAATTCTTATTATAGACGACGAAGAAACCCAGAGAAATATTCTTAGCGGTTATCTTCATAAAAAGGGTTTCAAGGTTTATTCAGCATCTTCAGGCAATGAAGGAGTTGATGTGACAAAAAATAATCTAATAGATATAGTCCTTTCAGATTATAAAATGCCTGATAAAACCGGAATAGAGGTTTTGGAAGAAGTAAAAAAAATGAACCCGGAAATTAGCTTTGTTATTCTTACCGCATACGGAACAGTCGAAAATGCTGTTATAGCAATGCGTCTCGGTGCTTATGATTACATCTCAAAACCGGTTGATCTTGATGAACTTGATCTTCTGATGGAAAAAATTATTGAAACAAAAAATCTAAAATCAGAAATACAAATACTACGCTCACAGCTTCAGGAAAAGTTTAAATTCGACTCATTTATTTCAAACTCACCGAAGATGGATGAAGTACTTAGCGTAGCTTCAAGGGCAGCTGAAAGCAAAGCTACTATATTAATTACAGGTGAGAGCGGAACAGGAAAAGAAGTTCTCGCAAAAGCTATTCATTTTGCAAGTTCAAGAATGGATAAGCCGTTCATTGCAGTGAATATTCCTGCGCTTCCTGAAACTTTACTCGAAAGTGAATTATTCGGGCATGAGAAGGGTGCATTTACCGGTGCCGAAAAATTAAAAAAAGGCAGATTTGAATTAGCAGACAAAGGAACAGTATTTTTAGATGAAATTGGTGATGTTCCATTGAATATACAGGTTAAACTGCTAAGAGTTTTACAGGAACAAAAAATAGAAAGATTGGGCTCAACAGAAAGTATTGATATTGATGTTCGAATAATAACAGCAACGCATCAGAACCTTGAGTCCAAAATAAAAGATGGATCCTTCCGTGAGGATTTATTTTACAGATTAAACATTGTATCTATAAATATTCCCCCTCTGCGTGAAAGACGAGAAGATATTCTTCCGATGATCGAGCATTTCATAATTTATTTTGCGAACGAAAACCATAAAGGTAAAATTGAAATCTCAAAAGAAGTAGTTGATCTATTAATGAAATACAATTATCCCGGTAATGTAAGAGAACTTGAAAATATTATTGAGCGTGCAGTAGTTCTTTGCCGTGATAAAATTATATCTCTTAATGATATTCCTGACAGTATTAAAGGTTTTAAGAAAGAAATTCTGATTAAACAGACCGGTTCCGGAACATTAAATGAGCAGGTAGAAGCACTTGAAAAGAGACTTATATATGATGCGTTAAGCCAATCGGGTGGTAATCAGACAGTTGCAGCTAAACTACTTGGACTTACCGAAAGAAACATACGTTATAAAATTCAGAAGTATGGAATAAAGAAGTAAGCTTACATTAAAAGCCAAAAGCCAATGATGCTGAGATAAGGTTATTGGTAAAATCGTAGAAATAATCATTAGAATTGTTTTTTATATAATTCCAGCTCGTCTCAATTGATATACCATTTATTATAAAGCTCAAATCAAATTCTGCAGTAACCCCGACAGCAAATTGTTTGTCATCACATAAATCATTTAATGAATATCCATCCTCATCAGCGATAGGCAGGGATTTAAATTCTCTCTTTAAAAATCTTACTTCAGCTGAAACGAGAATTTCATCTATAATATATTGATTTAGAGCTCCGCCTATTATAAATCCGTCACTTGCATAGATATCGTTAAATATTTCTTCTTCATAAAAAATAAATTCATCGCTGAACATATACCTGCTTTTGTCTGTCAGGCTTTTTCTATATTCAGAATAAATGCTTATCCTTGTGTTCTCACCGATAATCTGAGCAATACTCAATCCAAATCTTAAAAGCGATGCGTCATTTGCGTAATTGCTTACATTATAATTTTGCAGATAATCTTTATAATCTAATTCTGTGCTTGCAATCAGGGAAGTTTTTTCTGCAAGATTGGATATCCATCGAACAAAACCTTTATGTTCATAATGGGAAAAGAGTGAAAAGTTCTTAAAGTTATTTCTATTAAATATATAGCCGGCTAGTAAATAGTTATCTTCAATTATATTGTGTCTGTAATTAACATATGCTGAAAGCTGATTAAAATCATAAATCTTGAATTCGTCTTTGTTATTGCGTAAAGAATAGTTGACTCCAACATTAAGAGGATTATCATCGATTGAAAAAAGATGTGTTTCAACCAGGCCAAATCGGTGAGAGTTAAAATTTTTGTATTGATTTGCCCGAAAAGAGCTTAAGTTTCCTTCGTAGTATATCTGTACATTATTAAACTCACTTTCTATATTGAATGCTGAGGAAAGAGAGAAGCTGTTTATAAAATCATCTGTCTGCTCAAAGTTATTGAAGATGTTATCATCATAATATCCTTCATAGGAGACATTAAGATTTAATTGTGCAAAGGTTTCATAACTTACAAATATAAAGCTGATCATGAATGATAAGAAATAAGATTTCATATAAGAATCAATTTAATAAAATTATTTATTGCCGCCAGGTCCGGCCTGATTTGCACCGCCATTGTGTCCTCCACCGCTGCCGCTTCCCTGTTTTTGTCCGGTTCTTTTTCGAAGCTTATTGAAACTCATTCCACCCTGTCTTGTATCCGAGATACCATCGCCATCCTTATCAATAAAAACATCTTTTCTTTTTCTTTCAGAGGCACGATTATGTTCACCGGTTCCTTTCTTATCAATAAAATCATCTTTAGAAGGCTTACCGGCATTTTCCTTTTCGCGTAATTGCTCCTTTTTTGTTTCCAGATCTTTACTTTTAGTTGTATCAGGAATTTCAAATCCATTGGATAAACCTGCAGCAGAAAAAAATAGAATTATAAGTATTACTTTCATGTTAAACTCCTGTAAACAATTCACAAACCTTGTGCCTGAAAATTATGGTGAATTTATGTTGGAATAAAACTGATTAGGAAATAAAACGACATTTTAGTCATCCATTACGACCATATAGTCGAATTAGAAACAATAATTAACTAATGTTAAATAATTTTCTTTGGGTGATTTTACTTATTTTTACTTGTCTTTTTTATCCACTATTCAGGGGCTATACTATGAAAACCATATTATTAATTCTTATCAGCAAAAGAAAAAATGCTGCCGTTCAGGTTCAGAAAGTTTTAACCGGATGGGGCTGCATGATTAAAACCCGTCTCGGTATTCATGACGGTGTAATGGAAAACTGCACTGATGAAGGTCTGCTTATTCTTGAACTTGCAGGTGAAAGAAAAAAAATGGATGAGCTTGCACGGAAAGTATCTCTAATCAAAGGAGTTTCTTCAAAACTGGTTGATCTTTCAATCTTTACAGAACCTAAAAAGAAAACTGTTAAAAAAACTGTAAAGAATTAATTTATTTCTTTAACGGAAGATAAATTGTAAAACTGGTTCCAGGTTTATCAGTCGCAGCTAAGCGGGAGGGGCTTTCCACTTTGATGGTTCCTCCGTGCCTTTCAATAATTTGTTTGACTACCGGAAGACCAATTCCGGAACCTTCATAATTTTTATCTTTAATATTTGAAGCACGGTAGTAGTCTGTAAATATTTTATCGATGTCCTGTTCGGGAATACCTATACCGTTATCGCTTACATTTATCATTACATCATTTTCTTTATTCTCAATTACAACTTCAATCTTTCCTTCAAAATCAGAATACTTAATTGCATTATTTATAATATTTGAAATGGCTATCTGAATTAAGAAGCTATCGCCTTTTACCGGAATTTTTTCTTTCCGTTGATCAAGTACTTTTAACGAAACGCTTTTAGCTCTTGCATTTACCATCTGACTTGCTGCAGTTGTTTTTACTATAGCGCCTATCGTCATGCTTTCTTCAGTTATTCTATCAAACAACTTCATATTAGAAATTTTTAACACACTGTTTACAAGTTCGATCGCTTCATCAGATCTTCGCTTGGCACGTTTTAGTTTTTCTTCAACAATTTCATCCAATGGACCAAGGAATTTTTGCAACACCAGATCTAGATAGGAATGAACAGCAGCAAGCGGAGTTTTAATTTCGTGAACTACACCGATTATATATTTCTGCTTTTCTTTTTCGGCTGCATTGATCTTTTCAATTGATTCAATTAATTGCTGTTCCCTCATATAAAGTTGTTTTGCCATCCTGTTTGAAATTAATACGATCATAAAAACTATGAAGCCAAATGTTGTATTTATTGCCAGCACGAAATTAAAATCCTGGTAGAGCTCAGAGGGCAGGTATCCGTTAACGTGATGATGAGGAATAATGGAGTAATATTCACCTATTGTAATCATCCAAACTACAATTACTATCGTTGCCGCAAAACCATAAATTAAAAAGCCCGGTAAAATCAGACTGCCGACTATCATATGAATGACAAAAAATAAAAGCAGTGGCGATTCAACACTTCCGGTATAATATACTACGAGCATCAAGGCAATTAAATCAAATATCATCTGAAGTAATGAAAGATGCAGAGGATTAAAACTATCAGCATCATGTTTTAAAAATCTTCTTATGAAATGCAGCAGTCCATTGTAAGTCAGAATAGAGATTGTAATTATCAAAAGAGAGTTGTGTTGAGAACCCGTCAATTCAACGTTAAGGAAATATTTCGGATAGAAAATGAAGATCAACAGCATCAAAACGGCACCATAACGGAGCTTTATAAACCAAAGGTTTCTTCTCCGGATTGTCATCCAGAATTCTTCGTAGTGCTTTGCCCAGGAAGGAACAAGATTAATCATTATATTTTCAATTTTACACTCTAAAAATAAAAAAGGCAGATGCTATTAGCTAACATCTGCCTGTTTAAGAAGGACTAATTTAGGCTATATACTTTCCTCTTTTTACATAATGTGTATGAAGAAGTTTATGTGATAAATGACCGCAAGGTCCGTCTTTTAAGAACTCATCATATATTTCAATAACAAATCTGTTTTCATGAGATTTTCTTATTGGTAATGATTTATCTTCATCATATATAGCTTTTGCTCTTAGTTTACGTATCTCTGGAGTTGTTGGAATAGGCTGACCGCCGCCGCCGATACATCCGCCGGGACAGGCCATAAATTCGATGAAATGACATTCACTGAATTTACCACCAGCTTTTATATCGTCCATAATTTTCTTTGCATTAGCTGTTCCGTGTGCCACCGCAATTTTAAGTGTTGCACCTTTCAACCAGTTCCAATCCGGTATAAGATGTTTGATAAGATCAGGAACTGCACCTACCTCTGCAATTGGAAGTTCGGCATATTTAACACCTTCAAATCCTCTTACAGGCATGATATCAGCGTTAGCAAATACATCTTCAACTTTCTTTCCTGTTACAAATTCAATAACAGTTCTCAAAGCAGCTTCCATAACACCGCCGGTTGCACCGAAGATTAATCCGGCACCGGAAGCATCACCAAACGGATCATCAAAATGCGAGCGCGGCATTTCAGGAAGATATATTCCTGATTCTTTAATCATCTGAGCTAATTCACGGGTTGTTAAACCGTAATCTACATCCTTAAATCCGGAATCAACCATTTCGGGTCTGTTACACTCAAACTTCTTAGCTGAACAAGGCATAACTGCAACCGATATAATATCATTCGGATCAATGCCTTTCTTTTTTGCATAATAAGTTTTGATCAGCGCGCCAAACATCTGCTGCGGTGATTTGGCTGTGCTGAGGTTATCAATATACTCAGGATAAAAATGTTCAAGATATTTAACCCAGCCCGGTGAACATGAAGTAAACTGAGGCAGGGCAACCTGTTCTTTCTGGACCAGGGCTTTATACAACCTTGCAATAAGTTCTGTACCTTCTTCAAAGATTGTAAGGTCTGCAGTGAAGTTTGTATCGAACACAACATCAAAGCCGATTCTTCTTAATGCAGTATTCATTTCGCCGGTAAGTGATGAACCGGGTTCCATTCCAAATTCTTCACATATTGCAGCTCTTGGTGATGGAGCCGTTTGTATTACAACATGCTTTTTAGGATCATCAATTGCAGCCCATATTTCATCACGCGGATCGTTTGCCCTTAATGCACCGGTAGGACAACGATTAATACACTGTCCGCAGTTAATACATATTACTTCTGCAAGAGGTTTATCGAGGAATGTTCCGATGTGAGTGTTGTTGCCTCTATCTATTGCTTCAAGCACTCCAACTTCCTGAAGATCTATACAGGTTCTTACACAACGTTTGCATAAAACACATTTATCAAGATCACGCACTACTGAATAAGAAGAATTATCAACTTCATATCTTGGAGTTTCAATATGACCAAAATTGTAATGATCAACGCCATACTCTTTTGCAAGTGACTGGAGTTCACAGTTATTATTCCTGAAACAGGAATAACATTCGCCGTAGTGTTCACTTAATATTAAATCAATGATATGTTTTCTTGCACGTCTTACAGCATTTGAGGTGGTTTTAATTTTTATTGGTGCTGTAATTGGAAATGCACACGATGCCTGCAGAGTTCTCATTCCTTCAACTTCAACAACGCAGACACGGCATACGCCGGCAACACACAAATCTTCATGGTGACAAAGTGTCGGTATATGAACCTGGTTTTGTCTGCAAGCTTCTAGTATTGTTGTTCCGAAAGGAACTGATATTTTTTTCTCATTTAATTCAATTGAGATCGAGCCGCCTATATGTTCCGGATGCTCCGGTTTGGGAACAACATGCGGTTTCTGGCTGACAGGTGCTCTCATTGTTTTTTTATTTTCCATTTCTTCCTCCATTACCGCGTGTAAAGATTTCATCTTTAAAATTTTCAAGAATTGATATAAATGGATTCGGGCTTGACTGTCCTAATCCGCATTTAGATGCAACCTGCATTGTTCTTCCGAGATCTTTCAGCTTATTTATATGAGCAAAGGTATATTCGTTTCTTTCAATCATTTCCACACCTTCAAGCAGCTTATGATTACCAATTCTGCAAGGTGTGCACTGACCACAGGATTCATCAAGGAAGAATTCCATAAAGTTCTTTAATACATGAAGCATATCCCTGCTTTCATCAAATATCATTATGGATCCACCCGTTGGAATATCTTCATACGCGAGCGCTCTGCCGAATTGTGATTTCGGAATACAATGACCTGATGCTCCACCTATCTGAACTGCTTTAGTATTTTTTGCCTCAACTATCTTCAACAGTTCAGAAACTTTTGTTCCCCAGGGTAATTCATATACGCCGGGTTTTTCACAATCGCCGGAAACAGAAAATAATTTTGATCCTGACGATTGGCTTGTTCCGAATTCGCTGAACCACTTGCCGCCTTTAATTACAATGTGTGTAACTGCTGCGAGAGTTTCAACATTATTTACAGATGTTGGTCTGCCGAGAAATCCTGTATTGATAGGATAAGGCGGTCTGTTTCTTGGTTCGCCGCGATGTCCTTCAAGCGATTCTATCAATGCAGTTTCCTCGCCACACACATAAGCACCTGAACCGAGGAATATTTCTATATCAAAATCAAAACCTTCTTTGCCGAGAATGTTTTTACCAAGCAGATTATCTTTTCTCATCTCTGCGAGATAATCTTCGAGAGGTTTTAACAGGTATTCATATTCACCGCGGAGATAAACAATTCCAAGCTGTGCACCGACAGTATAACCGCCGACAACCATCCCGTCAAATACTAATTCCGGAAACTCAATCAACAGTACTCTGTCTTTAAATGTTCCCGGTTCTCCTTCATCTGCATTGCACACAAGAAATTTTCTATCGGCTTTAGCAGCTGCGGTAAGCATCCATTTTGTGGATGTTGGAAATCCTGCTCCGCCTCTTCCTTTGAGTTTTGAATCTTTTAATTCAAACAATACATCTTCGCGGGACATTGATAATAATTTTTTAATTGCATCTCCTCTTTTGTATTGAGAGAAGATTACAGGACCGGTTCTTTTCTTTTTATGATTTTCCATATTCACCTCACTTCACCTTTCCTAAAAGTTCAACTGCCTGTTCGGGAGTAAGATTGGTATAGACTCTGTCATTAATTGCCATAGCAGGACCCATATCGCAAAGCCCTAAACAGTTAGCATACTCAACGGTGAATTTATTATCCTTTGTTGTTTCGCCTATTTTTATTCCTAACTCGCGCTCAATTGCCTGCACAATTTGTCTTTTACCATGCATATCACATGAAATTGTCTGACAAATTCTTACAATGTTTCTTCCTTTAGGGTCAGAGTTAAGAAAAGCGAAAAAGGAAATAACGCTGTATACTTCAACAGGATGAATATTAAGGAGTCTTGCTACTTCCTGCTGAGCAAATTCAGAAATATGTCTGTGCTTTTTCTGAATTTCATGAAGGATCATCAGCAATGCAGAACGATCATCTCCATATTTTTCTATATAGCTCTCTATTTCTTCGGAGAGAGCGTTTTTTTCAACTACCAGCATGGCTCTACTCCTTGACGTTTAATTGTAAAAGTTTTTCAACTTTGTCGATCAATGTTTCTGGTGAAATCGGTTTTTCGACAAAATCATCAACCGGAATCATCTCTCCGGCAGAAAATTCCAATCCTAATGTTTTTGAAACGGAAGTGTACATAATGATCGGGATTGTAATTTTCTCTCTGCGGAATTTCTGGGCAAGGAAGAATCCGTCATCCGGTTCGTTCATCATTACATCTAGTATAATGAGATCCGGGCTCTGATCTTTTACAATTTTGTAACCGTCATCAGGATTAGTTGCTTTAATAACCTCATATCCTTTTGATGTAAGCACTAATTCACTTGCATCAAGAATATCAGGATCGTCGTCAATAATTGCTATTTTAGGCATGTTATCCCCTGGGATAGTGATGAATAATTAATGTATAATGTTTTATTCCGTTTCAAAATCAACACATTAAATGCCATAATTATACTTAGACAATTATCTTTTTAAGTCAATTATTACAAATAATTAAATAGTTCGGTTCTTATTTTTAAGAAAATTATTTCTTATTTAAGAAAAGGATATTAATACGTAATATTCTGTATGATTGTTAAATGATGATATTTGCTGATTACATAAAATTAGCGATTGGATTTGATTTTTAGAGACTTTTTAATATTATTAGTCCGAATATCGAACAGGTAATTATTATGAGCACTTTACATAAAAAAAGGTATTACTTAGTTACACTTTTAATTTTTTCATTTTTTAGTTCGTGTAATTATATCTTTCAGGATCACACACCGCCGGAATACATAGTAGTTTCCCAGGAACAGACCTCTATGATTGAAGTTTATTCTCCAACTTATACTGATCAATTCCAACAGGGTGAAGCAATCACTATTATGTGGAAAAATACAAGACACATAAATGAAGTTAATATTGAACTGCTAAAAAAGGATGCCCCAATTTTTACAATCCAAAACAACGAGAAGAACCAGGGCAGCTATTTATGGCAAATTCCTGTTGATTTAAGAAATTCACTTCACTACCAGATAAAAGTATCTAACTCAAATAATGATGACGAGTTTGGAATTAGTGAAAGGTTTGTTGTTCTGAGAGAACAATAATTTTTATTATTGAAAGTTAATCAGTAGAAAAACAGAAATTATAATACCAACAACTGACTGCATCATTACAATTTTTAAAGAAAGAGATTTATTTATAATTCCAAGTGGTGTCCATTTTAACCACGTCCATTTTTTCGGGAGTTCCATCCGAAGAAATATATAATAAAGCACATCCTGCACACCGAATAATTTAAGTATTGCACCTGATAATGCTGCAACAGGACTAAAAACAACAGAGATAAGTATCAATAAAGTCAAATCGAACATAATCTGGTTTATTCTGTAAGATCTGATTATTATCTTCTCCGGCATAACTTTGGTTCTTCGGATAAGTGCAAAATGATAACCCAGGATATCATATAGATTAGAAATGAGAATAAAGAAAACAGGAGTAAAATACTCCAAATAAAACATTGCAAAAGCAAAAACAATTACCAATAATAAATTTAAACCAACAAGTTTATACTTAAGTATCTGAATAATTTCTTTCATATCGGTGTGAAATATAAAAAAGAATATTATCTATTATTTAAAACCAAAAGGCACGATTTGCTCGTGCCTTAACTTTTTTTAAACCTCCTGTATCTTGAAGTATGGTATTGGGTTGAGGCTTATTTCATCAATATCATTTTCTTCGTTGAGTTAAAGTTTTCACTTTCTATTTTGTAAAAGTAAATACCTGACGATAATCCCAATGCATTGAATTGAACTTCGTGATAGCCGGTTTCCATTTCGCCCTTAAATATTTCAGAAATTTTTTCACCGAGTGTGTTATATACATTTATAGTTAAGTTAGTTCTAACAGGTAAAGCAAACTTTATTGTTGTCGATGGATTGAATGGATTAGGATAGTTTTGGAATAGGAAATAATCCACAGGTATTTGCGTTTCATCTTCAATTCCTGTAACGCCTCCATTAGTCGTTCGAATAATTCTTCCGTACAAATTCGGATATTCACCAGCACCAACCGCCCAGCCATTTAACGAGTCTGAAAAGAAAACCGAATATAGACCACCAGTTGTTAAAAATCTTGGATTCTGCTCCGTCCAGGTTAAACCACCATCACTGGTTTTTACAACCGCGCCAAAAAGATCTACCAACCATCCCATGTTATCATCAATAAAATAAGAATCCTGCCAATCATAGTCTCCCTGAGATATGACAACATTATCCAACCAGGTTAATCCTCCATCAGTCGTTTTGGCTAAAATACTATTCTCCCCGGCAGCATAAGCAATATTTTGCGATGTAAAATTTATGCTGGATAAATAACCAAAATAAGTTTCATAAATTTTACTCCAACTATCACCGCCATCAGTAGTTCTTAAAATAATACCGAAGGCTGCACTATCCCCAACCACCCAGCCATTATTTTGATCTGCAAAGTACAGATCGTAATACCAGTTGTTGTCTCTCTTCTTTTCAAGCCAGTTGATTCCACCATCTGTTGTTTTATATATAATATTTTTTCCAGCTACCCAGCCGAACGTATTACTTTCAAAAAAAACCGAGAATATTTTTTCGTTAAAATTAGTTGTTAAACTTGTCCAGTCTAAACCACCATTTGTAGTTTTAAGTATTAATCCACTATCTCCAGCAATCCAGCCATTCGCATCATCAATAAAAAAAACTTTTTCCAGATCAGAATTTATTGGATAATGAAGACTGTCCCAGCTTTCACCAGCATTGGTTGAGCGCAGAATTATGCCGTTTGTCCCCACTATTGTGCCATTACTATTATTTGTAAATGTAATTGACTTATATATGACTGAATAGATTTTGGGTTCCTGTTCAAACCACTGTGAAAAGCCAATAACATTAAAACTCCACAATAAAACTATTATAATGATATTTTTCATAATGTTTCTCCTAACTCAATTTTGATTCTATACTATTCAGTAATAAAAGCCTTCAGATATTCGAGTTCATTTTGCTGTCTCTGTTAAATAATAATAATAATAATAATCAAGATACTTATTCTAATGAATAACCTGTCCGCCATCGCTGTAAATATTAGTTGGAATTATTTTTTCATAAAATAAAAAGGCACGATTTGCTCGTGCCTTAAGTTTTTTTAAACCTCCTGTATCTTGAAGTATGATATTGGGTTGAGGCTTATTTCATCAATATCATTTTCTTCGTTGAGTTAAAGTTTTCACTTTCTATTTTGTAAAAGTAAATACCTGACGATAATCCCGATGCATTGAATTGAACTTCGTGATAGCCGGTTTCCATTTCGCCCTTAAATATTTCAGAAATTTTTTCACCGAGTGTGTTATAAACATTTATAGTTAAGTTAGTTCTAACAGGTAAAGCAAACTTTATTGTTGTTGATGGATTGAACGGATTTGGATAGTTCTGATACAAAGCAAATTCCGTTGGACCGGAAATATCAACTTCAATTGTATTACTATAAGATACAGTTCCATCAAAGTCTATTTGTTTTAATCTGTATATGTATTTACCAGGAGTTTTCGGTTTATCAGAATAGCTATATTGAGCTGTTTCTGTAGTCGTTCCCCTTCCTTCTATAAAACTGACTTTTCCCCATGGTCCGGAAGTCCCTCCTTTGGAGGGATTTAGGGAGGCTCTCTCTACTTCAAATCCCCTGTTATTCAACTCAGTTGCTGTTTTCCATTTCAATAACACATTATCATCATTCACATCTGCACTGAATGAAGCAAGTTCAACAGGTATTACACCAACAGTCATTGAGATCGGTACAACAACAAAAGAATTCTGCGGGTCATTTGTAGTTATTTCCATATCCATAGAGTAATCGCCCATTTCAAGGCCTTCAGTTTCCATTGTCATAATAATTGCAACTGAATTACCTGCATATATCCTTCCGGCAAAGTGATCTATGTTCAGCCATTCAGGTTCTGCACTAATCTGCACAGCAAGATTATTCTGAACATAGTTAGCATTATATGCGACCTGTAATCCATCTGTTCCGTCTGCATTTTCAATTCCAATAGTAGCCGAGTTTAAGGTAGCATTCATATTGTTATAATAGAAGTATATCTTCCCATTTGATTGAAGAACAATCTGGAATGTAAGTGATCCGGTTGCACTGAATCTTTGCCAGTTTGTAAACTGTATAACAAACTTATTTCCTTCTTGCTTATAATGAACAGTACCCTGTGTTCTTCCATCAAGGTCATCCCAGAATGGTGCTATGTATTCATTAGGTAATGCTGTATTTGGAATCTGGACGTTAGAAAATATATTCTGGCTGATTGTATTGAATAATAGCAATCCATTTGAACTTACATACACCTGGTTCTTAACGTTACCGTAGAATTTGAAGTCAAATCCTAACTGGAAAGGTCCTGCATATCCTTCATCTTTTGGTTCAAATGTGCCAGTTGCAATCCAATTTGTAACCAACGTTCCAGATGTAGTAATATCATTCCAGATATACTGAGGTCCGTTAGGTTCATTGCTGTCTATCCATTCATAGCCAAACAGATCAGGTCCTCCGCTGCCTTTAAAACTATAACCATAGATGTTAGTTTCATTTCCCTTTTCATTAACTAGGGTTTCCCTATTATTATTTACTCCAACAAGCCGGAATTTTACGTTATCCGGGAAAGTATTATTAGTTAATTCAATTGAGTAGTCAAGCGTTGAGTTTTGTAATGAAACATTCGATAAAACAAGGCTATCAATATAAAGGGTGTCCACCGTAACATAACAATGCATTGAATCTGAACTGAATGAAACAACTGGAGTAACAAGTGTTATGCCTGTTGGAACATTTGACATTACTGATTTGTTACCCCACATATCCAAAGCTTTTGCTGCAAAATAGTAGGTAGTATTAAATTCAAGTTCTGTTGCTTCATAACTTTTGGGAGTGCCAGCTGAATCAGATTGACCGGTAAACATAAATTGCTGAGCATTATTGAAATCATTATCATTATTTATCATAGTCGTTGAATAACGAATATCATAAGCTGTAACACCGCCATATGTTGAATCATAAGGTGCTGTCCAGTTCAATGTAATTGAATTAGATGTTGCATCAACAGTTGTAAGATCAACAATCGGATCAGGCGGAGTAGTGTCAGGTGGAATTTGTCTCATTGTAGGCATTGAAGGATCACCCATAAGGTTATACATTTCAATGTAGCGCAGAACCATTCCAGTTATGCTGCCGTAATGATTGGCAAGATAAACTTTAGCCATATCAAACATCGGAGTAACTCTGGTCAGATCATCTTCAAACATTGCATAAATTAATTTCTTTTCGAGCACATCATCTTCATCCCAATAGGAATTAACAGATGAGCCATAAAAAGTAGAACCGCCGTTTGTGGTTCGAAGCCAGGTTTCACCGAAGCATTCCGATAAATGATAAGAACCTGTTACACAAGAGAATGAATACACAAATGGATAAATTGAATTTGTTAAAGCTCTTACCTGCGCCTGGCTCAGTGCTGGTCCATCAGCCCATGAATATTCACCGCCGTGGCCGGAATAAATTGCAAATCGCTGATTATCATTCAGGGCTGTAATAAGTTGTGCAGTTGTAGCATTATAAGTAACTGTATAAAGTTTTAGATTTGTGAATCCCTGAGGATCAAACCAATTATTAATAACATAGTTATGAGTTCCTTCTGAAATCTGATAATTATCAGTTGATGCACAAAAAACATTTTTCTTAGGGATTGTAGAAATATTAATTTCTGTGTAAATAGTTTTATTAATTGCATTCTGAAGTTCCGTTGTACTTGTTACAGAAAATCTGCCGATAAATGCATCAGCAAAGGGATCGGTGCCTTCAAGCTGTACATACTTTAAATCCGTATATGGACTGCCAGTTCCTGAGCCAACCCAGGCAGGTATATGCTGAACATCCCCGACAAGTAATACATACTCAGGTCGAATACCCGGATCATTATACCTGTTTTGAATAAAGTTTTTAATTGCAGTAGTTGATGTTCCTGTTGCTGCGGTAGTAAAAAGATCAACAACACATCCAAAGTTTTCTTTATGAGTTTTGAAGGCAGCAAGTCCTGCCTCAAATTGGGGATCAGTAATAATAAGATATCTCATCATAGCATCGGAAGGAATGCCATCATAATTAACAAAGACTCCATTAAGAAAGCTATTAAATGTTTTTGATTTCGATTCTTCTGTGGCAGGTATTCTGCTTAGTAATATATCAAAACTTCCCTCCGTAATTATTGTTAGTTTCTTTTCCAGCGGATTATAAGAGAACGGATAGATAGTTACCATCACACCTTTTACACCGCCAATAATGAATGGCTCAGAAATTTTTACAAAAGGAACTTGTATTCCTTCTGTTTGATAGTATTGTGAATTAATAGTAAATGGTCTGTCCGATATTGGTTTACTTTTTTGCCACGGCATTTGTTTAGGGAAAATATGTTTGTCTAATTCAATCTCTTTACTCTTTGTGTTCAGTATTTCAAAAGAAGTTTGTGATTCATCATCTGCAATAAAAAGATTGAACGAAACAAGCGGTAATTCCGGAAGACCATCCTCCGGAGTAATACCATATTCATCAATAATAATCCGGTAGAAATTTTCATTACCGCCTTTAACTGTGACAAGATTATATGTTGGTAAAGTAAATTGAACAAGGTAACCATTGCTGTTTTTAGTTAATGATATACCCTCCGGAGGATCTGCAGCAAAGATATTTACCTGTATGCAGCTAAATAATAAAACGAAAAGAAACGAGCATAAATTTTTCATGTTATCCCCTGATATATAATGTGTGAAAGTAATTATTTAATTTTCAATTACGTCATTGGTAAATGGAAGATATATCCTGAAAGATGTTCCTTCACCATATTCTGAATCGACTTCTATTTTACCCGAATATGAATCTACTATTCTTTTTACAATTGACAGTCCTAAACCGGTTCCGCCAATGTTTTTAGTTTTTTCATTCTTTGCTCTGAAGAATTCTGAAAATAATTTTGTTTTTTCTTCGGGTTTAAGCCCAATGCCGCTGTCTTTAATTTCTGTTTCTACAAAATTGCCAGAAGTTTTAATATTAATGTTTACTAAACCAAGATCATTATTATATTTTATAGCATTTGATATCAGGTTTGTAAAAAGTCTGTTAATTTCATCTGAGTCTGCAAATACATTATGAACATTCTGTTCGATATTCAGATTGACTTCAAGTTTTTTATTCTTAATTTCAAGTTGAAATAGTTCAAGCACCGAATGAATAATATCGGGAATATTTATTTCTTTAATTTCTCTCCTAACGGTTTTAAGTTCCATTCTTGAAATATCCAGCAGATCATTTACCATTTTAAGCAAGCCGTCAAGTCTGATCATTGATCTGTTTTCATATTCCTTTCGCTGCATATCAGTCAGCATTATGGAATCATCGTTGAATAATTTCAGAAATCCGTAAACGGCAGCAATTGGAGCCTTAAGTTCGTGTGACACCATCGATACAAATTGTGATTTTATCAGTTCAATCCTTTTTAACTCTGTTATATCTTTAAATACTATCGCTACACCAGCTAGGTTATTGCCGGGATGATGAACCGGTGAGGCTGTAGCTTCAATAAAAAACTCACGGTTAGGTTTAAGTTCGAGTTGAATGGAATATGACTTTAATTCCTGTTTTTTTGTTGTAAGGAATTTATTAATAAGTTCAAGAATTTCCGGATGCAGTTTATCAAGAATATACTCCTCAACGATTATCTTATCCAGTTCAAGGAAATGTAATGCGGCTGGATTAAAAAGTACTGCAAGTCCCTCCTTATTTACAACGAGTACTCCATCGGTAATAGAGTTTATAATAGTGTTAAGTCTGGTTTTCTCAAAGGCTACTTCGAGGAGTCTTTCTTCACGTTCCTTCTGCCACTTTTCGGCTTCCAGAAGGATAAGTCGTTTCGAATATCCTTCCTTCAGATGTTGAAGAAGTTCTTCGGGAGTAAATGGTTTTGGTATATAACTCTGTGCACCGATTTTTGTTGATTCAATTGCGGTTTCATAACTGGCATAAGCTGTGGCAATAAAGCAGACAGTATTGGGATATTTTTCGCGGATACGTTTAAGAACTTCAAGCCCGTCAATATCCGGCATTTTAAGATCTATAATTGCTAGATCAAATTCCTGTGAAGTACCGTATTTGATTCCTTCTGTTCCGTTTTCGGCAGTAGTTACCTCATACCCCTCGCCTGTTAAAAGTCTTTTTGCTCCAAGTCTAAGACCTTTTTCATCATCTACTATTAAAACCGTAGGTTTATAGTTGTTATCCATTCCGTAAGCGGATATTTGAAAAAATTACGAGTTCAAAATTCAAAAAAAGAAAACAGTTATCCAAGCAACAGATGATGATTGTAAACTTTTGTTAAACGGAAACTAGGTTCTGGATACTGGATACTGGATACTGGATACTGAGCAGTGACTAACAATTAAAGACTTTTAGAAACTCCACCAGAATCATGCATCCAGAAATCACTCATGTTGTCTCATCTCGTGATAGTTTTCAATCTTTTCAACAAGATCATCTATCACAACGGGTTTATGAATTATCTCATCAACCTTGATCCACTCTTTTTCTTCATCAGTTGCCGAGCTGAATTTGTAACCGGTATCGTAAGCGGCGGAAGTCAACATAAAAACAGGAATAGTTTTCCCGAATTCATCCTTTTTTATTTTATAGCAAAGAATAAATCCGGAATCATGCTGTTCCATAATCAGATCTATAACAGCGGCATCCGGTTTTTCTCTTTTAAAAACTTCAAATCCTTCTTTAGAATTATCGGCTGTTACAACTTCGTAACCTTTAGATTGAAATAATAATTTATGCTGTTCCAGAAGATCAAGGTCATCATCAACCAGCAATACTTTTTTATTTTTTAAATCACTCATTATTTATAACTCCTTTAATACCTCCTGAACTGACAGCTTCAGGATTCTTTGGCAATTTAACAATAAACTTTGTCCCTTTATTTACTTCAGTTGTAAAATTAATACTTCCCCTGTGCATTTTTATAATTCCGTAGGAAATAGCTAATCCTAACCCGGTACCTTTGCCAATACTTTTTGTTGTAAAGAATGGTGTAAACACTTTTCCATAATTTTCGTGTGGAATACCTTTTCCTGTATCTTCAAATTCAATCACCACTTCACTATCATTGTTTAACAATGATACCTTTAACTCTTTCTCTTCTGCATCCTGCATTGCATCACAGGCATTATTGATTATATTTACGAATACCTGCCTAAGTTGATCCTCATCTCCTTTTATTCTGCAATATCCGTTTAAGTCTGATGTGAATATAATATTCCTGCTTGCAGGATTCTGTGAGGACAATCTTATCAGATCGTGCAGCATATCCGACAAATCCAGTTCTTTAATGTGAAGTTTGCCCTGTCTTGCAAAATCAAGAAGGTTTGAAACGATGTTTTTACATCGTTTTGCTTCTTCAACTATCAATTCAATATCTTCAACTGCCTGATCGTTATTAAATATTCTTTCAATATCCTTTTTCATCATTGACGAATATAGTAGAATTGTACCTAGAGGATTATTAATCTCATGTGCTACACCAGCAGCAAGCTGTCCGATTGATGCAAGCTTTTCAGCAATCTTAAGCTGTTCCTGAGTATTACTCAAATTATGATAAGCATCCGCTAGTTGATCTATAAGAAACGGAAGACACATTTCCTTTTCTGCAAGTCCTTTTGCAATTGCAATCGCATACTCACGGCAGCTGACATAACCACAGGCACCACAATTCAGTTCGTCTTTTACTGTAAACTTTTTAGTATCCGCAAGAATTTTTTTAATCTCTTCTTCATCGGGCATTGGTTTACGTTGGTTATCAACTTTAAACTTTCTTGTAAGATCAAGTTTTCGTGCATTATAAAGATTGCTTTTCCATACCCGCTTATCTGTTGAGTGAAGTTTTTCATCTATGTAATTGATAACCTTTTCGCGTCTTGCATAATAATTCAGCTCGGAATCTATAGCGGGACCGCTAATACATCCCTCACAAAACAGAATATCTGTAAACTTTGCGTTGATATGATTGTTGGCAATCTCCTCTATTATCTCAACAACTTTTTTCTTTCCTTCAACAACAATTATATCTTTTTCAAGAATATCATCATTCACATCTGTGGTTTTTAATAATCCGCCGGCAAGAGGATAAGCTTTCCCCATCATTGCATGAGGACCGTCAAAATCACTTTCCTCGCATTCATTAACAACTATATTCTTACAATCGAACATTTCTTTTAATTCTGTAAAAGTCAGAACTGCATCAACAACTCCGGCAACGTTCTCATCTTCGGCTTCATTTTTCTTTGCAACACAGGGACCGATAAATACAATTTTTACATTCCCGTCTTCTTTTTTAAGATATCTTCCCAGTGCAATCATTGGAGATACAACTTTTGCCAGGTTAGGTACAAGATTCACATAATACTTTTGAATGAAACTCACTACTGCAGGACAGGCAGAGCTAATAATTGTTTTTCCATTATCATTGTGAATCTCTTTCATATAATCATTAGCAATCAGATCTGCACCAAAAGCAGTTTCAATTACTTTTTCAAATCCAAGTTTTCTTAATGCAGTAGGAACTTTTCTGTACTCATCGGGAAATGAAGCAGCAAAAGAAGGAGCAACGATAGCTACAACATTTTCCATCTCAAGTAATGTGTCAGCAAGATCTATTTCTGTATAAATCTGTTTAGCATCCTGAGAACAAACTTTAACACAATGTCCGCACGCAATACATCTTTCATAGATGACCTGTGCTTGTCCGTCAATTACACGGATAGCTTTTGCAGGACATTCTCTCACACAGGAGTAACATCTCTTGCACTGATCTGTTATTGTGCTTACAATTATGTGATTCATAGTTTTCTTGCTGCTGTCATTCTGAGCGACTTGTCTGACGGCAAGGCTGGAGCGAAGAATCTGTTTTATATAGGAGATTCTTCATCCCGACGAAGTCGGGATTCAGAATGACAATGCTAATTAGCTTCTTAATAGTTTTTTCTTATCAAAATACTCTGTATGTAAAATCTCGTGAGCTTTATGCGAATTAGGTTCACCGAAAAATTCTTTATACAAAGTTTTAACAGATTCATTTTCATGCGATCTTCTGCTTTTAGCAGTTGAATCTATCTGGTAAAGAACCTTAACACGCTTCATTACCTTTTCCGGTTTCTGATGTATCGGCTGACCGCCGCCATTAATACATCCGCCGGGACAAGCCATCACTTCGACAAAATGATGTTTTGATGTTCCCGCCTGCACTTGGTCCAAAATTGGTTTAACATTACCGATACCGTTT
Source organism: Ignavibacterium sp. (assembly GCA_018335755.1). GTDB lineage: Bacteria > Bacteroidota > Ignavibacteria > Ignavibacteriales > Ignavibacteriaceae > JAGXRK01. The sequence continues at coordinate 379,162 of JAGXRK010000001.1, read as the reverse complement.
ACAACTGCGATGTTGACTGTCAAATCACCAATGGGGATTGAAGCTTCTTTTACGCCTTCCATTCCACGAATCTCTTCGAATTCAAGATTCTCAAGTTCCTTACCAGTTAGTTTAAAGTAAGCAGTTCTTAATGCTGCTTCCATAACTCCGCCGCTTGTTCCGAATATTGCAGCAGCACCGGTTGATTCACCAAGCGGGTTATCAAACTGATCCTGCGGCAGATCATTAAAATCAATTCCTGCTATCTTAAAGAATCTAACAAGCTCTCTTGTTGTAAGAACTGCATCCACATCCGGCATAATATCTTCTTTAAGCTCAGGTCTTTCCGATTCATACTTTTTAACTGTGCAAGGCATGATTGAAACGACGAACATATCACTAGGATCAATTCCCATTTTCTTTGCATAGTATGTCTTCAACACAGCACCTTCCATCTCGTGAGGAGATTTACAGCTTGATACATGGTCAAGAACTTCAGGTCTGTTCATTTCAACATATTTAACCCAGCCGGGGCAGCAGCTCGTGAACATAGGAAGTGCACCGCCGTTCTGAACCCTGTGAATAAGTTCGGATGCTTCTTCCATAATTGTGAGATCCGCTGCAAAGTTTGTATCAAATACTTTTTTAAAACCGAGTCTCCGTAATCCCGTTACAAGCAATCCTGTAACATCTGTTCCAAGAGGCATATTATACTCTTCACCAATTGAAGCTCTGACAGCTGGAGCGATCTGAACGATGCAGTATTTCTTTCTGTCATAAAGAGCATTTGCAACTGCTTTGATGTTGCTCTTTTCACGTAATGCAGCAGTTGGACAAACAAGTATGCACTGTCCGCATAAAATACAGTCGCTTACATTCAAACCTTTGTTGTAAGGAGTTGTAACGATTGAAGTGAATCCCCGATTTGTAAAATCAATTGCACCTATGTTTTGCACTTCGTGACATACGCGAACACATCTTCCGCAAAGAATACATTTTGCCGGATCACGTTCCATAGATGCACTTGATATATCAATTGCATGGCATCGGGTTTCACCAACAAATCTGTGTTCTCTTATACCATACTGTTCAGACAGATCCTGAAGCTCACAGTTCTTATTACGAACACAGATAAGGCAATCCTGCGGATGATTTTCTACAAGAAGTTCCACTATAGTTTTTCTTGCTTTACGAACTCTTGGTGAATTTGTTTCAACTACGATTCCATCCTGCACAGGATAAGCGCATGAGGGAGTTAAGCCTTTCATACCATCCACTTCAACTGCACATATTCTGCAGGCGCCGGTTGGCTCAAGGTTTTTTAAGTGACATAAAGTCGGTATTGATATTCCAACTGATTTAGCTGCATCAAGAATTGTCATTCCTTCTTCAGCGTTTACTTTTATTCCGTTTATAGTTAATTGTACCATATTAAACTCCGAAATTTCCTTTTCCAGATTTCCTCAATAGCCACGACTTTTAAGTCGTGGGGATGTAATCGATAAAAAATTATCGGCTTAAGCCTAACCCCATTATCGGGCTAAAGCCCTTTTGTTTGGTTCTTTCATTTTACCCCGACTTAAAGGGTCTGTTGCAGAAGTCACATAATTGTCATTTCGACCAACGGGAGAAATCTTTTTCGTTACATATTGAAGGATTTCTCAGTCGAAGACTCCTTCGAAATGACACTTTCCGAGTTATGCAACAAGCCCTAAAAGTCGGGGCATGAAACAATATCAATGAACTAATTTACATTGATAGCATCCAGGCGGCATGTTTCAAAACACATACCGCACTGAATACATTTATCTTCAACTATGTAATGAGCCTGACCCTTTTCTCCAACTATTGCACCGGGTGCACATACCTTAACACATAATCCGCAGCCTGTACATATTTCATTATTTATTTCAAAAGTAAGAAGTTCTTTACAAACTCCTGCTGAACATTTTCTTTCATAAAGATGTTCTTCATATTCGTGCTTGAAATACTTTAGTCCTGATAGAACCGGGTTAGGAGCCGACTGTCCTAGTCCGCATAAAGAAGTATCTTTAATTACATCAGCTAATCTCTGCAGGTGAACAATTCCTTTAAATCTCTGAAGCTGACTCATCTTATCGCCATTGTTTTTATATGATTTAGGAATCCGCTCAATAATTTCGAGCATTCGTTTTGTGCCTTCACGGCAGGGAACGCATTTACCGCAGCTTTCTTCCTGGATGAATGTTAAAAAGTATTTTGCAACATCAACCATACAGGTTTCCTGATCCATCACTACGAATCCGCCCGATCCCATCATTGCACCGACTTCTTTAAGCGATTCATAATCAACCGGAGTATCAATAACACTTTCAGGTAAGCAACCGCCGGAAGGTCCGCCGATTTGAACTGCTTTGAACTTTTTATTGTCAGGAATACCGCCGCCAATTTTGAAAACAACATCACGGAGAGTAATTCCCATCGGGATCTCTACAAGACCTGTATTCTTAATATTTCCGCTGAGTGCAAAAACTTTTGTTCCTTTGCTGGTTGCAGTTCCAACTGATGAGTACTTTTTGTATCCCATAAGAATAATCGAGGTAACATTTGCAAAAGTTTCAACGTTGTTGATAACTGTTGGTTTTCCGAATAATCCAGACTTGGTCGGATAAGGCGGTCTTGGCTTGGGCATACCGCGTTTACCTTCAATAGAACCCATCAAGGCAGTTTCTTCACCACAAACAAAAGCACCAGCACCTTTTTTAATTTTTATTTCGAAATCGAATCCGTGATTAAGAATATTTTTTCCTAGTAAACCATATTGTTTGCAGAGATCAATTGAGTTCTGAAGTCTTTCAATTGCGAGCGGATATTCAGCGCGACAGTATATGTAAGCTACGGTTGCACCAATAGCATATCCACCTATCATAATACCTTCGATCACTCTGAACGGATCGCTTTCGAGAAGTGAACGATCCATAAATGCACCGGGATCACCTTCATCAGCATTGCAGACAATATATTTCTGGTCGGCTTTTTCTTTCATAGCCATTTCCCACTTTTTGCCTGTGGGGAAACCACCGCCGCCTCGTCCTCTTAATCCTGCATCAATAACTTCTTTAACAACATCTTCCGGCTTCATTAATCTTAAAACTTTATCTAATGCTTTGAATCCATCAAATGAAAGATATGTATCAATTGAAGTTGGATTTACTATTCCACAGTTTGCAAGAACAATTTTTAACTGATGTTCGAAGAAAGGATCTTTATCGATCTGCTTTACATCAGGATCAGATTTACCGTGAGCACCAAGCAATTTTTCATTATAAATCTTTTCTTCAACTATTGTAGTTTGAACAAATTTTGAAATTTCTTTTATGGTTATTTGGCAGTAGGAGACTCTGTCCTTACCCGGAAGTTTAATATCAACTATAGGCTCAACGGCACAATAGCCAATGCATCCGGTTCCTTCAATAATTGCTTCGATGTTTAGTTTTTTTAGTTCTGCGGCAATAGCATCTTTAACTTTCCCTGCACCAGAGGCAAGTCCGCAGGTTCCCATACCAACAATAATTATCGGTTTATCGTGTTCTTCATACCTTAACTGTCTTTTCAATGCTTTTATATTATCAATACATTCCTGATCGTGATGGCAAAGCGGACCTTCAGAACAGCACTGAATGAAATGTTCACATGCCTTTTCGGGTGAGTGCCAGCATTTTTCGCAGCAGAGTCCTAATAAATTTCTCATCATTTCACCTCTGCACCTTCTGCTTTTGCTGCCGTTTTGTACTTCTTTAATATTTTAGGAATGTCTTTAACCGTTATTCTTCCATGGTAATCTTCATTAACAAGGATAACGGGCGCAATACTGCAGGCACCTATACAGTTTACTCCTTCTAAAGTAAACTTTTTATCACGGGTAGTTTCACCTGTTTTAATTTTCAACTCATTCTCGATAGCATAAAGAATGTTTGCCGAATTTTTTACGTGGCAGGCAGTTCCTCTGCAGACACGGATTATATTTTCACCAAGCGGAGTTAATCTGAACTGATTGTAGAAAGTCGCAACTCCGTATACCCGGCTTAGCGGCATTTCCACAAAATCAGAAATATCTCTTAAAGCTTTCTCCGGCAGATAGCCGTAAATTGTCTGAACATCCTGTAATAAAGGTATCAAACTGCTCTTGTCACTTTTCTGATAGTTTTCAAATATTTTATTATGCATGTTGTCCTCGATAAGAAAAATTGTCACAACAGAATTTGCATGTAAAATGCCAGATTATTGAGTAAAAAAACCGCTTTTAAGTGTTGAATTCTAATCAATAATAACGAATAGCAACTAATATTTCTTGTTATTGAGAAGTGATTTATTGAAAGATGGAAAGGGTTTGTGAGATAGAACATATTTCGTTTTCCCGGAATAATTTTTTGTTCTCTATAAATTACGGGAGATAAATATCTACCCTAATTTTATGGAGGATGGCAGATTGAATGATTGAATTTTTTTGCGAGTAAACTAGACACTCTTTATCCCGAGGGAAGCAACTGCTCTAGGGATTGCACCCTTCATGTAAGAAGCAACTATTCCAAAAGTAACTATCGGAACATCCATAAGTTTTGCTTCATTAATTCTTGTCTGCATTTCAGTATGATTAAGTTTACATCCGTCACAATGGACAAGTAATTTATATTCAGAAAGATTTTCAGGGAGGTCTCCACCAAATATAAAATCTAAATTCAATTCCTTTTTTGAATTGCTGTAAAGCCATTCCTTGATTTTAAATTTACAATTATTGTATGGATGCTGACTGCACCCCTCGGCAATAAGAATTTTATCTCCGGTTTTAAGTTTGCTTACAGTTTGTAATCCTTTAACAAAAACCGGAAGATCTGATTTCATTCTGTTGATGAGGAGAGAAAATGTAGTGACCTTAACTTTTTCTGGAACGAGTGCCGAAACTTTATTGACCAAATGACTTTCAGTTATGATTATATCCGGAGTATTGAGCTTTGCTGATATTTCCGAAAATTCAGTGTCTTTACAAATAGTTACAATAGTGTTTTCGTCAAGATTGTTTTTAATAATATCTAAATAAGATAGTAGAAGTGAATGCTCTTCATCCGGCAGACCAGAAGGTAAAACCGTTAAAACTTTATCTGTCGGTGCAATAATATCATTTAATGAGAAGAATTCATCTTCCCTGGGAAGCATTCTTATTATTTTTCTTATAAGTTCTTCAAAACCCACATCCTCTTTACAGGATACTTCAAAGTGAGTTGTACGGAGTTCCGTTAACTCCTCCAGCAAATTTTCATTAACACCGAACTCTATTTTGTTTACTACAAGCAAATAAGTGACTTCAATCTTATCCAGGTATGCAATTAACTCACGTTCCTTGCTTGAAAGTCTTGTCCGCGAATCAACTATCAGTATAACGAGGTCAGCAGATGCTATAGTTTTTATGGTTTGAGTTATTCGTCTGCTGCCGAGTTCACCTTCATCATCAATACCCGCTGTATCAACAATAAGAACAGGGCCATAAGGCAAAAGTTCTAATGGATTTTTAATCGGATCGATAGTTGTGCCGGCTATTTCACTAACTGCTGATACTTCACTGCCAATTAATGTATTGACAAATCGGGATTTACCCACATTCCGCTTTCCAACTACAGCAATGTGTGGACGATATGATATTTGCGACAGGTTCAATTCTCTCCTGATTTTGGAAGCTTTAATCAATAACCATTAATTAAAACCAAAAAGCGTTCCATACAGAAAAAGCTGTATTATCAGTTAAATGAATTGCTTTTGATTGATATAATTATTTTACAAAGGTTCAGCAATTCTAATTAACTAAAAATCTTTTCTCTGTTTTAGGAATGATCTATTAAGTATCTGGGCAGTGTTTAAGATTATACTTTGCGTGCTTCGCGACTTCTTTGCGACTTTGCGTGAATACTTCTTCACACAAAGTCTGCAAAGTACAAAGAATGATTCTATAAATCTTTTACTGTTATTTTCATGTCTTTCGTATTTCCAGCAAGTTCCGGATAGTACATTAAGTATCCCTGTGCCGGCATAACGGAGTATTCACCTGGGATTTGTGCTTTCATTATATAAGTGAACTCCATTTTTTCACTTACATAAGTAACGAAGAAAGCAACCTTCTCATCGCGGTATTCTCTATCGGCGTAATTCCAAATCCATGGTCTTCTTCCCCATCCGTAGGAATCGTAGTATGGACGGTATTCATTTTCGCCTTCAATTTCATAGTTCTGAACATCCTTAACAACTTCAAATCCGGATGGAAGCATATCTTCAAGAATGAAATATTCCATATCGTTATACTTTGATTCTACAAATGTTTTGACAAATATATCTTCACCTGTTGTAATAATGCCATCAAATTTTTCTTTTATGTAAAGCATTCGTCCTTCCTTTTGAACTGACTTTAAAATGTAATACTCCCGTTTAATCGAAAACGAGTTTGAAGCAGTGGCGGAATAATCTTCCGTGTGATAAGAAGTTAATCCAGAGAAATAAACTTTACCATTACCGGACTTTTCAATTGTTATCTCATTCATTCCTTTTTTAAGATCGACGTAGTTGATACTTATTTTTTGCAGTTCAACGTATATAGATTTTTCATCAATACTGCTGCTGAAAAATTCTTTTCCGTTTACTTTTATCTTAACAGTATAATCAGGATCAAGCTCTTTGGTGATTTTCAGGTAATCCGTTAAAGCAAATATCACCACAGAAGTTTCCTGAGTTGATCTCCATGAGTATCCTTGCTTCTTCCTTAATAACCATCTTACCGCATTTGAGACAAGCTCGGAATTACCCTCAATTTGCAGCAGAGCCTTAACTGCAAAAGCTGTTCCCTGCACATTATCATTCTGCCACCTGTACTGAAATTTCTCACCGCCCCAGAATGCAAAACCTTTATCATCATTTACGAGTTTTTTCAATCTTGACGCAGCATCTTTAGCCATTTCATTTTCACCGAAGTTATGCAGTGATATTGCCAGCAATGAAAGCGGGTATGCATTAAGATCTTTCCTCATGAGTATTTTTATCATCTCAACATAAATTGAATTATTACTCTTTTCAGATTTCAGTGCTATTGATAACGAATAGATCATATATGCACGGGTTGTTTCATCAATATCTGTCCCGCTTTCCAGGAGAGATTTCAGACTGTTCAATCCGCTTGAATAGATATTAATATCAATGTTGTATCCGGCTTGCTTAGCAAGAGTTAAGCCGTACATAACATAAGCTGTCATATAAGGATTTGATTTATCATTACTCCACCATCCCCATCCGCCGTCTGATTGCTGGAAGTTATATAGTCGTTTTAATCCTGCATCAACATACTTCGGTAGTTCTTCAATAGTTTTTGATTTTAGCGGAATATTTATTTCTTTAAGTGTGTTTGAGACAATTATAGTCGGCAGAAACCTGCTCATTGTTTGTTCAACACAACCGTAAGGATAACCTGCAAGATCATCAAGTGCTTTAAGTATTGTTCCGGCTAATGATGGAGAAACTGCAAATGAAAACTCAGCAGTTCTTAGATCGATATTATTCGGAATGTTGAATGTTAATTTTTCAGTGAAATTGTTTTCAGAAAAATCTGCAACAACAGGAGTTAGAATTTTTATTCCGTTTGGAAGGATAGGCACTGTTAACTGAACTGCATCCGACTCTTCATTTGTAAGTGCTTCAGCTTTAAGATCTGCCTCACCGATCGGTTTTGATACTTTTATCCTCCAGTCAATTCTCAATTCTGAGTTTGCCGGAATTTCAACTTCATAAGATGAAACAGATTTTCTTCCCTGTCCTTTATCAAATCCTTTTTGATTTATTGCAGAAGATAAAAGATCGAGAATTCCTGAATCAAAACTGATCTTAGTTTTTTTCTTTTCAGCAAGATAATTGTGAACAATTGTTGAAATTACAAGTTCATCATTCATTCTGAAGAACCTTGGTACTTCCATTCTAACGAGCAGATCTTTCCTACTGATAATCTTGCTTACCTGCTGACCAACTTCTGTAAACTTGGTTACTCCTCTTGCAGTTGCTCTCCAGGTTGTAAGGTTATCAGGAATATCAAATTCAACCCTGGCTTCACCCTTAGCATTGGAAACAATATGAGCTTTCCAGATTACTGCATCCACAAATTTTGAACGGACTTCGGCTTGAATGTAAGAATCTGAATCTCTGCCTGCTTTTAACATAGCCGTACTTTTCATTTCACTTCTTGCTGTTGGTGCAGCTGAAAATTCTGCATCGTTTAACTGCACATTATCGCCAACAATTCCAGCTTGACCTTCGGGACTGCTAACAAGTATTGAAGCATCAACCTCAAAATCAAATTTTTCTTCTTTACTTACTTTAACTTTTTTGATAAAAGTAAGTAATCCTCCCGGAACTGAGGCATACATTTCATATTCTCCGCTTACGATCTTTTCAAAAGAGTACCTGCCTGAAGTATCGGTTTTTGCTGTATAGTAATTCTTATCACTGCTGAGAATTATGAATAAGTCTTTTGCATTTTCTTCAGTGCCTTTAATTTTTACTCTGCCGTAAAGCTTTGACGAGCCTTTTGCTCCGACTTTGTCAGTTCCATCAAAATAATTCAAATCAATAAAAGTAGCAGTACGGCTTGAACTGCTGAAGTATCCGTATTGAAGTGAATTGTAAATCGGCACATAGAAATACTGCGGAGAGTAGAAGAAATTCTGAATGTCCTGAACCTTTTCATCTCTTATAGCGTAAATGCTTTCATCAACAATACCGAAAGATAGTTCGGTATTGCGAACAGGATTACCTTCATAATCAGTTACCTGGATTCTGTATGAAGCTTTTTCACCGGGTTTATAAATTTCCTTAGAGGGAATAAGTTTTACATTCAGGAATTTATCCTTTGCCAGGACTCCAATCATTTTTGTTTGGGTAAATAAATTTCTGTCCTTGATGAAGTTAACCGAAATATTGAATCCCGGTGAATGCACATCAGATAACTTCTCACGAATTGTATAGCTATTACCTTCAGGGGATATTTTTTGATACCTGATTATTCTGTTTGTCTCAAAGGTTAAAAGAGCATCCTGATTTTCATTGGGAAAGAAAATGTAGGCAATCAGGCTGTCACCCTTTTCATAGGAATCTTTGTCTGTGATGATCTCCAATCCGGATGAAGTCCTTTCGTAATAATAGTATCTCTCGTCACCGACAAAGAATGAGTTTTCGGCATATATTTCTCTTTCCTTTTCATCATAAGCAAGAACTTTGTAACGATAGTGGCCTCTGTAATCCGAGGAAGGTTTAAACGTAACAATTGCTTTGCCGTTTATATCAGTCTTGGATCTGATTATTTCAGTTTTTGCTGGTCCCTGATGTTTTTCCCGGAACGGATAAAAAATTTCAATCGAAAATTCAGTTTCAACCGGCTTATCTGAAAAATCAGAGGCATTAACCCTTATTTTAACTTCTTTTCCAAACTCATAGAAATATTTTTCAGGAGATGTTGAAATTGTGAAAGAACCCCTGGTAACAAAGGTTTCACCCGTTCCAGAAATAGCCCGTCTGGATGCATCTGTTACTTCAGCACTAAATGAATAAATAAAATCGGCATCGTTTTCTTTTGGGACTTTATATTCAAACTCATATTCACCGTTATCGTTAAGTGCTCCCGTTAACTGTTGAATGAGCTGCGGTTGTGTTTGCCCCCAATACATATCTTTATAGTATCCGCGGTAAAACCAGGAATATTCACTCCACCACCACCAGGGACGCCAGAAATTCTTTTTATAAATACTTAAAGTTACTGTTGCGTTTTTAACAGGCGATCCGAAATAATAATCGGCATTTACCTTTCCCTTAATAACATCGCCAAATGAGTACTGATTCTTCTCCGGAGTAACTGTAACAAGGTATTCGGGTTTTTTGTATTCCTCAACATCAAAGGAGCCATTATATGAAATACCGTCTTTGGTAAGGACTATATTGTATGTACCAAGGTCGGCTTCCTTTTCGAGTGTCATCTGACCAGATAGAGTGCCGTATCTGTTCGTCCAGATCTTACCTGAGAACACTTCTCTGTTTCGGGGAGACTTTATAGAAACATTAAACTCTGTTGACTCTACCAATTTGAGTTCGTTGCCGTTTCTCTCGCGGAGAATTCCCTTAAAGAAAACTTCCTGCCCCGGTCTGTAAACCGGCTGATTGGTATAAATGTATGCAATCCTGTTCTGCTGCATACCCCGATTAAAATAAAAATAAGGATCACTGAGTATTATTTCATTAGAGGTATGAGCGAATATCTGGATGTTAGAAAGATTTTCACTATTGATTTTCATCAAGTCGAATAAAGCTAAACCATCCTTGTCGGGGGATTTCTTTTCAATCAACTTTCCCGCACTATAAAAATCAAACCTTGCTTTTTGTAGAAATTCTCCACTTTTCGCATCAGCAACATAAGCCAGAACTTCCTTGCCGGTACTTTTATAGACCATTGCAAAATCAGTTACAACTATACCGCAATAGGCAACCTGCTTTCCTGAAACGGCTTGAAGTATGTAAATGCCCGGTTTTTCTACTTTGCCTATTTCAACATTAGCATTCCGGTAATCAAATGGAGAAATTTTCTGTTCCCATTCTTTAAATAACGAAGTATACTTTAACAGAACTTGCTTATCTTTTCCCCATATATCAAAGGCATACCTGGATGAAGACTGGTCAATCATTGAGAAAAAATTGACCGGATCGTCTATCCTAAGTAGTTTGAAATTAAAGAGTTGCGTCTTTCTATTGTATTGGTACAGATTAACAGAAACATTACTCCCGGGAGAGAAAGTAGTATAATTTGAAAGGTAAAAATTTTTATTTTCACTTTGTGGGGATTGTATTAGTCGGCTTGAATTTCCAATCAATAAAGGAAATACAATCAGTAAAAGGAAAATTATTCGCTGTAACATGGTTTTCTCCAAATAAAGTTTGGAATTTATACGAACTGCGTTTCCCAAAAGTGCCCGGAAACACATAGGTAAATTATCAAAAAGTGCTTTGAGAATCCCTCATCAGTAAAAAAAGTATTGGGATTTTTCCTTTACTCAAAAAAGAACTGTGAAATTAAACCTCTAAGATTATCTGAAATAACTGCGTTTTTACTCCATTTTTGAGCTTTTTTCACGAAAAAGACACCGGGTAAAGTGACACTTCTGAGCCCATTGAACAAAAATAATTTATGTTCGACTTAAACACCATTATAGTCGGATATTTCCCTTCATGTTATTAATGGGGTATAAGCCATCTCAGAGGTTGATACGTCTGAAACGACAGGTTAACTTTGAACATTCAATTTTGTTCCACAAACTAAGAGGTGTCTTTTTGAGATCATTCGTAAAGTTATTTTTATTCATAATGATGATTGCTCTGGTGGGTTTTACCATAGTATCTAATGAGGAAAGTGAATTCGTTGCACCGGAAGCAAATGATGAATTAATATCTGAAGCATTGGATTTGAATCCAGTTAACTTTTCAATGGTAACATTAAAGGAAATGGGGACTATGAAATCATCCTGGTACGGACCGGGATTTCACGGAAGAATAACAGCAAACGGCGAAATTTATGACCAAATGGCATTAACCGCCGCTCATAAAAGCTTAAAATTTGGTACTCTTTTAAAAGTAACCAATCCGAGAAACGGTAAAACAGTAGTCGTGAGAATTAACGACCGCGGACCTTATATCGAAGGACGGGATCTGGATCTCTCGAAAGCAGCCGCTATTGAATTGGGACTTATGAAAAGAGGAGTTGCAAGAATGGTAGTTGAGGAAATCCGTGTTGATGGAATTAACTTACCCATTGTTGCTTTAAATTAACCTGAATTAATTAAACCTTTCAGAAACCGCATCAAAAAATGCGGTTTTTTTATTTTAAAACACGTCATTCATCTTTAACTTATTTAATTTTAATAGGTTATCTTAAATCAAGTATCATAATAGTAACAAAATTTTCTTATTTAACTACTTTCAATTAAATCTTTATAAGATTTATTTTGAGAATTTATCCATTCTAAGGGACCCGCAGATTGTCTACCGAGTACAATATTGGATGCTGCACTTGGACTACTAAAAATTGTATCCTCACTGAAAATGTAATTGTTTCCTTTATCCACAAGAACACCAGTTTCAATTAATTTTTGTCTTAATTTTTTGTAGTTGCTTGTCATTGAAGCAGTCACAGATTTATTGGCTTGTGAATTTCTTTCAACAATAAAGCCATCATCTGTGACAACCATCTTTGCTTTGAACCGCTTATTTTTTAATCTAAATATATTTGATTTTTTATTTTGAATTTCTGTGTACTGATTTTCTCTCACGGTAGTGGATTTTAAAAAATTAAAGCTTAGAAGTGGTAATACTAATTTAATTTGTTCCAAAAAATATTCCATATCAGAAACATCTGCTTCGTGCAATGTTGGTAAGTTTGGAGCATTCCCGTTCTCTATCTCGGCTGTTTTTGCTTCAATTGCCAATGATATCAATCTAGCCTCTAGATACTTAATTTGACTTTTTGTTAGTAATTCATCTTTACTTATAAAAAAGGCTATTTCATAAAAATCTCTAGCAGTATCCCCTAAATGTTGTTTGATTCTTTTGCCAATATTTTCGGCCTCTCCAATATAAATTCTTTCAGAATATGTTTCAGATAAAGGATTCGATTTGAGTAAATAAACACCTGGATTATTCACTTCATATCTTTTCATAATATTATTGACTGATGCCCTCGGACTGTAGATTGCTTTCCCTACCCAGTTTCCAATTTCTATTATTTTCGGCCCGAATTCTCTTCCATCAATCAGATAGACTGTTAATTTTTTTCCCATAATAATTTTTTATTTGTTTCGGATAAACATTCTCAATAAAACATAAACATCCAATTATAAATTGTCATATTAATTTTCATCTATTGTATTATCATCGTCTTTATCCTCTGTCTCACTTTTATCATTCTTAATTCTGTTTGAAATTTTCAAATTACTTAAAGTATCCTTAATACTTTTTTGTTCTTCCTTTATTTTTTTTGCTAGTTCCATTAAATCTTTTGAACTTATGCCCTCATTAATTACATCATCATATATTAGTTTGTGTTTAAATTTATTAATCTCATTGATTAGTTCATCTGATGAAAACAACTTCTCTTTATTGCTAAACTTTAACTTATCAATCATATTATTAAATATTAAATTTTCTGTAATTCTTGTATCTGAATCAAATCTGTTTCTGTCTTCAGCTTCTTTTTGTTTAATCCGAATATCCTTAACCTCATCTATAGACTTACTATCAATTTTTAAGTCCAAATTAATTCTTGCATAATTTAAGAATCGATCTGAGCTATACATATGAAATGTAACACCAGCTTTTTTCATCAATTCTCCTTTTAATTCAGGTCTGCACCCTATAGTCTTTCCTTTTTTTATCCACCACCAATCCTCTTTATAATCATTTGAAATAAAAATTATATTTTTTTTAACATTTTTTGCATAATCTATTATTTGAAACCAAATCAATAAGTCACCGTAGATATCATTTCCCTCCTTTTTATTATCCCCAATTGAATCTCTATACCCAGGTGGTATTTTATCTTTATATCTTTTTACACCAATCTTATAAATTTCCTCCAATTTTTCTTCACTATATGCTTGACCGACTTTGTTATAAAAGATCTGACTCACTTTGTCGAGTATATCATCCTTCTCCATTAGATTTTTATGTTTTTTTTGTTTTGATTTAAGATCTTTTATAATTAAACCTATACCTTTTTTCACTTTGTTAAAGAGTAAATTCTTATCAATAGCCGGATGGTGCCTAAAATTTAGATTCTTATTAATATCTTTGTCAGCATTTTCAATTATATCATTTAGAATCTTATTGGCTTTTTCAAACATATTTTCTTGGGTTATTATCACATCTGGTCTATTTTTTAGAAATTCTAAAGCTACTTGATGGGGTATCCAGATACGATGTTTGATTCTATCAAATATATCATACAACTCTTTTCTAGTTTTGCTCGTATACCTATATAGATCCAGTAAAACATTTGTATCAAAAACAAATACACAATCTGCCCAAATTATTTTAATATCTTTCTCTAAAGTTGGATAAAAGTGAGTGAAATTATTTTTCATTTAACTTTTCCTTAACAATTTTATTTGTCAATTTCTTTTTAAATTATTTAGAAAAATCTTTAAAATGTTAGTTAGCCTAATTGCTTTGTAACGTTGATAAATAGTTGGAGTGATCTGATAATAGGTATTCATTTATTTACGTATTATTTATTAATAATATTTATTTATCAAAACGGAAGGAGTATTTTTGTAAACGAATTCTTACTAACAACCCGAGTTTACTTCGTTGATATTATTTATAGTTTAAAATTAGCTTATAATTCTTTTTTATTCAATTATAAACTGAAAATATTTTAGTAGGTTCCTTTGTGGTTTTGTTTTGCCTTGCTAAAAATTCCATACAAATATCATAAACAGTAGATCCAGTATTTTGGCAAATCATTTCTATTTTATCATAATTGAATATCTTAATGTTTATATCACCATATATTTTGTCGACTAATATGTAATCTTTTTTAACTTCTGGATTATTAATCTCAATTTCTTCAATGATGTTTAGAATTAATTGGATTTCTTTTTCACATAAATCGTTTGGTATTAGAATTTGTCCTCTTTTCATTTTTTGCTTTCCTTTCTATTCATTAATCTATTTTCTTTTTGATCTATTGATTGCTTTCTGAAAAATTTTTGCAGCTCCCTATAATTTTTTTGATCTTTTATATCTTCTTTGTATCTATTTTCTTTTTGATCATCTATGAAAAGCTCCCCAGTCTCAGGATCAATCCAATTCTTAAGATCATTTTTATAAAAAAATCTCTGAATAATTTGATTGTTAGTATCATCTTTTATCTTTGATTCTTTTAATTCTTTTTCGAGCTTTGATAGTTTTATATTTTTTGCCCAAAATAGATTTTTACCCTTTGTGACTTTTAATAGATGATAAACCATAGGCAGGGATGAAGGAGTAATATCTTTAAGCTTAAATAAATATTTGAAATTCTCAAGTAATGATTTTTCTTGAGGCTCTAAATATTGAGCTTTTCGATCTGCTTTATCTCCAAAGTATTTTAACCAGTAATCAAGCATAATCTCACCATATCTTTTTACTTCGGTTTCATTCTCACCAGCCAGAAGACAATGAAAATGAATGTGATAAGTAGTCATATAAACATTAAAAGTAGTTTCAAAACTTCTAATGAAGATTATTTTTTTATTTAACTCAACAAATTCTTTATTCTTTTTAATTGATGATTGATTGAAAAACTTGTACATACTATCTATCGACTGCTTAAGATCATCTTTCCCGGGATTTCTAATACTCAATACAAGATGATATTTATGATTCATATCATCTATCTTGTCTAAATACTTATCTAAAAACTTTGCTAACCGAATTGAATTGCAGACAAGACAAGTTTTTTGATTGCAAAAGAATGACCTAACAAGATCATCATCATAAATTTGAAGGGCTGAAGTACATTTTATTTGCCTGACCATATTTTTTATAAATATCTCATCTTCTGGATGATTCTTTTCAACATAATCTTTAAGCATAAAAGCCATCTTAAGGGATGTAATCTTCTTAATGTTTCTTTTGACTTGTAATACTGTATCTCCGATTTTCATTATTGCACCAGAAGTTAGTTACTTGTCAAGGGGGGTTGGGTAGTTTCCCGATCTAGCTCATCAATTGACTTAACTTTTGATTGAGAGATCCATTTATTAAGCTCTAATTTGTTAAAGTAGACCTTTTTCCCGTTTGGCTTATAAAAAGGGATTCTACCCTGATGTATGAGGCTATAAAGGTAAGTTTTTGCAAGTCCTAAATGTTTGGCTGCTTCTTCTATTCCGATATATTCAGCCTTAGAAACCGCTATGAGTGATTTTATCTCATCTAGTTCTTTATAGATTTTGGAAACGTTTAATATTGCCATTGTTAACTCCTATATTTTTTAATTACAGGAGCTAACCTATTTTATGATTTGTCGCTTATGCGGAAGGGGATTATAAATCTACTAATGTATAGTAGATAAAAACTTTTTGAAATCTTCTAGAGTATAAATCTTTTTGCTATTCTTAAATTTATTAAATGCTTTGTATTTCGCTTCCCATTGATTTGAGCTTTTCATTATAACTCTTACAGCTTTACTATAATTGCCTTCACCATCTTTTTCGACATATTCATCATTCTTTTCATAAATTCGTTTATATAGTTCTAAGTTTCCTTTGCTGTACTTCTTTCCAGTATACTTTTTCAGTCTTTCAAGATCATTCTTACTTTTTTCAACAAATCTTTTAAGATTATCCTTATCCAACTTTTCTATATAGTGCTGCAAATAATAAATTTTATAATGTAGTTCTATCTTTTTTATGATCTCTTCATTTAACTTATTTTTTGATTTCTTTCTATGATCATCTAGTAATCTTAGAAACAGCTTATCTATGATCTCTTGTAATATTGCTTTTTTAAAGTATACTTTATTCCCAAACAAAGCGGATTCAGTAGCTGTTAAATTAAAGACCTTGTATAATTTCTCAAAATTACTTTCAAACGCTTTATATATCTTTAGCCAGTCCACTTTACTGCTAATCTCTTTTGAATTACTTTTACTATTTCTGCTTAAATTTTTGTATTTGTCTAACACCTTATTTCTTAATTTTATATGCTCTGGTGCAAATAGTTTTTCAATTTCTGATAATTCTACATCCATATTATTTGTCTTTCCTTTTTTCCCTTCGCTAAGTACAATTTATTCCGCGCTGAAAAAGATGCAACCCTATATGAACTCGTTCCACTCGGGGTTGCATCTTTTCCAGTGCTCATCTTTTTCTTTTTACGCTTCGGGAAAAAATAATTATTTTTTTTGTTTTTCTTCTTTTAAAGTAGGAAGCTTACTTACAGCTTCATTTAGTTTTTCATTCACTATTTGTGCATATATCTGGGTTGTATTTATACTCCGATGTCCTAAGAGCTTACTAACAGTGAATAAATCAACTCCATAGGTTAATGATAGTGTTGCAAATGTATGCCTTGCAGTATGAAAAGTAATATATTTATTTACTTTTGATTCTTTAGCCCATTTTCTTAATTGCTCCCCAATCTTTTCGCTTTTTCCATTCTTAAAATTAAATACCGTTTCATTAAGTTTTTCAATATCCTCATTTGATTTTCCAGTAAGTAATATCTTTAATGCCATCTCATTTAATGGTAAATATTCAATTCCTTTTGTCTTTTTTTGCTTAAAATATAGCTTACCTTCTCTTATCTGTCCCCAAGTGAGTGCTTTAATATCAGATAATCTTAAACCGGTATAACAAGAGAATAGAAAAGATCTCCAGATTTCTTTGTTCTTAATTTCTGTATTATACATTTTATTTACTTCATCGAAGGTAAGAAATATTTTTTCAGTCTCTTCTAACTTGATTGATACATATTTAGATGGATTAAATGGAATGATCTTTTCCTTTACTGCTTTATTCAGTACTGCTTTCAACTTGTAAATATTAACCCAAGCTGTATTATTTTTTAATCCTCTTTCTTTCATCCATAATATATAATTTTCACAAAACTTTTCATCAACCTTATTAAATGGTAATTTATCATTAGTTAATTTATTTTTTGAATATTCTTTTAATAATTTGTATGATGATTTATAGGCAGCATCTACGCACTTACTTTCATAGTATTTTAAAAAATCTTCTTTACCATTGTAATAGTTTGGAAGGTTGTGAGCATTAGAAAATATTTCAAGTTCTTTTTGTGATCTTCTTTTTTCAGCAAGTTCTTTTATGTTCTTTTTGTTCGGATCATTCTTTTTATATGATAACCCGAGAAACTCATATTGTCTTTTTCCTTTGTAGTAGATATCCAGATAGAGTGATTCTTTTCCATCTTGAAGCTTTTTAGTACGTAGTTTAACACTCATTTTGTAACCGCTGTAATAATGAAAAAATGTGGTAACAAAATAGTAACAGAATTATAGAAAACAAAGATGATTATTGATTAATATCAATTGAATGCAGATGATTAAAAATGCTCTAAATAGTTTGATTATAGATTATAAACTAATCTTTTTTAATCTTTGTTTTATGATGTTAATTAATTTAATTTGTATAGGTTTTTTTATTTTAAATAAAGGCACTTTTTTTGATTCAACTAGTAATAACTTAAGTTTCATTTATCATTTGAACAAATTTTGGAGACAATAGTGAAAACAAAATTATTTTTTTCTGTTCTAATAGCGGTATTTTTTACCTCAGTATCCTTTTTCTCAAATTTCAGCTAAAGTCGGAGGAGGTGCGGGTTATTCAATGCCTTCCGGTGATTATGGTGGAACAATCCAGGAATTTTACACCGGAGCCAAATATGGAATGAGTAACGGTTATAACTTTCATCTTAAAGCTAAAGCTTCAATTTTTACCTTTGCCGCTAAAGCTGAAATTGATTATGCCACCTTCAGCAATAAGGAAGAGTGGGAACCAGGTAAAGAGGAAGAAGTAAGTCATAATATTTTATCTTTCAGGTTGGGACCAGAATTCAGAATTGATATTCCGCTTTCACCAATAACCCCTTACGTTGATGCTTATGTTTCGCTCAATACTATCACTGGCTCGTTTCAGTTTAAGAGCAGACCAAACGGACTACCCAGCGATAAAAGAGATATGGAATCCGCTACAAGAATTGGAGCCGGTTTCGGCGGCGGTGCTGAGCTTTCAATTGGCCCTATAATGTTTCTGGATCTGGGAATTCATTACAATATGGTCAACCTTCTTGGAAAGGAATTCAAAGCTACTACAAATCCAAACCGGATTGATTCGTATCTATCCTTAAATGATGATAAAGACCCTCTTTATTCTGTAAGCAGTGATGAGCATATAATTTCAGATTCAAGAGCGATTAACAATCTTCAGTTTACACTAACAATATTATTCGGTTTTTGACCCAATCAACCCTCGCAGTGATGCGGGGGTTTTCTTTTTGAACTGATCAATCCATTATTAAAAACATTTCTTTATTTTTGTGTTGAATATGAAATAACTTAGCCGCAGACTTTAGAGTCGATTGCAGAAGTTACATAATTGTCATTTCGACCAACGGGAGAAATCTTTTCGGTGACATATTGAAGGATTTCTCAGTCGAATCCGCCACAGCGAACTTCGAAATGACACTTTCAGAGTTATGTAACAGATCCTTTAGTCTGCGCTAAAGCATAACCAAACTAAATTAAAATCTCTAATGAAATTAAACCTCGGCTGCGGAAAAGATCTTAAAGAAGGATACACTAATCTGGATATTGTGGATTACGGTGGTAATATGATCCACAATATAAATTCATTTCCATATCCATTTCCAGATAATCATTTTGATGAGATACACGCCTCACATATACTTGAGCATATAGATAACTTCAACAAAACAATTACAGAACTTTACCGCATCTTAAAGCCAAATGGAATTCTTATTGTTTATGCGCCATTCTTCCTTAACACCAAATACTTTGGAGATCCGGATCATAAAATTCCTTTTTCAATAAGAACATTTGATAATTACGAGTACATAGGAAATAGAAAACTGAAGTTCTATGAAAAATGGAAATTGAATCACCGAACAAACTATGAAACGGGTGCACAGTTTGAAGTCTTAGAAAAGAAATTCATCACATCTCACTTTGCAGCCTTAAAATGGATGGACTTTATCGTCAATATAGAACCTGTAATGTATGAAAGATTCTTTGCAGGAATTTTTTCTCCGGAGGAGGTTTATTTCAGATTAAGAGCGGTGAAGTAGGTAGTTAAAAGGTTTCTTAATATTTAGCTGTTCTCGTCAAGTGTCATACGTATGCTGCATAAATAGTACAAGTTTTAATAACAAAATTATTTGCTACTAAAATATACTAAATAGAACTACTGATTTTTTGTCTCAGTAGTTCTACTGAAGATAATTATGGAAAAAATAGGAGAATACATTCACATCGGAATACTGTGCACATATCCATATACAATTTGATATGTCCCCCAGATTATACACATAAAAAAAGGATTGCGATCGTGATGTACCACACGCGATGCGTTTTATATTTCAGTGCTCCATAGACATTCAAAGCAAAGAATGAAACACAAAAAGTAATAGAAAGTAAAATGAGAAATCCATCATATTTATCTAACAACTCGTCTGAAGAAGAACTACCGTTAAATAGTTGGATAATCGGAGTAAGAAGTGCGATAACAATAATCAAAACATTAATATAATAGAGAATCCTAAATGATTTATTCATGCTGTTTGGTCCTTTCACAACTACTAGTCTCTCTTTTATTGCTCTGATTAGTTATCTTTGTGCTGTTCCTTCTTTTTCTTTTCATCTTCCCATTTCTGTTGAGTCACATCTTTAAACTGGCGAAGTTGAACACCAGTACTTTCTATCACATCGTCAACATAAGTTTTACTGTTGGGTCCGTCATTTGCATCATAGGGCCTATTAAAGTATAATTATACGAACTCCATCCGTGATACTTCTCCCATAGCGGGTTCACCTGCAGCCATCTGCCAAGTTCGCTGTCATAATATCTTGCACCAAAGTAATCATAGTTGGTTTCGCTATCGCGTTCTTTTTCAGTAAAAAAGTACTTGTTATTTACGCCGCTTCCTACTGTATATTGGCGTAGTATTTCACCGTAAGGATAATAGTCTTGTGCGGAGACTATCTCGCTGTTCTCGTCTAGTGTAATACTGATACTACCCTTATGCAAATTGAAGTAATTGACTCAAACAAAAAATATTCATTCTTTTTTTTAATTTAGAAAAACTATTATTGTAATAAAACCAACTATAAAGAATGTAAAAGCTGAAAATAGATGAAGAATATAAAACTTTTTTCCTTTAGCATTTAATTTTGAATAGTCGAAAAGCAGACCACTTAAGAAAAAATAAAGATTTGTGTTTCTTGTTTTGGAGTCTTTAAAGTTTTTACTCATTATAATTCTTGAATAATTTCCTACAAGAAGCGAAGATATTAGAATTATTATTAATAGTAATTTGAATATCACACTAATCATTCACTTTCTTATTAACTAATGAATCGCGTTAACTGCCATATTAAAACTCAATTATTTTTATTTCTGATCACCCCAAATACCAAACTCAACCACCCCAGCAAAAACGAAACGCCGCCAAAAGGAGTTATCATTGCAAATATCCTTTCATTCATAACCGAATAAAAATATAATGAAAATGAAAAAAGGAATATTCCGGCAAGGAAAAAAAACGTAACAATTTTTCCTTTTATCTTATCTGTTAATGCAATGGCGAGAATGGCAATGGAATGAATTAAGTGGTAAAGCACCCCGGTTTTATAAGTTTCAATCATTTCGGCGGAAAGCCTTCCTTTAAGTCCGTGCGCCCCGAATGCCCCGATGGCAACCGCTGTAAATCCGGAAACAGCGGCTATAATTATCCAAATTTTCTTATCGTTCATTTTGAACCTGAATTGTATTGAATAGTTAGATTAAAATTAAGTAAATTTCGTCGCAATTTTTATAATAAATCTTACAGAAAAATGAAAAAATATCAGAAATTCATATTTCCCACATTAATAGTTGTTCTTCTTTTCTTTATTTACGCTATATATTTCAAAAAGTCAGACACCCTTGGTTCCTTTACTGATTTTGATATTAATAACAGCGCAGTGAAGGATATCCGTGTATTAGTATTACAGGATAGAGGCATTCAGAAAGATATGCGCGGCGGTGCTGTGTTTTATGCTTCTGACAGAAATAACACGGTTGTCATGATCAGTGCTGATAAAATTCCGGCTGGACTTGAAAGCTCCGAAACCGCTATACTGAGAGGTCATCTTAACAGGGACTCTTTCCACGCACACGACGTGCTGCTTGATTAAACTGAATGAAAAAATTTGAACTCGTATCTAACTATAAACCTTCCGGCGATCAGCCGGAAGCGATCCGTCAGTTAGTAGAAGGAATAAGCCGGGGAGATAAGTTTCAAACCTTGCTTGGTGTTACCGGAAGCGGAAAAACTTTTACAATTTCTAATGTTATTCAACAGGTAAACAAACCGACATTAATAATTTCGCACAATAAAACCCTCGCCGCACAGCTTTATTCGGAGTTCAAAGCATTCTTTCCTAAAAATGCCGTTGAGTTTTTTATCTCCTACTATGATTATTATCAACCCGAAGCTTATGTTGTTTCAAGTGATCTTTATATAGAAAAAGATTTTTCAGTAAATGAAGAGATAGATCGTTTAAGATTAAAAGCCACCACAGCTCTTATTGAAGGAAGAAGAGACGTAATTGTTGTGGCAAGTGTAAGCTGTATTTACGGCATCGGTGCACCGGATGAATATGCCCGGCAGATTATATTCGTTAAAAAAGGTGAGAAACTTGATAAGAAAAAATTTCTCCGTGAACTGATTAATATTTATTTCACAAGAAATGATGTTGAATTCGGGAGAGGAACATTCCGTGCCCGCGGTGATGTTGTAGAAATTATTCCCGCTTACCAGTATGAAGAAGCAGTAAGGATAGAGTTTTTTGATGATGAAGTTGAACGCATTTCAATTATTGATGCGATGACCGGTAAGACGATTAATGAAGTTGAATCTGTCCCGATTTATCCCGCTAAGTATTTTGTTACTGACCGTAATAAACTGCAAAAAGCAATTCACCATATTGAAATAGAGCTTGACGAAAGATTGAAAGAACTCAGAGAAAATGAAAAATATCTTGAAGCTCAGAGATTGGAACAGCGAACAAAGTTTGATATCGAAATGATGAAGGAGATCGGTTACTGTTCCGGCATTGAAAATTACTCCCGCTTTATGGATGGCAGGGAACGCGGCTCAAGACCATTTAATTTGTTTGATTATTTTCCTGATGATTATTTATTGGTAATTGATGAATCTCACGTATCTGTTCCTCAGCTTCGTGCAATGTATAATGGTGATAAAAAACGAAAAGAAACGTTGGTTGAATATGGTTTCCGATTGCCTTCTGCATTGGATAATCGCCCGATGAAGTTTGAAGAAATCGAGGAAATGTTTGAGCAGGTAATTTTTGTTGGTGCAACTCCAAGTGAATATGAACTTGCAAAAAGCGGCGGCGTTGTGGTGGAGCAGATAATTCGTCCAACCGGATTGCTTGATCCGGCTATTGAAGTCCGACCCATAAAAGGACAAATTGATGATCTCATTGGAGAGATAAGAGTTCGAGCCGAAAAGAAAGAGCGTACTCTTGTTACCACTCTTACCAAAAAAATGGCAGAAGATCTTTCTGATTATCTTGATAAAATTGGAGTTCGTGTACGTTATATTCACAGTGATATTGATTCGCTTGAACGTGTTGAAATACTTCGTGATCTGAGAATTGGTGAGTTCGATGTCCTGGTTGGAGTAAATCTTTTAAGAGAAGGACTCGATCTGCCTGAGGTTTCACTTGTTGCAATTATAGATGCCGATAAAGAAGGATTCCTGCGTAGTGAAAAATCTTTAATGCAGACAGCCGGAAGAACTGCCCGAAATGTTAACGGTTTAGTAATAATGTATGCCGATAAGATAACCGAATCAATGCGTAAAACAATCGAGGAGACCAACAGGAGAAGAATACTTCAGCAAAAGTATAATGAAGAGAACGGAATTGTTCCTGCTACCATTTATAAATCGATGGAGGAAATTCTATCCTCTACATCTATTGCGGATGTAAGAAGGAAAGATGATAAAGAAACATTCAGCTTTTCCAAAGTTGCCGAGCCCGTGTTAAAATATATGAGCAAAGATCAGAAAGAAGATCTGATCGAGCAGCTTACCACAGAAATGCATAATGCAGCAAAAGATTTAGAGTTTGAAAAAGCGGCTAATTTAAGAGATGAAATTCAGAAGTTGAAGAAGATGTTGGGATGATTATTAATAAATTACTGTTTCTAAAAACAATCCCGATGGTGGTGCGGTGTATTTTGCTGGCTCACCGGATTTATTATTCAGATAGAACAAAATATCCTTATCAGACATTTTCCCCCTTCCGACTTCAACCAGCACTCCAACAATTCTTCTTACCATTTTCCAGATAAAATGTGACCCGGTAATCCGGATAAAAATCAAATCTTCTTTTTCGCTTAAATCAATATCATCAATTACAACCTTTGTGGATTTCTCTTCTGGGTCATCATCACTGAATGATGAAAAGTCATTCATTCCTATGAATAATTTTGATGCATTTTTCATAGCTTCAAAATCCAGTTTGTCTTTCACCCACCAGATATGATTTTTTTCAAAAGCATTCCTGCGTTTAGAAATTTGGTATAAGTAGCTCCTTGATTTAGCAGAATGTCTTGTATGAAAATTCTTATCAGTTTTTTCTATGTATAGAATATTTATATCGTAAGGCAGAAGATCATTTATTCTCATTTGAATTATGTGCGGAGCAAGCATTGTATTTATATCGAGATGAGCAACCTGAGAAATAGCATGAACGCCGCTGTCAGTTCTGCCCGATCCTTGCAGGTCAATGAAATCATCTCCAAAAATCTGCTCACAAGCTTTAATTAACTCCCCTTGAATTGTGCGCGCATTCTGCTGTTTCTGCCAACCGGAATATCGCGTTCCTTCATACTCTAAAATTAATTTGAACCGTGAAAATATTTTTTGTTTATTGGCTTTTGTTTGAAATCTGCTGCTCTCAGGTTTATTCCAACTTTTACTTTTACTCTTGCTCTCTCCCTTAATCCAACTCTTACTCTTTCTCATAATCTTACTCAGCGTAGCTTTGCTGTTTCTTCAGCATAGTCAAACGGTGTTTCATAAACTCTGACTTTAATATGAGAGACATTTTCGGGGAGTGATGCTTTTTTAACTTCATTGAGAAGATACAAGCAAATATTCTCAGCAGTTGATTGAAAATCCACAACAACCTTTTTTGAATTCATCTTTTCTAAAAACTCCAACATTATTCCGTCATCTTTATTAACCATAAAAGCATGATCAAGTTTTTCAATAATGGGATTGATTATTTTTTCAACATCGTAATAATCAATGATCATTTCATTCTTATCAAGTTCGCCTTCAAACTCAACAAGCATTTTATAGGAATGACCATGAATATTTTTACATTGACCAAAATGTTCGGGAAGCCGGTGTCCCATTTCCCAGCGGAATTCTTTAGCAATTTTCATCACACTCCTTTTGTTTCAGGATTCCAGATATATTTATGCATCTGCAATTGATATCTGACCTTAAGTTTATCTTCAATTATCCAGTTAACCAAAGTAACCGGTTCAAGTTTTCCAAATACAACAGAAAACAGAACTTCACATTTATCAGTTAATGAGTATTTTTTTATCTGTTCCCTGCTCCATTCATAATCTTCCCTGTCACCTATTACAAATTTTATTTCATCCGAAAGTTTGAGGAACTCAATATTTTCGTAATAATTTTTCTTGTCCATCCCGCTTGATGGGCATTTTAAATCCATAATAATTATTACACGCTTGTCAATATCTTTTATTGGAAGACTACCTCCGGTTTCAATCATTACTTCAAAACCATCGTCTGTTAATCTATTCATTAATTCGAGACATTCTTCCATTTGTACTAGGGGTTCGCCTCCGGTAATTTCAACCAGTTTGCAATCATATTTTTTTACTTCACTAATTATTTCATTAATAGAGAGTTCCTTTCCATCATAAAAAGCATATTCAGTATCGCAATAAGTACACCGTAAATTGCAATATGTTAATCTCACGAAGACACAGGGCAGCCCGGCTTTAGAACTTTCACCCTGTATCGAAAAATATATTTCATTTACCTTAAGCATAATTCCTTTGTTTTAATCATTATTTACAGATTTTATCTCTATTTTCGGGGCAATAAATTACTAAATGAATATTTGACATCAAATCAGTGAATATATATATTTGTTTTTCGTTTTTTAACAAAATTAAGGTTTTTAAGGAATGGCTCATCATAAATCGGCTAAGAAAAGAATCAGATCATCGGAAAATAAGAGACAGGTTAATAAGATGGCTGAGTCTAAAATCAAAACGTATTATAAGAAGACTCTTACAGCTACCAATAAGGAAGAGGTTGAAAAGCTATATAAAGAAGCTGTTGCAATACTTGATAAAAGCGTTACAAAGGGTAAACTTCATGCCAATAATGCAGCAAGAAAAAAATCTAAATTGACCAAGCATTTGAACACTGTTAGTGCTGCAAAATAATTTTTAATTTGTGTTAGTTTTTAAAAGGCTCTTGATTATTCAAGAGCCTTTTTTATTTATATTTAACGACGAATTATTCTTTGCAGTTTTATTGAGTGGAGTTTATATGACAAAAAAAATTATTGTAACCGGTGCCACAGGACTAATTGGGAAAAAACTAAGCCGGGCTTTAACTGATCGGGGTGACGAGGTTACCGTATTTACAAGAAACACCGATTCTGCGAAAAAGACTATTCCATTTGTAAAAAGCTTTGTTAAGTGGAATTATAAGAATCCTGATGAATGGAAAAACCATCTGGATGGAAAAGATGCAATAGTTCATCTTGCCGGAATTAATTTATTCAGCAGACGA
This sequence comes from Ignavibacterium sp., assembly GCA_018335755.1. GTDB lineage: Bacteria > Bacteroidota > Ignavibacteria > Ignavibacteriales > Ignavibacteriaceae > JAGXRK01. The sequence goes on along the minus strand of JAGXRK010000001.1, from coordinate 352,483 downwards.
TGGAATGAGAACTTCAAGAAAAAAATTGTTGAATCGAGGGAATTGAGTACTAGGAATCTCGTTCAGTCATTAGGGGATTGCAAAGAAAAACCCGAAGTATTTATTTCTGCCTCGGGAGTCGGATACTACGGTGATGGAGGGGAAACCAAACTTACGGAGGACTCATCAAAAGGAAATGATTTTCTTGCTGATGTTTGCAATGTTTGGGAACATGAATCTCGGAAAGCTGATGATTATGGAATACGAAATGTTCAAGTGAGAACTGGTATTGTTTTGAGTCCCGAGGATGGTGCTCTGAAACAAATGCTGCTTCCTTTTAAACTTTTTATCGGTGGCTCTCTTGGAAGCGGAAAACAGTGGTTTCCATGGATTCATATTGACGACATGGTGGAAATTTATATTCATGCAATTGATAATAAAAATATTTACGGACCTGTAAATGCTGCTAATCCTAACATAGTCCGTATGAAAGAATTTGCAAAAACACTTGGCAAAGTATTGAAGCGCCCTTCACTTTTTCCTGTACCGGAATTTGTTCTGAGAATTGTTGTTGGCGAAGTAGCAGAAACAGTTGTTACAGGTCAACGTGTTAATGTGGATAAGTTATTAATTAGTGGATATGAATTTGAGTTTGTGAACCTGGAAGAGGCGCTTAGGGGTTTGCTAAATTAGATTTTGTTAGTTATACACATTTATAATAAAAAGGACTTGAAATTATTCAAGTCCTTTTTATTTTTAGTTTTTAATATCTGTACTGATCCGGTTTATAGGGACCTTCAACCGGTATACCGATATATTCAGCCTGCCCCGGTGTAAGCACATCCAGTTCAACACCAATCTTTGCAAGGTGAAGTCTTGCAACCATTTCATCAAGATTCTTTGGCAAGGTGTAAACTTTATTTTCATATTTATCAGAATGGTTCCAGAGTTCTATCTGAGCAAGTGTCTGATTGGTAAATGAGTTAGACATAACAAACGACGGATGACCGGTTGCACATCCAAGATTAACCAACCTGCCTTCGGCAAGAACAATTATATCGTTTCCATCAATTGTATATTTATCAACCTGTGGTTTGATAGTGTTTTTTGTATTACCGTAATTTTTATTAAGCCAGGCCATATCAATTTCTGTATCAAAATGCCCTATGTTACAGACAATAACTTTATCTTTCATCAATTTGAAGTGCGTTTCATTAACAACGTTCATATTGCCTGTAGCAGTAACAACAATATCAGCTTCTTTAACTGCATCAACCATCTTTTTAACTTCGTAACCTTCCATAGCAGCCTGAAGTGCGCAAATAGGATCAATTTCCGTTACAATAACTCTGACGTTCGCATTCTTTAATGATTCAGCAGAACCTTTACCTACATCGCCAAATCCGGCAACAACAGCAACCTTACCAGCTAACATAAGATCTGTTGCTCTGCGGATTGCATCAACTAAAGATTCACGGCAACCGTATTTATTATCAAATTTAGATTTTGTAACTGAGTCATTCACATTTATTGCCGGCATCGGGAGAGTTCCCTTCTGCATCCTTTCATATAAACGATGGACACCGGTTGTAGTTTCTTCAGAAACTCCCTTTATACCAGCAGCAAGTTCAGGATAGTTATCAAAAACCATGTTTGTCAGATCACCACCGTCGTCTAATATCATATTTAAAGGTTTGCTTTCGTCTCCGAAAAATAATGTCTGCTCGATACACCAGTTGAATTCCTCTTCATTCATTCCCTTCCAGGCAAATACCGGAATTCCCGCAGCAGCAATAGCAGCGGCGGCATGATCCTGTGTTGAAAAGATATTACAGGATGACCAGCGTACTTCAGCACCAAGTTCAATAAGTGTTTCAATCAGGACAGCTGTTTGAATAGTCATGTGAAGGCAGCCTGCAATCCTGGCACCTTTCAGAGGTTTAGAATTCTTATATTCCTCACGAAGAGCCATAAGACCGGGCATTTCTGCTTCAGCAAGTTCAATTTCTTTTCTTCCCCATTCAGCCAACGTAATATCTTTAACTTTGTATGGCAATAATAAATCAATTTTTTTTTCTAACACCGTGCTCATTATTTTTTAACCTTTTTTGTTGATGAATTATAATTACTTAACAACGGACAATCTATATAAAGTTCAATTAAATATAAATGATTTTTTATGCATAATTTTTGAATACCGGGACAAGATCTGTTTTTTCCCAGGTGAATTCCTCTTCATTCCTTCCGAAATGACCGTAAGCTGCTGTCTTCTGGTAAATTGGTCTTCTCAAGTTTAACCGTGATATTATTCCACGCGGAGTAAGATCAACTTCCTTCTGGATCATTTTTGATATTTCAAAATCAGGAATTACACCCGTTCCTTTAGTATCAATATAAATAGAAACAGGCTCAGCAACGCCGATTGCATAAGCGAGTTGTACAAGACATTCGGTTGCTAACCCGGAAGCCACAACATTCTTTGCAATATGTCGTGCTGCATATGTAGCAGAACGATCAACCTTTGATGGATCTTTACCGGAAAAAGCACCGCCGCCGTGCGGAGCCCAACCACCGTAAGTATCAACAATAATTTTTCTTCCTGTTAAGCCGCTGTCGCCATGAGGTCCGCCGATTTCAAACCTGCCAGTTGGATTAACATGGTATTTCGTTTTATCATCTAAAAATTCTGCTGGTATGATTGGCTTAATTACCTGCTCAATTACATCATCTTTAATCTTTTTCTGACTTGCATCGGCATCGTGCTGTGTAGATACAACAACTGTATCAACTCTAACGGGCTTTTTATTATCATCATATTCAACCGTTACCTGTGATTTAGAATCAGGTCTTAGATAAGGCATAACACCGTTATAGCCTTTTCTAATATCTGCTAGTTTCTTAACCAGTTTATGTGCATACATAATAGGCATAGGCATAAGTTCTTCTGTTTGATCGCAGGCATAACCGAACATTATTCCCTGATCACCGGCTCCGCCTGTATCCACTCCCATTGCTATGTCAGGTGATTGTGAATGTATTGCATTCAGCACTGAGCAGGACTCAGCATCAAATTTATAATCCGCGCTCGTATAGCCGATTTTTTTGACAGTAGCACGAACAACATCCTGAACTTCCACATACGATTTAGTTGTAACTTCACCGCCGACTAAAACTAAACCTGTGGTTACAAATGTTTCGCAAGCAACCCTTGCATTAGGGTCATCTTTTAATATTGCATCAAGAATCCCATCGGAAATCGCATCGGATACTTTATCCGGATGACCTTCAGAAACAGATTCAGAAGTGAATAAAAACGACATAAATATATTTCCTTAAATATGAATTTTATAGCTCAAATTTGATTTTCAGAGGACAAATTTAGCCAATCTGCCCGCTATTACCAAAAATATTATGTTTATGGAAATAGCTATTTTTACACTTAATGAACTAATAACTGAGTAAAAATGGAAACGAGAATCACAAAGCTTTTCAACATAAAATATCCCATCATTCAGGCTGGTATGGTCTGGGTTTCAGGATGGAAACTTGCCTCTGCAGTATCTAATTGCGGGGGTCTGGGATTAATTGGAGCTGGTTCAATGAAACCGGATTTACTCCGAGAACACATTCAAAAATGTAAGACTGCTACAGATAAACCATTCGGAGTTAATATACCTCTACTGCGCGGTGATGCAGATCAATTGGTCAAGACTACTATTGATGAAGGTGTTAAAATCGTATTTACCTCTGCCGGTCATCCGAAAAAATTTGCTGCCCTTTTTAAAGAAAATGATGTAAAGCTTGTTCATGTTGTTCCTAATATTAAGTATGGATTAAAAGCTCAGGAATCCGGTTGTGATGCAGTTGTTGGAGAAGGTGTTGAAGCAGGCGGACATAATGGAGCTGATCAGTTAACAACTTTTACATTAGTACCTCAGCTTGTTGATGCACTTAATATTCCTGTAATAGCGGCAGGAGGCATTGCCGATGGAAGAGGAATCCTTGCCGCATTAGCTTTAGGTGCTGAAGGTGTCCAGATAGGAACCCGTTTTGCTGCAACTGTTGAATCATCAGCTCATGAAAATTATAAACGTAAAGTGGTTGAGTCGCAGAATGGCGATACGGTTCTTGCTTTTCGTAAGATAGGATTGGTAAGAATGATGAAAAATGATTTTGCATTACGTGCTGTAAAAGCAGAACTTGATGGCTGGAATGAAGAACAATTAAAGGAACTGCTCGGTACTAAACGTGAACGTCTCGGCATTTTTGAAGGTGATGAAACAGAAGGCGAACTGGAAGCCGGTCAGGGGGTCGGATTGATTAAGGATATACCGATTGTGAAGGAATTGTTTGAGAGATTGTTTAGTGAGTATCAATCATTATATAAAAAAATCAGAACAATAGAAAATAGATAATACCGATCAAACGGATTGGAATGGAATTAATTCAGATAGTTATTTACAACTTCATCAACCTCTTTTGCATCAGGATAGAATGAATGAATTTTTCTTAATACAGCTTCAACCACCGCATCCGGACAGCTTGCACCGCTGGTTAAAATTATATCTACAACATTTTTTGAAGGAAGATAATTTTCTGTAACAATTTCCTGATGCTTTTTTATATCAAAATGACTGATAAGTTTTTCACTTAATATTTTATCTTCTGATGAAATGAAATATGTTGGCAGTTTTTCTTCACATAATTCTACAATGTGTGATGTATTTGAACTATTGTATCCGCCTACAACAATTGCAAGATTGGCGCTTTCCTTAAGCAAACCATAAGTTGCTTCCTGGTTATCGTTTGTAGCATAGCATAATGTATCACGTGTATCTGCAAAATGATCTTTTATATTTTTCACACCATATTTTTTTATCATTGCCGCTTTAAGAAGATCGGCTATTTCCTGTGTTTCTGTTGCAAGCATTGTTGTCTGATTTACAACTCCGACTCTTTTAAGATCTTTTTTAACATCAAAACCTTCTGAAAATTTTCCTTCGAATGCTTTATAGAATTCGTCCTTTGGTCTTTCATTTAAAATGAATGATGCGAGTGTTTTAGTTTCTTCAATATCTCTTACAATAACAGACTTAGCTGCTGTTTTGCTATGAGAAAATGTAGCCCGTGTTTCTTCGTGATAATGTTTACCATGAATTACAACAGTATAATCTTGTTTTCCAAGCTGCTCGCTTCTGTTCCAGACTTTCTCAACAAAAGGGCAAGTCGTATTATACTTGTATGGATCAATACCAAGTTCATTTAATTTCTTTTCAATTTCTAATGTTGTACCGAATGCCGGAATAACAACAATATCTTCTTTAGTGAGTTCTTCCCAATCAATTATGTGATTACCTGAGGTATCCATTAAAAATTTAATACCAAGTTTTTCAAGATCAGCATTTACGCCGGGATTATGGATCATTTCACTTAAAAGATAAATTCTTTTACCGGGATTTTCTTCTATCGTTTTGTATACTATCTCAATTGCATTCTCAACGCCATAGCAAAAACCAAAATGACGGGCGAGATAGAATCTTACAGGACCGAAATCTAAAAGTGTAGGAGTAAAATCTTTCTTCCTTGGATCAAGATCTCTACGCGAATTCTTAATCCGAGTAATGAAGGAGCTTCTATAAAAATGCGGAATTTCAAATTTTTTCATTTTCTGATTTTCTTAATTATTTAACAACATCTCTCTTCAAAACAAGCGTTACCACAAAATAGTTTCTAATGTTTTACACTCTTAATATGGTTTCCTTAACAGGACCGGTTATTTGCATATCAATGACAAAACCTTCCTTCGATGGCCTATTAAACAAAAAGAATCCGAAAACAAAAATAAACACAACAACATAAAGGTAATTTGCAGTTAGAAAAAATGCAACTAGACTGAATAATGCAGCACCTTCGAGGATTGCCCAGAAAATAATTTTGAAGGACCGGTATTTCATTAATTTCTCAGTAATGGTATCAGTTTGCTGTACCTTCAAAATATTTTGAGTATATAATATTTTCGATGCGAACATAGACGTCAAACCAACCAGTGGAATAATAAATGTAAAAATTTTATCAATTGGGTTGTCTTTTGGTATTTCAACACCATTTATTAAAAAAAGAAATATTACAAGTATCAGCAGTTGACCAGCAGCCAGAGCAAAGAATATCAGGTAAGTTACCCTGAAATTGTTTTCAAAAGTTTGTTTGTCAAATTGTGTATTCATTAGCAATCCTTATTTTAGTTCTTAAATTACCTTATGCTTTTATATATTTGCATTCCAAATTTAGAGATACAATATGAATTTATTAGAAAAGCTTGAAAAAATAAAGTCGAGGTATGATCAGATTAATGGCCAGCTTTCCGATCCGGCTTATGTGAATAATTATGAAAAGTTGAAAAATCTTAATAAAGAAAGAAGTAATCTTGAAGGGCTTATAAATGTTTTCAATAATTATTCCTCTGTATTAAAGAACATTAAGGGTAATGAAGAGATTATCAGAACTGTAAAAGATGCTGAAATGATTGAAATGGCAGAAACAGAATTGGAAGAACTGAAAGCGGAAAAAGAAAAGCTTGAAGATGATATAAAGGTTTTGCTTCTTCCTAAAGATCCGAATGATGATAAGGGCGTTATAATGGAAATCCGTGCCGGAACCGGAGGTGAAGAAGCCGCATTATTCGCTGGCGATCTTTTCAGAATGTACACACGTTATGCTGAAATCCGTGGCTGGAATTATGAATTAATTGATATGAACGATACTGGATTAGGCGGACTGAAAGAAGTTGTTTTTTCAATTACCGGCAATAATGTTTTTGGAGACTTAAAATTCGAATCCGGAGTTCACAGAGTTCAGCGTGTTCCTGAAACCGAAGCAAGCGGACGGGTTCATACTTCAGCAGCTTCTGTTGCTGTGCTTCCGGAAGCTGAAGATGTTGAGGTTGATATAAATCCTGCCGACATCAAGATTGATATTTTCCGTGCCGGCGGAGCGGGCGGACAAAATGTAAACAAAGTTGAAACTGCAGTGAGAATGACACATCTTCCAACAGGAATCGTCGTTCAATGCCAGGATGAAAGATCACAGCTTAAAAATCGTACTAAAGCTATGAAAGTACTCAAAGCACGATTGTATGATATGGAGCTTAAAAAACATAATGCTCAAATCTCTGCTCAAAGAAAATCAATGGTTGGAAGCGGTGACCGGAGCGATAAGATAAGAACATATAATTATCCCCAAAACAGAATTACTGACCACAGAATCGGTTTAACGTTATATAACTTGTCGAATATAGTTGAAGGTTTGTTAGATGAATTGATTGAACCGTTGAAACTTGCTGATCGTGCAGAAAAATTACAGGCAGCTGAGCAAGTTTAATTCTTTTCATTGCCCTGATAGAATATCATAATAGGGAATTAATAAACAAGTCAGGTAGGCGGAATAAGCTACACTCTTTTTATAACAATCAAACTAATATCATCTTCAAACTGGTCATTGCTGAAATTCTTAATTTTATTCTGAATTTCAATAATAGGATCGCCATCTGAAGGAATTCTTTCGATCATTTGAACAAGGTTTTCTTCGCCAAGCATTTGCCCCATACTGTTACGGGTTTCAGTTACGCCATCGGTTAAAACAAAAATCATATCGCCTTTATTCAAATCAATTATAGTGTCCTGATAATCAGATTTCTCTACAAAGCCAAGCAGAACACCTTTAGAAATAATTTGTTTAACCTTTCCGGTTTTACCGTCCTTAAATAAAATGGGAACGTCTCCGGCACCTGAATATTTTATAATACCTTCTTTTTGATTTATGATGATTGCAGAAAGGGTTGTAAATACTTCTGATATTTTTGAGTCCTGGTAAACCGCCTGATTAACTTTAGTCAATATTTCTGCAGGCGAATATTTTTCGGCATTTTGAAGAATTCCTCTTACCGAAGTTCTGACATATCCGGCATATGCAAAAGCAAAATACCAGGCACCCCACTTTTTCCCCATTACATCACCGAGCAGGATTGCCAGATTATGTCCATCTAACTGGAAATAATCTATAAAATCGCCGCCGGGAATTCCTTTGAATGGAATATGCCATTGAGTGATTTTGAAACCTTCTACAGTGGGTGCAAAATCGGGTACAACCTTTACTCGAAGTGAACTAGCTGCCTGATGTAATTCTGAAACAATTTTTTTCCTCTCGTTGCCAATGCTGTTTATTATAGCAGTAACCTTAGCAACAACAACTTTAGGACCCGCAGTTTTAATAACGTAATCAGTAATTCCAAGATCATAACCATCCAGTATATCTTTTTCCTCACCTTTAGCCGTTAAAAAAATGAATGGTATGTTTTTCAGTTCATTATCTGCCAACAGCATTTTTCTGAACTGGAAACCATCAACTTTGGGCATCATAATATCAGATACGATTATATCCGGTATTAAGTTCTTTATTGACTCCATTGCTTCATCTGCATTTGAAGCAAGGACACATTCAAAACCTGCTCTTTCAAGATTATATTTGAATAACTTTGAAATTGACGGATCATCATCAACAAAAAGAATTTTGGCAGGTCTATCTGAAAATGCAGTTTGAAGATTCTTCTTTAAGCCAAACTGTTTATATATTTCAGAACGCCTTAGAAGTGCTTTCACTTTAATCAGTAATTCATCAACGTCAAAAGGTTTGGTAATTATATCATCGCCGCCGACTTCCATTGCCATGGATTTATCTTCCAAACTGCTTTTGGCTGTGACGAAAACGAATGGCAGGAATCTGTGATTTACATTTTCACGTACTTTACGGCAGAATTCAAAACCATCCATCTCATCCATTGTTACATCGCAAAGAACTAGGTCAACATTTTCTTTTTCCAGAATTTCAAATGCCTGGGATGCATTTTCCACTTCAAAAGAATCGTAGTTGTTTTTTCGAAGGTGATGACCGATTACTTTTCGAATAGTAAGATCGTCATCAATAACAAGTATGGACTTTTCTCCGGTTGATGTCATAAAATAAAATCGGACTCAAGATTTTTTCTGTTATCATTGCAGTAGAATTCCCGGATGCAAAAGAAATTAGATCAGGAAAAACTTTTTACTGCTTCTTCCTGTGTTTTAAAGGATTCGAACACTCTGTACATTCTTGTAAGCTCAAACATAGAATGAACAGATGGTTGAAAACCAACAAGTCTTAGATCACCGCCCTGACTTGTTACTTTTTTAAGAGAGAGTACCAGTGCGCCTAAAAAAGTAGAATCTATAAACTCACAATAAGATAGATCTACAACTATTTTCTTCCAGCCCTGTTCAATTTCAGAGACAAGATTAGTTTTGAAGTTATCTGCTTCTTTTAATGTTGCTCTGAATAAATTAACAGTAAGGACAAGTACATCACTCTGAACTTCTTTTGTAAATTCCATAATTTCCCTCTGATTTGTTATATCCTGTTTTCTATTTGATATTTATCCATTAGTCTGTAAATGGTTGCTCTTCCAAGCTTAAGCTTTTTAGCAGCTTCAACAATATTCCCGCCAGTTACTTTTAAAGCGTGTCTAATTGCTTCTTCTTTCAGTTTTTCAAAAGGAATAATTGTTTCGTCACCAAATAAAGAACTTGTTACTTCAACTGAATTGGAGTTTTCTGCCGTTCTTAAATGAGAAGGCAGATCATCAACATCAATCATATCAGATTCAGTAATAATTATACACCGTTCAATAGTGTTTTCAACTTCTCTTACATTACCTGGCCAATTATATTCATAAAATATTTTAAGTGCCCGTTTTGAAAATCCTTTAATTTCTTTTCCTAATTTTTCGCTGAATTTCTTTATGAAATGTTCTGCAAGAATTAGAATATCTCCTCTTCTGCTTCTTAAAGGAGGTACAAAAATCGGGAAGGAGTTTAATCTGTAAAATAGATCCTCTCTGAATTCCTTGTTTTCAACAGCGTGCTTCAAATCCCTGTTAGTTGCAGAAATGATTCTAACGTCTGTTTTAATAAGTTCTGTACCGCCAACCCGCTCAAACTCTTTCTGCTGAATCACACGCAGCAGTTTTGCCTGAAGCAGCATTTCAAGTTCACCAACTTCATCAAGAAAAATCGTTCCGCCGCGTGCTAATTCAAATTTACCAAGCTTTCTTTGATGTGCTCCGGTGAACGATCCTTTCTCGTGACCAAATAATTCACTTTCAAGAAGTTCTCTTGGAATCGAAGCACAATTAACAACAACAAATGGTTTGTCTTTTCTTATTCCGTTGTAATGGATGGCACGGGCAATTAATTCCTTGCCGGTTCCGCTTTCGCCATAAATTAGTACAGTAATATCATTAGTAAGAACCTTAGAGACTAGCTTGAATACATCCTGCATTCTTCCATCGGCAGAAATAATATTCTCAAAACTATATTCCTGTTTTACATTTTCTCGAAGGTTTTGCAGCTCTTTTGTAAGGTCGTAGCTCTTTATTGCATTTTTAATGGAAAGTTCAAGTTTCTGCTGATCTATGGGTTTTGTAAAGTAATCGTAAGCACCGTAGCGCAATGAATCTACAGCAACTTCAATACTTCCCTGAGCAGAGAGCATTATAACCGGAATATTTTCATCAATTTGTTTGATTCTTTTTAGAGTCTCTATTCCATTCACACCGGGCAGCATTATATCCAGCAAAACAAGATCAGGTTTTTTGTTCAAATTTCTAAGAACATCCTCGCCATTTGAGAAAGTTTCGGCGTTATACTTCCACCTGTCTTTCACCCAGTAAGAAAGAAGTTTTGAGATTGCCTGTTCGTCATCAACAATAAAAATGAGTTTTTCCAAAACGACCCTTAATTTTTTCTTTCTTTAGTATTCTTTAATAATTTGAGTATAGCCGTTGTTCCTTTATCGGGTTCACTCTGAATTGTAATTAATCCTTTGTGCAAATCTACAATTTGTTTTACAAAAACCAATCCAATACCAGCGCTTAGCTGATCTGAATCCTGTCTGTTTACTTTATGAAACTTCTGAAAGATAAACGGCAAATCCTTTTCAGGAATGCCGATACCGGTATCGGTAATAATTATTTCAATTTCACGGTATAAATTACTGATAATTAATCTTATTCGTCCATCGGGTTTTGTAAACTTAACGGCATTATCCAGTAATACCTGCAAAGTTTGATTAATTCTTTCTCTATCTGCTTCTATAATAATTTGTTCTTCGGGAATATCATAATTGAAAAGAATTTTTTTTGCTTCGGCCATTTTTTTATAGTCACCGCTAACTATTTTGACTAATTCAACTATATCAAAAAATGACTTGTTAAGTGTAATTACACCAGCTTCTATTCTGGAAAGATCTAATACATCATTTATAAGTTTGGAGAGTCTTTTACCTTCATTGAGAATGATGGAGTTGAACTCTGATCTTAACTCATCCGGCATTTTAGGATCTGAATTTATTGTTTCAGAAAATCCTACAATAGATGCGAGAGGTGTTCTTAATTCGTGAGAAATATTTGAAACAAATTCACTTTTAAGCCTGTTAAGCTCATCAAGAAGTGCCTTATGTTGATTAAATCGCTGTCGTTCTAAGGTTATTAATCTTTCAGATTCAATTAACCTTGGCTCCAGCTTTTTTAATTTTGATTCCAACTGCCTGATTATTGTTATGTTCCTGCCAACACCCAGCAAACCGATAATTCTGTTTTCTGAAATAACTGTTTTCACATGGAGGTCAACTGATACTTTTTTTTCATACTTTGTTAAAAAAGTCGCCTCAAAACTTCCTTCACTTCTGATTTCAATAAGTTTAGATAATTCAGCATTTGTATAATTAATGTTTTCAGCGTCCAGAAGTTCAGTAAGATGTTTTCCTGCAATTTCATCCGGAGTGTAATCAAGTAATTCAGCTCCAGAGGAATTTATCGAAAGAAAGCATCCTTCATTATCAATAATGAAAACAATATCCCCGGATATTTCATTTAATTCCTTCAGGAAGTTTTTCCAATTACCCATCTCCATTAATTTTAAAGAAGCCAGAATAGTGTAGTCTGTGTTATAATTAAGCAATAGTTTGCCTATTGCTTTTATCTGGGAGTTAAAGAAATTATTTAGAAAATCCGGTACAGGATTATTTTTTATCTCAACAGAATGAGCGATCAATAAATAAAATTTAATGTCGTCAGGCGACAGTTTAATTTCCTGATAAAAATTTATTTGTGATTTTTTTGCACTCAGCAGGTTTTCAAAAGATGCTTTAACCGTTGCAATTGAGTCCTCATCATTAACTATATGAAGCAGTTCATTAATAGAAATTAATGCTTCTGATATTTTGCCGGAATTTCCCGTGCTTTTTAAGTTAAGAAGTGAATACCCATCGTAATAAAGAAGTGAAGCATCATCCGCAGATGTACAATCTTTAAGAAGAGTGAGAATATTTTCTATAAAGTTCAGCATTGAATCATTAAGATATGTATCCAAAATATAATGATTTTGAATTGAAATCAATTATTATATCTTAAAAGAAGTGCGTAAATAACTAAGTGTCAGTTATTTATTTCCTGCTTTTGCAACGCTTCATAATATCGGCGAATCAGATCTTCAAAATCTTTTCTGTATCCCTCACGCACAGCCCGATTCAGTTCATCTCTTATAACATTTCTGCCTCTTTCGGTTGAAAGGTTCAATTCCAAAGGTGATTCCCTTACTATCTGCCCGCCTGTTTCAGACCTTCGTTCTTTTTCGAAATCTCTTTCATTGATTGATCGCTGGGCATCTAACAGCTTTGACAAAATTCTTTCTTGCTTTTGAATAAGGTCATCGTCAAGTTTTTCTGTTTTCATATCGCTTACTACTTCCTGCATTTGCTTAACTACATTTTCCAAATCTGCAGGAATTTTTTTTGATTGACCAGAAACACGAGCTTCTTCATTTAACTGTTCAAGAGATTTTTTGATTAAGTCCTGTTGTTGACCAAGTCTCTGCAATTCAGCCTGTTGTCCGGGACTCATATTCCCCTGCATCATTTGCTGAAGCTGCTGAGTTAGATTATTAAGATCCATTTGCTGACCGCTCATCTGCTGAAGCTGCTGCATCAGCGACATCATACCCCCGCCGCTGCCGCCGCTTTGCATCATTGATTCCATAGAATTCTTCATCATTGATGCTGCTTCATTAAGATGTTTCATAGCTTCGCTTTGCGTAACTGCTGCAAAAGCTCCATTCCTGTTTTGCATTGCCTGAATCGAAGCATCCATTTGCTGATTTGCACTGCCTAAGGCTTTGCCCATTTCCGGTGATACTGCAAAAGTTTTTTGAGAGAGTTCAGAAAGCTGTTGTAATAACCTGTTAAGAGTTTGCTTAAGAGAATTTTGCTTCTGAGCATTTTCAGTGAACTGCGCTGAATTAGGATCAAGCCGTTCGGATTCTTTCTTCAAATCCTCCTGCTGCTGAGAAACTTTCAGGAGATTATCCATTATACGCATCATATCAGTAAAAACCTGCATCTGGTTCTGCTGCATCATTTGATCCTTCATCTGCTGAAGCATATCCATCATCTGCTGCATATTCTCACTTAACTGCTGCTGGTTCTGCTGAGCTTTCTGCATTTGCTTCTGCTTCATGTTCTGTGATGCCTGTTTCGATAACTCTTCATTCATCTGTTTCATAACTTCTTCAAGCAGTTCCTGCATTTCTTCAGAAGGCATATCATCAAGTTCATTCATTTTATCTGTAAGTTCTTCAAGGTTTTCTGAAAGCTGTTCTAATTGATCTGTAATTTCATCCTGTTTTTTACTAAGCTGTTCAGAGTTCTGATCATTGTTCTGTTCACTTTGTTTTGTCTGTTCACTTAACTGTTCCTGCTGTTCGGTTAATTGCTCGGTTCTCTTAAGCATCTCATCAAACTTTTGTTCAATCTGTAATCTCTTTAAAAGATTTAATGTCCTTTCAATACTCTTTCTGAATTTCTCCTCATCAAGTTTAAGATTCTGCATTTCATTCTGCGTCATATTCCGGTTCATCTGTTCAAGCATATCTCTTAATTTTTCCATAGCTTTTTTCATTTCATCGCTGGTCAGCTCGCTCATCAACTCCTGAAGTTCCATATACTTTTCTAAGGTCTCCTGAGATAATAGATCATTCTGCTGCAATTCCTGCTGCATCTTCTGCAGGTTTTCCTGAATGTCACTCATTTTATCCTGAAGCTGCTCAAACTTATCAAGGGCTTGCTCAATTTTTTCTTTTTCTTCCCAGGTAAGTTCACGTTTATCCTGCTTCAAATCCTGATCAATCTTCTCAAGATCTTTTTTTAATTGTTCGGCCTCTTTAAGGGTTTTGCTCAATTCATCAACAGCTTCATTCTGAATTTTATCTGCTCCGGCAAGTATTTCATCTAAAGATGGAACCCGAACATTATAAACAGGAGTCTTCGCTGATTTAGGTCCTCTTACATTATCATTGTCAAAAACTTCAAGGTAATAAGAGAAAATGTCATCAACGGCAGGTGATAATTGAGTAAGATTCCATATATAGTTTATATCAGCTTCTTTTTGTGAAGGCGGAATTGGAATTTCAAGCTGAGCGAATTCCTGCTGCGGTAATTCGTATCTTGATCTTGATAGTCTGTAATGTAGAATTAATTTAGTAAATCCGAAATCATCAGATATTCTTGCGAATAACGGAACCCGATTATCATTTGCAAGAGATATATCCCTTCCTGGAAGGAGCAGTTCAATAGAGGGAAATTCATCATATACTGGTTTTATTATATATGTAATCGGATTTTGATTATCATTCCCTTTTTCATCGGTTATAATAACTTTATAAGAACTTTCTTTCCTTATCCTTATCGTCCCATCCGCAAGATTATTTTTAATTGATAACTCAGTTTTGCTTGTATCATTAAATTCTAAAATTGCAGCAGACAATTCTTTTGTTGAACTCAGTGATATATCGATCCTTGATCCGATAAGTGCTGTAATATTTCCATTATCTTTCTGTTCAAATGCAGGGATTTTTGAATATGCCGGCGGAGTAACTTTGAACGAGATAGTTTTAATTATTGGTCTGTCAATAACCTTAATTCTGAATTTATCGGTTTCTACTTCTTCTGCCGTAACAAAATAATTAAACGATGAACGAACTGACTTTACTTCATAAACATAATTCATCAATGAATCTGCTGTTAACCTGATTTCGGAATAATCTGTTTGTTCGTCATCTTTAAGAAACAGATTTATATTTGACGGTATATCGCCTTTCACACTGATAACAATATCAAAGGTTGACCCCTTTGTCACTTCTGCATTTCCCGGAATAACATTTATCTGAAATCTTGCGGGCGGAATAAAATCCCTATCGAATTGTAATAACCTGGCAGAGGCATCTGAAAATCCCGGCAGAAGAAATATCAGAGCCGATGCAAAAAGTAATAATCCCAAAAACCTGACGGCTGGTTTTTTGAGTGAATCAAACTTTACTATTGAATCAAATTTCAGCTTTGAAGTTTTATTATAAACATTCTTAAACGCAGCATCTACAAGTGCGGTGGAATAGAGATTTGGATTTCCGACAGCTAAAAGCTGCATTGCATTTTTCAAATCGTCTTTAATTTCGGGGAAATGATAGCCCACCCTGCCTGCGGTCTCGAGGTAATTTCGTTTGCCGAAAAGTTTGAAGTACCTGAACAGCGGCAGCAGGACTTTATATAAGAACAATGCAAGCACTGTTATCAGAAAAACAAAAACAAATATCGTTCGGACTAAAGATGAAAAATTACCAGCAAGTTCTGCAAATGATAATAATACAAACAATGAAACCGCTGCCAATCCTGTATAAAGCAAACCCCTGAAAATATCACGCAGATATTCCTTCCTGTCAGTTCCTTCAAGACGGTTAATTATTTCATTATAATATTTTAACTCGCTGCTCATTTACCTGATTGACTTAATGCAAATACAACTATATTGGTTCCAAATTTAAGTGCTTCTTCTCTTATCTCGGGCGGATTATTATGAACTTCAGCATCTGCCCATCCATCACTTGGATTAGATTCATATGTATAATAAACTGCCAGCCGTTCACCAATAAATATTCCAAAACCCTGCGCTGGTTTATCATCGTGTTTGTGAGTTTTAGGGACTCCGTTTTCAAATCTGTAAACAATATTATAAATAGGGTGACTGAAAGGCAATTCAATAAAATCGCTTTCAGGAAAAACTTTTTTCATTTCACGGCGAAGTGCTCTATCCAAATCATAGTCATCATCAATATAAAGGAAACCGCCGCTCTCAAGATAAGTTCTTAATCTTCTCGCTTCATCATTAGTGAATACAACATTTCCGTGTCCGGTCATAAAAAGAAAAGGATAACCAAAAATCTCATCCGATGATATATCTACAAACTGATAGCGGGCATCCACCTTAATATTTGTATTCTGTTTAATAAAATTTAAAAGATTAACTTCCGCAGACGGATCATTATACCAATCAGCGCCTCCGCCATATTTTAACCTGGCAATAGAAAATGCACCAGTTGATTGAGGTAAAATTTCAACGGTAATTAATATTATTAATGTTGATATAAATAAATATTTAATCATTTTGATGATAATTTTCTGAAGCAAGATATAAAATCTTTCGGGGCAAAATATAGTCAATTTAAAAGTATGAAAAAGAAAAGGCGACTTTTTCAAGTCGCCTTAAAGAATAGGTACTTATAAGCAGCGCGGATTATTTGATCATTAACATTTTTCTTGTAGAGACAAAATCTCCTGCTGTTAATTTGTAAAAGTAAACACCGCTTGAAAGTGAAGAGCCATCAAAATTAACTGTGTAAACACCCGGCTGCTGACTTTCATTTATCAGAACTGCAACTTCCTGACCAATGCTATTAAAGACAATTAGTTTAACTGCAGTTTCGTTTGCAATCGCATAATTAATGCTTGTAGCAGGGTTGAATGGATTCGGGTAATTCTGAGTAAGTTCAAATACTTGCGGCACACCGACTTCAACACTCTCACTTAACTGGTAAAAGGTGAAACTTCCGTTAAAATCAATTTGTTTGATCCGGTAATTATACAAACCAGCCTGAAGATTTTTATCTGTAAATATATAATTTTTTATCTCAGTGCTTGTTCCATTACCCTGAACAAACCCGATTTTTGTCCATGATGAATTATCTGATTTTCTTTCAACGTCAAAGCCATAATTATTAATTTCTGTCGCTGTAGACCAGTTTAATGAAACAGAATTTCCGGAAATATTTGCTGTAAATAATGATAGTTCAACAGGGATTGGAATATCGGCTTCATCAGCTCCTCTGTATGGAAAAACTGTACTTCGTAAATCACCATCTATATCATCAGTGATTCCCGCTATCGGTAATCCTGCAAGGTCGAAATCACCGTTTGATGCACCGGATAAGTGCAGGTCAATATCGGATACAAATGTAACTTCTTTAAAGATAGTGTTTTGCTCATTGGGAGAAGCAGCAGTCTTAAAAGTTACAATATCATCAAATGTAATCCCTGCCCAAGAAACCGGATAAGCCCCGGTTCCACCATCAGCAAAATAAACATTATAATCAACATCAAGTGTTGTTGGTACAATAGCCATATTTAGTCCCGAATGGATAACTCCTGCTGTTCCGCCTGTTCTGTTATTAAGAACAATGTTGTTTTTTAGATTAAACAGCGTTCCCGCACCCGAATTAGATTGCTGAATGCCTGCAGAAACAACATTTCCGGATGTTCCGCCAGTTTGATTTCCACCAATTCTGACTGAATTATAAAATATATTTGCAGTAAAATCATTTGAACCAAGAAAATGAATACCGGTAGTAGCATTGGTATTCTGATTATCCAAAGTTAATGAGACAAAGTTATTATGAACATTTAGTGTGCAACCAACTGCAAGCGTACCATAAATGCCTCTGATTGAAGCTGATGTAGAAGTAGAAGTATGCTGTATATCGTAAATTTTATTTGCTAAAATAGTATTTACTCCATTTGTACCGGATGCCCCCAGATTTATTCCATAGGAAGCAGATGAATTTACACCTGTTGTTTGATAGATTTCATTTTCTTCAATGGTAGTATTTTGCCCATTCGAAAGCAGCCAGACTCCGGCAAAGCCAAAATCATAAATTTTATTATTTCGAATGATATTTTCTGAATTAAGAATACCGGTAGAACCAACCATTCCTATTCCGGATCTACCGCCGATGATATTATTAAATTGAACCGAGTTAGAATTATTTCCGGTTGTTGTGCCTGCACCAAAAATTAATGCACGTGGTCCAGCAGTACCTTGTGTATTGTTTTTAATATTACAATACCAAATGAGATTATTAGAAGCATCATTAGTAATATTTATTGTATTTGAAGAAGTTCCTGTAGTAATAGTATTTTCAATTAAAAGATCTGGAGTATTGCCAAGGCCGCCTGGTCTACCGTCTAAAATAAAATAATCTATTCCATTAAGATTTATTACAGGATTATTACTAATACTTGTTGATATAGCAGCTCCTGTATTTCCAGCTGCTGGTCTCAAGGTAACATTGGTACTTGGTCCAGTCCCGGATCTTTCAGTAATATTAATAGGAAATGATTCTGCTGAACCATTATAGGCAGGTAAAATTTCTATAATATATGACTGTGTTAGGGGATCAGGAACAGCATTATAAGCTTCCTGAATACTGGCATGAGAACTAACTAAAACTCCACTGCCATCTTTCAATTCAACTGAACCGGCTTGTGCCAGAACAAATGAAGGGCCTGCCAGAAAGAGCAGAAATGTGATGATAATTAGTAAATTTGTTTTCATTCGAACCTCCTGAAATAGTTATATTAAATTGAGTTTAGAATTACTAAACACTTTTTCGAAAACAATAAAATAATGATCTGAAGAACGGGAATAGAACTTGGTTAAGATATTGAATTGAATTTATATTAGCAAGAAAAATGAAAGGAAAACTCTCATAATTAAAAAAAGCGGAGGAAAAGAATTATTCCTCCGCTGCAAATAAATGATGGGTATTTTGATTATTAGTTCAACGATTTATACTTAAACCACCAATCAAATCCCTCTTCCTTCTTTCTTTCCTCAATCAATGCCATATCTTCTTTTCTGTTGTATCCATCTTATTTACCTTTCAATCATTTTATTTATAACTTTTGAGTTATAAGATTCAATTTTTCTTTTAACGATCCTTAATTGAAAATTACTTTTTAAATTATTCTATATTCCAACTAGATTAAAACACAGTAAGAAATAATTTATATCAAACAACTTTTAATATTTATTAGAGAAAATTATGGCAAGAAAATACTGGTTAGTAAAATCTGAACCTGATGAGTTTTCATTTGATGATCTGAAAAAAAGTAAAAACAAAACTACTTATTGGGATGGTGTTAGAAATTACCAGGCAAGAAATTTTCTGCGTGATGAAATGAAAAAAGGTGATCTTGTTTTGTTTTATCACAGTAACGCCGATCCTCTTGCAGTGTTGGGAGTTTGTGAAGTTGTAAAGGAAGGTTATCCCGATCATACACAGTTTGATCCGGATAATGATCATTATGATCCCAAAGCAGCTCCTGAAAATCCAACCTGGATAATGGTTGATATAAAATTCAAACAGGAGTTTAAAAATCCTGTAAAACTTGATGCGATTAAATCTAATGCCAAATTAAAAAATATGAAGCTGATTGCTCGTGGAAACAGGTTATCAATAATGCCGGTTACAAAAGAAGAATTTGAAGAGATAATAAAGATGGGAAGCCCATCCCTTGCCCTTCCCTAAGGGAAGGGAAGAAATATTTCTTTATGTCCCCCTTAGGGGGATTTAGGGGGCTTCCTTTTCCATAAGGTAATGAGGAATCACTCCAAATAAAGTGTGAGATGGTTTAACAATTTTATAACCATTTCTCTCATAGAATTTTACCGCGTGATCTCTTGCGTGGAGAATAATTTTCTTAGCGCCTTTCTCAATTGCAATTTGTTCTAATGCTTTTAATACAATTGCCCCAATCCCTTTTCCCCGCCATTCTTCTTCCACGGCCATAGATCGGATTTGTGCTTCATCTTCGGAGTTGAAATGAACCCTGCCAACTCCAATCGGAAATCCATCCTTTTCACAAACCATAATCGGAAAAGCTTTTGCCTCAATCTCATCAACTTCACTTCCTTTTGGCTGATTCCAAGGTGCGCGGAGAATCCGCCATCGAAGGTCTCTGTATCTTTCAAATTCTTCAGGTGTTTGTGGTGGTCGTACAATCATTCGTTTTCAAGTAAATTATCATCATCAAGATCAGCGCGATTGATAATAGACGGCGGTAAAGTTTTACTTGCCTTTGCACCAAGTTGCTTTATTTTTTCTGCGCGGTTGACAAGATTTCCTCTTCCATCAACTAATTTATTCATAGCTTTATCATAATTATCTTTAGCAGTCATAAGACCTTTCCCGACTGAAATCAGGTCATCGACAAAAGCCGTGAACTTATCAAGCATATCACCGCTTTGTTTTGCAATTTCAAGAGCATTTTTGTTTTGATTTTCCTGCCGCCATATACTTGCAATTGTTCTTAATGTTGCAAGTAAGGTGGATGGACTTACAATAACAATATTCTGTTCAAAAGCATCTGTAAAAAGTGAAGCATCGCTTTGAACAGCATAAGCAAACGCTGGTTCGATTGGCATAAACATTAAAACAAAATCCAAACTCTCAATTTGATAAAGGTTCTGATAATTTTTTCCACTCAGATTCTTTATGTGCGAACGAATTGAATTTATGTGCTCACGTAGCGCAAGTTGTTTTTCTCTTTCATCGTCAGAGGAAATAAATTTTTCATATCCAACGAGCGAAACTTTTGAATCAATAATGATGCTTTTGTTCTCTGGTAAATTAATTATCACATCCGGTTGAAATCGTTTTCCTGATTCTGCTGTAATGCTTTCCTGTACAACATATTCTCTCCCTTTTACAAGTCCCGATTTTTCCAGTATGCTTTCGAGAATAAATTCACCCCAATTGCCTTGCGTTTTTGATTGTCCCTTTAATGCTGTGGTTAAGTTTTTTGCTTCCTGTGTTATTTGCTGATTCATCTCCTTCAGCATCTGAAGCTGTTCTCTGAGCGAAGCGTTTCCTTTAATGCTTTCTTTACTTGTCTCTTCAACTTTTCTTTCAAACTCGGAAATTTTATCTCTTAACGGATTTAGTATCTCACTCAGTTTCTCTTTATTCTGCTCTGTGAATTTGTTACCCTTCTCTTCAAATATTCTGTTGGCAAGGTTTTCAAATTCTTTCGTGAACTTCTCCTGAAGTTTTTCTATTTCTTCTTTCTGTTCTGAAAGTCTTGTCTGAAGATTTGAGTAATCTGATTTTAATGATGAACTTTCTGAAGTAAGCTTTTCAGATTTTTCACGTTCAGATTTTAACTCCGTTTGAAGAGATGATTTATCCTTCTCAAGAAGATTAATTCGTTCTGTAAGTTTTCCACCATCAATTTTAAGTAAATTAATTTGTTCATTAAGTCTGTTTGCTTCTTCAACCGGAACTGTTTTTTTGCTCTTCAGAAAAAGAAAAGCGATTACAAATCCAACCACTAAACCGATAATGAGATAAATTATTTCCATATAAATCCTTTAATTAAATGCAATGGAACACGGATAACGCTGATTTAACGGGTTATCACGGATCAGATCATTATAAATCCTTCGCATCCGTTTAATCCGTGTTCTATTTATTATTCCAGACTTCCTAAAGCTTTTTCAACTTCCTCAAGTATCTCACAAGATTCAACAAGTGCCTTCATACTGTTATGATCCGGATAAAGCGGACGATCAATATCAAGAAAATCCACATGCTTACGTATAACTTCTTTTGCTTTAGATACACCTTTTCCGGCTTTATGGTCACGGAAATCGAGAGCCTGAGCAGCAGCCATAAATTCGATTCCTAATATACCATAAGCGTTATCCAGTATCTGTTGGTTCTTAAGTGCTGTGTTCATTCCCATTGATACAAAATCCTCCTGATCAGCAGCGGCGGGAATTGATTGAATCGAAGCCGGAGTTGATAATATTCTTTGCTCAACAATTAATGTATCAGCAGTGTACTGACTTAACATCAAACCTGAAAACATTCCAGCGCCTTTAGTTAAGAAAGCCGGAAGACCAACACTTAATGCCGGATTATTTAATCTATTCATTCTACGTTCGGAAAGAACACTAACCATGGTAACAGCAGAACTGATCATATCCATCGGTAATGAAACAGGACTTCCCTGAAAATTTGCGCCGGTTAATGTAATTTTATCTTCAGGAATGAAGATGGGATTATCGCCCACTCCGTTTAATTCAATTTCAACCTGCGATTTTGCATATGCAACTGCATCGTGAGCAGCACCGATTACCTGCGGAGTTGAGCGCATTGAATATGCATCCTGAACTTTAATTTTTAATTTGCCTGTAAGAAGATCACTTCCTTCAATACATTTTTTAATTGACTGTGCACTTCGAACTGCCCCGGAGAATCCACGAAGTTTATGAAGACGCACATCATAGGGTTTCATATTTGCCAGAAGCGCTTCGAGAGACATTGCAGCAGCAATCTCGGCTTGCTTTAACCAGCGGTTAATATCATACAACTGTAATGCCCCGATTGCAGTCATAAAATTTGACCCGTTGATAGTTGCTAGTCCATCTCTTGCCTGGAGTCCCGGAACTTTTATTCCTGCTTTTTCAAATGCAGTATTGCCGGGAAGTCTTTCACCTTTATAAAAAGCTTCGCCTTCGCCCATCATTAACAGAGCAATTTGCGACATAGGAGCTAAATCGCCGCAGGCACCGACAGAACCTTTTTCACACACAACCGGAATGCAATCTTTATTCAGCATTTCAACAAGAGTTAAAGTTATTTCAGGTCTGCAGCCGGAGTTACCATGAGCGTGGACATTAATTCTTCCTGCCATTGCACCACGCACGTGTTCAACAGGCATTGGTTCGCCAATACCGGCTGCGTGATTGTAGATAAGATACTTTTGAAATTCTTTTACCTGATCATCATTTAAAACCACTTCAGAAAATTCACCTATGCCTGTGTTCACTCCATACATTATTTCGTGTGCCTGAATTTTTTCTTCAAGCATTGCACGGCAGGTTTTTATTCTTTGAAGGGCTTCATTACTGATTTCTACTTTTTCTTTGTGACGAGCTATTTGAACAAGTTTTTCAACTGTAAGATTTGAACCATCGAGAATAATTGACATTGTTCCTCCGAAATAAGAAGATAAATTAAGTGACGAAATTTAGTAAAGATTAAGAGTATGAGGAAGAGAAAGAGCAAGATTGTTTATAAAAGATTCACTTTCCCTTGAATAGTGTTTAAAAATCTCTCTTCTTTAATCAGTTGAGATACTTTCTCAATTTCAACATACAGAATAACATCGCTATCAATCGGTTTGCTGATTTTTCGGACTAGTTGATATCCTACCATTGTGCCTTTTCCCGGTTTCAGTGGTTTATGAAATTCAAGTGCCTGGCAGGATGTAAGAATTTCAATAGCCAATACTGCTTGTACATTTTTTAAAATCTGAAAACACTTTCTTGCAGAAATTGAACCCATAGAATTGTGATCTTCCTGGTTTGCAGATGTGGGAATTGAATCAACGCTTGCAGGATGTGAAAGAACTTTATTTTCAGATACAAGAGAAGCAGCGGTGTATTGCGCAATCATTAAACCGGAATTTAATCCGCCGTTCTTTGCAAGAAATCTTGGAAGAGAACTCAATGATCCATTAAGCATTCTTTCTGTTCTTCTTTCCGATGCATTTGCATATTCAGAAAGTGCGATTGCCATAAAATCCATTGCTAATGCAATAGGCTGACCATGAAAATTTCCGCCTTCAAGATGAGCTTCATCATCAGGAAAGATCAATGGATTATCATTAACAGAATTAATCTCTGTTTCAATCCTTGAACATATATAATCTATAGTATCTCTTGATGCACCGTGAATCTGAGGCATACAGCGGATTGAATATGAGTCCTGAACCCGCGGATCATCTTCACGATGTGATTCACGAATTTCACTGCCTTTTATCATTGCAAGAATATTTTTTGCAACTGCAATTTGTCCGGGAAACGGACGCAGCTTATGTAATCGAGAATCGAACGCATTGTCTGTCCCGCGCAAAGCTTCGTGTGAAAGTGCCCCTGCAATATCGGCGATCTTCTCTAGTTTTATTGCTTCAATACAAATGTAGGAAGCAAATGCAGTCATCATCTGTGTGCCGTTAATTAAAGCCAATCCTTCTTTGGCTGCAAGTTTAACCGGAGTTAATCCAAACTTTTTAAGTGCAACCGATGATTTAATAATTTTAACTTTATGCTGATCTTCATTCATTACATCCTTGTATATCTGCACTTCGCCTTTTCCGATCATTGCAAGAACCAGGTGCGAGAGAGGTGCAAGATCGCCGCTTGATCCGACAGAACCCTGTGATGGAATTACCGGAATTATATTGTTGTTCATCATCGAAATTAAGAGCTCAAGCGTTTCAAGGCGAATTCCTGAATGTCCGCTTGCCAAAGCATTTATTCTTAGGAGCATCATTAACTTGACTATAAACGGAGGAAGCGGATCGCCGACTCCTGTTGAATGACTTATGATCAGATTTTCCTGGAGCTTTTCAATATCTTTTTTAGATATTCGTACATTAGCAAACTCACCAAAGCCGGTGGTTACTCCGTAAATTACTTTGCCTTCATCGACCCATTTATCTATAAGTCTGCGTGCTTTAATTACTTTTTTAATTGATTCTTTAGAAAGTGAGACAAAAGGATTTTCTTTACGAAAAAACTCAATTTGATTAAGAGTAAGCGAATTACCATCAACTATAAGTTTTTTACGAGCCATAAATAATTTTCTTGATTTTATCTGAGTTTTCTTTATTTGCACGATATGATATGGTCATTATATCATCATCATACTTTGTGGAAAGCACTTCTGCCAATTGATGTATTTGTGAAGCAATTTTTGTCTGAGCAATATTCAGATTCACTTTTTCTTCTGTAAAAGAATGCTCCACAATATTTTTAACTTTATTCATAAGCGCGGAAACGTTTATACCTTTTCTGGCAGAGATAACAACAGAATCCCGGTAGTAGTTTTTCACATATTCAATTCTGTTCTTATCATCAACTGCATCAACCTTATTAAATACCATTAGAACTGTTTTATTTTCACTTCCAAATTCTTTCAATGTATCTTCAACAACCTTAAGATGATCTTCATAAAAAGGATGTGAAAGATCAATTACGTGAAGGATTATATCTGCATCTCTTACTTCATTTAGAGTGCTTTTGAATGATGCAACAAGATGTGCCGGTAATTTTCTTATAAATCCCACTGTATCACTAATAAGAATTTTTGCTTTGCTGTCTGATTCAAGCTGCCTTGTTGTTGAATCCAGTGTTGCAAATAGTTTGTCCTCAGCAAAAACATCAGCCTCTGTAAGTAAATTAAATAAAGTTGATTTGCCTGCATTAGTATATCCGGCTATTGCGATTCTGGTATAGTCCTTCCTTCCTGCAGCTTGTGTTATTCTCTGGGATTCAATTTGTTTTAACTTTCCCTTCAACATAGCAATGCGGGTTCTGATCATTCGTCTGTCGGTTTCTATCTGGGTTTCACCGGGACCTTTTGTACCAATACCGCCATATTGTTTTGATAAGTGTGTCCATGCACGTGTTAACCTTGGTAACAGATACTGAAGCTGTGCAAGTTCAACCTGGGTTTTTGATTCTTTACTCTTTGCTCTTAATGCAAAGATATCAAGTATAAGTCCGCTCCTGTCAATTACTTTTCTGTTAAAAAGTTTTTCAAGATTTCTCACCTGAACGGGTGTAAGATCATCATCAAATATGACAATGTGTATATCATTAAGTTCAACAAGCTGCGCAAGTTCTTCAGCTTTACCTTTACCAACGTAATAAGCAGAATCCATTCTCGCTTTGCTTTGAATGGTCTTGAAAACAGTTTCAGCGCCAGCCGTATCAGCAAGCTCTTCAAGTTCATCAAGATGCTCTTCAACTATAGCTTTGCTGAATTCTTTAGTATCAAGTGCAACGAGCATTGCCCGTTCTATGTTTTTTTTAATTATTTCTATCATAAAACATTTTATAAGTGAATCTTATTGCTCTGAGTGCCTTAGTGGTGAAGAAGAATTTTACCACTAATACACTAAGGTCACAAAGGAACACTAAGTAACTCCATCTAATTCCTTTTTTGCATTTCGTGCTATAGTCATTTCAATAAGTGCAAGTAATATCGCAATAAGTAAAAAATATTTCCACAGCTCTGAGCCGAATCTTGCCTGTAAAATTACGTTAACCGGATCTTCATTTTTATCAATTATTATGAAAGTTCCATCAAAATTAATTTTTTCTATGTATGATTTAATATCACTATCAGAATAATATTTCGTAATAGATTCAGCAGGATCGGTATTAACGGAAATTTCTTCAAGCTTTTGCTCACCGGAGTAAACTTCATAGCTGCCTGCCGTTTTTGTGTTCTGATAGATGAGGAAATCACCTCTCTCATCGCCGCTAAGATTTATATAATCTTCTCTTCCATCCGGAAGAACAATTCTCAACTGCGGAAGTCTTGCATTCCTTATATTTAAGTTGACCGGTTCACCTGCAAAATTATCCCTTCCATCCTGTTCCTGCGTTGCAAGATAAAGAATTGATTTGTTCATAAGTGCAGGGAATAAACCCTTTAATGGAAATGAATTCCACGACAATACAGGAGCCGAATTAAATAACAATACTTTGCCTTTTCCTTTTCGGATTTCGCTAAGGAAGGTTGATCCATCTGGCAATGAAATGATATTTCTACCTGATGCTCCGGCAAGGATACGATAGTATGAATAAATGTCTGGTGATTCAATTCGTTTATTTTCCTGTGTTTCAAAAATGTTTTTTAAAAGCGGATGATCAAAATCTGTATCCTGAAAAAGAGTTGAATTATCTGTTCTATCCGGCTGACCAATATGACTTTCTGCCTTTGGTAATCCAATATTGTTGAGAAGATTATTAAATCTATTCATATTGATCTTTGAAGAAGGAAAAATAACCACTCCTCCGCCTTGCTCAACAAAATCCTTTATCCTTTCAAATCCGGAAGTAATGGATTCTCCAATTATGAATATCACTCTGTAATCATCCAATCTTGTAGAAAGGAGTTGATTAGCCGGTTTATAATCTAATTTATAGTTATCCGAAACATTACCGGTTAATAATGCAATATTAACAAAATTTAAATCACTCTGCTGATCAGCGGAAAGCAGAACCGGTATTCTATCCGGAATATAAATATTTAGAAATCGTCTGTTATCATATTCAATATCATCATCCTCAAGTTCAGCGGAGACCTTTATGAATCCTGTTGCTTTTACAACTGCTTCAATTTCAATTACTTTTATTTCTGATGGATTTAACGATATGCTTTGCTGCGATGCTCGTTCTTCATTCATAAATAATGATACGACAGTATTATTAACCGATTGCTCAGAATGATTATTTATAGTTAACTGAAACCTCACCGGCTTTTCTTTTTCAAATATTGCTGTACTAATTTTAAATTTATCTATTGATAAATTGAAAGCATTCTTGCCCGAATAATTTATGGCATAAATTCTTGTATTCTTATCAAGCAAAGGACTTAAATCTGATACAACCTCATCTTTCACTAATCTGCCGGATTGAAAATCGGACAGAATATAAATTTCCTTATTAAAATTTTGTGAAGCAGCAATAATTTCAGCAGCTGTTATAAAGGAATTGTGGATCGATCCACTCGCATACGAAACATTAATAGTTTCAAATTGTCTTTCAAATTCAGAAAAGTTTGAAGTTAAATTAATGTCTTCGGTTGAGTTATCTGATTGAAGTATTAAACCAACCTCATCACCTTCCTGAAAGTTTTTTAAAAGATTCTTAATTGTCTGTTTTGCCTGGTTGAAATAAGAGCCATTCTGGTCAACAACCGACATACTGAATGAATCATCTAGAATAAACACAGCTGTAGTTTTAGCTGCCGATGTTGTTCCGCCAATTGCCACTCCTTCAAGAGTTGGTCGTGCAAATGCAAAAACAAGGAAGAGAATAATCAGAACCCTGAGAACCAGAAGCAGCCATTGTTTTAATTTAACTTTTCTGATCTTATTCTTTTGAAGTTCCTTCAGGAAGGTTAAGGTGCTGAATTCTATCTTTTTTAGTTTACGAAGGTTAAGAAGATGAATCAGAATCGGGATAGATGCTGCTAGCAGTCCAATTAAGACAGCAGGATTAAGAAAAACCATTAAATTTTATAGAAACCTTTCAAATCGTTAAATAAATTCAGATGAAATATAGGTATATCCATCTGAGATTTCTATGCAAGTAAGAATGCTTTAATCCGTATAAGTTTTAAGAATCAATTTTTCTCTTTGCTAAATATAAATATTTATATATTTTTGTGTTACAACACATTTAATAAAATTTAGCAGCATAATGGGCGAAGCATTAAAACAAAGATTAAAACAAAAAACATTTGAAAGTCCGGAGCAGGAAGCTTTCCTGAATATTTTTGTAACGGCAAACTTCCTTAGAATGAAGAATGATGAAGTTTTAAGCCGATATGGATTAACGAGTCCTCAATACAATGTGCTCAGAATATTAAGAGGAAAATTTCCTGATGGTTACCCCAGATGTGAAATTATCACACGTATGATGGATCAGGCGCCGGATGTAACAAGATTGATAGATAGATTGATTAAAGAAGGTTATGTTGAAAGATTCAACAGCAGCGAAGACAGACGATTATCTATTGCAAAAATTACAGAAAAAGGTATTCAGCTTGTGAATAAGCTAAAACCGGATATTGAAAATCTGCACCAATTGATATCAGATAATCTTAATAAGGATGAAAGAAAACAGCTTTCTATTCTGCTGGAAAAGATTTATAACAATTATGTAATGAATTGAAAAAAAAGGCTGTCAAACCTCTAATCTGACAGCCCTTTACCCTCACTGATCAGGCTACTGCCTCCCAAACTTTATCAGTGCTTCCCGTTTTTGTAATTAAATTCTCAATCAGGTAGTTATATTCATTTGCAGAAAGAATTGAACCGGCAAGCACCATTACAGCATTAAATGCCTGCTGGTGTGCAGTCTGTTTAATGCTGGTGATAAGTTCAACCACTTCAGTACGGTTTAATGCAGGAAGTATGTACCTGAACATCATCATTAAATCCTGCGGTGAAGTATTTCTTATAAAATTATTTAATGCTGAATTTAATTCCTCTGTGCTGCAATTTTCACGCAACATTTTAACTGTATCCAATTCCCTGTTAAGCAGATATTGCAGGTGGGCAGAAATAAAATCGTTCAGCAAATGATAGAATACTTCTGCTTTTAATTTTCTTTCTTTAACAGAACTTGACACAAGATTATTAAAATTGCGTTTTAAAAATTCAATTTGTTTATCCATTAAATGATGCTGTTTCTCTGCTATTTTTAATGAAGTGGTAATTTTCTTTTCCAGCAGAGGAAGTATGTAAAGTTCTTCATTCCTGTTGTGTACTTCCAGGTACCTCATAACTTCATTAAAAAGTTTGGCAAGACTTATAATGTCCTCATCTGATAACCCATCAGTTTTGCCGGCGCAGCAGGAAAGTTCAAATAAAGCTTTACGCAATCCTTTATGGATTTTTGTGTTTAGATCAGATCCAGTGCCCATTTTACTTCTAACCTTTCGTGGTTGATGATTAGTCAAAACTATATTTGAAACTTACATGAATGCGTGGAAGTGCTCAATAGAACAAATGTTCTATTTCAGTTAAGAAATGATGAAGAAATTGTTAAGAAATTGTTAACTGTGGTCATAAAACAAGTTTTTATTTGAAGAAAGGTTTAAACCTGGAATTCTCGCAATTCAGATTTTAGCTGTTATTATTTTTTTGATCAGCATACCACTTTTTAAACTTCCTTACCCTTGCCTCAACATTTGCCGGTTTATGCCAATTATGTTTGCCCTGTAAGCCCAAACGGCCGGCACATTGTCTTACAGACTGAACCGATCTGTTTAGTTTGTTGCCAATATCTTCAGCAGTAAGTTTATCGTAGTTTTTACGAACAAATTCCATATCTTCTTTTGTCCATCTTCGTAATCTGGATTTTCTGAATATCCCCACTCTGTTTGCATACAAAGTTACTGCAGTTGGACTCAAACCTAAATCTTCAGCAATATCTTTAAAACTTTTTATCTTGTAATTTTTAGCAAGATAATCGTGTTCGGCTTTTGACCAGTAATGGTCGTGTGCCGGCCGATTTACATTAAGTTTTTTTGCATAGGATCGTAAAGATGTAGTTGAACGATTCAAACGAAAAGCGATGTCTTCAAGCGGTACAGATCTTTCGGGATAATTTTTCTTAAGAAAATCTTTTTCCTCAGCAGTCCATATCCTTCCGCGCTTTCGGGTAAGTTCTAAAATTTGTGCTCTTTGGACAATAGCATGTTTTGAGCGTTTTAGTGTTCTGGCTATAGATTCAGGTTTATTTTTCTTATAATGGCGTGTTAAAAATCTATCCTCCCATATTTCCCATCTTCTGGAGTAGGAAGATTTAATTTTGAGCCTTTGTACTTGTGACACTACAGAATTTTTTGATCTACCGAGTTTAGATGAAACTTTCTTAAGCCCAAGTTTGGGGTAATATCTTTTTAGATACTCAATTTCTTTATTACTCCATTTGCGTCTGCTCATAATCTTTAAACCAATCTGGCTGTGAATTTTAATTCAATTCAACCGGATTTTTGTTTCTTTGCAATAAGGTTAAGTGCACTTCCTGCTTTGAACCACTCAATCTGTGAAGCATTCATTGTTTGGTTCAGAATAATTTCATCTTTAGTACCATTAGAATGTTTTACAATCATCTTAATTTGTTTATCCTGAGCAAGAGATGAAATAAGCAAATCAACTTTGTCATCTTCTTTTATTTTATCATAATCGTTTGGATCAGCAAAAGTGAGCGGAAGCATTCCTTGTTTCTTAAGATTTGTTTCGTGAATTCTTGCAAAGCTTTTAACGATAATTGCTCTTCCTCCAAGATGTCTTGGTTCCATTGCAGCATGTTCACGAGAAGAACCTTCGCCATAATTTTCATCACCAACAACAACCCAGCCGATACCTTTTGCTTTATACTCACGTGCAACTTCCGGTACAGATTTTAGTTCACCTGTAAAAATATTTTTTACTTTTCCGGTTTCACCATTATAAGCGTTGGTTGCTCCAATAAACATATTATTGGATATGTTATCAAGATGACCGCGGAATCTTAACCAGGGACCTGCCATTGAAATATGATCTGTTGTACATTTACCGGCAGCTTTAAGAAGTACAGGCAGATCAACCAAATCCATTCCATCCCACGGTTTAAATGGGCTGAGCAATTCAAGTCTTTCGCTATTAGGATCTACCTTTAGAACAACTCTGCTTCCATCCTCTGCCGGGGGAATAAATCCGCTGCTGCCTTCATCGAATCCTTTGGGAGGAAGTTCTTCACCAACCGGCGGATCAAGCTTTACTTTTTCTCCCTTTTCATTTACCAATTCATCTGTCAACGGATTGAATGACAAACTTCCTGCGATTGCTAATGCAGTTGTAACTTCCGGCGATGCAACAAATGCAAGTGTTTCGGGATTACCATCATTTCTTTTTGCAAAGTTTCTATTGAACGATGTTACAATTGTATTTGGTTCACCTGTTTTAATGTCCATTCTTTTCCACATACCAATGCAAGGACCGCAGGCATTAGCTAGTATTAATCCGCCAACATCAGTCAATGTTTTTAGTTGTCCGTCTCTTTCAATAGTTGCTCTAACCTGTTCGGAACCCGGAGTAATTGTAAACTGCGATTTAGCTTTTAATCCTTTTGACAGTGCAAGACTTGCAATACTGGCTGAACGATCAATATCTTCATAACTTGAGTTAGTACAGCTTCCTATTAATGCGACAGAAATATTATCAGGGTAGTTTTCTTTCTGAACAGCTTCTTTCATTTTCGAAATCGGCCAGGCTTTGTCCGGAGTAAACGGTCCGTTAAGGTGAGGTTCAAGTTCACTAAGATTTATTTCAATCACCTGATCATAATACTTTTCAGGATTTTCCAGAACTTCTTTATCAGCAGTGAGAACATCAGCAAGACCTTCGGCAAGTACGGCAACATCTGCCCGTCTTGTTATGCGAAGATAAGAAGACATCTTTTCATCAAAAGGAAAGACTGAAGTTGTAGCTCCAATTTCAGCACCCATATTACAGATTGTTCCTTTACCAGTGCATGAAATTGAGTTAGTCCCTTCACCAAAATATTCTACGATAGCTCCGGTTCCTCCTTTAACAGTAAGGATACCGGCAAGTTTAAGAATAACATCTTTTGCTGAAGTCCATCCGCTCATCTTTCCAGTTAATTTAACGCCAATTATTTTAGGCCACTTAAGTTCCCAGGGCATACCAGCCATCACGTCAACAGCATCTGCGCCGCCGACGCCAATTGCAATCATTCCAAGTCCGCCGGCATTAGGAGTATGTGAATCTGTTCCAATCATCAGTCCACCCGGGAAAGCATAGTTCTCAAGTACAACCTGGTGAATAATTCCTGCACCGGGTTTCCAGAATCCGACTCCATATTTTTTCGAAATACTTTCAAGAAAATCGAAAACTTCTTTATTCTCATCCTTTGCTCTTAACAGATCATCTTCAGCACCAACCTGTGCCTGAATTAAGTGATCGCAATGAACAGTGGAAGGAACCGCAACTGTTTTTCTTCCGGCAGACATAAACTGAAGCAGGGCCATCTGAGCAGTTGCATCCTGCATTGCTACGCGATCAGGAGCCAGGTCAACATAATCTTTTCCCTTCGAAAACTCTTTAGTGGCTTTATCCCATAAATGCATGTATAAAACTTTTTCTGCATAAGTAAGCGGTCTGTTAACTACCTTTTTTACATCATCAATTTTTTGTCTATAACTTGAATAAACTTGACTTATCATATCAAAATTAGCGGTCATTGTATTCCTCTTAAATTTTACTTTTTTAATACATTCCTATATGGTAAAAATAAAAAAATATTAACGAAATTTTGTCATTTTGTAATTTCTGTTTAGAGATCAGCTTCTTTAGGATTGCGATATTAGCATAATTAGCCCTTACTCATGTCTTATTTTATTACGTTGGTGAAAAGACAAATATTAATTTGAGCTATAGGAAAGCTCAAATTCGCATAATATATATCTGTTTTAAGAGTTTTTAGGATTGGTATATATATTGAAATAAATCTATACGCATTGTTATTACCTGGTAATTGGAAGTATCTGCTGAAGATTGATGTTGTTAACCAAATGTTACTTATATATTCCTAAGTTAAAACTTTTCAGCAGAGGTAAAGATTGCCGGAATATCAAGTAATAATTAATTACTTTGGCTATAACAACACTTATGGAAAGTTGATTTTTAATCAAAATAATATAGTCATCATTAAGGTATAATTTTTGTTAAATATATTGAATAATCATCATCAAGTGAAACAATGAATTTAGGACAATCTCTACTCGCAATAGGTGCACTACTTATTCTATCACTTACTGTATTAAGGATGAATAACAACATTCTTGGCACAGAAGAAGTTGTCCTCGATTCAAAAATAGGTGTACTTGCAACTTCAATTGGTGCTTCAATTATTGAACAGGCTACTAAACTTGCCTTTGATGAGAATACAAATAATAATTCCGTATCCAGCATAGCTGGATTGACGCTTAGTACAGATTTAGGGCAGGAGATACCCGGCATTTTAGATGATTTTGATGACTATCATGGTCACACTCAGCAAGATACTATTTATACAATTCCGTTTGTTAGTGAGTGTGCTGTAACGTATATCAATCCGGGAAATCCAAACGGTTCAACAACAAACCGAACCTGGCATAAGAAACTTACGATCAGAATCTCCAGTGATTTTTCAAGAGATACTCTGGAACTTTCAACCATTTACAGCTATTGGTATTTCAGGTAGGAGATTATTATGGGTTTCAGTACAATACTAGATATTTTAGCATCGGTCATTATTGGCGGAATACTATTAACAATTGTTTTAAGATTAAGCGATTCTGCTGCTGAAAAAACCTATAATTACAGCGGTGAACTTTCACTGCAGCAGAACCTTGTTACCATAGCTCAAATTATGGAAAGTGATTTTAGGAAAATAGGTTATTCTAAAGATTGGGAAAGCTGGCGAGCTAATCCTCTATCCAATATGCCAATTTTTGAAGCAGATTCTTCCAGCATTAAGTTTTATGCCGATATCAATAATGATGGTGTTATGGATGTTATTCACTATTATCTTGGACCGGTTTCTGAACTCGCTTCGACTCCAAACCCCCGGGACAGATTTTTGTACAGGGTTGTAAACAGTGAAGCTCCTGTTGGAGTTAATCTTGGAGTTACTGAATTTTTTATGACTTACTTCGATGCATTAGGAACACCTCTTACCTTACCAATAATAGCCCCCTCACTTATTGCTTCAATGGAGATTAACATTAAGGTTGAAAATGTTCAGGCTTATGATGAAAAATATTCCTCTGCTTTTTGGCGGCAAATAAGATTAGCATCAAGAAATTTACAATACAGATAGGAGAAAAAATGAGCGGCAAGGCAATACTATTACTTATGATGGGCTTCAGTATGTTGTTCCTTGTGGTTGCAAATAATTTTCATGGGGTTTCCGGACAAATGACTGATAATTATGTTGATTATTTTAATGAAACAACCGCATACAATATCGCAGTCAGCGGAGCAAATCTGGCTGCTAATTCAGTTTTTACAAACCCTACATGGACTGACGGCTATAATCAGCCATACCAGAATGGTACTATGAATGTTTCTGTTACGATTCTT
Source organism: Ignavibacterium sp. (assembly GCA_018335755.1). Taxonomy (GTDB): domain Bacteria; phylum Bacteroidota; class Ignavibacteria; order Ignavibacteriales; family Ignavibacteriaceae; genus JAGXRK01. The sequence goes on along the minus strand of JAGXRK010000001.1, from coordinate 317,533 downwards.
GATGCCTTTAAAAATATCCGCCAAATTGAATCTGTCGGTTCCTTTAATGGTAAAACGAGTAATGTAAGGGTAATTATTGCCCCGCGTAATTTTGCCTCATTTGCATATTACTCAGTTAGTGAAGGTAGTAATATCTGGTGGACGGATAAAGATACTGTATGGGGTCCGTTTCATACTCAGGATATATTAAGGGCGTATAGAAAACCTACTTTCATGGGCTCAGCAAGTTCTAAACTAGGAATTCAACATTTTACAAGTGCGGCCCTCGATGCGCCCTACTTTCACAAGGGGTATCAAAACGGTGTTAATGTTGAAATACCGCTTGACGCCGTTACATCATTAAAGGCGCCCTCTCTTGCCGGCGGTTTATATTTTGACGGAAATGAGGCAGGTAAAAGCACGGTCTATATGCAATTTGAAAATGATAACCTGCTTTTCAGATATAACACTACTTTACCTTTTGATACTTTACATTTACCAACGGTTGCACCAAATGGGCTTATATTTGTGGAAAATGGTACTGTAAGAATGAAGGGAACAATCAGGGGTGCTTATAGTTTAGCTGTTTCAGGAACTACCAGCCCCAGAGGTTCAGTTTATCTCGACGGCGATATTGTGTATGAAACTGATCCCAGAATTAATCCGGCTTCTACGGACTTATTGGGAATAATTGCACAGAAGCAAGTTCTTATAACCGATGCTCCTCCAAATTATACTGATATCAATATTCACGCGTCTATTCTTGTGCAGGATGAAGGGTTTGGGGCTGAAAATCATTCAGGCAGACCTGTAAGCGGTAACCTGAACCTTTTAGGTGGAATACAGCAAAATATTCGTAAGGCAGTTGGTACATTCAATAGCGGAACAGGAGTATATTTAAGCGGCTTTGCAAAAAATTACAGGTACGATGAAAGATTAGGATTCGCTTCGCCCCCATTTTATCCGGGAACAGGTGGTTTTGAAATTGTTTCCTGGTATGAATAATATTTTTTGTTAGAACTTTTCTTATTGCCAACCTGATAAGCAATTCCAGGTTGGCACCTTTTTTACCCATAGCAAACATTCCAACAGGTAATTTTTACTTGCAACATTTTTATTACTTTTTTACAAATCTTAAAGTTGCATCATTCTGATAAAGAAACAGAAAAAACGTGGATTACAATATATTTTACAAAGTATTTTTCATTATTTGCCCACTAACAACTATTTGCTGCTTGGCACACGTATTGTACAAAGTAAGTTAAATTTTTTTACAGTTAAGTAATTTTATATTATGAGCAGTATACAGTCCTTCTTAGCCATAGGTTCAATTGCACTTTTTTCTCTTATCTCATTAAGATTTAATTCATCTGTACTTCAGAATATGACACTTGAAGTTGAGAATAAAGTTTATCTAACAGCTTTTTCTCTTGCAGATGATATGATTGAAGAGATTAAGCAGAAAGCATTTGATCACGAAACAGTGATTTTCCGTTCAATAAATCCTGAAGAATTATCTCCAAATGCTAATTTCGGCGGAGGAAAAGATCCGGGTGAATCTGCAAATGATCCATCAACATGGAATGATATTGATGATTTCCATGGTTATAACAAACCGGTCTCGCTTCCTCACGCAGAAGGCTATAATGTTTCAGTTATAGTAAATTATGTACTGGCAAATAATCAGAATTTCGTCAGCAGTCAGCCGACTTTCTTTAAAAGAGTACAAGTTACAGTTACAAGTGATTACCTTTCAAATCCGGTTGTACTATCATTCATTTTCACCTTACATTCTAAAGTGGTTTAACAATGAATATACTATTAGACATTTTAGGTTCATCAATAATTGGAGGAATGATTCTCCTGATGGTTTTAAAACTGAATATCTTCGCATCTAATGCAAATTACTATTCAGACAATGAATTGAAGCTCCAGCAAAACGTTAAAACATTAGCTGAAATTTTAAATTACGACTTAAGAAAGATTGGCTACAAGCGGGATACTACTTCAATGATTACTGCTCAGCCTCAAAGAATTAAGTTTTTTGCTGAGCTTGATGCACCGGGTACTGGCGGATATGGAACGATTGATATGGTTGAATACTTTCTTGGAGATTCAACAGAATCAACAGGTACAACGAATCTTAGAGATAAAATATTGTACAGGGTGGTAAACAATACAGATACAACTGGCGGTTCCTCTCTTGGCTTAGTTGACCTTAAATTTTCATATATGAACGCACAGGGAAATACTACAGCAAATCTGGATAGCATCAGATATATTAAAGCAGAATTCTGGGTTGAGCCCCAAGACGCTTTAACAAACTACGTTACCGGACAGGCTGATACAACCGTATTTACTTATTGGGAATTAACAATTTATCCGAGGAATATATAATGGGAAAAAGTTCACTTATCATCGTAATGGGAATGTCGGTTATTGTAGCTTTCTTTATTCTCAAGCTTAATGCTAATTCTAAAGAAAACTTATCAACTACAATGAATATGTTTGAACAGACACAAGCCCGGCTTATTGCTAACTCAGGTGTGGAAATATACCTTGAAAAGTTAAAAGCAGATTTGTCTATGCAGGGTAAATCTTTTAACGGTAATAGTCTTTTTAACGGAACCTATAATATCCATATAAGTACAGGAGATACTGTAATGGTAACTTCAACGGCAACTTTTATGGGAGTTACTCATACATCCGTTGTAGAAGCCGCTGCTGATAAATTAGATCCTTTTGCAGTATCCGGTGCTATGTATATTGCTACTGATGCTATCGATGGTGTAAAGATCAATGGAAATATTACAGTAAGCGGATACGATCATAGCATAGATGGTAACATATTAAACAATGGTAACGACTTACCAGGAATCGCTGTTGATGATGCGTCACAGATAAGCACTATTACTTCAAGTATCAAAGGTGCAGCAGATATAGTGGGATCCGGAGGAGAACCAAGCGTTCAATCAGTTACCACTGGAATGGATTGGACACAGTATGCTCTCGACGTGGAAAGTAATCCTGATATCATAATTAATTCATCTACTGACCTAAGTAAAATCAGTAACTTAGGAACAAAGACTAACCCAAAAACTACTTTTGTTAATGGTGATATTCATTTCAACTCAAGCCTTGAGGGATGCGGAATTCTTGTAGTAAATGGAAACCTTAAGATAAATGGTAATTTTACTTACAGAGGACTTATTATAGCCTATAAAGACTCTAAAATTACTACACAACTGAATGGTAATGGTAAACTTTATGGAGCAATGGTTATTGCGGGAACCAGCGCAGACCTTGAAATATCAAATGGTAACTTTAAGTGTCTGTATAGCCAGGAAGCTCTTGATCATATAGCCAGTTTAATGAAAGCAAGACGATTTAAAATTCTTAGCTGGTGGGAATAACAGAACTTAACTAGTAAAAAAGCCCTCTTTCGAGGGCTTCTTTATTTTAAATTGCAAAATCATCGTTGCGTATCAGCAGCAGTATTGCCTGGTTGGGCACTATTAAAAATTTTTCTTTTTCAAATTCAATTTCAAATGCTTCTTTCCGGAGAAAAATTGCCAGGTCTCCTTCCCTAGCCTGAAGAGGTATATATTTAACCTGTTCATCGGTTTGCTTCCACATTTCATCTTCATTGGCAGTAGCGGTAGCATAACCGGGTCCGACCTTAATAACATAGCCGCTTTGTATTCTTTCCTTTTCAGCTACACCTGCCGGCAGATAAAGTCCGCTTGTAGTTTTATTAGAATCCTCCTGCGGTCGAACTAATACTCTGTCACCAACGACAATAAATTTTTGCAGATTTTTAATGTTAACATTCATTTTCATAACCGATTTTTTTTCACTGTAAATATAACTAAATATTAAAAGCGGTTTCAGTCATATTTTATCTGGCAGTCAAGGTCCAAACCTTGACTTAGTTTATTAGTTTTTACTCTAAATCTAAATGTTTTATTGCGGATTAGTCCGTGAAAACCGGTCAATTATTATTAGCTGTTTTGTGCGGATGTACCGCTGCGTGTGAACTTGATTAAATATGGAAGAAGTGCGGGATATTTATCAGCAAAGGTAAATCCTATCTTTCTTAATTTTTTATTAAGAATTATTCCCTGAATTATTCTCGCAGTTTTTAATCTTTTACTAAATACTCTATCATATCGCTGTTTATAATCCAGATAAATTTTTTGAATATCAGACTCGACTAATTTATACTTGATTAAAACCTCATACAGAATTTTTGCTGATTCCATTGCCATGCCAATTCCGTCACCTGCTAAGGGGGCAATAACTCTTGCAGAATCGCCGACCATAATAATTCCGTTCTCAACCACTTCCCTTTTCCCAAAATGAATGTTTCCTGTTCCATAAACATTAGCAGAATTTATATAGCCTATTGCTTCGTCAGAAAAAATATCCCTGAAACTTTTATTTGATCCGATCACTTCTGCTAATCTTTCACGCGAAGGAATTCTTGTTATTTTTCTGTTCTCAAGAAAACAAACGGTTATCTCTGATTCATTCACCTGATTCATCCCGCAGTAAAGTCCTTCATTTGTATAAATTCTAATTTCATCAGGAAACTTTTCTTTTAATAGTTCAACAGGCAAATGAAACTTTATTCCGTTAAGCAAAGATTTTTTGTTGATAAAATTTCTTTCAAGTTTTTTGTCAAGAGGGTTTTGCTTACCGTACGCGGCAACTACAAGTCTGGATTTTATATTTACAGTTTCCCCTGATTCATTTTCTATCTCAGAAATAAAACCGGAGTTTATTTTCGAAACCGATTTTACTATTGCGGGCTGAGTAACGTTTACATTTTGTTTCTTAGCATTTTCCAGAAGAAGCGAATCAAAAACAGAGCGCTTCATTGCATAAGCTTCAAAATTAAGATCCGAGTGTAATTCAGTTCCCGAATCATTAATTGCTCTGAATGATTTAAGTTGATTAGGTTTCATCGAAATAAATTCCTGAAAGATGTTAAGCTCTTTTAAAATATCTGTGACTTCCTTTGAGAGAAATTCTCCGCACAGAGTTTCCCTTGGAAATTTTTTCTTTTCAATAAGAGTAATGGCATATCCAAGCTTTGACAGATAAAGAGCGGTTGTTGAACCGGCAGGACCGCCGCCGATGATCAGTATGTCGGTTTCTTGTTTCATCACTTATTAATAACAACCATCCAGCGGAAAGCCCATTTACGTTTCATAAAATAATTGCTTATCCCGCATTCGGCGAATAATCTGACCAAATCATTTTTCTTAAATCCTCTTTTAACTGATAGCGGTGCATCGTTCTTAACTAATTCACTTTTAGAAAATAAGCCTGTTAATATTTTAATACCAAGTAAAGCTAAATAAGATCTTTGAAGATCGTTAATGATTATACCTTTTCTGCAAATCCGCATACATTCATCTAACAGCAATTTTATATCTGTTTCGTTAAAGTGATGTAAAAATAAAGATAGATGAACCACATCGCATTCAGTGTTTTTTATCGGAATATTAAAAGCGTCAGAATTTATTTTAATAGTTGAATTTGGAAGGATTTTTAGAGATCGGAAACTCTTATCGATGGAGATTATTTTAAGAGAGGGAAAAGATATTTTAGCAGCTAACAGATTATCGGATGTAGCTGAGCCGACATCAATTACCGAGAGCATTTCATTAGTGGAATCGATAAAATAGTTTAATGCTGATTTTGTTGTTGATACTCCTCCCAAATAATTATTAATAGTTTTTAATTCCTTTAATGCAGTATCAATTCGTTCATCCTGAATTGAAAAATCATCCATCAACTCAGGTTCATAAGATCGTTTCATTATCAGACAACTTTAAATAGAACTAATTCCATAGTTAAACCCGGACCGAATGCAATTGCACAGCAGATGTCATCCTTTTTTAACTGCTGACTAATTAAGATGCTTTTCAGCACATACAGAATTGATACTGAAGAAAGATTGCCGTAGTTATTAAGTACTTCTCTTGAGGGTTTTAACTGCTCATCCGATAAGTGAATCCCGTTTTGCAAAGAATCTAAAATTGCCCTGCCGCCAGGATGCAAAGCCCAATGCTTTACTTCATTTACAGTAATTCCTTTTTTATTTAGTATTTCAATTGCCTTAGGTGCTGCAGAATTTAAAATAATTTTAGGCAATTCTGATGAAAGCATCATCTCAAATCCGTTGTTACCTATTTTCCAGCCCATAAACTTTGCTGATTCTTCAAATAAGAATGATTCGGCAAACTGAATTTCTAATTTAGGGGCTTCATCATTTTTTTTATTTGAAAAGTATGCGGCTGCGGCACCATCAGCGAATATCATATTGGCAAGTATATTATCACGTGTAGGTTCCGTTTGAAGATGCAGACTGCAAAGTTCAACTGAAACCATAAGTATGTTTTCACTTTGATTATTATTCATAGCTTCCCACACGGAGTTTACTCCAATCAAAGAAGCTGCACATCCCATAAATCCAATATTCGTCCTTTTTACAGTTGGGGAGATATTAAACTCTTTTATGAGTTCATAATCTAGCCCGGGAGCAAAAAACCCGGTGCAGGAAATTGTAATCAACCTGTCTATAGAAGTAAAATCTATTTTATTTTTTTCAGCCAGATCTTTAACGGCATTTTTAGTTAATTCAATAGACCATTTTTCATATTCACTCATCCTGGATTTGGTATCAGGAGAAAAATGATTTCCTTTCCTGGTATAAAATTTTTCGTCAGAGTTTGTCTCTCCGTCCCTGATAACAAAAAACCGGTGATCAATTCCGGACTGATTTGCAGCCATATCAATCATTCTGCTTATTGCTGAAGTTCCTCCCATTCTCTTTTTTAACTCTGATGCGGCAAAATCCTGTTGAACTTTAAATGGGGGTGAAGCAGTGGCAATGTCAATTAACATAATTTCCTTATATATTTTATTTCTAATCAGAACATAAGAACTGATTGATTGGTTTCAAAATACATTTATAATTGACTAAATTTGTCAATAATAAATTGAATTCAAAAATACTAAATGACTCAATACAATAATAATTTCTGGGATGAGAGATATTCAACTCAAGAGTTTATTTATGGCAGGGAACCTAATGAATTCTTTAAAGAGCAACTTGAAAAGCTCAAACCGGGAAAAATACTGCTGCCGGGTGAAGGTGAAGGAAGAAACGCTGTTTTTGCCGCAAGACTAGGCTGGCAGGTAGAGGCAACTGACCAAAGTATTGTTGCAAAATTAAAAGCTGAAAAACTCGCAACCGAGTATGGAGTAAAAATCAATTACAGTGTGTGTGATATTAAAGATTACATCTTTAAAGAGAATTTCTATAATGCTTCTGCGTTAATATTTTTCCATAAACCTGCGGAATTAAGATCTTCAATACACAAGAAAATTATTAATTCATTAAAACCGGATGGTACACTAATTTTTGAAATGTTCAATAAAGAACAATTAGGCAGAGATTCCGGAGGGCCGCAAGACTATGAAATGTTATATTCAACTGAAGATATTGAAAGAGATTTTTCCTCTTTGAGAACCGTACTTTTAGAAAATCAAATAATTACTCTCACTGAAGGACCAAAGCATTCCGGTGAAGCAAGCGTAATAAGGTATATCGGGATAAAAAATCAGTGAAGCAGTTGTTATTCATTACATATTTCTGGCCTCCTTCCGGTAAAGCAACATTGCACTGGCCACTTAAGATCATTAAACATCTTCCTGAAAATAACTGGCAGCCGATTGTGCTTACTACTGATGAAGATACATTCACTCAGAAGGATTTCAGTCTGCTTAATGATGTTGATCCTAATTTAAGAGTGTATAAATCCAAAGCATTTGAGCCGTTTGATATTTACAGAAAATTCATTGGCAAAAAACCTGATGAAAAACTTATTGCTTCGGAAACAATTTCTACAACAAATAGAAGTCTTACACATAAAATATCTGTCTGGATAAGAATGAATTTTTTTATTCCCGATGCAAGAGTCGGTTGGAATTTATCAGCCGTAAAAGCCGGGAAGCAAATTGTAAATGAAAATAAAATAGATGCTATTGTTTCAATCGGACCTCCGCACTCTTCTCATTTAATAGGTAGAAAGCTCAGCCGGAAGTTTAATATTCCTTTTGTACCAATTCTGATCGATCCCTGGGTTGATATCATCTATTACAGGGGTTTCAAACGCAGTAAACCTACTTTATGTATCGATAACAGACTAGAAAAATCTGTTCTTGAAGGATCAACACACACCATTTTTATTACAGAGTCAATGAGGGAAGATTACATAAATAAATACAATTTTATTAAGAATAAATCTTCTGTTCTTTACTGGGGATATAATGAAGATGATTTTGAAAGCATTTCACAAACCATCTTTTCAAAGAAAAGTAAAGTACTGGAAAAAGAAACTCACAAAACTCTTGTACATGCCGGTAATATTTTTGATTATCAAAATCCTGAAAACCTTTGGAAAACAATCCGCAAAAAAAATGATACGGGCGATAAATTTAAGATTAAGTTTTTGGGTACAATTGGACCAGCAATCAAAAAATCAATTGAGCAAAATGGACTATCGAAAATCACCGAATACATTGGCTTCCTTCCTTATAAAGAAATGTTGTTAGAATTATCAAAGGCTGATTATTTACTGGTCTGTGCAACAGAAAAGCGTCATGTTCCCGGTAAATTATTTGAATACCTTAGAACCGGTAAACCAATTATTGCTTTCGGTCAGGATAATGAAGAGGTTAATAAGATTTTCCAAGAAGCAAATGCCGGAGTTTTATTTAAGTATAACGAGGATGTAAGCAGGTTTTTTGAATTAGCAGAAACTTTTAAGACTGACTATAATTCTGTTAAACAGTACGACAGAAAAATCATTTCTCAAAATTTAACTGAAATACTCAATAAGGTAGTAAAATGAAAGTACTGTTTGACCATCAATGTTTTACTAACCAAGAGTACGGAGGGATATCCCGCTATTTTGTTAGTCTTATGAATGAGTTTGAGAAAATTAACGATGTATCTTATTCACTGGCACTTAAATATTCAAACAATTTTTACATTCATCAGAACAACAGTTTCAATGTAACAAAGTTTTTCCCAAATCTTAATTTCAGGGGTAAAAAATTCAGTTCACATTTAATTAATCTGCCAAATAGTAAATCTCAGTTAAGAAAACCGGATTATGATGTTTTTCATCCGACATATTATAATCCATATTTTCTTAAGCAGCTTAATAATAAGCCCTTTGTACTTACAGTTTATGATATGACTCACGAACTGTTTCCTGATATAGTCCACTGGTTTGACAAAAGCGCAGAGCAAAAGAAATTACTAGTCACTAAGGCAAAAAAGATTATTGCAATTTCTGATAATACAAAAAAGGATTTGGTTGAATTATTAAAAGTACCTACAGAGAAAATTGAAGTCATCCATCTTGCTTCAGCAATAAACTCGGGTTTGAGTGAAAATAAAGAAAAACTTAAACTTACAGAAAGATATATTCTTTACGTCGGCAGCAGAAATTACTATAAGAATTTCAGTAATACAGTAGCTGCTTTTAAGGAACTTGTAAAAAATGATGATAAGCTTTTTTTAGTCTGTGCCGGCGGAGGTAAATTTGTTGATAGAGAAATACGATTGTTCAACGAACTTAAATTAGCTGATAAAATCATTCATAAGCCGGCTGATGACAATTCATTAGCCGCATTATATTCTAATGCGATTTTATTTATTTTTCCTTCATTGTATGAGGGATTTGGCATCCCGGCATTAGAAGCAATGAATTGTGATTGCCCGATGGCATTAAGCAATATTAGTTCATTACCCGAAGTTGGTGGTGATGCAGCAATTTATTTTGATCCAAACGATCCGAAAGATATTTGTAATCAAATGTCAAAAATTATTTACGATGAGAACTTTAGAAATCAATTAATTGAAAAAGGAAAAGATAGAAGAAAAGAATTTTCCTGGCAGAAGACAGCAATTGAAACAAAAAATTTATACGAGCAGTGTTTATGAAAACAGCGATAATAACAGGAATAACCGGACAGGACGGAGCTTATCTAAGCAGGCTTCTTCTTGATAAAAATTATAAGGTTATTGGTGTAGCAAGAAATCTTCTTGCAGGTAACTTAAACGGATTAAACTTTCTTAACATTACAAAAGATGTTGAGTTAGTAGAAGCAAATCTGCTGGACCTTTCCAACATCATCAGACTGCTAGAGAAATATCAGCCTGATGAAATTTATAATCTTGCGGCACAAAGCTCTGTGGGTTTATCATTCGAACAGCCAATCGGCACTCTTGAGTTTAATATTATTTCCATTGCAAATATTCTTGAAGCTGTTAGAATTGTGAATAAAGATATTAAAGTTTATCAATCATCCAGCAGTGAAATGTACGGCAATGTTGATAAAAATAAACTCCCTATCGATGAATCTTTTATAATTCATCCGGCAAGTCCGTACGGAATTTCCAAAGCTTCTGCTCATTGGATTTCTGTAAACTACCGTGAGGCTTATAAGATTTTTATTGCCTGTGGAATTTTATTCAATCATGAATCAGTTTTACGACGGCCAAATTTTGTCACTAAAAAAATTATTACATCTGCACTAAAAATTAAAAGCGGTGAGTTGCAATATCTGACTGTTGGAAATACTTCAGTTCAAAGGGATTGGGGATATGTCCCTGAATATGTAAAAGTTATGTGGAAAATGCTGAATGTAAATGAAGCGGATGATTATGTAATTTGCTCTGGTGAGGCACATTCACTTCAGGAGTTTATTGAGAAAGTTTTTATTACTCTGAAATTAGATCCGGTTAAGCTTGTTAAAACCGACAAAGCTTTGTTCAGACCGGTTGAATTGGAAGTCATTTATGGCAATCCGGCTAAAGCTAAAAATAAACTTGACTGGAGTTATCAAATGAGCTTCGATGAACTGATTGGACAGCTCATCGAAGATGAAATTAAATATGCAGAGTGGATGAAGAGTAATAAAAGGAATTAAGATCTATTTCTTTTTCGACTAAACACTAATCCTATTATCAATCCGATAAATGCAATTGAACTTAATGCAAGAGCTAAATTCTTCGAAATAACAAACGACTTCGGTAAATAAGTAAACACAATAGTATGTTCACCTTCCGGAACTACTATCCCTCTGAAACCGTGATTAACTTTATAAATTTTTGTTTCGTTGTCATCTATAGTTGCTTTCCAGCCAACCGGTACATAATTATCTCCAAGGAACAAAAAGTTATTTCCGCTTGCTTTAGCTTTTATTACAATTCTTTCGTCTTCATATCTTTCAATGTTCACAAATGCAGTAGAATCCGGAACATCAACAGTAACTGTATCATCTGATAGATAGGCTACTTCCTTTGGATCGAAAGTATTATTCTTTACTGCGGTAAGAATTTGAATACCAGTCCGGTTTTCCAATCTATCAACAAAATACGCTCTTGGTAAAGCAGATTTATTTTCATAGAGGAATGTTTTTTCACCAGAGTACTTTAGTTCAAATTCATCAAAATTGATCGGGTTATCAAAAATAAAATACTTGGCATTTATCATTCTCCAGAAGGTAGGATTTGTCGGTCCGCCAAGAACATCCATATAATCCTGATAAGCCCGCGGTTTTATACCGGAATAACCGTATACATCCTGTTTAAGAAAATATGCGTGGAAATTCGAGTTCTGATTTACAGATCCCATTGAACCATCCTGTTTGAGATTAAGAAGCCGATAAACAGATTGGTCGTTCAATGATTCAATCGCCGAAATATAATCCGGTTTACTGAACATTCGGTCAAGCTCTTCATTATCAATATATGTTTCGCCGCGGTGATTTATTCTGAACAAATCTATTACTGTAAATATTATGGCAGAAGCAATTAGAATATCTTTGCTCACCAGATTTTTAGTAAACGCGAATGCCAGTCCGAATACTGCGGCAGAGAAAAAGAATGCAAGTTTAAAATCACCGGCAAACATATCAGCCATATAACCGTGAATCGGCTGAAGCTGTGTCCCTTTCTGGCCGGATTCTATAACTCTTGCAATGAACCATTCTTTAATTGAAGACTCAAGTAGAAAGCCAAAAACGAAAAGAACTCCGAATCCAATCGCTGAAAATTTTAAAATTGATTGAATTCTTTTATCAGGATTATCCTTAAGTTGAATTATTCTAAGAATACCCAGTCCGGCAAGCACAGGGAAGCTCATTTGCATTACTATAAGTATCATCGATGGCACTCTGAACTTATCAAAGAACGGGAAGTAATAGAACATTAAATCGTAAGCAAAAGGCAAAGTCCTCCCGAATGAAATCAACAAAGCAATAAATGAAAGTATAGTAAGAAATTTAACAAGCGGATCACGCCAGTTAACAAACATTGAAAATAATGCAAGAAAGAAAATTATTACACCCATGTACTGTGCAACATCAACAAAAGGCATTTGTCCGAAATAAGTATTCACCTCAACCGGTTGATTTTGAGAGAGAGGTCCCTGATACACGGATTTACCAAATCCATAATATGAAGGAATGATGAACGTCATTATTTCACCAGGTGAAAAAGACCAGTTGGTTGCATATTGATAAAAATCTGACTCACTTTTTGCAGTTGCAGGTGCTTCGGCCTCAAGTATTCCTTTTGTCCCTCGCGTTGATGCAGGTGCATATTCGTAAACCTGTGTAAGACTATCCGACTGTATAGCAACGGCAAATACTATTGCAAAGAAAAATACTACAGCGGATTTAAATATCTGATTTCTTAAAACATTATCCTTTTTCAGCATCGAATGAATGAAATAAAAAATAAAGTATATGCCTATAGCAAAAAGCGAATAGAAAATTATTTGAACGTGCCAGCCCTTTACAAAAAGGTAAAGAATAATCACGAGTAAAAAGAAATCAACTATTCTTATTTTTTTCTGAAAGTTGTAAAGCATTAAGAATATAAGCGGATAAAAAGCCAGTGACGTTAGCTTGGTAACGTGACCAATATATAAAAAGACAACCAGTCCTGTGCTTAACCCAGTCGCCAATCCAACGAACAGACTTATTAGTTTATCCCTGGTTCTGTTGTAGAAAAAGAAAAACATGGAGTATGCAAGCAGAATCAGATAAAATGACCATTGCACATATTTATCCTCGAATGGAATCATAAAAACTGACTTAATAGTTTCATGTGCGAGCCAAATTAAGTTAAGATCTTTATCTCCTGTTCTGAGAGTATATGCGGGCATTCCAAGAAAAACGTAAGGATTCCACAAAGTATATTCTTCCCTTTCCTTTTCAAGATAAGGTTCCATACTTCTTATTGTAACAATATCCCCCGACATAAACGTTTTACCGCCGAAGTATAGAGGATTTAGAAAAACAAGAAACACGATCAGTATCACTGAAAGAAACACCGGCAAATGATACTTCTGCGGTATGATTTCATTAAGTGAAAACTTTGAAAAGAAACTTTGTTCTGTCTTTTTTAATGTGGAAACTTTTTTTGCTTTTGCCATTTTTATCTTATGCTTAATTGATAGATCCTGATTGCTGATTGATATAAATATTTAAACTTCACTTTTTTTCTCTGCTACGAATGTTATACCTGTTCCTGTCTTGTTTTTCGATTTGAAATCAAGATTCATAAATACCAGTGTAAAGGGAAACGTAAACAGGAAATAAAACGGTAACAAAAAAAGCATAAACTTAGAATAATTAACCATTAGTATAGGATATTTTATACCGTACCTCCACGCTTTTTCTCCCCAATGCCCGTATGTGTAGAATGTTTCAAAAGTTTTAAATCCGAACGGATGAAGTTTTTCTTCAAAATCCTCCTTAGAATAGCCGTCACGTGCATGCTCACCGACAAAACTTTCATCATCCTCATCATATACATCACTTCCTCCATAGATTGATGGAGTATTAATTAATAAATATCCGCCAGGTTTAAGAGCTCTGTAAAAATTATCAAACACACGAACATCATCTTCAATATGTTCCATCACATCAACCGTTACTATCAGATCAAATTTTTCTTTATGTTCTATTTTGGTAAGGTCTTCAATGGCGAATGTAACATCCTTTTTACCTGTTTTACGGAAAAAAGCCATACAATCATTTATCCAATCGCTTTTCACATCTACTGCATAAATACTGCAGGGCTGCATATTGTTCAGCATAAAATATACATACTGACCGTATCCGGTACCTGCATCGTATATTTCAATTTTTCTATCACCGAAGATTCTTCTTATTCGCTTAAGTTCGCGTCTCACGTACCATGAACGGAGGAACATCAAGTCAAGAATTTTATAGAATAAAATCCTTAAGAATGGATGATAGTTAATAATTCCGGCAAATATGTTTTTTACAGGATCGTATTGCATATTATTAAGTTAAAGACCGGCTGCCAGAGGCAGCTTTAGTTTTTTAAAAAAATGTTCGGTGATTTATAAGATCAAATATTCCTTTAGCAAAGTTCTTCCAGGAATATTTTTCTTTTAGATTTTTCATATTAGCAGAAAATTCGTTTTCTCTGTTCTCATCATAAAATCTTATGATTGCATTTGCAAATTCCTCAGGATTTTCTTTTTCAACAATAAACCCTGATATTCCATCATCAATTACTTCGCTTAGGCCTCCTACATTTGTTGCAATTACGGGTTTCTCAAAGTTTACAGCAACCTGAACGATTCCGCTTTGTGTTGCATTTTTATACGGAAGAACTACCACATCTGCAGCCGAAAAATAGTATTTAACATCCATAGTTGGAATAAAATCTTTTTTCAAAATAACAGAATTCTGCAGGTTTAGTTTTTCAATTAGTGAAATATACTTTTGTTCATCTGAGTAAAACTCTCCTGCAACAATTAAAGTAACATCTATTTTTCGCCGGACTACCTCTAAAGCCTCAATAAGTGTATCCAATCCTTTATAATCTCTGATAAAGCCGAAGAATAAAATAATTTTTTCCTGGTTAAGATTTAATCTGCTTTTGGCTTCTTTCTTATTTACACTTTCACCAAAAATAGAAAAAATAGGCAGAGGAAGTACTTTGCTTTTTACTCCGGTTATAATCGACTCCAGATCCTTCTTAACCTGATCTGATAATAGTACAAAGTAATCCATCTTCTTAAGAAAATATTTTGAGAGAAGAATATCACCCGGACGTTTTTCGTGCGGAATTATATTATGGCAAACTGCAAGCAGTTTTATTTTCTTTTTTCTAATTCTTTTGGCAATAAATCCGTAACAAGGTGCAAAGAAAGGCATCCAGTGTTTAAATATAACCAGATCAGGATTTGAGTTGATTATAAGACGTGATACATTCAGCCAGTTTAATGGATTTACAGAATCAAGAATAACATTTGTTGGAATTTTGTTTGATTGGTCTTCATCCTCAGTTTGAGACGTTCCCGGGAAGAACAGCTTCGGATATTGTCTTGAGAATGTTATAACCTCAACATCATTTTCTTTTTTCAATTCCTTATACAACAAACCTGCTGAATGTGCTATCCCTCCGCGTAGTGGGAATGCAGCGGAAATAATTACAATTTTCATTGCGATAAAACCTTCTGCATCATAAAGATGATTGTTCAAAGAATTGGTTGAAATCTGAAAAAAAGAAAATCCCGGGTCTTACAAAAAACATTTCAACCTTTGTCTTTAATTACATACTCTTTTTCATCGCGAATCTGGTGAACGAGTATTTCACCGAGAAGTCCAACTGAAAAAAACTGAACACCAACGATGATTAATAACATACCAAGGAATAACATAGGTCTGTTGCTGAGCGGTATTCCTGTAAACCATAAATACGTAAGATATCCATTTACAATTAAACCAAACAGAAAGGACAGGGCCCCAAGAAATCCAAAAAGATGCATCGGTCGCTTTATATAACGTGTTAGAAAAACGACTGTTATTAAATCAATGAATCCTTTGAAAAACCTTGAAATGCCGAATTTAGTTTTCCCATATCTTCTTGGATGATGTTTTACGGGAATCTCTGTAATTGAAAAGCCCTGCCATTTAGCAAGCACAGGAATATACCGGTGCAGTTCACCATATACTTTTAAATTTTCAACAACTTCTTTGCGGTATGCTTTAAGACCACAGTTAAAATCGTGTATTTTGATTCCGCTTAAGACTCTTGTAACATAATTAAAAAATCGGGAAGAGTATTTTTTTATGAAAGGATCATGTCTGACTTTTTTCCAGCCGGAACAAAGATCATATCCCTCAGCGAGCTTTGAAAGCAGATTAGGAATTTCGTTAGGGTCATCCTGAAGATCAGCATCCATAGTAATAATAACATCTCCGGTGGCATTCTGAAAGCCGATTTGTAATGCGGCAGATTTTCCGTTATTCTTCTGGAAGCTTATATACTTAAACCTTCTATCCGTTCTGCAAACCTCCTTAATCACCTCTAAAGATTTATCATTGCTGCCGTCATCAATAAAAATAACCTCGTAACCGGTATCTAATGGCTTAACTGCTTTGCGGATTTCATTAGCAAGTGGGTTTATTGATTCTTCTTCATTAAGAAGAGGAATTAAAATTGATATCTTTTTGAATGGAATTCTGGTTTTAGGAAGTTCCGCCTCTTTAGATTTTTTGAAGTACTTTCTTCGTCTCTGGTAAAAGTTCTTCTTCTTTGGTGGTCTCTGTGATCCAGCTTCAGATTTTCCTGTGTTTGAATCTGGGGATTTCTGATTACCCTGAGCTGGTTTATTAAAAAAATCTTCCAATTATAGTCCTTATATCATAAAATAATGCTCAAAAGTTAAGGCAATAAAGGGATAAATACAATGATGTTGAAAGAAGGAAAATTTTGATAAAACATGGATTTGAAACTTTTAGATTATTGAGCGTGTTTTAATCTTGACTTTTTAGTATAGATTAATTACGTTTGAAGTACAAAATTTAAGAAAAATGCCAAAATCGGAGTAAAAATGAGCACTACCGAAACCGAGAAAATTGAAGAATTAGCAAACAGGGAATATAAATACGGATTTATAACAGATATTGAGGCCGATAGTCTTCCTAAAGGATTAAATGAAGATATTATCCGCCAGCTTTCAGCTAAAAAGAATGAACCTGCGTGGATGACAGAATGGAGACTGAAAGCTTACCGACACTGGTTAACAATGGAAGAACCAAAATGGCCCAATGTTAAATATCCTCCGGTCGATTATCAGGATATTTCCTACTATTCAGCACCAAAGAAAACTCCCAAATATAATAGTCTTGATGAAGTCGAGCCAGAGATTTTAGAAACTTATAAGAAGCTAGGGATATCACTTGAAGAACAGATGATACTTGCAGGTGTTGCTGTTGATGCAGTCTTTGATTCTGTTTCTGTTGCCACAACATTTAAAGATAAGCTTAGAGAAATGGGTGTGATATTCTGTTCTTTTTCAGAGGCTGTAATAGAACATCCTGATCTGGTAAAGAAGTATTTAGGTAGTGTTGTTCCTTATACTGACAACTATTATGCTACCTTAAACTCGGCAGTATTCAGTGATGGTTCATTTGTTTATATACCAAAAGGTGTACGCTGCCCGATGGAACTTTCAACTTATTTCAGAATTAATGCTGCTAACACAGGGCAGTTTGAAAGAACTCTTATAGTTGCTGATGAAGGCGCTTATGTCAGCTATCTTGAAGGATGTACAGCACCAATGAGAGATGAAAACCAACTGCATGCAGCAGTAGTTGAACTTGTTGCTCTCGATAATGCTACAATAAAATATTCAACTGTTCAGAACTGGTACCCCGGTGATAAAGATGGCAAAGGCGGAATCTATAACTTCGTTACAAAACGTGGGGCATGCCGTGGTGTTAATTCTAAAATCAGCTGGACGCAGGTTGAAACCGGATCTTCTATTACCTGGAAATATCCAAGCTGTGTTTTGCAGGGAGATAATTCGATAGGTGAATTTTATTCTGTCGCAGTAACAAATAATATGCAGCAGGCAGATACCGGAACAAAGATGATTCATATAGGAAAGAATACAAAAAGCACAATTGTTTCAAAAGGAATTTCCGCTGGAAGAAGTCAGAACAGTTACCGCGGTTTGGTAAAGATTACAAAGAAAGCCGAGAATGCACGAAATTTCTCACAATGCGATTCTCTTCTGCTTGGCGATAAATGCGGTGCTCATACTTTTCCATATTTAGAAATTAACAATCCTTCTGCACAGGTTGAGCATGAAGCCACTACATCGAAAATTGGTGAAGATCAGATATTTTATCTTAATCAGAGAGGATTATCAACAGAAGATGCTGTAAGCTTAATTGTTAATGGTTATTGTAAAGAAGTTTTCAAAGAGCTTCCAATGGAGTTTGCTGTGGAAGCACAGAAGTTATTGAGCATATCACTTGAAGGAAGTGTGGGATAAAAAGCCTCACCCAAACCCTATCCTAAGGAGAGGGCTTAAGGAAGAATGTCATTCCCGCGAAGGCGGGAATCCAAAAGTTTAATAAAATAGATTCCTGCTTTCGGAGGAATGAAAAGACAAGAAATCGAAAAGTAAATAGGAAACAAAATGTTATTAGAAATAAAAAATTTACACGCTAGCATTAATGGAAATGAAATCCTGAAAGGAATAGATTTAAAGGTTAATGCTGGTGAAGTTCATGCCATAATGGGACCTAATGGTTCTGGTAAATCAACTCTTGCACAGGTTCTTGCAGGAAGAGAAGAATTCGAAGTTACAAAAGGCGAAGTATTTTACAATGGAAAAAATCTTTTGGAACTTGCACCTGAAGACAGAGCAAGAGAGGGTGTTTTTCTTGCATTTCAATATCCGGTTGAAATACCAGGTGTCAGCAATACAAATCTTTTAAAGACTGCTGTCAATGAGATTCGTAAATACAGGGGTGAAGAAGAACTTGACGCGATGGAATTTCTTTCTCTCTTAAAGGAAAAAAGCAAACTTGTTGAACTTGATCAAAAGTTTTTAAGCCGTGCTGTTAATGAAGGATTTTCCGGCGGTGAGAAGAAAAGAAATGAAATTTTTCAAATGGCAGTTTTAAATCCTAAGCTTGCTTTGCTTGATGAAACTGATTCAGGACTTGATATTGATGCCCTCAGAATAGTTGCTAATGGTGTTAACAAATTAAAATCATCTGATAAAGCCGTTGTTTTGGTAACCCACTATCAGAGACTGCTCAATTACATAGTACCGGATTTCGTTCATGTTCTTTATAATGGTAAAATAGTTAAGTCGGGAGGTAAAGAATTAGCTCTTGAGCTTGAAGAAAAAGGCTACGACTGGGTTAAGAACGGTAAGGCTGAAGTAGTGGTATAAGCCCCTTCGATCTCCCCAAAGGGTGAGAGTAAGAATAACTATTAAACAATTTTTTTAAGTAGTGTGTTATAAAATGTAAAAAAAAGTGTAATGAAAAATAAAACAGATATAAAACAATATTTCATCAACCAGTTTCAGGAATTTGAAAAATCATTAAACGGAGAGAAGACATCTCATTTTCATCAATTGAGGAAATCCGCTCTTGATGAATTCACCAAACTTTCATTACCAACTCAGAAAGATGAGGAATGGAAATACACAAACATCTCTCCCATTCTTAAACATAATTTTATTCCCGGAGATAGAATAACTGTTGATCCGAAACGAATTACAAACTTTCTATTTGATGAACTTGAACATAGTTTGATGGTTTTTGTAAACGGACATTTTTCGCGGGAGTTATCCAGATTAGAGGAGATACCAAAAAATGTTATTGTATCATCTCTCGCTGATGAAATAAAAAACAACAATCCAGTAATTGAAAAACATTTTGGTAAATATGCATCACAGGAGAACCAGATCTTTACTGCCCTCAGTACTGCATTTACTAAAGATGGCGCTTTTATTTATGTCCCTAACGGGAAAATTGTTGAGAATGCGATTCATGTTATTTTCTTAACAACTTCGGATAAGAAAATATACACGCAACCGAGGAATCTTTTTGTAGCCGGAAAGAATTCTCAGGTAACTATAATTGAACATTATGTTTCAGATGATAATAGTATTTATTTCACTAATTCAGTTACGGAAATTGTAACTGATGAAAATGCCATAATTGATCATATAAGACTTCAGGAAGAAAGCAGCAAGTCTTTTCACATTGCAAGAATGGAAGTTGATCAGGAAAGGTCAAGCAATTTCTCATCTCACCTTATCTCTACCGGAGCCGAGTTATCCCGTAATGACTTCAATGCACGGTTTAATGATGAAGGAAGTGAGTGCACGCTTAACGGATTATTTATGATTAAGGATGATCAATTATTTGATGCTCATACAATGATTGATCACGCAAAACCTCATTGTGTTAGTCACGAGCATTATAAGGGTATCCTCCAGGATAAATCCAAGGGTGTGTTTAACGGAAAAGTAATGGTAAGACAAGATGCACAGAAAACGAATGCCTTTCAGGAAAATAATACTATCCTTTTATCCGATGATGCGGTAATGAACACAAAACCACAGCTTGAAATTTTTGCTGATGATGTTAAATGTTCGCATGGAGCTACAATCGGCAAGCTTGATCAGAATGCGTTGTTCTATCTGAAATCAAGAGGAATTGGTGATGAAGCGGCAACAGGCATACTTATTCATGCATTTGCAAGTGATGTGATTACATCAATAAAAATCCCCGCTCTGAGAGATTATCTGGAAAAGATTATTTCTCAACGCTTTAATTAGTTGAAAGTTTAATATGCATACAAAAACTGCAGCTGTTTTTACTCAGAACAATAAGAGATATGATGTTGAGAAAATCAGGAATGATTTTCCTATTCTGAAAACTACTGTTCATGGTAAACCCCTTGTTTACCTTGATAATGCTGCAACAACACAAAAGCCGCAATATGTAATTGATAAAGAAAACAACTATTACAAAAAGTATAATGCGAATATACATCGGGGAGTACATGCATTAAGCCAGGAAGCCACAGAAGCTTTTGAAGAGTCGAGAATTATCGTTAAGAAATTCATTAATGCTCTCGGTAAGAATGAAATAATATTTACTCGTGGTACTACTGAGTCAGTAAACCTTGTTGCATCCACTTATGGCCGGGAAAATATTAACGAAGGTGATGAAATCATCATTTCTCATATGGAACATCATTCTAATATAGTCCCGTGGCAAATGCTTTGTCAGGAAAAGAATTCGAAGCTAAGAGTAATTCCCATTAATGATGATGGAGAGTTGATCTTTGAAGAATTTGAAAAGATGATCAACAAACGCACAAAATTTATTTCTGTTGTACATGCTTCAAATTCTTTAGGTACTGTAAATCCTGTAAAAAAAATAATTGACCTGGCTCACTCCCACAATATTCCCGTAATGCTGGATGCTGCGCAGGCCGTAAACCATTTGCCTATTGATGTTCAGGAACTAGATTGTGATTTTCTTGCATTCAGCGGTCACAAACTTTATGGTCCGACAGGAATCGGAATACTTTACGGAAAAGTAAATCATCTCGATGCAATGCCTCCTTATATGGGTGGAGGTGATATGATCTCAAAGGTAACGTTTGAAGAAACCACTTACAACGAACTGCCTCACAAGTTTGAAGCCGGTACGCCTCATATTTCAGGCGCAATCGGACTCGGAGCTGCAATTGAGTACATTGAAAAAATCGGACTTGAAAACATTGCCCGGTATGAAAATGAACTTCTTATTTATGCAACCGAAGCGGTTTCTGATTTAACTGGTTTAAGAATTATAGGAACAGCGAAAGAAAAAATAAGCGTTTTATCATTTCATTTTGAAAATGTTCATCCTCATGACGTAGGTACTTTTTTAGATTTTGAAGGAGTAGCGATAAGAACCGGTCATCATTGCACTCAACCATTAATGAAACGATTTAACATTCCGGCTACATCACGTGCCTCTTTTGGAATGTATAATACCAAAGAAGAAGTTGATCTACTTGTTGCAGGATTAAAGAAAATTTTGGAAGTATTTGGTTAATACTTAAGGTTAAATAAAATGGATCAGGAATTAAGAGAACTTTATCAGCAGGTAATATTAGACCACAACAAAGCGCCAAGAAATTTCAGGAAGATTGAAAATCCTTCGCGTTTTGCCGAAGGTTACAACCCATTATGCGGTGATCATTTAGATATTTATCTCCGTTTTGATAATGGAAACATTAATGATATTTCATTTCAAGGTTCAGGGTGTGCAATTTCGAAAGCTTCCGCATCACTGATGACCTCAATGATAAAAGGCAAAACCAAAGAGGAAGCTGAAAAAATATTTCACCGCTTTCATGACCTGGTTACAGGTAAGCTCGGTGACAATCCGGATATTGAAGATCTTGGTAAACTGGCAGTTTTTGCAGGAGTTAGAGATTTTCCTGCACGTGTTAAATGTGCTTCACTAGCCTGGCATACTATGATGAATGCTCTTGAAGGAAAGCAGGAAAAGGCAACCACAGAGTAAGTTTAAGAGAAAGAGTAAGAAAGAAATGGCTGCATTAAATAAACAGGAATTAGAAGAAAAAATAATTCAGACACTTAAGCAATGTTACGATCCGGAAATTCCGGTTGATATTTTTGAGCTTGGGTTGATTTATGAAATTGCTATTGATGATAACGCAAACGTTAAAATAAAAATGACTCTGACATCACCTGCCTGTCCGGTTGCAGGTTCACTTCCACCAGAAGTTGAAGGAAAAGTTAAAGCAATGCCGGAAGTAAACGATGCAAAAATTGAACTTGTTTGGAGTCCGCCGTGGGATAAAGATATGATGTCTGAAGTTGCAAAACTGGAATTAGGATTTTTATAATAAAAAGTCAAAAGTAAGAAAGCACAATTCAAAAAATTGTTCTGAATTCATTTTTGACTTTTGACCTTTGAATTTTGAATTATAATTAAATGGAGTAAAAAATGTTCAATGTTTCACAAAGACCACCCATGTACGATCAGGGGTCGGTTCAATTTATGAGAGATGAATTAGCTGCTGTCGGATTTTCAGAACTTCTTACACCTGAAGATGTTGACAATGTAATTAACGTTAAAGATGATAAAACAGTTTTGGTAATGATCAACTCTGTATGTGGTTGTGCTGCCGGAAGTGCAAGACCTGGCGTATCACTTGCTTTACAGAATAATATTATTCCTGATAAACTCTATTCTGGATTTGCCGGACAGGAACGAGATGCCGTTGATCGCATTCGTCAGCATATAAAAGGTTTTCCTCCTTCATCGCCAAGTGTTGCTCTTTTCAAAAATGGAGAGCTAATTTATTTTATGCGAAGAATGGATATTGAAGGCTATAATGCTCAACACATTGCAAATAATTTAGTTGAAGTTTTTAACAAAGAATGCTCTGCGCAGGGTCCATCAATAACACCTGAGCAGTTTGCACAGGTAATGCATGCAAAAGCCTGCGGATCTAAAATACCTGTGTTCAAAGGATAAATTATTTTTTCATCCCGAACTTGTTTCGGGATCTCAATTAATAACAAAAGATCCTGAAATAAATTCAGGATGATGCTTATGAAATTCAGTTCACAGGAAGAATACGGTTTAAGACTATTATTAAGGATCGGGAAAGACAGTTCCGGTAACGGGATGACTATACCCGAGCTCAGTGATCAGGAAAAGCTTTCAGAAGCTAATGTTGGAAAAATTCTTCGTCTGCTTCGGCTAGCAGGATTTGTTGAAAGTTCACGAGGACAAACCGGCGGATATAAACTTGCACGTCCTTCAAACGAGATATTGGTCGGGGATATTCTTACATCACTTGGCGGGAAATTATATGAGTCCACTTTTTGTGATCTTCACTCGGGTGTGGAAAGCATTTGTACAAACTCCATCGACTGTTCAATTCGTTCATTATGGAAAACTGTACAAACAATGCTTGATGGATTATTAAGTAAAATCACATTGCAGGATTTGCTAGGCAGTGAAGAACAGGTAGAAATTCTTGTTGCGAATTTGAGTGAGGAGATGGAAAAATAAATGTGGGGTTGCTAAGAATTTTTACTATTCTATTTTGGTATCGGAAAGAAAATAAATCCCCTCATAAAAATCCTAGAGATTCATATATTCATTCGAATGGAATTACATCTTATTTCAAACAGCAAAAACTAATCTTTAAACACTCTTATTACAGGATACTCTTCTTCTTTTATCATGTAACTAAATAAATCATAATGATAGATTGCGTGCATTGATCTTATTTCAAAAGCAGCTACAATTACATTCTTCTTTAACTGGTTTGTGGGTATAAGAATATAATCCAAACTGATTTCACTCAGATTTTTCTTATGCACCTTAAATTTAGGTGCCGCCATTTTTTCATCTTCTAATACAATAGAATCTATTGAAGTTATAATATACTTTTCGATATTTAAATGTTCGGGTAGCTCATCACTGTATTCTATTCCATGGTTGATTATAAAGGACATCAGCAAAGAATCATTCCTAGGAACCAGATAAGCATCGGGTACAGATATCTGGTAAATATTTTTCACGTCCGAATAATACTGGTTAACTTCAAATACTTTTTGATGACCGGTTCTTACATCTTCAACCGGTAATATAAATTTTTCGCCCTTATTTATATGATCCATTCTGATTACAACTGGTGAACCGGAAACAGCGAGTGTATTTCTTTCTTCAGCAATCATGGATTTAATTTCATCTTTATTTTGATATCCGAACTTAAGCAGACTCATCATTGCAGATGATTGTCCTTCCGAACGATGCCTTATATTTTCAACAGCATAATCTTTACCATTCTTTCCCTCAAGTATAAATGATAACGTATTCTGAATTCCAAAACTTTGCCTTCCATCATTTATATCAACAGTACTGTGCCTTAACCTCTCTTTATCTGGAGGTCCCCCCACAAGATATTCATTAAATGAAAAACGAAGCTGCGATAAATAATTTTCAACGAATGGTAAAACTTTTTGTTTAGAGTATTTCCTTATTTTTTCTGATACATTCAGGTTTGTCAGCAAGCCTAACTGTTCATCAGCACGTTTATAGATACCGAATTGCTCCCAGCTTTGGGTGTATGGAAAATACTCGTGTACATCAAGCGTCACCTCAAACAAGTAATTGTTGAATAGTTTATGGAGTGCAATAGTTTCTGGTTCAGTTAAAATTAAATGATTTCTGTTAAGATCAATACTATTTGCGTTTCTTCTTTGATTTATTTCAGAGCCATCGGGATTCATCTGGGGAATTAATATGAGATCAATTTTATCAAACAAGTATTTGTTTTCCGGTTTCAACAAATTGACTGCTAATAGCAAAGCTCCTTCTTTACCGGACTGCTCATTGCCATGCTGCTGGGCAAAGAACAATACTTTAATTTTCGCATCATCTTTTCCAAACTCTGATTTAGAATATTTTAGTGCATAGAGATTTCTGCCTTCGACAGATTTTCCTATAACTTCAACTGTTAGCACATCGGATAAATCTTCCAGATAGTAAATAAACTCAGTCAGTTCTTCATAAGATGTAAGTTTTTCATAATTATTATTTTCAAGCGGAGTCTTAATCAACTGTGGAAAGAGATTAATAGAAAAAAAGAGAAAGATAAATAATAAACATTTCATCATTTCATTAATATCATTGATTTTGTTTCTGAATGATTTCCGGCGGTTAACCGGTAAAAATACACGCCGCTGGAAATTTGTTTGTTATTTGTAATCTGCTGTGAATTGAATTCAATTTCGTGCCTGCCAGCCGGTCGATATTCATCAATCAATTTAGCTAATTCATTTCCAAGTATATCAAATAGTTTTAATGATTGCCAACTGCCTGCCGAGGACTGCCAACTGATTTTAGTTACGGGATTAAAAGGATTCGGATAATTCTGATACAATACAAAATCTTTTATAATAGATGAACCATCATCATTAACAGACGTTCCGTAATCAAATTTACCTTCCTCAATCAAATATGCATATCCATCCCATGTTGTAATGCTGTACCTGAGATTGTTCATAGCAACTGCCTGTCTGGGTCCAACACCTCCGCTTGCTACAAAAGTTGATGAATCAACATAAGTTGTTAGTGAAGCATCAATATAAACAGGTGGAAGACTGCCGTAACCTTTTACTATTTTTTGACTTGACTTAAAAACCGACATTGCATTTCCGTGCAGGTAAACACCAAATCGGCTCCTGTTTTTCATCATTCCCCAAAGAACAGACGACATCTTGTTTTCATACATATCACTTGCATCATACAGCATCGGTTCAAAAATAAAATCACCAAAGAGATTTAATCCCGCATTGTTTGTCATTTTTCCACGGTAAGCAGCATATACATCGGTGTAAAGATTATCTGTATAATACTGTCCGGCTATTTTACCTGACTTGCCAAAAAAGAATACGGGAGTCTTATCAACTAAAGTTTTTTGATTAAACATTCCGCCAATAAGAGTAGCTGTATCGTTTAAAGAAGATAAAATATTTAATGAATCTCCCGCAAAAACGAAATTGGTTGCATCTCCAATCGTTTGTGAAATCGCCGGATCATTAAGCATTGAATTATTTAAATAAACTACTTCATAGTTTGCCGAACCCTGATTAAGAAATGAAATAAGTGTATTTAATTGAGTTGAAAATCCAGGATGGGAAATGATTACAAACTTATCCGGATTTACATTGGCAATAAAATTTGAAAAGCTCGTCTGAAGATGCTGTGAAATATTATCCGATCCGGTAATCCAGAAATCAGTCAGAGGGAATTCCCATTCACGCAGTGTATCAACCTCTTTTGCTGAAGCTGGTATAAAAGCAATCTGCCTATTGTTTAAATCGTATTTCCATCCATTTGTAAGCTGATCGCATTTCATTTTTTCGATAGTATAATCACCTGCGCTAATTTGTTGTAAGTCGGTTTCATCATCAATAGTAAAAATTGAAACTGCACCGCTTCCCATTACTTCTCCAACTCCGTCCGGCGAAACGCAAAATGCTGTCCGGTCATCGACACCAATTCCTATTAAACTTCTTCCGGTTGCAAAGTAACGGTTATAAAGCATTGCGACTAATCTGCCATGTCGTGCGCGTTCAATGAAGTGAGAGTCAAATAATACATCAGGAACCAGATTGAGAAAGTTATCTTCAAACTGCATATAGTTATTAAATGGATTTAGTAATGCTTCATCTGGATAAACAGTGCCAAATCTTGCACTGAAATCAACATCACCAAGCACTGCCAGACCTGCGCTTGTACCGGCAATTACTCCTCCATTCTGAAAAATATAGTTTAGTGCTGAATCTGTTTTTGTTCCCTTCCAAAAACGGATATAATTCCACTGATCACCACCACGAATAAAAATTGCTTTTGCTGTAATCAGTTCATCATAAGTTTCCTGAAGATCTGCAGCTGCTATTGAACCAATTGTTTTATTATAAGCAGTATCTGCACCCAGCGACATAAAATAATTCGGGAGCCAGGTTGTTGCGCTGCCGGTTCCAAGAATAATTATCTTGCCGCTGTCAGCTTTCTGAACAATCCAGTTATAAGGTGCATCGCTCCAGCTATTATAATTTTCTGAGCCACCGCCAACAGCACATACGTAACCCTGAGCGGATAAATTACAGGTTAAAGTGAAAATAATGATGGGGAAGCAGAATATTTTAAATAAGGATTTCATCAGAAGATATCAATTTTCAATCTTCAATTTTGAATTGATATTTTCAATAACAGTAGCATCAATCCACTGATAAAACTTTTTAATCTCATTTTCAACTAATCCGGAAGAACGCCATTTATCTAAACTTTTCAATGCATGTTTCATTATCTGTTCTTCAACCGGAATAATTTTCTGATAAACACCTGTATTTTCTTTATTCATTAAAGCAGATACATTGATATAGTTTTCCCTTGCATCATTTTGTGAAGAGAATACTTTGTCCTTAAGTTGAAGTGCAAGGTCACATAGAGGTGCGTTACCTGATTCATTGCCCATAAGAATTGCTGGTAATGAACCGTCATCTGCAAGCCATAATGGTATTGTAACAGAAGTAAGCGGAAATCCAAGTATAGTCCACATAGTTGTCAAAAGGGGTGATTCGTCCTCCTTAATTCCCTGGACCACAACTGCTGCTGAAGTTGAGTATCTGGGTATATAGTCTCTGAAGTAAACATAATCTTTATCGTTAACAGATTCAGGAAGATTTTCTGCAAGATCGGTATTTGTGAAGGAATGTACCAGACAGCGAGGTACATCGTTTATCAGAAATTCAAAAGAAATTTTACCGTCCTTAATTTGATTTTCAAAAAGTCCGGCTGCTGTTGCGTACCTTATGTAACCGTAACCTTTATTTTCTTTGCCTGCAAAAGAATAATTTGTTCTTATAAGATAACCTTCAGGAGCAATATCCGGATCATTAACATCATACTTGATGTAATCAAAATTATTTGTTTCAAAATATGCAGCCCCGCCATAAGCATCAATAACGCCAAAGTTAGCCTCAACACCAAGAGGTTTCGGAAGATCCTCAAGCATTTTTTCAAAATCATCAACGGTCGCACATTTATCAAGCGCCATTTTCATAATAACGCCTTCAAGATCAGAGATTTTTGTTGTATCATCGCTACTTTTAAGATTATAAGAAGCAGAATTCATTATACCAAATCCAGCCTCATTAAAGCCGACCCAGACTTCATGATTATTTTTATCGGGTGAGTTTACAAGTCCAATAAATCTATACTTGCCATCAGAGAAGAAAACTATTCTGTTCTGTAACTCACCTGTATCACGGTTTTTTAACAGTAATGGTCTGCCATCATTAGTGGCTTTGCCTGATACAACAGCCGTTGTGCAAGGTAATCCCTCAGAATGATTCAAAATTAAAATAAGAACTAAAAATGCCTGAAAGTATTTCTTTTTTATGTACATAATTAAAAACTTAATCTTATTGCGATTCTATGGACGCTTGGTAAAATATCATAGATTGAGTATGCATAATCAAAGTAGACCGCATTTCCTGACCATAGGAGATTAGCACCTGCTCCAAAAGCGAAGGTCTGATCATCATAATTTAATTTATAACCTCCGCGTAAATATAACCGATCGAAAAATGAAAATTCAGTTCCAAAATGCGCTCTTTCCTGATTGTCATTTGGATGCGTAACATCGA
Organism: Ignavibacterium sp.; assembly: GCA_018335755.1. Lineage (GTDB taxonomy): Bacteria > Bacteroidota > Ignavibacteria > Ignavibacteriales > Ignavibacteriaceae > JAGXRK01. The sequence goes on along the minus strand of JAGXRK010000001.1, from coordinate 288,401 downwards.
TTGCGCCTTTAATCTTAATGAAATCAGTTTCAAAAATGTCGAAGCCGACTCCAACCTGGAAATTCAACGGCAAAGGATAATCATCAGTAATTAACCTGCCCGGAGCCAATCTGCTAATTGGAAAATTGTTATCCTTTCGATGAGTAAGATCGAGATCCGGACCGTCATATTTTAAATCACTGCCAAAATTAGTCATTGACATTGCAATAGTTAGATTCTGAAAATCCAACTGGTACTGAGTTCCGATATCAAATGCAAAACCGGAAGCGGTTTCATTCCATATCCGCTGATTAACATATTTGACGGTTACACCGACATTGAAACGGTCAGTTAAATATCTTGCGTAAGAAACTCCGAGTGCCAGGTCACTAGCGTCGAAAAACCTGCCGGTGCCATTCGGTTCTGTTTCCGTAGTGATTTCCATTTTGCCTGTACTGAACACAATCATACTGGCGGCAAAGGATCCCGCATCTCCGGCATTATAAACCAGTGAAGCGGCATTTACATCAAACATAGTAAACCAATCAATATATGAGAAAAACGCCTGAAAATTTTTAACCTTAACAATACCGGCAGGATTCCAGAATACCGAAGAGGCATCATCTGTGAGTCCGATTATTGCACCGCCCATTGCTTCAGCTCTGGCTCCTATCGGGATTTGAAGAAACTGAGCACCGCTTGCACCCAAATTCGGATTTTGTGCAAAAGAAATTTGTACTGTTATTAAAAGCAAAAATGTTAAAATATATTTTATCATGTCAAACTCCGGTTTACTACTTAATTACCGCAAAACGTTCCATGTGCTCGCTGTCCTGAGATTTTACAACATAAATATAAACTCCGGGTGCGATTTCCCTATTGCCTTCAGCACGAAGATCCCATACAGCAGTTCCGGTAGTCGAACTGTGGTGGATTGTTTTTACGAGATCAGCATCAACAGTGAAAATATAAATCGTACATTCGGGGGGAAGATTTATAAACTGAATCTGTCTCAAAGGTTCTCTTCTTAATTCACCAAACTCCGGCTCATACAACGATGAAACCACATAAGGATTCGGGACAACCCTTATTTTACTTATATCTCTTTGTATGGTTTCATTATTAATTACCGGCGCGTTTACTGAGAACCTGTATCTATCCAGAATATTAGGTTGAACAGGCTTAACAGTAGTTAAAGAGATAATGTTGCCCGGCGAAGGCGGATTGTTTGGTGGAAATTTAACAACTCCTCTAATTCCATTTATTGTAAAAGAACTGAGATTTTTTAATGAATCTGCTGTAACTTCAACTGTGTCTCTTTTAATAAGAACAGAAATAAATCCCTCGCCTGCATCAAAACCTCTGTTCGTAACAGAAATAAGATGAAGTGCATTAATCAACTGTGTTTCATCATTTACTGTAAAATCAATTTCAAAGTTATCTGTTCCGCTAACTCTTGAAACATTCTCAATAATGTCAGGGGCTTTCAATTCAAGAATTATTCCGTCTTCGGTTGATTGCAGCTTATCAATGCTAAACGGGCGATTCTTCAGAACAGTATCCACATTATTTTTAACAGCATTGATCGAATAACCAAATGCAAGTCTGTCATTCTTCACCGGCAACGAATCAAGCGGTGCTGATGGATTTGGTTCATATACTCTGAATTCAATACCCGGTATTACACTTCCATTTGCTGAATAACGAACACCCGGATATGCGCGCGGTAAATATGTGTTATCCTCTTTCAATACATTTCCTGTTGTAAGATCAACAATATCAAAAATTCTGTCGGTCTTGAATGCAAGCCCGTACTGGTGAGGAAGCGTTTTTGATGAATCTACAATAGTAACTTCAACTTTTGTTTTTAGTTTACCCCGGTCTGTTCTTGTTGTAAAGTTGAAGAAAACTTCATAGGTACTGTTGGAGATTGATTCATCATCAACCGGAGCGGGAGTGAGGATATAATTTGAAAGTCCGGTACCAAAATGTTCAGCAGAATTTGATGTAACAGGAGTTCTGCCTAAAGCAGAGGAAATTGGTATGACTGAATTGAGATTAATAGCATCAGGATTGGAGCCCTTCGGACTTTCAAGGCTTTCGAGCTGCTCATCCCCTCTGTCATACGCTGTTATAGAATACCAGTATTCAATCCCGTTAACAACATTTTTATCAGTATAGCTGTACTGAAGCCCGCGGTCTAGCCCGATATCATTTATCCTATCAAAGTCCGCCAGTAACTGCCAGCTTACACCTTTATCCAGACTCTTATAAAGTCGATAACCTTCAAAATCATACTCGCCTGAAAAATTATCAAATGAATATTCAGCCACATCATTCCAGTAAAGAGTAACTTCTTTATCTCCCGCATAAGAGTATAGTGTTGGAGTTACCGGTGGTTTACTTATTTCAAAGTCGAAATCAAGAACTTTATATGCCTGATCGAGGTATAAAAGTAGTTCATCAAGATCTTCACCTGCAATAATTGCTGTGTAAAATTCAAGCTTCTCACCACTTCTTAAAGTATATGGACCAGAGCTGATATTTGCAACAATATCAAGTCCTGATTCCGGAATGGTTGCAGGGTCACAGTAATTTACAGCGGTATTATTTCCAAGATGGAAATACTGCGAACCTAATGGTGAATTATAAAGTGATGGACTGCTGGACATAATGCCATACTGTACGGTGTCAATATCTCTGTCATCATAATAAAGATTGTAGTGCATATCAGTTATACCAAGCTGCATACCGTTAATTTCAGGAGTTTTAAGAAAAGCAACACCCATCATACCGACTTTGCCATCAGGCCATTCGGATGAATAATTATCGGCATCATGGAAATAGAGGAAATTCTTTTCTTTAATGAAATCAATTTTATCATCATCATATTCCGGAACGCCTCCGCTTATATTTCCGATATCAAGATCGTTATAAAGAGCAAAATAGAGACTGTCGTAATCCTTATCACTCTGATTGGTAATGATATATTTGAAGAAGATGATGTTCTGGGCAAACTTGACGCCATATGTATATCCTATTTGTTCAACCTGAATACCAAGTATACTAACCGTATTATTACTGTCATTATATGCACAGTAACTATCCTGATCCGAAAGGAAAATAGGATTGCCATTTTCGTCTTTTACCGGCCAGCCATTTACAGGGTGCCAGGTTTGCGGCTTATCACTGAAAGCAATTTGTGAAAGATCAGGATTCTGGAATCCGCCTGCTGCTTCCCACTCTTCATTATTCGTATAGCGTCCCTGAATAACATTGCCGGGAATCCCAACCATAGGGTTAATTCTGTATATGTAATGCTTTCCGCTATTGATTGGAAATTCGCCGGAAGGTCCTTGTGTTATTCTACGCGGATAAAGTTTTCCGCGATTTTCAAAAAACAAACCTATGTTGCTGGCATTATGTGTTCCGCCGGCTCTATCCCTGATAGAAAATATTTTTTCAAGATCTACGGGATAATCATCGCCATCCCTGCCAACCTGTGAAAAAACATTTACCGCAAACAATAAGAATAATGTTATTAAAAAATATCTTCTCATAATAATCAACCTTTTACTCAATGATTAATTAAATCTGAATGTTAAACCAAGCCGGATTGATCTTGGCGGACCGAAGTTAGAAGGATCCTGCATATACTCAGGCGATAAAGCCCCTTCAAATGTAAAATCGGGTTCACCTGTATCACGATAAACATATATTATGTTTCTATGATCTGTTAGGTTTAAGAATTCAGCAAACAAACGTAATTTATATTTTGCACCAAACTCAAATTCTTTGCCGATCATAAGATCAATATTATAGTTTCCTGGCTGACGTAATGAATTTCTAACAACAAATCCCACATCTCTACCTCCGGGCGTATATGGAGTTCCGGAACTTGCTCTTGCAATAAGGCTTATATCCATATTCTCAAAAATATTAGCTCCAAATATGTCCGGACCTTCATTCTCAAGAATTAAATATGTACCACTGGCATTGAAAACATGGGTCCGATCAAAATCAAGGAAATAAAGTTGAGTTGATTCCTGAGTGCCCGGGTATTGCTCTCTTTCAGAAGAAGCACTTCCTTTAGCAACTGAGTATGTATAGGTAAGTCCGCCTGAAAAATTTCTGCTTCTTCTTACATCGAGTGAAACTTCAAGACCTTTAATATTAGCATAATCTTCATTTACATAAAGTGTGTAGCCAGTGAATCTTCCATCAACGTAAGGAAAGTAATATCGTGTGCCTATTAATCCTGTTATGTCACGATAGTAAGTTGTAACATTAAGTGCAATTCTGTCCGTAAACTGGTGAGCTATTCCAACTTCGTATGAAATAGTTCTTTGAGCATCAAGACTTGGCTGACCAAATAATGGTTCTCTTACATTCAAATCATACTGGTTGTTCTCAAATAAGTACTGAAAATCTGGATTTTGGAAAAAGTGACCATATGAAAAATGAAGCTTTGTTCTATCTGAAATTGGATGTGCAATTCCAACCCTTGGAGAAAGCTGAGAACGAGATTTAACCTTAATAATTGAATTGGGGGCAAGCGGATTTTCCCTGAATTCAACATTTGCATTCATATAATCGTATCGCAGCCCCAGATTTATTACAAGATACGGCAATTCAATTTTATCCTGAGCATAGCCGGCTAATTCAAAAGGTTCGGTATTGTAATCATCTATATATGGGAATGTTCGTTTAGGATCGAAGATGCTGAATAATCTTAATTTATGTTTTTTAAAAGCGGCTCCGAATTTAATTTCATTCTTTAATCCTAATTGCCAAACTGCATCAGCTTTCAGATCAAATGTTGCTGTTCTGCTGTCTGTAAGTTGCAGCGGATTAGCTTTTCTGTAAAACTCAAACCCGGTACTAATATCCTCAAAATATTCGAACTGATTGCTTGCAAGATATTCGGATGTGTCTTTATCAACTCCTGAATAATATCCCTGGTTAAAGTAAGAAGCTCGGATATCGTAAAAAAAGTTATTTGCAATAGTATGAGTTAGAGTCATAGAACTTTGCCAGCTATCGGTTTTTCTCCTTAAGTATTGTTCGGGAATAAACTTGTATGCGTGGCTGTAGCTCTGCCTTTTTCCTATGCTGCCTCTATTAGCCAGTGAAATTTTCACATAAGGAATTAAGGTTGTTGTAAGTTTTGTAAAAATGGTTTTCTCATCATTATATCCAAATGGTAAATAATTCCCTCGTTTGTCCAGTTCGGCAGAAACAAAATATTTCAATTCAGGCATAAACAACGGTCCGCTTATACTACCGTTCACTCGGTTTTCATGAAGCCGGCTGTATTTATCAACACCAAATTCACTTGTTCTTCCTTCAAGTTTTGCAGAAAATTTTTCTGATCCATCTCTTGTTACGATATTCACAATACCGCTCATTGAGTTACCGTATTCAGCATTGAAGGTTCCGCTAAGCAAACTCATTTCCTGAATAGCATCATTACTAATCTGTGTTGCTAAACCACCTAACAGCGGATCGGTTACATACATTCCATCAACAAGAAAAGCAATTTCATTTGATCTTCCTCCTCTGATGTGAAGATTATTTCCTGATGTAACAACTCCGGCCTGCAATGAAAGTAGCTGAGTGAAAGTAGAAACGGGCAGTGCTTCAATCTGCTCCCTGTTTATAACAGAAATTGAACTTGTAAGATCTTTTCTTATCATCGGAGCAACTGCTGTTACAACGACCTCATCAACCTCAATGGAAACCGGTTTGATTTCTGCCGAGAGTTGTGTTGTTTGATCGACAATTATAACTACATCTGTATAAAGAATTGTTTCATACCCGATGAAGCTGACGCGGACATTATATCTTCCAGGTGGAATGTTAAGAATAACGTATTCGCCTCTAACATTAGTGGCAGCACCGAAATCTGTTCCCTCAATAAGTATGTTAGCGCCAATAAGGGGTTCCCCAGTTTGTGCATCCTTGATTGTTCCGACCAGCTTTCCTGTTGTTCCCGCAAAAAGCAGGAATGGGATAACTGTAATCAGGATAAATAATTTTTTCATCTTTCACTCCCGGTAATAATCTGATTCTGACTTTCCATAATTTCTTCGGTTTCTTTGAGAATTTTTTGAGCTTTGCTTTTCTTTTTAATTGCGCAGGCTGTTGCAATTGCATTTATCAATACTGAAATTGCTGCGAATGAATTTGTGAACAGCATATTTTCACTTTTTACAATAAGATTTGCTTTTGTATGAAATGTGACAGGCGATGCCTGCTTATTTGTTATTGCAATTACATCTATTCCTTTTTCTTTAGCAAACGCAGATACTTCAACCGTTTCTTTTGAATAAGGGGGAAATGAAAACACAATTAATAAATCTTTCTTGCTCATGAACAAAACCTGTTCATGAAAAACTGTGTGTGTGTGTTTTAGAACTGTGGAATCTATTCCAACCTGAGTTAATTGATAAGCAAGAATTTCTGCCAGCAAATATGAAATACCTAGTCCTGCTGTAAAAACGCGATCAGCTTTCAGAATTCTGTTTATAACATAATCAAAAGTCTTACGCTCAATAATGTTAAGTGTGTTATTAATATTTGCAATATCAACGTTTGCAACTTCGGTAAGGAGATCCTCATCAGCAGTATGCTTATCGAACAGAGGGAAAATTACTTTATTATTAATCTGATCCTGAAAAGTATCAGCAATAGCTTCACGTAAATCGCTGAAACCTTCAAACCCGACTCTTTGTGCGAAACGCACCACAGAGGCAACACTTGTTCCTGTACTTTTTGCAATATCCTGAACATTAAGAAACGGAATTCTGTCAAAATTATCTATAAAGTAATCTGCAACTTTTTTATGATTGCGGGGAAGTGAGTTATACTTCCCCTTAATCTTATCTTTTATTTGTTTGTATCTATCCATATAAAAATAGCTCACACAAAAAGCGTTAACTGAAAAATCACTTCAACAATGTCATCTTTTTTGAGATCACTGAATTTTCAGTCTGAAGAGCATAAACATAAATTCCTGAAGGAAGATTAGAAGCATCAAAATCAAAACTATATGTGCCTGCTTCATAAACTCCGCTTGCAAGTAGTGCAACTTCTTCACCAATAAGATTAAATACTCTTAGTATTACATTCGATTTCTCCGGAATGCCGAATGATATTCTTGTTGATGGGTTAAAAGGATTTGGATAGTTCTGGGCTAAAATAAAATTATCCGGAGCAAAACGATTTTCAACTTCAATTTCACCGTAATATGTAAATGATCCATTAAAATCTATTTGTTTAAGTCTGTAATAAACCACTTCTGATTGAATACCGGAGATGTCGTCAATAAATGAATAGTTCTGAGCTTCTGTAGTAGTTCCCAAACCTTCTTTATATCCGACTCTCATCCACTCAGGTGTATCAGCAGTTCTTCTTTCAATTTCAAAGCCCCAATTATTAATTTCGGTTGCGGTTGACCAGTTAAGCGAAACTTTATTACCAATAATATTTGCAGTAAATGAAGTTAATTCAACCGGGACAATAATGTTAAACTTATCTTCACATAAATTCATATTTGCTAAGCAGGCAGCCTGATCGGTTCCAATAGAAATACCAAAATAAAAGTCGGTTGACTGACCGGGATTTAATGGTATGGGTGCCTGCCCAAGAATTGCAACAGCTCCGTCAACACCAACAGTTAATGGAGGATCAAATGATCCCTGAGTTAGCCAGGTATAATAGAGCGAGTCATTTCCATAACCGCTTGTCCATTCAATAGACTTTAATGCGGTCTGCATACCGGAAAAGAATTTAATTCCTGCCCATGTTGTTTTGTTGATAAGAACTGTATTTGAAGCAGCATTCCATTGAACAGTTTCATTACCATAGGAGCCATCGATTTGCGGAATTGCTTCAAGACCAATAACAGCATTAATTGCTGAAGCTTCATTATTCTTAACATTCATTTTCACAAGTAAATAAGCTCCATTAGTCCATCCATAAACATTAATTGCCACTTCTATTGCGGGTGGAAGATTTGAATATGTGTTATCTATTGTTGAAGTCACTTCAAAATCACTTAACGAAGGAGCTGCAACAGTAGCAGCTGGAATGAGGCCATTTTGATCCTGATTATAGTCGAATACTTGTGATGAGTTAACACCTACCAGGATAGATACTCTATCAAGCTGACGGGTTGCCAGGTTATCTGCGAAAACACGTGTTCTTCCGCCATTACTTTGTGTAATACCAATTGCTCCTGTGTAAAAACTTTGAGCGACACCATCCAACATAAAAATGGATGTAAATAAAAACAAAACGAAAAAGGAAAATGTTCTTTTCATTGTTGACCTCTTTAAATTATTTAATTAAGTTCATTTTTTTGGTTTCAGAATAGCTGCCTGTAATCAATTGATAGAAATAAATTCCACTTGAAAGGTTATTTGCATTAAATTGAACATCATAACTTCCAGCTGATAAATCATGGTTTATTAACCCGGCGACTTCATTTCCCAGCACATCATAAATCTTTAGTGAAACATATTCACTCTGTGGAATTGAAAACTGAATTTTTGTTGACGGGTTAAATGGATTAGGGTAGTTTTGTTTTAATTGATAATCCGTTGGAAATAGCAGAGAACTTTCTTCTACGCTTGTTATCAGACTATATTTTGCTTCCACCAGAGACATATTAGTAAGCATTTCAGCTTCATTATCACCGATTGAAATTCCAACCCAGAAAATAAATTCTCCGCCTGCTTGGATATTTGTGGCTTCAGTTCCGAAGAAACTAACTGCACCGTCGCCACCTGAATCATAAAGTGTATCAATCTGACCATAGCTTATCCAACTGAATAAGTCTGGATTACTTGTATTATAACCATCGTACCACTCAATAGATTTTAATGTCGGCATATTGTGTGAAAGCAGTTTATAGCCAACAAAAGTAGAATTTGGTTCTCTGTAGATTGAAATGGTTTTTGAATCCGAAAGATATTTAATTGATTCAAGCCCATAGCTTCCATCCAGCTGTGAAATTATTTCCATACCCATATAGGTATCAAGTGCGCCTGATTCCCGATTTATAACTGAAAACTTAACTAATGTGTAAGCACCCCCATCCCATCCATACACATTGTGTTTTACTAACATATCTGGTGATTGTCCCGTTGTATCATAAGAGTTATTTACGGAACCATAAATTTCATAATCACTCAATTGAGGGTTTTCAATATTTTTCATTGAATCCTCCGGTTCTGCGGAAAGCAAATAACTGAACACATAATTAGCATTTACGCCTGCTAAAAAATTTGAACGATCAATTTGTCTGACACCTGCGAGAGAATCCTTCAAAACTCTTACTCTTCCAAAATTACTAACCACAATGCCTATTTCCCCTGTTTGAAATGATTGTGCAGGTATTTCCTGCATTACAAATGCAATAAACAAAAAAGCAACACCAAGTAAATATTTGAACCTCATAAGTCCTCCGATCTATAATTATTTATTAAAAAAATTTTTTAATTCCATCCCATAAGGTTTGGCGGGATAAGCAATAAAAATCCTAAAATGAAAAAGATTATTAATAAAGGTAAAACCCATTTAGCCCATTTGTCCCACGGCACTCTTGCCATTGAAAGTGCGCCCATTGTTACAGCAGATGTTGGTATAATTATATTAGTATATTCACCTAACTGAAAAGCAAGTATTGCGGTTTGCCTGGAAACACCAGCAAGGTCAGAGAGAGGAGCCATAATAGGCATTGTAAGTGCAGCCTGTCCGCTTCCGGAATGAACAAAGAAATTAATTATTGCCTGTACAACAAACATTTTTTGTGAGGCAAAAACAGGAGATGATGATTCAATAAGTGGTGCGAGTCCGTAAAGTATTGTATCTATTATCTGACCATCTCTTGATATAACCAGTGTTGCTCTTGCTAATGCAATTATGAATGCTGTACCTACAAGATCTTTCGCTCCATCAATAAATGCTTTTATTAGTTCTTCACTTTTCAGTCCGCCTATTATTCCAACTAATATTCCCAGAATAAAAAACATAGCAGCTATTTCTTCAATGAACCATTCAAATTCCACAACACCTATAACAAGCATTACAAGTGAAAGAGCAAAGGTGAGAAGTACTAATTTGTGTTTTAACGAGAAATGATTATCGTTATTATAAATATGATCGAAGTGCTCGTTCTTTCTCCTTTCATTATCCTCATTATAGGTGGGACTTGCTTCCGGATTTTTTGAAATTTTTCTTACATAATAAAGTAAAAATAAAATTGCAACTATAGTTGATATGATCCAGCAGATAACTCTGTATCCAATTCCTGAGAATAAGGGAACTTCAGCTATACCCTGTGCAATACCCACGTTAAAAGGATTCAGGAATGCACTTGCGAAACCAACGTGAGCTCCAACCAATGGTATTGCAACGCCAACTATTGAATCATATCCAAGTGCCAGACAGATGGGAACGATAATAAGTACGAAAGGAATTATTTCCTCGTTCATTCCAAAAGTTGCTCCGCCTAATGAAAACATTAATATTAAAACAGGTATGAACATAGTCCGAAGCGCTTTTGAGTTTTTATGTGCTTTAGCAAGTTTGTTTATAAGTGAATCTATCGCTTTCGTTCTTGCAAGAACATTAAAAGCACCTCCAACAATTAAAACGAAGCCAATAATAAGTCCGGCTTCAACAAAACCTTTTAATGGTGAGATAAAAAGATCAAAAAAGCCCTGAGGATTACTGTCAACATATTTAAATGAATTCTGAACAACAACTTCCCTTCCGTTCATCGTTGTACGCTCATATTCACCACCTGGAACTATCCATGTCATTATTGCTATTAGTACCAGTAATGAAAAAATCAGCAAGTAAGTATTCGGTACCTTAAGCTTGAACTTTTTATACTTTTCTTTCATTCAACTACTTTTTTAGTTTTTAGATTATATCTGTCACCATTAATAAGTAAGTGCAATTTGATATCGTCAGCACGGAGATTACCGTTTTTATCTGTTCGAATGTTTTTTGCATTTCCCGCATCAAGAATAAGCACCTGACTTTCACCAAGAACTTCAAATGTGTGATCGGGATAAACCACTATTGATGTCTCTTCATCTATTGCAATTCCCGGCAATTCTGGATTTTCGATTATTAGGGAGATAAGTCGATTATGTCTTTTTCTTTTAATAAAATGCTGATCAATAATTGCAGATTTAATAAAACCAAATCCTTTTGTTGTTTCTATGTTATTTTTTCGGATAGAAATAAAAGCATTCGATGAGTCGGGATTGATAAGTTCATTTCCGGTTATCATAACTTCACTCATAACAGCAGCTCCTGCACTTGTTCCGCTTATCACTCCACCTGAATTATAAATCTCATAAATTCTATTAAGCAATTTTGTACCAAGCAAATCTCTTGTAAGATTACTTTGGTCACCGCCTGAGAAAAACACTCCAGTTATATTTTCTAATTTTCGAAGGTTACTGTCAGCGTCAGCAGTTTCTTTTGAAAAAATGACATAATCGGATGAGACGGCACCTAGTCCCATTAATTCTTTGGATTGTCTTTGAGCAGTTTCAAGCCGTTCAGAACTTGCATTGGGTATTACTATCATTTTTGCGTTCTCCCCGCCGGCAAGCTCAACAATTTTTTTCATCACATAGTCAGGTCTTTTCCCACCGCCTATGATAACAATATGTCCTTTTGGTGACTGTGCAAAACATCCATGCTCAGGAAATGCAATAAGTATAATTGAAAAAATCAGTAAAAGTTTTTTCATAAGCTTAATTCTTTTTAACCAGCTCAAAGGCTATTTCTGCTGTTTTAACAAGATCTTTAATAAAAATAAACTCGTCATTGGAATGCGGATTTTGAGCACCAATGCCAAGATTAACTGACTGTATGCCTTTTCCGTTAAGTGAATTAGCATCACTGCCGCCTAAAGAAATCTTTGGAGTTGGGGTTAATCCAACCTTTGTCAATGCCTTAAAAGTTTCTTTATATACATCCGAATTTTCAGTAACCGTAAACGGCAGAAAATCCCAGTCATACATTAATTCAAATTTTGCTCCGGCTGAATCTGATTCTTCCTTAAATGTATCAACCAGTTTATTAAAATAATTTTCGGCTTTTTTGAGATCGAAAGACCTTACTTCACCTTCAAGTTCTGCAAATTCAGGTATTACATTAACAGCCGAGCCGCCTTTTATCAAACCGATATTCATTGTGGTCTCTTCATCAATTCTGCCCAAAGGAAGTTTACTGATAGATTTAGCAGCTACAAGAAGTGCGTTTATTCCTTTTTCCGGGGCTATACCAGAATGTGATGCTTTTCCAATAATTCTGATTTTGAATCCGAGAGCACCACAAGCTGAATGTATAAAATTGCCTGGACGAAAACCTGAATCAAATACAAAGCCTTTATTTATCTGTCCGTTTATTCCTAAATATTTAGAACCAAATAAAGTAGTTTCCTCGCAGGTTGTGAAGACAAGAGTAAAATCTTTTACGGGTATTTTTTCTTTGGCAATTTTTTCAAGTAAATAGAGTAATACTGTAACACCGACCCTGTTATCGACTCCAAGTACTGTATCTCCGGATGAAGTGATTTTTTCGTCATCAATAAGTGGCTTAACACCTTCAGTAGGGCGTGCAGTATCCATATGAGAGGAAAGTAGAAAGTTGCCTCCATCTCCAATTTTACAAATTAGATTTCCTGTGTTGCTCTTTGAATAATGCCAGGAATCATCTTCGGTTACGGAGTAATTATATTGTTTGAGAAAGGATTTGATAAAATCTGCCAGAGGTTTTTCATTCCCTGAAAGCGCATTAATTCTGGCTGTTTGAAGGAATAAATCTATAAGCCGCGAGGTTTCCATCTGTAACTCTAATTACAAAGTTTTTAAATAATGTAATTTTCATTACAGAAATACAAAAAAAATATTCCGATGTCAAGAAAAATCGTATTTCTATTTCATTTTTTTATTCCGTTTCCTGCTCAGATATTGTGGGCGGAGCAGTTATGTATCCCTCCTTAATAAGGCTGTCATTGGATTTGTAAACAGCAATTTTCACTTCATTTGAATGATAATATCCTGTTGCTTCTACTTTTACTCCGTTAACTTCTTTTGAAAGTTTAACGTTTGCTATAAGGATATCATTCGTAATAAGATTTCCATCCAGTCTAGCTTTTTTGGGCGGGATGTTTGAAAGCGCATAATAAACTCCTTTTTTAGCATTCTGAAAAGCAACTTCTATGTCTTCTTCAAGTTTTTGCTGAGCAAAAGAATCGGAAGAAATTATAAGAAATAAGATCAGAAATAATAAACTACGCATAGCTACCCTCGATTTTTTTGTGGAATAATATTAACAATTAGCAACTCTTAAGTCAATATGTGAAAGCAATCACTCAATTTAAATTCTGGAAACTAATACTTGACAAAGTAGTTTCCATTGCTTAAGTTGGAAACCAGAAAAACGAAAATAGTTTCCTGGAGTAAAGCATGGAAGATCAAAATAAAATAATCGAACACACTGAAGAAAAATTCTTTAGAGATGGTTTTTATAAAACCACCATGGATGAAATTGCATCAGAACTGAAAATGAGCAAAAAAACCATCTACAAGTTTTTCCCATCAAAGGATGAGTTGGTGATGGCAATTGCCAAATTTTTTATGAACAAAATGAAAAGCCAAATTTTGCCTGCATTAAGCACCGATAAAAATGCAATCGAAAAATTAGCTGATCTCATTAACATACTAGCCAAGGCTTCTGAAAAAATATCCACAAAAAGAATGGAAGAGATTAAAAGACATTATCCGGGTTTATGGATTGAGATTGATCGATTTAGAACAGAGATGATGTTCGGTAACATCACTAAAGTTATTGATCAGGGGAAGAAGGAAGGATTGTTCATCGACTATCCGACAAACCTTGTGATGAATGTTCTTGTTGCTGCAGTAAGAAATATTGTTAATCCAGATTTTATTCTCAATAACAATTTCTCAATCGTTGAAGCTGCACGTTATGCCTTTAAAATAATTATCGGCGGTATTGTAACTGAAAAAGGAAAGAAAATTTTTAATCAAACAATTAATAAGATGTGATTATGAAAAGATTATTATTTATATCCCTGTTATTAATAAGTCAGGATTTTATTATTCCACAAACGCAGCTTACTCTTGAAGAGTGTTATGAAAAAGCGAGAATATATTATCCGCTTATTAAACAGAAAGATTACATTGCAAAAACAAAAGAATACAGCGTTAGCAATATTTGGAACGGATACTTTCCTCAGATAACACTTCTTGCACAAGCTTCATATCAATCCGATGTAACAGAGGTTCCAATGCCTTTGCCCGGAATTGTAATTCAAAGACTCTCAAAAGATCAATATAAGGTTGCAGTTGATGTTACTCAGACAATTTATGATGGCGGAATAATGAGTTCACAATCCGGCATTCAGGAATCTGTAAATGAAATTGATGACCAAAAAATTGAAATTGAACTATTAAAGATTAAAGAAAGAGTTAATCAAATTTATTTAGGCATCCTTCTCATTGAAGCTCAATTTAATCAAATTGAACTTGTAATATATGATTTGAATGCCAGCATTTCAAAACTTGATGCTGCTTATGCAAATGGTACTGCAACTAAATCCGATGTTGACGTTTTAAGAGCAGAGTTATTAAAAACAGAGCAGCGCCAAATTGAACTTAACTCTTCCCGCTTATCTTATATAAATATGCTCGGTTTATTAATTAATGAAAGTTTAAATGAGTCAACAATTTTTTCTACTCCATCACCAATTAATTATTTATCAGCTGAAGAAATAATTAGACCTGAATTGAAGCTTTACTCAGCTCAGAAAAATCTTATTGAAAATCAGGATGGAATTACTGTTTCCAAAATTGTTCCAAAGGCTAACTTGTTTTTTCAAGGTGGATATGGAAGACCAGCTTTAAATATGTTCGTTAATGATTTTGATTGGTATTATATAACAGGTATTCGATTTTCGTGGTCACTATCAAATTTGTACAGTTATGGAAATGAAAGTGAAATAAATCAGCTGAATTTGCAAAGTATCGATGCTCAAACGGAAACATTTTTGCTTAACACTAAGATCACTACAAATCAGCAGTTGCAAGAAATTGATAAATTAAAAAAATTGATTGTGGTAGATAAAGGAATAATTGATTTAAGAACTTCAGTAAAGGAAGCAGCAAAAGCAAAACTTGAAAATGGAGTGATTACCTCAAGTGATTACCTTCGCGATTTAAATGCAGAAGATACTGCAAAACAAAATTTAGAGATTCACAAAATTCAATTATTGCTTGCACAGTACAATTACAAAATCACAACAGGAAATTAATATTTACTATAGAGATGAAAATGAAAAACAGATTATTAAACATTGCATTTATTTTAGCCGCAGCTTTTTTGATTGGCTGCTCCAACGGCAACGGGGATTTTGATGCAACCGGAACATTTGAAGCCGAAGAAATTATTGTTTCTTCCGAAGCAATGGGAAAAATTGTAATGTTTCAGGTTGAAGAAGGAATGCAGCTTAAACAAAATCAGATTGTTGGTATTGTTGATACAACTCAATTACTTCTTAAGAGGAAGCAATTACTATCATCAATAACTGCTGTGTTAAGCAAGCAGCCTGATATTAGCGCTCAACTGGCTGCACTACAAGAACAAATTAAAACTGCTGAGGTTGAAAAAAAGCGAATTGAAAATCTTGTTAAGTTGGATGCTGCAACCACAAAACAGCTTGATGATGTAAATTCACAGTTAGAAGTTTTAAATAAGCAGTACACTGCAGCAAAATCCAGTTTAACAATTACAAAGCAAGGCTTGCAAAGTGAAACTCTTCCGCTCATAGCTCAAGTTGAACAGATTGAAGATCAGATCAAAAAGAGTTACATAACAAATCCTATTGATGGAACTGTTCTAACAAGATACGCAAAACTGGATGAGATTACTTCTAATGGAAAAGCTCTTTACAAAATTGCTGATCTTTCTGGAATGACTTTACGTGCTTACGTTGATGGCGATCAGTTGGGACAAATTAAGCTTGGACAAAAAGTAAAAGTGTATATTGATAAAGGTGAAGATGACCAAAAAGAAATGAGCGGAGAAATTTATTGGGTCTCTTCAAAAGCTGAGTTTACTCCAAAGACAATTCAGACAAAAGATGAACGTGCAAATCTTGTTTATGCAATCAAAGTAAAAGTAATTAACGACGGTTATCTAAAGATCGGTATGTACGGAGAAGTAAATTTCTAATTTTTTATGAATGCCATCGAATTAAATAGCATCACCAAAACGTACACGACAAAAAAAAATGTTATCACAGCCGTTGATGATATTTCATTTTCTGTTGATGAAGGAGAACTTTTCGGACTGATAGGACCTGATGGTGCGGGTAAAACTTCCATCTTTAGAATTCTTACTACAGTGCTGCTTGCTGATAAAGGCAATGCGACAGTGCTTGGACTTGATGTTGTGAAAGATTTTACGGCAATCAGAAATATTATTGGTTATATGCCAGGACGATTTTCTCTTTATCAGGATTTAACTGTTGAAGAGAATCTTAATTTCTTTGCGACCATTTTTAATACAACTATTCAAGAGAATTATGATTTAGTTGAAGATATTTATAAACAGCTTGAACCATTCAAAACAAGACGCGCCGGTAAACTTAGCGGTGGAATGAAACAGAAACTTGCATTAAGCTGTGCGCTAATCCATAAACCAAAAATTCTTTTTCTTGATGAACCAACAACAGGAGTTGATCCCGTTTCTAGAAAAGAATTCTGGGAAATGTTAAAGCGACTGAAAGCACAAGGCATTAGTATTCTTGTATCAACACCATATATGGATGAAGCAAATTTGTGTGACAGAATTGCACTTATGCAAAGTGGCAAAATTTTAGAAATTGATACTCCACAAAACATTGTTAACAGATTTGATAAAATTCTATATGCTGTTAAATCAAAAAGCATGTTTAATCTGTTAAGTGATATACGATCTTACTCCAAAACTGAATCCTGTTTTGCATTTGGTCAGTATCATCATCTTGTATTAAATGAAGAACACCCTGATCTCGATAAATTGAAATCATATTTGAAAAATCACGATGAACTTGAGATTGCACAAGTTAAAGCCGGAATCGAAGATCGTTTTATGCAGTTGATGAAAAGCCCATCCCAACCTGCCTACCGGCAGGCAGGCACTTCCCTCAGGGAAAGGCCTTGGGAAATTTAGATGAATAACGAAATAGTTATAAAAACTGATAAGCTCACTAAAAAGTTTGGTGATTTTATTGCTGCAAATGAAATTACTTTTAAAGTTTTTAAAGGAGAAATCTTTGGTTTTCTAGGTGCAAATGGTGCTGGCAAAACAACTGCAATGAAAATGTTAATCGGTATTTCAAAACCAAGCAGCGGCAATGCAACAATAGCAGGTTTTGATGTTTACAAAGAAACCGAGAAGATTAAAAAAAGTATTGGTTACATGAGTCAGAAGTTTTCTTTGTACGAAGATTTGACCATCAATGAAAATATTCAATTGTTTGGCGGGATATATGGTTTGTCGGATGATGAAATTGAAAAAAGGCGAAGTGAATTGATTGATAAATTAAATCTGCAAAATGAAGCCAATAAATTAGTTGGTTCGCTCCCATTAGGCTGGAAACAAAAACTTGCGTTCAGCATCGCAATTTTTCACACTCCAAAAATTGTTTTTCTTGATGAACCAACCGGCGGAGTTGATCCGATTACCAGAAGACAATTCTGGGATATGATTTACGAAGCTTCACACAACGGAATAACTGTTTTCGTAACTACGCATTATATGGATGAAGCAGAATATTGCGATCGTGTTTCCATTATGGTGGATGGAGTCATCAAAGCACTTGATTCACCAGCAGGATTAAAGAAACAATTTAATGCTAATTCGATGGATGAAGTATTTATTATGCTTGCACGCGATGCAAAACGCGGAAAGTAAATATATTACTTGTAATAAATTTTCTTAAAAGGGAAATGAAGAATTGTCATTCCCACGAAAGTGGGAATCCATTTTTCACGCGGGTTTTGGATTCCCGTTTTCACGGGAATGACACATAAATCTAAGTTTATAAACAAGCTCTGAAATGACGTAATAGTAACATGAAACAATTAATTACATTCATAAAAAAAGAATTTCATCACATACTTCGCGATACACGCTCTATGCTGGTATTGATTGGTTTACCGATTGTTCAGCTTCTGATTTTTGGTTTTGCTATTACTACTGAAGTTCGCAATGCAAATATTGCAATACTTGACAATTCAAAAGATGAAGTGACACAAAACATCATCACCAAAATAGAAAGTTCACAGTATTTTGATATCGACAGAACAATTTCAACTAACGAACAAATTGAAAAATCTTTTAAATCCGGCAGAATAAAGTTAGCAATCGTTTTTCAACCAAACTTTCAGAATGATTTATCGCACTCGAACAAGGCACAGCTTCAAATCATCGCCGATGCAACCGATCCAAACCAGGCTACTACACTTACAAATTATATTAGTTCGATTGTGATGGATTATCAAAATGAAATGAATAAACAAAATAAATTACCGTACACTATCAAAACAGAAATGCGGATGCTGTACAATCCACAATTAAAAGGTGCTTACACTTCTGTGCCCGGTGTAATGGGAATGATTCTTTTACTCATCTCTGCAATGATGACATCTATTGCAATCGTAAGGGAAAAAGAATTGGGCACGATGGAAATACTTTTAGTCTCACCAATGAAACCGTGGCTTGTGGTTATAAGTAAAGTGATTCCATACTTCATTATATCATTAATTAATGTTGCAACGATTTTAATACTAAGTGTTTTTGTACTCGGGCTTCCTATTGAGGGAAGTTTGTTTTTGCTGATTGTTTCTACAATTGTTTATATATTTTGTGCACTATCGCTCGGAATACTAATTTCCACTATCACAGAAACACAGCAAGCAGCAATGTTAATTTCATTGCTTGGTTTAATGCTTCCGGTTGTGATGTTAAGCGGCTATGCATTTCCGATTGCAAACATGCCTGCAATTCTGCAAGTGCTGTCTAATCTTGTTCCGGCAAAATGGTATATCATCATTGTAAAAAGTGTGATGATAAAAGGAATTGGTATCGAGCAAATCTGGAAAGAATTAATAATTCTTTTGGCAATGACAGGAACATTTTTATTAATTAGTATAAAAAGATTTAAGATCAGATTATAATGAGAACACTAATATTTTTACTTAGAAAAGAATTTCTGCAGATCTTTCGGGATAAACTTATATTAAGAATGATTTTTGCTTTGCCGGTAATACAGCTTATTCTCCTTCCTTACGCAGCAACCTATGAAATTAAAAATATTACTTTAAGTGTTGTTGATCATGATCATTCTGAATATTCAAGAAATCTAATTAACAAATTTACTGCTTCAGGATATTTTCAACTTGTAGATTATTCCGGAACATACGCAGATGCATTAGACCAGGTTGAAAAGGATAAAGCGGATTTGATTGTTGAAATTCCGGAAGGATTTGAACGCGATCTAATAAGAGAGAGTGAAACAAAAGTTTTATTAGCCGCCAACGCAATAAGCGGACAAACTGCTGGACTTGCTGTTGCTTATGCAAATTCAATTGTTAAAGATTTTAATAACGATATCCGCACCCAATGGATTCAGCAGCCACGATTAAATGCAATTCCTGTTATAAATATTACAAGTTCTAATTGGTTTAATCCACAAATGAATTATAAATATTTCATCGTTCCGGGCATCTTAGCTTTGCTTGTTACTTTGGTGGGATTTCTAATGTCATCATTGAACATTGTAAAAGAAAAAGAGGTCGGCACAATAGAGCAGCTTAATGTTTCACCAATAAAAAAATATCAATTTATTTTAAGCAAGCTAATTCCATTCTGGGTTTTAGGTTTAGTTGTGTTGACTATCGGATTCATTTTCAGCTTTATCATTTACGGAATTTATCCTGTAGGAAGTTTTTTGGTTGGGTTTCTTTTTGCAGGAATATATTTGATTGCATTGCTGGGATTCGGATTGCTAACTTCAGTATATGCAGATACGCAGCAGCAAGCAATGTTTATCGCATACTTTTTTATGCTGATCTTTATTTTACTTGGCGGATTATTTTCTCCAATTGAAAACATGCCGGAATGGGCTCAATATTTAACTTACATTAATCCTGTGCGTTATTTGATCGAAGCAATGCGAATGATAGTATTAAAAGGAAGTGACTTTATGGATTTGCGTTTTCACTTTTTAATAGTAACTGGTTTTGCAATTGCGTTTAATGGATTAGCAATATGGAAGTATAAGAAGACTGTTTAAATAATCCAAGGAGATTTTATCATAGTTAATTTAAATATTCTTTTATCCTATTGTTGAATAGAAAATGATTAGGAATTTATTCCTATAACAATAATCTTTAAAAAGATAATTTCATATTGTTCTAAACAATCTCTCACTATAATTTTACCATTAAAAGAATTATTAACCTGATATGCAAAGAATAAAAATTAAACTCCCCGAAAAGTTAATTTTCAGAACTGAAATCCCAATAAGGATAACTGATATTAACTATGGTGGACATCTCGGAAACGATTCGCTTCTTTCTATTATTCAGGAAGCAAGAGTCAGATTTCTAAATCAACTTGGATACTCTGAGTCCAATGTTGAAGGAGTTGGAATAATTATGATCGATTCAGCAATTCAATATAAATCAGAAGGATTTTATGGTGATGTAATGTTAATTGAAATTGCGGTTAATGATTTTGCAGGTATCGGATGTGATTTTGTTTATAGAGTGACAAATAAAAATTCCAATAAAAAAATTGCGGTTGCCAAGACGGGGATTGTATTCTTCAATTATGAAAAAAGAAAAACTGCACCCGTTCCGGCAGAATTCAAAAAGAAGATTGAGGAATTATACTGATGGGATTTTACTCAAATGTAATAATTCCCTTCTTTTATGATTCGTCGATGGATTCTAAAAAGATTAACGAAGGAAGAAAAAGTATCCTGAGTAAAATATCAGAGGAAGATATTTTGGAAATTGGATTCGGTACTGGAATCAACTTAAAATTTTATCCTGATAATGTTAAAAAGCTAATCGGTATAGATTCTAACAACGGAATGCTAAAGCAAGCACAAAAGAAAATCAACAACGGCAGATTTCAAATCGAATTAATAAAACAAGGCGGCGAATCACTTCCCTTCCCTGAGTATAGTATAAACACAGTTGTAAGCACATATACACTGTGCAGTATTAAAGAAGTTACTGCAGCGCTAAAAGAAATTTACCGGGTACTAAAACCTGGTGGAAAGTATTATTTTCTTGAACACGGACTGGCAGATAATCCTAACACGCAAAAGTGGCAGCACCGGTTAAATCCAATTCAGAATATCTGGGCTGATGGCTGTAATCTCAACAGGGATATTAAATCGCTAATTGAAAATTCCGGATTCAATATCATTGAAATGAAAAATTACTATATGAAACGTGATCCTAAAATTGTTGGTTATATGTATGAAGGAATTGCCATAAAATGATTGATAACATAATCTTTACTGCAAATACGGTCGCTCCCGTTTTTATAATAGTGGCAATTGGTTACTTTTCAAAAAAAATCAAAATAATTAATGAAAATTTTGTTGATGTTACTTCAAAATTTGTTTTTAGCATTTCTCTCCCCGCCTTCATCTTTTTAAAGATTGTTGAACTTGATTTAAGCCAGGCGCTTGCAATCGATCAGATAATTTATATCTATACAGCAACTATAATATCTTTCATTCTTGTGTGGGTAGTTTCAATACCTTTTATAAAAGATGGAAAGGACAGAAGTTCTTTTATTCAAGGGGCGTTCAGAGGTAATTTTGCAATCATAGGACTCGCAATTATTTCAAATCTCTTTGGTAGAAAAGCACTTGGGGAAGCAACCATAATTCTTGCCTTTCTGCTCCCATTGTATAATGTTCTTGCTGTAATTGCATTGACCGTACCTCTGCGAAAAGAAAAAAAGATGGATTTGAAATCAACTATGATTGAAATATTATTTAATCCATTAATCCTGGCAGTAATATTTGCTATACCATTTTCTTATTTCAATCTTAAACTTCCTGCACTTGCAGAAATAACAGGCATATTTCTATCAGATATTGCACTGCCTCTTGCATTGATAGGAATTGGAGGTTCTCTAAATCTTGAGAATATAAAAAAAGCATCAACGCTTGCTTTTACATCATCAGCAATAAAACTTATTGCAATACCGCTAATTTTTACAATCGTAGCTTACGTACTCGGTTACAGAGAAAAAGAACTCGGAATTATGTTTGTGTTGTTCGCTTGCCCAACCGCTATAGTCAGCTTTATAATGGCAGAAACAATGGGTGCAAATTCAAAACTTGCAGGGAATATAATTCTTATTTCAACACTCGGTTCAGTATTTACTATCGCAATTGGTATTCTTCTACTTAAAACAATCGGATTGATTTAAAGTACTAAATCTTTGTGTAACTCTGTGCAATCTCAGTGATTCTCCGTGAAAGTATTCTTTCACGAAGATCCACAAAGAGATTAAGAAGATCACTGTGAAATGAACTATCTCCAAAAAACGAGTATTATTCCGAATAAAATCATGTTAACTAATTGATATCCGCTGTCTATCACTACAAGCCTGAAAGTTTTTCTTGCAAACAAACTGTTTATGAACATGGTAAGAAAAATAAATCCAAACCATGCTGATAAGCTTATTCTTATTCCATCCATAATGGTTGATGCATTAGTCAATGAAATTAAATAAGCAAGCACCAGAGCCATAAATGTATGCGATACAACTGCCAGTCCGTATGTTTTTCCCGGATTAAAATCTTTCTTCAGATCTTCTTCTGTGTAGCCAACTTCTTTCATCCAGGCTTTACCGAAAACAGGACCATACCACATTGCACCTATCAGCATCGAAATTATGCCGCAAACAACAACTGCCAGATAGTTAATATCAACAGGTAACATTGAGCCTCCTTACAATTTTTAGTTAATAATGGTGCCTGAAAATAATTAAAAGTATATCTTTCATACAACTATAAATTAAAATTTAAGGTAAATATTATGAAAGTAATTTTGGATCTCTGCGTTGTGCCTATAGGTGTAGGCTTATCAGTTTCTAAATTCATTGCTGAGTGCGAAAAAATTTTAAAGGAGGCGGGCTTAAAAACTATGCTGCACGCATACGGAACAAACATCGAGGGAGAGTGGGAAGAAGTAATGGCAGCAGTAAAAAAATGCCACGAAGTTGTCCATCAAATGGGTGCGCCGAGAATTTCTACTTCGATCAGGTTAGGAACCAGAATAGACCGCGAACAAACTATGGCGGACAAAATTAAAAGTGTGGAGATGAAACTGAATTTGTGATTGAATAATTACTTAACAAGAACAACAAATATTAAACTACTACACAAATCAAAATAGCAGACTTATAATTGCAAATAAAATAAAGCTGAAAACTATTACTATTGTTAAAAGCTGCGTGCTTGGTCTGTATTTGTCTGGATCATAATCCGAATCTTTTTCAGTACCTTTGAATATCAGAACTGGATTACGACTATACATTACAACTACTTTAACAAACTTCTTAGATAATGACTCGGTATAATCGAAAAGATAATTAACACTGTCGACAAAAAGTTTACGAACTAAACGTGCTGGTCTTCGGTAAAACCAATCGGTGTCTAAAGCTATTAGTGACTCACCAGCGAGCTTTCCTCGTAAGAGCCAAAATGCAATAAAAGTGAATGTAAGTATTTGCACTGTTTCTATAAGATGATATAAAGTATATGGCTGATAATCAACTGCAAAAGGCAGGTAATTATAAAGCAATGCTGGATAAACTCCGAATAAGGTACAGAAGAAAGCAGCGATTGCCATACCCGCAATCATATTAACCGGTGGTTTAGAAGGGTTAATTTCTGAATTGGGTTCGCTCCACCATGTAAAGTACGGAAGCTTTAATCCTGTATGTAAAAATGTTCCAACCGATGCTAACAGGAGTAATAACATTGCCGTATCAAAGTGTGCTTCGCCAGCTGCAGACACCACCATTGATTTGCTGATAAAACCATTGAACAATGGAAATCCGGAAATTGAAAAAGCTCCAATCATATAAAGCCATAGAACTGCCGGCTGCGCTTTAGCAAGTCCGCCGAGTTCAGTCAGTTTACTCTTTCCGGTTGTGTGAAGTACAACCCCCGCTCCCATAAATAATAATGCTTTGTAAAGTATATGAGAGAAAGCGTGAGCAGTTGTTCCGTTCAATGCCATTTCAGTTCCAATGCCGACCCCAGCAACCATATAACCAACCTGACTGATAATATGATATGCAAGAATTTCTCTTATGTCATTTGCAAGTACTGCATAAACAACTCCATACAATGCCATCATTACGCCTAAGAAAATTAATATCTCCCATCCAGCAAATATTTTTATAAGAACAAGAACAGCAGACTTTGTTGTGAATGCACTTAAGAAAACTGCTCCGGTTACTGTAGCTTTAGGATATGCATCCGCAAGCCATGCGTGTAAAGGAGGTATTGCAGTATTCAATGCAACTCCAGCAAGAATCAACCATGATGAAATGGAAGCTTCAGGAACAAGTGCTGTAATTAAAGTTGAACCAGATTGACTTACATGCAGCAATATACCTGCTAATAACATACTCCCGCCGAAAAGATGTACTAACAAATATCTCATTCCGGCTTTTTCAGCAGATGCATTTCTTCTTGACCAAATAAGATAGGTAGAAGCAACTGCCATCAATTCCCAGAAAATGAAAAGAGTGAAATAATCTCCGGAGAATGTTACTCCAAGTGCACCTCCGGCATAAAGTAGTGCTGCAGATTGATGAGCTGTTTCTTTTACGTGATATGAATAAACACCTCCAATCACTGCAATGAGTGAAAAGATAGTACCAAAGATTCTGGTTAAACGGGTAACTTCACATAAAATGAGCTCATAACCAAGAAAGGGAGTTTTTATTAAGTAACCATCGGGAAAAGACCAGATCACGGCAAGTGCAATTAATGGAAATAATAAAAACGCTACTGACCTAATACTCTTTGGTATCAGAGGTAAAAGGAATGCACCTGCTATCAAATAAATTACCGGAGGAATCATCAGCTCAGAGGGCATCGTAGTAGTCCTCTTTCTTTTGAAGCAGAATTTTACCAATCCATTTGGAGATGAAAATTATTCCAGCACAACCGACAAATCCCCATAAAATATAAAATGCAGGAATATAGCTCCACCAGTGCTCTTTGGTATAGTCAGCAAGAAAAACAAACTCAGCAACAAGTGTAGCCAATGTGATGAGTGCAAGTATTAACCAATGCCATTTTTTCAAGTTAAAATCCTTTCATCACAGAGCTTGAAACCGATAAAGCTATTTCGAAAAAGTTAAAAAACATATCCGGATATATTCCAAATAATACTGATAAGACTGCAGTTATCATTATCGGTATAACCATCATCATAGAAGCTTCTTTATATTTTTCCAATCCAATACCTTCACGGAAAAATGCACGATGAATAATCGGGAAGAAATATCCTGCGTTAAGTAAACCGCTGAGCAAAAGAATTATCAATGCAATATTCATATCTGCCTGAAGCGCACCTGAACCAAGAAACCATTTACTGACAAATCCGTTTATGGGAGGAATTCCTGCAAGACCCATTGAACCAATAGTAAAAGCCGCCATTGTCCAGGGCATAACTTTTCCTATTCCGTTTAATTCACTAATGTTTTCCTTATGCAGATTAACATAAATAGCCCCGGCACAGAAAAAGAGAGTTATCTTCATTGTGGCATGAGTTGCAATATGAAAAATTCCACCAGTGAATCCTGCCGGTGAAAGAAGTGCAACCCCAAGAACAATATATGAAAGATGACCAACTGTTGAATAAGCAAGCCGCTTCTTCAAATTATCCTGCTTCAGTGCAATAAGCGAAGCTATAATTATAGTTGCACCAGCAAAGACAAATAGTATGTTGTTAAGTCCGTAACTTTGCATTACTTCAGGACCGAAAACAAAGCCAACAACTCTAACAACACCAAACACACCTGACTTTACAACTGCAACGGCATGAAGCAAAGCACTAACGGGAGTTGGTGCAGCCATTGCAGCAGGAAGCCAGCTATGAAGCGGCATAATACCAGCTTTAACACCGACACCAGCCAGAAATAACATAAACAATACTGTTATGGATCCTTGTGAAAGATTTAATCCACCAAAAATTCCGCCGGCAGTAAAATCGAGAGTGTTGGTATAGGAATATGTTAATCCTGCAGCAGCAATTAAAACTGCTCCGGCACTAAGCGTGTAAAGAAGATATTTTCTTCCTGCTGATATAGCTTCCTTATTTTCTTTATGTATAACGAGAGGATAGGTTGCTATAGTCAGCACTTCATAAAAAATAATGAATGTTAAGAGGTTTGCTGCAAATGCTACTCCAATTGTTGCCGAGAGACACACAGCAAAACTTGCGAAATAACGAGTTTGCTTTTTTTCTTTATTGCCTCTTACATAGCCAATAGAATAAATTGAAGTGAATATCCATAATCCGGAAGCTATCAGCGCAAAGAAAATTCCAAACTGATCTGCCTTTAAGGCCAATTCAACTCCGGGGGCAATTTCCAGTATAGAATAAGATGCAATCTTTCCTTCAAGTGCACCTGGCAGCAATGTGAAAACCAGAATGAACTTTATTATTGCAGCAGCGATGGTCCAAAATTCTCTTAAGTTTGGATTTTTATCACTCAATAAAATAAGCGGAACAACTGCAAGTGATATCATCACAGCATAGAATGGAATAACTGAGTTGTATGTTTGAAAAACTTCCATCAATCTAATTTACTTTTCAAATTATAATCCGGCCGGCATCATTTTATAAATCTGATCAACTAAAAGTACGTTAAAAATTCCAAGCACAACTAATCCCACAGCTAATGCAATTACCGGCATCAGCATAGAGGGCTTAACTTCTTCACTGTTGAAATCCACTTGATCATTAACGGAGGATTTTTCTTTTTCCGGAGATTTCATATAAACTTTTTCAAGAATACGGAAAAAATACACTGCGTTAAGCAGACTGCTTATAAGAATTACAGCAAGATACAGCCAGGCATTGTTCTCGATAGTGCCTAAAGCCAAATACCACTTGCTGAAAAAACCTGCAAGTGGAGGAATACCAACCATCGATAAAGCAGCAATGGTAAATGCGGCCATTGTCCACGGATATTTTTTTCTAAATGAATCATCCATTTGAGAAATGTCAGAGTTGCCTGTTTTTAGCCTTAGATTTCCTGCAACGAGAAACAGACAAGCTTTCATAAAAGCATGGTTGATAAGGTGTAGTAAAGCACCTATAAAACCTAAAGGATTAGCTAATCCAATACCCAGTCCGATATATCCTATTTGTGCTATACTGCTATATGCCAGCATTCTTTTAATTTCCTTCTGGGCAATAGCCATAATTGATCCATATATAATTCCCCCGCAGGAAAAGATGGCCAGTAATTCGGCTACTTGCAAATCTTTACTGAAATAATCTATTCCAAAGACGAAGAGCATCAATCTCAATAATGCATATGCACCTACTTTAGTTCCTATAGGAGCAATAAGAGATGATGAAGTTGTCGGAGCATAAGTGTAAGAATCAGGAAGCCACCCATGCATTGGAAATATTGCCATTTTTATTGCAATCCCTATAACAATGAGAATTAGTGATACTAAAATTGTTGGGCTGTCTTTGATAAAGGGTAATATCGACGAAAGATCATTCATATTAAGAGTACCGCTCATGAAATAAAGAAAGCCAATTCCCAGCAAATAAAAAGATGCACCTATGGTCCCTATTATCAAGTATCTGAAAGCTGCAAAAGGTGCTCTCTTTTCCCCAACTGCTATAAGAGCATAACCGGATAATGATGATATTTCAATAAACACATAAAGATTAAATAGATCACCGGTAATTATCATACCATTGAAACCAGCAAGCAGAAGCATTACTACAGAATAATAGGCAACCTGCCTATCTTTCACATCAATGTTAACTGCATGGTAACCATGCGTAAGAACCAATAAAGCAATAAAGTTTATTACAAGTGCTACAAAAGAAGCAAGCGGATCATATACATATTCAATACCGATTGGCGGAGCCCAGCCACCAAAAAAGTATCTTATCGTTCCATTTAACAGTACATAAATAAAACCATAAACAGAAACTGATGCCGCAACTAACACAGTTATAATAGCAATAGGGTAAGCAACTGCTTTTTTCCATACACCCAAAAGGGGAATAAACAGCGCTGCTGCAAGAAATATCAAAGGAAGTATAGCGGGAATATTTTTTTCTATCATTTCATCCGTTCGATAAGTTCGTTTTCGTCAAATGTATGATATCTTTTATAGATAAGGACAAGTAATGCAAATGCAACTCCAACTGTTGCAACACCTACTACTATTGCGGTAAGCATTAAGGCATGAGGCAAGGGATTTATATATGTTATTACTTCAGAAGTACTTAATTCATCAACAAGAATTGGTACTGTTGAATTATACTTAACTGCACTGGAAATATAAAACAAAATAATAGCTGATTGAAAAATTGACATCCCGATTACTTTTTTAACAAGATTTTTTTTAATTATCATTCCATATAACCCTATAGTTATAAGAACAACAATAAAAAGATAATCGTAATGACCAATTATCAGTTCAAACATCATTGTCCTCGAGGAGGTTATCGTATATTGAGACTAACACACTCATAACAGCAAGTCCCACTCCTAACTCAATAAATAAAATTCCAAAACTATGAAGATCTGCTGGGGTGTATCCCGGAATCGGGAGTAATTTATAATCTAAGAAATAACCACCTGAAAGTAATGAAATAAGTCCAACACCAAAAAAGATCAAAACACCTAAGGCACCGAGAGGGATTCCCAGTTTACTATTAAAGTGCATCTGATGCACTTTTTCTTCAAGTGCAATTCTTAATAATATTATTGATGCTGCAAGCATTGCACCACCCTGAAAACCACCGCCCGGGCTGTAATGACCATGAAAAATCACATACATACCAAACAGCATAATATATGGAGATATAACTCGGCTTAATAAAAGTATAATTGGACTAGTGCTTCCGTGTTTCACTTTTCTTTTCCCTTCTTAGCAAAAGATAACATATAATACCAGCTGCAAAAATCACGACTTCTTCACCAAGAGTATCAAAAGCCCTGTAATCAGCTATGATAGTTGTTACAATGTTAGGGGTGTTTGCGTCTTTGTATGATCTTTTTATGTAATAAGATGAGGCAACCTGAGAACCAGTAAGACTAACGTCCTGATTAGTTAAGGCTTTAGTGTCTCCTTTGGAAGGTAATCCCATTGCCGCATAAATTAATAATGCAGCAAGTGACAGCAATGCGAGATAACTAAAAATTTTCAATCCAGGCTCCTTCTGGATGTTTTAAAGATTAAAATCACATATAAAACACCGCTTATACCAGCACCTACAACAGCCTCGGTAAAACCGACATCTATTGCTCCCATTGATATTAATAATATGGCCGCTAAAAAGCTATAAACACTTAGAGTAACTACGGCAGTTAGCAAATCTTTGACGTAAAGAGCAATAACAGATGCAGCGATAAGAAAACAGTATAGAACCACCTCAATTTCCCAATGCATATTATTAGTCTTTCTGATTTCTTTTTTTAAACCATGGTTTAATCCCGAATGTGAAAGCTGCACGGGCAATTGCATGCGATCCCACAGGGTTTGATAGTGCAATAAATACAAATATGATTAACAGCTTAAGACTGTTAAGAGATAATCCTTGATAAAAAATTAATCCAGTAACAATTAATATTATACCTAAGGTATCACCCATTGTTATAGCGTGAGTACGTGAGAAAAAGTCCGGAAGTCTTATTATTCCAGCGCTGCCAACAAACATAAAGAATCCGCCTACGAGCAAAAATATTATTGTAAGAATATCTTTTATTTCAATCATTGTTTCGCTTTATCGGTTGAGAAATATTTTGATATTATTAAAGTTCCGATAAAATTTAGTATTGCATAAGCCAGTGCAATATCAACAAATAGTTCTATTCTGTCGATTAGAACACCTAATAGTAGTATAAGAACTATAGTGCTGGTTCCTATTGCATTTGCGCCAAGCAATCTGTCAAAAACCGTTGGGCCTTTAACAACCCGGTAAAATGGCACACCGATAATTAGCGCTAATCCGACGGTGTAATAAATAAAAAAAATATCCATACTTATAAGTCTTCCACTGAAGTGATAACTTCCTCATTATGAACAACACTTTTAACATCCATACCATAGAGTTGAGCAATTTGAGAGGCTAATGCCTGATCAACATGCACTTCTGTTGAATCACTTGTTAGTGAGTGAACAAGAAACTCATCATCCTTAATCTGTAATGTTAATGTTCCCGGGGTTAAAGTAATAGAGTTACCCAATAATACTTTTGCTGTCATATTAGGTAGTTTAGTCTCAAATTTTATAAGTACTGTTTTTAAAGGCATTTTGGGATGAATAATTAGATAGGCAACTTTAAAACTCGATATTGTAATGTCCCAAATCATAAATGGTAAATACGAAAAAAGTCTTAAGGTCTTAAACTTATTTGTTTTATTTTCAGATTCAGCAAAGAACTCATATTTTCTGATTTTAGAATTGAGGAGAAGAACCGTAATAATTGAAATAATACCGAGAGAAATATGAAAAAAATCAAAATGTCCGCTCAGAATTAACCAGAACGATAGCATTAATAGAAAGTTTAATAATATTTTTCTGGTAGATTTTTTTTCCAATTTGAGAAACAAAAACAATATTTTGAAAATGTTGGCCAAATTTAACAAAAAAGAATTGGCTGAAACAAAATATTTTTTAATGAGAAAATATTTATTTATTCGACGAATGTAAATTAGTCTCAAAGATTAATAATAAATACTATTAGTTTTATTTAATAGTATCTTGAATTTGTTTGTCAATTATAAAATCTGGCTTCATTTTCTAAGTAAAATAATACTAAATTTTAGTATTTTCGAAACTTAGAAACAGTAATTATTGTTTTATTACCAGTTAATCAAAAACAATAAACTATATAATTTTACAATACGAATTAACGTTTGCTTAATCTAATATTAATAGGTTTTCTTGCTTCAGCGGCAGCTCCGTTTATATATAAACCGCTGAAGAAATATTTCGGGTGGATCGCCGCGTCTTTTCCATTATATCTATTTCTTAGTTTTCTTTCGATGTATCGTGAAGTTGCCGACGGTAACATAATTAAAGAATATGTCGAATGGATTCCCGCATTAGGTATCAACTTTACTTTTCTTCTTGATGGTTTAAGCCTGACTTTTGTCCTTATCATTACCTTAATAGGCGTTGTTGTGTTCCTATATGCCGGGGCCTATATGCAAGATTATGAGCATACCGACAGATTTTATGTCTATATCGGTATTTTTATGACATCAATGGTTGGGCTCGTTGTGTCCGACAATATGATAACAATGTTCGTTTTTTGGGAACTTACCAGCATCAGTTCCTATCTCCTGATCGGTTTTAATCATCATAAAGAAAAATCAAGGAAACTGGCGCTTCAAGCTTTGCTGGTTACAGGTGGCGGTGGTTTAGCTTTGATGGCAGGATTAATTCTGTTATCTCAAATATCCGGCAGTCTCGAAATATCTGCTTTATACGACTTGAATGAAACTATCAGAAATGCACCGACTTATACTGCAATAGTAATTTTAGTTCTCATTGGTGCATTTACAAAATCTGCACAGTTTCCATTTCATTTTTGGCTTCCTAACGCCATGGAAGCACCTACACCGGTTAGTGCGTATCTTCATTCCGCTACAATGGTTAAGGCAGGTATTTATCTTATTGCACGAATGAATCATTCACTTGGCGGAACAGAGCTCTGGCAGGATACAATATTAATTGCAGGCACATTAACAATGCTATTTGCTGCAATCCTGTCATTCAACCAGATGGACTTAAAGAAGCTGCTTGCTTACTCTACTTTAAGTGTTTTAGGTACATTAACCATGCTGCTTGGTATAGGTTCCAATCTTGCAATTAAAGCTTTTTTTATTTACCTGGTGGCACACTCACTGTATAAAGGAACCTTATTCCTTGTTGCAGGAACATTAGACCATGAAACCGGCACGCGAGACGTTTCTAAACTTGGCGGTCTGAAAAAGTTAATGCCCGTTACTATGATAACAGCAGCACTTGCATCTTTTTCTATGATGGGAATTATTCCGTTAGTTGGTTTCATTGGAAAAGAAACCGTTTATGAATCTATTTTAGAACTAG
This sequence comes from Ignavibacterium sp., assembly GCA_018335755.1. GTDB lineage: Bacteria > Bacteroidota > Ignavibacteria > Ignavibacteriales > Ignavibacteriaceae > JAGXRK01. The sequence continues at coordinate 255,949 of JAGXRK010000001.1, read as the reverse complement.
ATTATTGGGGACTGTATTTAATTGCTATTGCAGTTTTAGCTAATGCTCTTATTGTTATGATAACAATACTTGTTGGGTTTAAACCTTTTTGGGGTACCCGCGTTTCAACACCTAAAGAACCACATGAAGCTCCCATAAAAATGTTGTTCGGTCCTGCGATTCTAGCAATCTTTGGTCTTTTAATGGGAATTTTCCCAAATGTATTTATTGGAAAACTTCTTGATCAGTCATCTATCAGTATACTATCTGAAGAACTTGGCCTAAAAATAAAGTTATGGCATGGTTTCAATTTAGTTCTTTTACTTAGTATTGTAACTCTGTTTTTAGGAATCGTATTTTACCTGATTAGAGCAAAATTTCTGCATATTACACAAAATCTAAAACTTGTTAGAATTTTAAAGCCATCAGAGTGGTACGAGTTTGCATTAAACGGAATGATGTATATTGCCAAACTTCAAACCAAAATACTCCAGAATGGTTATTTAAGAAACTACATCATTTTTATCCTTGTTACGGCTGTAGGAATTGCTTCCTTCTCATTGTATAATGTAAGGAGTGAACTGACTATATCTCCTGATTTTTCACTTACTTTTTACGAAGGTGCAATTGCGCTGATAATCATTTTATCAACGTTTATGGTAATTACGTCTGACTCAAGGCTAAAATCAATTGTTGCTATAGGCGTGGTTGGATTTACAATGGGAATTATTTTTATTATTCATAGCGCCCCGGATCTAGCATTAACAACTTTTGCAATTGAAACTCTTACTGTAATACTCTTTGTACTTGTACTCTACAAACTTCCAAAATTCCTTAAGTTTTCCAAAACCAGCGCTAAATTAAGAGATATTATTATTGCATCCAGTGTTGGCATTTTTATGACTTTAATGGTATTGTACATAACATCAATCGAGTTGACTTCTGAATTCAAAAAATATTATACCGACACTAGTGTGCCTGGCGGTAAAGGAAGGAATGTTGTTAACGTGATTCTGGTAGACTTCAGAGCTATTGATACACTTGGTGAAATCACAGTTCTGGCTATAGCCGCACTTGGTGTTTATGCACTATTAAAACTTAAATTAGACGATAGGGACGAATAATGTTTTCTGTTATTCTTTCTACAGCATCAAGATATTTATTACCGCTTCTGCTGATATTTTCATTTTTCCTTTTACTAAGGGGTCACAATGAACCCGGAGGCGGTTTTGTAGGAGGACTAGTTGCTGCTGCAGCTTACGCACTTTATTTTATTGCGAATGGAATTGATGAAGCAGAAAAACTTTTAAAAGCAGAGCCTGTTAAACTAATTGCTACCGGCTTGCTGCTGGCTATAGTTAGTACAATTCCCTCCTTATTTGCAGGCAAGAACTTTATGAGCGGTATATGGCTGGATACGAATTTCCCTCTTATAGGAAAGCTTGGTTCACCTTTAATTTTTGATGTTGGCGTTTATTTGTTAGTACTGGGTATAGCACTAAAGATAATTTTCTCGCTTGCCGAGGAGGATAAGTAATGAATTTCCTTCTGGCATTAATTATCGGACTACTATATGGAGCTGGCACTTACCTGATTCTTAGAAGAAGCCTGGCAAAAGTTTTGTTTGGATTAATATTTTTAGGACACGCAGCTAATCTATTAATTTTTACAATTGGTCGGTTAACAAAAGGAGCGCCTCCTTTTATTCCGGAGGGAGCTGAAACTTTAGTGGAACCCTATGCGGATCCCTTGCCTCAGGCATTAATACTTACTGCGATTGTAATAGGATTCGGTGTTCAGGCATTTGCAATTGTATTATTCAAAAGAACATATCAAACTGTAGGAACAGACGACTTGGATAAAATGAAATCAACAGATGAACTGAAGTAGGAAAAATTGTGAATCAACTAGTTATATTTCCAATAATATTACCGCTGGTATTTGCTGTTATCATGCTTTTTTTCTGGAAGAAAATAACAGTGCATCGCTACATTAATCTGGCAGGAAGCTTTGTTTCGCTTGTTGTTTCAATTATCATTCTTGAAGCCGTAATATCAGATGGAATTATTTCATTACAGGTTGGAGGATGGGAAGCTCCATTTGGTATCAGCATAGTTGCTGATCTTCTTTCAACTGTAATGGTTGTGATCACTGCCTTAATAGGGTTCGCAACTGCCTTATATTCACTCGGGACAATGGATGAAGAAAGAGAAAAATACCTGTACTATCCCCTTCTTCAATTATTACTGATGGGAATCAATGGTGCTTTTCTAACGGGCGATATCTTCAATCTTTACGTCTGGTTTGAAGTAATGCTGATTTCCTCCTTTGTTCTTCTTGCTTTGGGGGGCAGACGCGAACAGCTTGAAGGGGCAATCAAATACGTTACATTAAATCTTCTCTCATCAGCTATTTTTCTTGCAGCAGTTGGCATATTATACGGAATAGCCGGAACTCTCAATATGGCCGACCTGGCTAGAAAAATTCCATTCCTTGAACAGAAAGAATTACTTACGGTTGTATCAATTCTGTTTATGGTTGCTTTTGGTGTTAAGGCGGCAATCTTTCCATTGTTTTTCTGGCTGCCGGCTTCCTATCACACTCCGCCAGTTGCAGTATCTGCAATTTTTGCGGGGCTGTTGACTAAAGTTGGAGTCTATGCATTAATAAGATTTTTCACTACTATCTTTGTTCACGATACAGCATTCACACATAACCTCCTGCTGGTTTCTGCTGCATTAACTATGCTAACCGGCGTTTTAGGAGCTGCCGCTCAGAATGATTTCAGAAAAATATTATCATTTCATATTATCAGTCAGATTGGTTATATGATCCTGGGGCTGGCTCTTTATTCTCCATTGGCAATAGCTGGTGCAATTTTTTATGTAATACATCATATAATCGTGAAAACAAATTTGTTCTTTGTTAGCGGCGTAGTTAAAAAACTAAAGGGGTCTTACAGTTTGAAAGATATTGGCGGTGTTTATAAATATTACCCTCTACTTGGTTTACTATTCCTCATTCCTGCTCTTTCACTTGCAGGTATTCCTCCGCTATCCGGGTTCTGGGCAAAGTTTGTTGTGATCAAAGCTGGTTTAGAGATACAGGAATATTTTGTTGTCGGTATTGCTCTTCTTGTAGGTTTATTAACATTGTTTTCTATGACCAAAATCTGGAATGAAGTATTTTGGAAAGATGATCCGAAGGGAAGTGAAAATCATCTGGATGAATCATATAAGCTTATCAGCAATTATAAAAAGTATATGATGATTACCCCGATTGTTTTTCTTGCTCTAATAACAATTGTTATTGGGCTTTATGCCGAACCGTTTTTTAATTTTGCAAATGATGCGGCAAACCAGTTAATTGATTCTTCAAATTATATAAACTCAGTACTGGGAATGAAATAATGAATCAATTATTATTAAATATTTTATTGGCTGCCGCCTGGGTTCTTCTTGTAGGAGAACTAGAAGCTGAAACTTTTATTGAAGGAATGATTATCGGATATTTGATATTATGGATATCACGTTCTGCTCTTGGCGGTACTAAATACTTCAGGAAAATTCCGGTAACTATAATGTTCATTTTCTATTTTATAAAAGAGCTTGTTATAGCAAACCTTAAGGTTGCTTTTGATATTGTTACACCAAAAGACTATATGAAACCGGGCATTATAGCTTTTCCATTAGACGTGAAAACAGATATGGAAATAACATTGTTCGCAAACCTCTTAACATTAACTCCCGGTACTTTGAGTCTTGATGTTTCAAGCGATAAAAAAATTCTTTACGTCCACGCACTATATGTGAAAGATGCCTATAGCTTCAGAAAAGAATTAAAAGAAGGAATGGAAAAAAGATTACTTGAGGTACTTCGGTGAGCTTTATAGAATTATCCACATATATATCTGTTGTGATAATCGGGCTGTCAATTCTTTTCATATTTATCCGGTTAGTAATAGGTCCTACAATTGAGGATAGAATTGTTGCTTTGGATCTATTAGCTGCTAATGCTATTGCCTTCATAGCAGTTTATGCTATCCAAAGCGGAACAACTGCATTCCTTGATGTCGGTGTAATTCTCGCCTTGCTTGCATTCCTCGGTACAGTTGCATTTGCATTTTATCTCGAAAGGAGAACAAAACGATGATAGAAATTATCAGCGGTATATTTCTTTTAGCAGGCACTTCATTCATTCTTATATCATCAATCGGACTGCTGAAAATGCCTGATCTATATACTAGAATGTCCGCTACAACTAAAGCTTCTACTCTTGGTATTGGATTAGTGCTTATTGGAACAGCAATATACTGGGTTGATTTAGGTATTGCTGCGCGTGCAATTGCAATAATCATCTTTCTTTTGCTTACTGCCCCGGTAGCAGCTCATATTATTGGAAGAGCTGCTTACTTTGATAAAGTTCCACTCTGGGAAAAGACTCATATCGATGAGCTTAAAGGCAAATACGACGAAGATTCTCACGAACTTTCTTAAATTTATTACACTAAAAAAGGAATAGATTCCCGCCTGCGCAGGAATTAGCATATAAATGCAAATAAAAAAAGGCGACATAGTTGAACTTCAAATTGAAAAGTATGCATTTGAAGGAAAAGGAATTGCTAAAGTTTCAAAAAGTAAATTACTTGCAATTAATGAGCTGGATGAAGAAGCAAACTATATAGTATTCGTTAATGGAGCATATCCTGGCGATAAAGTAAATGCAAGTCTTAAAAAAATTAAAAAGTCCTATACAGAAGCAGATATTGTTGAACTGATCTCTCCATCTTCAGAAAGAACTAAAGCACTGTGTAAATACTTCGGTACGTGCGGCGGATGCAAACAGCAGGATTTAAACTACCAATCACAAATTAAGTACAAGCACTTACAGGTAGCTGAAATTTTTGAAAAGCTTGGCGGATTTTCAAATATTCATATTGAACCGATAATCCCTTCTGATAATGTGTATCATTACCGAAATAAGATGGAGTTTTCCTTCACTGAAAAGCGCTGGTTAACACCAGAAGAAATCAGTTCTGATAAAAATATTGACAGCGTTTTCGGACTCGGACTGCACATTCCCAAATTTTACGAGAAGGTGCTGGATATTGATGAATGCTTTCTTCATCCGGAAATAAATAATGCTATTTTAAATTTCACTAGAGATTTCTTCAAATCAAGGAACACTTCTATTTATTCAACCAAAACACACCGGGGTTATCTTAGAAATCTCGTTATTAAAAATGCATTTCATACTGATGATATAATGGTGAATCTGGTTACCTCTTACGAGGATGATCTGATAACAGAGTATGAAAGCGAACTGATTAAAGTTTTACCGCAAATAACAACTGTTATCAACAATATTAATAAAAAGAAGGCTGCTGTAGCTACCGGTGATTATGAAAACGTTTTGCACGGTCCCGGATTTATATATGATACAATAGGCAAATACAAATTTAGGATAAGTGCTAATTCATTCTTTCAGACGAACACATTACAGGCAGAAAAACTTTATCAGGCTGCACTTGAATTTGCAAAATTGAATGGAAGTGAAATTGTATACGACCTTTACTCCGGTGCCGGGACAATTGCTTCCTTTATTTCTGATCATTGTAAAGAAGTATATGGTTTTGAATCGGAAAAATCAGCAGTTAATGATGCAACTGATAACATTCAGATGAACAGAATTAATAATGCAAAATGTTATGTAACGGATTTATATGATTCATTTCTTCCGTTCATAGAATCCCAAAATATTCCAAAACCCGATGTTATAATTGCTGATCCTCCAAGAAGCGGAATGCATAAGAATACAGTGGACGATGTAATAAAACTTTCACCAGAGAAGATTGTTTATGTTAGCTGTAATCCTACTACACAGGTGAGAGATATTAAAATAATGGTTGAGGCTGGTTATAAATTAATTAAGATAAGACCTGTTGATATGTTTCCGCATACCTTTCACATCGAGAATGTTGCAATTTTAACAAATCTATAAATCGCTGCTATATAGATATGTGTAAGAGATAAACTATTTGTTTATAGTTAGTAAGGGATTAAAAATATCTATTAAATCTGCTGATAATTCTAAAAAAGATACCTTTATTAATTCACTTTTTTCTGACATATATCTTTTTCGTTCAATGAATTCATTTTGAGTAAGCTCTGTATCAGAAAGCATTGAAATTTTTTCATTTAGTAACGCTAAATTAATTCCGAAAGACTTAACTTTCTGTGTAAAATCATTTACTTCTTTACTAAAAACAAACTGAAAATCTTTTATTTCTTCATCAAATAGCTTTGTATCATTTAATTTAAGTCTGCCACTAACAATTTTGTGAATATATTTCTCTAATTTTTGATATGCCGCAAAATTCCGATCAAAATCTTTTTGCTTCATTTCTTTTTCGTTCATTTTATTTTGTAGATGACTTAATCTCCACGTAAGAAACGCAACTATTAAACCTAAAATGCCAATTAGAATTTCCATAAAGTTTTCTTTCCTACATGCAATTCAATTACATCATTTATATCTAATAAGATAATTGACTTATCTTTTGCAAATTTAATCACGCCTTTTGTAAATCCTCCTAAATTTACTAGTATGCCATTTTTAATATTATTATGATTCATTGCTCCATATAAATCTCTTATAACAGATGGACCAATTTGATTTTTGTGCGCTTTACATTGAATTGCGAATTGTACTTTATCTTTTGTTGCGAAAATATCTATTCCTCCATCTGATGAACCGGATGTTTTATATGTAATAAATCCATTTTTAATTAATATTTTTTCAAATTGACTTTCAAAATTCCAGCCATTTAGTAAAAACCAATATTCAGATTGTTGTGCCTTAGTATTTCGGTTAAATTCAGACAACTCCCACTCATATTTATCATAGTTCAATTTGTAAGTGTTAATCGACTCTTCGTAATTTTCTAATAATTTTAACTCGTGTTCAGAGGGTGGTATTTGCAAATTATTAACTTTATTTTTTGCATATCTTTTCATAAATGAGAACTGTTTTTCAATAATTACAAACAATATTCCAGAAAAAATGAATGTTATTATCAGAACTTGAATAACTGGATATTTTATTAATTTAAAATTAACAACAAATGCAATCGCAATGATTATTGAAATAAAACTAAGTCCAAAAATATCCCGTAGACCTTTGTACCTGTTTTCATAAAAGGCTATTCGTTCATTGTAGCTCTTAATTTTGTTTTTAATATCTTCATATTTTTTTTCGGTCAGATTGAAATCCTCAAACAAAGGTTTGCGCGGAGGAATTGGAACGAACTCATCATTTGAGTGAAAAAGATTAGTATGTATAATTGGTTTACTCATAGGGAATAAATAAAATTAATCATTTCTTTATTCATTTTTAACTATCAACACAAACTCCCCTTTCAGGTTTTCCTTTTCTGCCTGATTAAAAACTGACAAAGCTGTCCCCCTATAAAATTTTTCTCTTTCTTTAGTTAGTTCATATGCTAGTACCACAGGAGTTTTTTCTCCCATCAATTTAACAACATCTTCCAGTAAGGTTCTTAATCTGTATGGAGTATCCATTAAAACTATTGTTTCTTTTCTTTTTCTTAAATCCAGTAACTGTTTTCGTCTTATATCTTTTTTTGGTGATAACCAGCCGTAATAATAAAATTTTTCAAAATCTAATCCGCTTCCAACCAAAGCGGCAAGTATTGAACTTGTACCCGGTACAGGAATAACATCAATCTTGTTTTGAATTGCCATATCGACCAACAAATGTCCCGGGTCTGAAAACAAAGGAGTTCCGCAATCAGAAATTAATGCGGCAGATTCTGATGCCTTAATCTTTATGATCAATTCATCGGCTCCTTCATTTTCATTATGTTCATTCAGAGAGAACAATTCCTTTTCAATTTTATGATGTGAAAGTAGTCTTCTCGCTTCTTTATATTCTTCACATATCACAAAATCACATTCCCTTAGAACCCGCAAAGCTCGGAGCGTTATATCTTCATAATTACCAATAGGTGTTGAAACTATGTAAAGTGCTGATTTCATATTGTTAAATTTGATACGATTTTATTGCCATTTAGATGGAGTCATCGACTGAGAAATCATATCCCGAATAATAATCGGATTTCTCCCTTCGGTCGAAATGACACTCACAAAATAAATTTATTTGAAAACTCCGGTTATTTGTGCTTAAATTTACACATAAATTTTTACAGACTTCGATTAATGAAGAATTCGTCTCATCGGTTTTTACTTCTCAACTTTGACTTCAAAGTACTTCTTAATATTATAATACAAACTTATCAAATAACAGGTTAACAACATGAAACTCAGATACTTTTTCATTGCTGTTCTCATTTCCACGATTTCAATCTTTGCACAGGAGGCAGGACAGACTTTTCTTTCCTTAAACAGTACTGGAGTTGAGGAATTCCTTAAACTTCATCCCGATTACGACGGACGAGGAACAATCATAATTATACTTGATACCGGCGTTGATATGGGTGTTGAAGGTATGCTCAAAACCTCTACCGGTGAAACAAAAGTAATTGATGTTCAGGACTTTACCGGACAGGGCGATGTATATATTTATGAAGCAACCCTTAGCAAAGAGGACGGTAAAACTATTTTCTCTAATAAAGAAAAAGGATTATCTGTCGAAGCTAATATTGCATCATTTATAAGCTCTTCAGATAATAAATACTATATTGGTGCATTTCCTGAAAAGCAATTAATGAATTCCAGTTCCGGCTCAGCTGATCTAAACGGTAACGGAAACACAGATGATGTTTATCATCTGATTACTTATAAAACCAACGAAGACTTTTGGGTAGTTTATTTCGACACTAATGCTGATGGTGATTTGACAGGTGAAAAACCTTTACGAAACTTTAAGGAAAATAAGGACGCATTCTACATCCCTAACAAAAAAGGATTGGCTCCATTTACAATCGGGCTGAATATTTTCCCTGAGGAAAAAATTGTTTCATTACACTTTGATGATGGATCACATGGAAGCCATTGTGCAGGTATTGCTGCCGGATATAACATCGGCGGAATAGGAATGAATGGTGTTGCCCCGGGAGCAAATGTTATAAGCCTTAAACTCGGGAATAACAATTATGCAGGCGGTGCCACTGTTACCGAAAGTATGAAAAAAGCATATCTTTACGCTGATAAGCTTTCCAAAGAGTTAGGTGTATCCTGCATTGTAAGTATGAGTTTTGGTGTTGGATCTGAAATTGAAGGCAGGGCAGATATGGAAAAGTTTCTCGATGACCTCCTAAAAAATAATCCATATCTCTATGTATCTGTAAGCAATGGAAATAACGGACCGGGACTTTCATCATCTGGTTTACCTGCATCGTCTCAAAGTGTATTCTCCTCAGGTGCTGTTTTAACCGTTGAAGTTGGAAGAGATAATTATGGTACTCAATTAAAAAATGATATTATACTTCACTTCAGTTCACGCGGCGGTGATACAAATAAACCTGATATTATTTCTCCCGGAGCTGCCACGTCAACAGTTCCTAATTTTACCGGCAGAGATGCTTTCTGGGGAACAAGTATGGCCTGTCCATATTCTGCTGGTGTGATGGCTTTATTGTTAAGTGCAGCAAACAAAGAATTTCCAGGCGTTAAAATTCCTGCACAGCTTCTTTATAGAATTATTCGTGAAGGTGCTGTTAAGTGGGAAGGGTATAATATTCTCGATCAAGGTGCAGGTTATATAAATGTTGTGAACTCTTATGAATTACTAAAAAAATATTTGAAGAGCGGTGAGGCAAATAAGTTTGAAAGTTATACTGTAACTTCTTTTTCTCCTAATCATCCTGACAACAGAGCTGCCGGACTTTACCTGCGTGATGCTTCTTATCTTACCGGCGAGGAAGTATTTACCTTTATGGTAAACAGAAACAATACTATTGGCTCCGACAATTTTTACAGGTCATATAATCTTAAAAGTGATAATAACTGGTTAGTTCCCGTACAGAAAAAAACTTATATCCGTAATGATCAGGCAGCAATGGTTAATGTTAAGATTGATAAAAGTAAATTCACCGGACCCGGGCTCTATACAGGCAGAGTAGTTGCAACACGTGATGATGGTTCACACACACCTGAATTTGAAATGATAGCAACCATTATTGTTCCTTTCCAGTTTAAACCCTGCAACAATTACAGCTTAACTGTTAGTAATGGTAAAGTTGATATTGGTAAAATAGACAGGTACTTTATTAAAGTCCCTGCAGGTCAGAATATTCTTAAACTTACTAAATCAAGGGTGGATAATACTTATTACCGCACAAGAATGTGGCTTTTTGATCATGATGGGGTTGATGTATACGTATCACCTCCATTCTATTCTGTTAATAATGACCAAAAAATTGAAGTCAATCATTATAACCTTACTCCCGGTATTTACGAAATAAATGTTGATGGTTTCTTTTTAGCTGCTGATTCCTCTAACTATAATTTATCCGTTGAGTTAATTTCACTTCAGACTGACTATAACAAAGAGCTAACATCAATCGATAATACGATCAGCATAACAAACAATAATAACCGCGCATATAATTATAATCTTTCCGGTGAAATGCTTGGATACGAAAAGAACTATAACGTTTCGGTAGATGGCAATGGAGTGGTTCGTCTTCCATTTAAGCTATTAAAAGGAGAGGCATCCAGAAACTTTAAATTTTCTTTAAGCAAGGAGGATTTCAATAAAACCACTGATTTCTCGGTAATAATACTTGATGAAAATGGTAAAGCATTATCCAAGAACGGATTGGCAAATAGAACAGGATCACTTTCTATCAGAAACTCATCGGATAAAGATGAAGTTAATTACGTCCTTGAAATCATTCCGGCATTCACACATAAAGAAGGGAAAGCCATTCTGTTTATAAAAGAACAGACTGAATTTCCGTCAGCCATTTCCGTTGATGTAAAAGATCAAAACAGGAAAGCAACAATGCTTTATCCTTCAAATGCAAGAAATTTAAGATGTACATTCTCCAAACCGGATAATAATATACCGGATGATGCTAAAGTTTATGGAAAAATTTATTTCAAATCCCCATCGACAGAAAAAACCGAATATGAACTTCCCATTTATTTCAAATTCTGAAAGGATGATTTAATATGAGTGAACATACACCAAATCAGATTAAGGGACTTCCGCATAATGCCTATAAGGAATTAGCTCCGGGAGAAGAATACAAACCCTTAATGCCTGCTGATCAAACGCCCTCAGAGATAACCCCTTACTCTGTTATTATGGGCTTGCTGATGGCTGTTCTTTTTTCAGCCGCAGCTGCTTATCTCGGTTTGAAAATCGGACAGGTTTTCGAAGCCGCTATTCCAATTGCAATTATTGCTGTTGGTGTTTCTACATTACTTAAGATAAAAGGCTCGCTTGGTCAGAATGTAATTATTCAATCAATCGGACAAAATTCCGGATTGATTGTAGCGGGAGCTATCTTCACAATTCCCGCATTATATATTCTTAACCTGGAAGCACACTTCTACCAGATATTTCTTGCATCGGCTTTCGGTGGAGTTTTAGGAATTTTATTCCTTATTCCATTCAGGAAATACTTTGTTGCAGAAATGCACGGGAAATTTCCGTTTCCTGAAGCCACAGCAACAACTGAAATTCTTGTTGCAGGTGAGAAGGGTGGAAAGCAGGCTCTTGTATTAGTGGTAAGTGGTTTGATCGGCGGTATTTATGATTTCGTTATAGCAACTTTCGGATGGTGGAGTGAAGTATTTACAACAAGAGTATTCGGATTCGGTGAAGTGCTTGCAGATAAATTCAAACTTGTTTTCCGCTTGAATGTTGGTGCGGCGGTCATGGGTCTTGGTTATATAGTAGGACTTAAATATGCAGCGATAATTGCCGCAGGTTCATTTCTATCCTGGTATCTTCTGATTCCTGTCATATCATATATTGGTGGCGAGTTAACAATGCCTTTCGGTACAGGAGCAACAAAACTTATTTCAGCAATGTCAGCCGAAGAAATTTTTCGTCAATATGTTCGTCATGTTGGCATCGGTGGAATTGCAATGGCTGGAATCATAGGAATTATCCGATCTTCAAAAATAATTCAGTCTGCATTTTCACTTGGGTTTAAAGAAATATTCGATAAGAAAGGCAACAACAATATTAAGCTTAGAACACAAATAGACCTTTCAATGAAAACCATTTTGGTCGGAATAATTATTACAGCAATTGTTCTTTTTATATTCTTCCACTTCGGTGTTGTTGATAACCTTGGCTGGGCATTAGCCGGATTGCTTATAGTGCTGATTATTTCTTTCCTTTTTACAACTGTTGCAGCAAATGCAATAGCTATTGTAGGAACAAACCCGGTGAGCGGAATGACATTGATGACGCTTATTCTTTCATCTATAGTACTTACATCGGTTGGATTAAAAGGTCAGGCAGGAATGGTTGCCGCATTGATTATAGGCGGGGTTGTTTGTACAGCGCTTTCAATGGCTGGCGGTTTTATAACAGATCTTAAAATAGGTTACTGGCTTGGGTCAACTCCACGTAAACAGGAAAGCTGGAAATTCCTTGGCGTTCTTGTATCTGCTTTAACAGTAGGATTTGTAATAATGATACTTAATGAAACTTATGGATTTGTCGGTGAAGGTTCACTTGTTGCACCTCAGGCAAATGCTATGGCTGCAGTAATTCAGCCGTTAATGGATCAGCAGCCGGCACCTTGGATGCTTTATATTGTCGGTGCAATTCTTGCTTTAGTACTCACAATGATAAAAGTTCCCGCACTAGCTTTTGCACTCGGGATGTATATACCTCTTGAGCTAAACACACCGTTGCTTGTTGGTGGATTAATAGCTCATTTTGTTTCAACACGAAGCACAGATGAAAAATTAAATACTGCAAGAAGAGAACGCGGAACTTTAATTGCATCAGGATTTATTGCCGGTGGTGCATTGATGGGAGTTATAAGTGCAATATTAAGATGGCAGGGTTTTAACTGGGTTGATGCGGAATGGGCAGAATCACATTCAGCAGAGTTACTTGGAATAGTAATGTTTGCTGTTATCTGTGTTTATATGATATGGGATGCATTGAGAGGAAAGGTAGAAGAATAAAAAGCCCCCTCTTTTTTTCTCCCCCTAAGGGGGAGATTATTAATATTAAAGACGCATCTTATTTACGATGCGTCTTTATTTAATTGTTCAATTTTTGTTTTTCTCCGCAAATTCTCTACCCGCTTTTAATGCATCTATATTCAATTGAACAATCTTTTCTCCCTTTTTACCAAAGATTTTCATTATTCCGTTTACAAGTGATTGAAAAGGTATATCCAGAAACGGAGACGCCGCACCAAGCACAACCATATTAGATGAACGTGGTGATTTTACCTGCCTTGCCAGCTCATCTGCGTTCAATGCTATGTTATGCGGAAGTTTTTCTATTTCTGAAAGAAGTTCTTTCATTTCTGGATAATCCGGTATATTAACAAACGGTGTAGTATTAGTAACCAGCCAGCCTTCTGTTTTCAACCATGGCAGATAGCGAAGAGATTCCATTGGTTCTACTGAAATGATAATATCTGCGCTCCCTTCAGGAATAAGATCACTTGCAATTTCTTTTTCTGCTATTCTTAAATGAGATTGAACAGCACCTCCCCGCTGACTCATTCCATGAACTTCAGCTTGTTTTAAGTGAAGGTTGTTTTCAATTGCCGCCATTCCGATTGTTGCTGCTATTGATAGGATTCCCTGTCCTCCTACGCCTGATAAGATTATATCGGATTTCATTATGCAATCTCCTCTACTTTTTCAACTTTTTCTTTCTTGCTCTTTGCAACTGTCTGAACAATACATTCCCTCCTTGGAATAATCACAGATACCCCGTCATACTGTAATTCTTCTCTCAAAATCTTTACCATCTCTTCGTGATATTTAGGTAGTGGTGTGAGAACTTTCACATGCTCAGGTTTAACACCAAGCCCGATGCAAATATCCTCCAGTTTTCCGGTTGCAGGAGAGGATTGCCCCCCAGTCATTGCAGTTGTAGCATTATCCGAAATGATAACTGTAACCGGGGTATTCTCATAGATACAATCAAGTAAGGAAGTCATTCCACTGTGAGTAAAAGTGGAATCGCCTATTACTGCAACAGATGGCCGAACACCAGCATCAGCAGCTCCTTTAGCCATAGTAATTGAAGCGCCCATATCAACACACGAATTAATTGCATTCCAGGGTGGAAGTGCTCCGAGAGTATAACATCCGATATCGGAAAAGACTTTCTGCTTGCCAAATTCTTTCATCGTTTCATTCAGTGCATTGTAGATATCGCGATGACTGCATCCAGCACATAATTCCGGTGGACGATTTTTAACTATTTCAGGAACTTTCATTCCTGTTTTAACTTCTCTTCCTAAAGCTCTTCCTACAATATCGGGATTCAATTCTCCGTCGCGCGGAATTGTACCATCAAGCCTTCCTTTTATCTTACTATTTATTTCTAAAAATCCTTTTAGCTGTTCTTCAACAAAGGGATAACCATCTTCCAAAATGAGAATACTTTCACATTCATTTACAATTCTCTCTACTTTAGAAAAAGGAAGAGGATACTGACTGATTTGAAGAATTGGATAAGCACATTTGCGATCCGGATAGTTTTCAAGCAAATAATTATGAGCTATACCACAGGCAATTATTCCAAGTGACTTATCTCTTCCTGGAAAGTATGTATTGTAAACTGATAATTCGGAATCCTGCTCTAATAATGATTGAACGCTAAGTAATCCTTTATATCTTTTTCTCGCATTTGATGGAAGTAATACAAATTGAATCGGGTCTTCGGGGTAAGTTAGTGGATTTTCATTTTTAGGCTCTCTTCTTTCTACTCCGGCTCTTGAATGTGAAAGCCTTGTTGTAATTCTTATGAGAACAGGAATTTTAAATTTTTCCGATAACTCAAATCCTTCATAAGCCATATCATATGCTTCCTGCTGATTTGAAGGCTCAAGAATCGGTATCATTGCAAACTTTCCGAAGAACCTAGAATCCTGTTCATTCTGTGATGAATGCATAGAAGGATCATCTGCAACAGTAACAATTAATCCGCCGTTAACACCTGTAATTGCAGAGTTTATAAACGCATCTGAAGCAACATTTAAACCAACGTGCTTCATACAAACCATTGCACGTTTGCCCGCATAACTCATTCCAAGAGCAGATTCCATCGCAGTTTTTTCATTTGCAGACCATTGTCTGTGCAGATTTCTTTCTATTGCTGTTTTATTATGCTGAACATATTCTGTTATCTCTGTAGATGGGGTTCCGGGATATGCATAAACACCGGACATTCCGCCGTCAATTGCACCCTGAGCTATTGCTTCAGCTCCTAATAATAATAGTTTTTCCATAATTTTTTCCTGTTTGTCCCCTGATCAATAAAAGTTTATTTCTATGATAGAAAAATAGCCATTACTAATATTAGAGTGAAGTTAAATCGGTGTGCTTTAGCTTGTTTTAGTTAAATAAAAAAAGGGACACAGTTGCCTGTGTCCCTATAATATCCTTATTAAAAGATTACTTAATTAAAGTCATCTTTTTTGTGGATGTAAAGTTTTCCGCAGTAATTGTGTAAAAGTAAATTCCAGAACCAAGTTCTGAAGCATCAAATTCAATGCTATATTTACCTGCTTCCTTAAATTCATTTACAAGTGTAGTAAGTTCATTTCCAAGTATATCATAAATCTTCAGTACTACATTTCCATTTACCGGCATTTGATAACTTATAACTGTTGAAGGGTTGAATGGATTAGGATAATTCTGCTCTAGAGAGAAATTATCAGGAGCACCAACCTCAACTTCAATAACGTTTGAATATTCAAATGCACCATTGTAATCAATCTGCTTCAATCTGTAATAATAAGCTCCGCTGTTTACTGTATTATCAGTGTAGGCGTAAGATTTAGGTTCAGCTGTAGTACCATGACCATTTACAAACCCTATATTCGAATAGTTAATTTTATCAGTGCTTCTCTGAACTTCAAATCCGGAATTGTTAGTTTCTGTAGCTGTTGCCCAGTTAAGAACAACTGTTTCATTTGCTGTTGCTGCTGAAAATGAAGTGAGTTCTACCGGAATTATATCCTGAAAGTCAACAAGATTAACATACTGAGCACTTGCCGCAGCAACCATAGTTCTTACCAATGTATTTGATGTAGTAATTTCGTGAACTCCTCCACCATTTGTAACTAAATAATTTCCATTCGGAAGTTTATAACCGCCACGAAGACCCGTTATAATATTATAAGACGCGAGTAGTGTCCCTAGTGAATCAAAAACATAGAGTGCCGATGGTAGAGAAAACCCTGCGACGGCAACATTACCATTATCTTCAAGATGAATTTGTTGAGGAAATGCTAAACCAGAAGAGACAAAATCGTCTAGATAATTTCCATTTAAGTCATAACGATGAACTCTATTGCTTGAGCTTCCATCAACTAAAACATCATTGCTACGAAAAACAATATCAAAGGGACTATTTAATGATCCAGCACCAGCTGTAATAAATTGTCCTAAATAATTTCCTGCTGCATCAAATTCAGCAATTGAATTCTGGTTACCACTACTACCAACTGTTACGACAAGATTTCCATTTGGTCTATAATTATGACCTCTTATATTATCAAGTACAGCAGTATTCACACCACCGGCAGGAGCAAATATTCCGAGGTAACTGCCTAATGTATCGAAACTCTGAACAGCATCTCTTATCTGATCAGATACAGAAATAAATCCATTAGGATTAAATCGGGCTTGTTTGGGCGAACCCAGATTTACAGCATCAACGATGAATGACTGATTTAATAAATCGCCTGTAGTTGCGTCAAAAAGCATAACGGCATCTGCTGTCCAATCGGGTATTAATAAGTATTCACTGCTACTCTCTGTACTTGAGGAAATATCTACATTATATCCGAGTTGTGGATTCTGAGTTGCTTTACCAGTCCAATGCACTCTTGCCTCAGATAAATTGAATCTGGCTGCAACCTCTTCCCAAAAAACTACTTCCCCATTATTATAAATATCTTGAAGATCATTTATTACAGAATAAACGACCCTGTTATTTTCTATACCTTTAGCTTCAATAAAAACTCCCTCGGGAAGATAAATTGAATGAGGTAAATCTGAAACTTGTGCCAGTCTTCTGGCTTCCTGAACAAGGACTGGATTCTCTTCCGCAGCAATTATAAGATCATTAAAATTAATTGATGGTATGTCTTGTGCTTTAACTAATGATGCCAGAAGCAGAAAACATAAAATGGTAAAAAGTAAGCGAAACTTAAACATAACAGCTCCTTTAAATTATTGGTTGGTGAAAAATGCTTTCTTAATATTGAAAATATTTAAGAGTAATTCAACCCTTTTGCAATTATTTCTTAAAATAATTATTACTTGCTTTATATTAACTGTAACATTTGTTCAGTTTATTAACTAATATTGTTAAATTTCTATAAAAATATTCGCTTTAATTATTTCGTTTAATTATTTAAATGCTTTTTAATTTCAAAACAAATAACATCGGAGCAAGAAAAAACAGATCGGCCGTAAGAATTTTTATTATTTATCTGATCATTGGCGGCTTATGGATTTTGTTTTCAGATATGTTTCTTTCCTGGATTGTACCAGATCCCCAGCTTCAATATAAGCTTCAAACACCAAAAGGCTGGTTCTTTATTCTTGTTACAGGATTCATCCTTTATCTGCTTATAAAAAGAGATAGCAGGGTTACTGAAGAACTATATAATAAAGAATTTGAATCAAGAGCTGTTGCAGAAAAAGCAAACCGGGAGTTAGAAGAAAGTGAACGAAAATATAAAACTCTTATTGAGCAAGCGGCTGATGGGATTTTTACAACAGATCTGGAGGGCAATTTCACTGATATAAATGAAGCAGGTTGTAAAATATTTGGATATGCTATTGATGAATTACTCAGTTTGAATCTGAAAAATATAATAGCTCCGGAGGATTTGATGAATAATCCTTTAAGAACTGAAGAACTTAAGTCCGGCAGCATATTAATGGTTAATAGGGTAATCCTGAGAAAAGATAAAACTCCTGTTAATGTTGAAATAAGAGCGAAGATGTTATCAGGTAAATTTATTCAAGCAATTATTAGAGATGTAACTGATAGGATTAAAGCTGAAAAAATACTTTTTGAAAGTGAAAAACGGTATAAGGATCTTTTTAAATCAAATCCAAACCCAATGTGGGTTTATGATCTCGAAACGCTGAAGTTTCTGGATGTTAATCAAGCGGCTATTATTAATTACGGTTACTCGCTGGAAGAATTTCTTTCGATGTCAATAAAAGATATTCGCCCTCCAGAGGATTTATCTAAACTAATGGAAAATCTCCGTACAGCAGAATACGGTTTTGAATATTCAGCCGGCTGGAAACATTTAAAGAAGGATGGATCTATAATTGATGCTGAAATAAGATCTAACGCTATTGAATACAAGGGTAAAAAAGCAAAGCTTGTTTCTGCAATAGATGTAACCTGGCGTAAAATATCTGAAGAGGAGATTAAGAAATCCAGAGAGGAACTCCGTGCTCTGGCGAGTTATCTTCAATCAGTAAGAGAAAAGGAAAGAACTGCAATTTCACGTGAACTTCATGATGAACTGGGACAAATTCTTACTTCAATCAAAATGAATCTTGTTATGATGGGCAAGGAACTTTCAAATCAATTAAAGGGCTCCGATGCAGAATATTTTAAGAATGAAATAAGTTCTATGTCTGAACTTTTAGATCGTTCTGTTAAGAGTGTTAGAAAAATTATTACTGACCTTAGACCCGAAGTTTTGGTAAACCTTGAACTAATTGATGCTATTAGATGGCTGGTGGATGAATTTAATTATAAGCCAGGCATAAAATGTACATTCAGAAATAATTGTGATGGTATTGTTTTTAATAATGACATTACCACAGCAATATTTAGAATTATACAGGAAGCGATAACAAATGTCAGACGACATTCTGATGCTAAAACAGTAAGTATTGATATATTCTGTGATGAAGATAGCCTTACGCTTTCTATAAAAGACGATGGAATTGGAATGGCTGATTTCAATGATATAAAAACCAAATCCTTTGGACTGCTCGGTATACGAGAACGAGCTATTATACTGGGCGGTAATTTAAAAATTATGAGCAAACCGGATGAAGGAACAGAACTGGTAGTTAATGTTCCACTTAAAAAATCAGAATAGTGTTTATTAAATCTTTAACAATAAAAATGAACGGAGCTGGCTATGACAAATCAATTAAAGATTTTCATTGCTGATGATCATCTGCTGATAAGAGAAGGATTGAAAAAACTTCTTTTATACGAAACCGATTTAAAAATTGTTGGCGAGGCCGATAATCCGGATGAAACAATTTCTTTTATAACTCAGAATGATGTAGATATTCTTATTCTGGATATAAATCTTCCCGTAAAGAGCGGTCTTGATATTTTAAAGCAATTAAAGATGTTTAAGCCTGATTTACACGTACTGATTCTAAGCATGTATCCTGAAGAACAGTACGCTGAAAGATCTTTAAAAGCAGGTGCTGCCGGTTACCTCACAAAAGAATCAGCAACAGATGAGTTAATAAATGCAATAAGAAAAGTTGCAAAGGGCGGTAAATATATTAGTAATAAGCTGGCTGAAAAACTGATTTTCAGAAAGAACTACGAAAACGAGCTTTCCTACGAATCTTTATCCGACAGAGAATTTCAGGTTCTAAAGCTAATGGCAAAAGGTAAGCAGCAGGTTGAAATTGCAAATGAATTAAATCTCAGTACAAGCACCATAAATACCTACAGAAGCAGAATTCTTGAAAAGCTTGGGTTAAAAACAAATGCTGAACTTATTCACTACGCTTTGGAAAATAAACTGGTCGATTAACCAGCAAATAAAATGTAGCAATAATCCTACAAGCATTTCACTTAATAACTGATTAAATTAAAATGTAAAAAGTAGTTTTTAGCATTCTTGTTCAATTTTGACGTATGCAAAAGTTAAATATTTTTATCGTTGATGATGCCAGCAGCATCAGAAGAAGTTTGCGGGGAATGTTGAGCAAACTTAATAATATCAATATTTTTGGTGAAGCTGATTCAGTTGAATCAGCAAAAAATTTTCTTCTTAAGAACAAACCGGATCTAACCCTGCTTGATCTTAATTTGCCAGATGGAAGTGGTTATGATGTTTTGTCATTTATCAAAAACAATGAACACAATCATATAGTAATTGTACTTACTAATTACTCCGCTGAGCAGTACAAAATAAAAGCTGTTGAGAGCGGCGCAGATTATTTTTTTGACAAGTCAACCGAGTTCGAAAAGATTATAGACGTAATTAATTCGTTGATAACATCTTATTAGTAATTTGATTCTTTTGCTTATATACTTTTATTACCTAATCCGGGTTTGTCTCTTTTATCTGAATTATTCTGCGATCTTTTGATATCAAAAACAATTAAACTCTTAAAACTTAAATATGGATTCTAGTTCTGCCTCGGCTTTAAGAAAGAATGTAAGATCAAAAGTACTGCCTACAGGGTGGTACTGTATTCTGTTATTAAATAAATTATTTATCATTCCACTTATTTTAATTTTCCCATCCCAAAATTTTTTTGTTAAAGATAAATTAATCAAAAGATTATCCTTCAATTCAGAGACATAAAGACCATCCTCTGTGTCAATATTTCTGTATTCAATCCATTTTTGCAGCGAGGAGTAACTCAACGTAAGAGAACCTGTTAAATCACTGAATGGCGAATAATAAATCGAGTAAAATATTTTATGTTGTGGGATTCTTGCCACAATCTGTTTAAATATTTCATCACCGGATAACGATGATTTATATCTGTAAGAGAATCTCTGTTCTAAATTATTGAGCAGCCTATTGTAAATGCTTAAATAGTATTCGCCTTCAATTCCTTTTAGTGATCCAAATATTTGGGGTTGTATATTTTTTATATTTCGCCTGGTTTCATTATAGATAAAATCTTGCAATACGTAAGTTAAATTTGATCTGCTAATTAAATTGAATCCTATATCAAAAGATGTGTTTTGAGTGTATTTATAATTATATGCAAGCATTAAAGAAGTAATAAAAGCATTTAATTCGTCTTGATATGTTGAGTATCCAATGTTGTTAAAAAGGTTTCCTGCTTTGATAGACAGCGAGAAACAGTTTGTTTCGTTAATTCTGAATTTATTGGCAATATCAAAAAACAATCCTGATGAGTTATTATCAACTCTATAAATTAAATTCATGCTGTGCTGAAGGTTTTTTAGAGTATGAAAATTAAGGGATGCAAAAAACGATGGAATATTTTTAGAAATGTCTGAATTTGAAAACCTGGGTTGAAAGTTTTGATAACTAAATGACGAGCCAATATTATAACCAAATATTTCAGCAGAATATTTATAAGAAATTTTTGAATTGAACCACAAGTCTTCACTATTGAAAGATAGATCTTGAGAATATTTTGATTGCTCTGTATTTGTATAACTCAGGTTTAGGTCAACATTTAATTTCTCATTATTATCGATTTGTATTTCATTACCTGAAGAAAATAGAATACTTTTATTTTCATATGGTATTTCTGTGCTCACAGCATCCATAAAAAATAAATCTGCTCCATATTCAAATCCGACTACTGCTTGACCCGTTTTAGTATAAGCCGCAAACAGATTATGCTTACCAAAACCTGACATGGCAGATGCATTTATTGAAAATCCGGAATATCGTACCTGGTAGTTTTGAAACATAAAATCATCAGCACGTTTTAATATTGCCGGGTCAGTTGCTGGTGACACCTGGTCAATAAAATTAAAAGTTACATTAAATCTCTCACTGCCGTAACTTGAAGTAACAATAGTATTCGGTCCGAATTGATCCACATTATCACTAAAGTATTCAGTGTATCTATAAGGACCAGGATCACCCGTTTCGTTTCCGGTTGCATAAGTCAATATCAAGGATAAATCTTCAGGGGGTTTATTTGTTATTATGTCAATCAGTATCCCAGATGAATACTCTCCAAGATATATTGTCGGGAAATATTTTATGACTATTGAATCAATTGAATTCGGATGCACAGGAAACTGGCTAAGATTTGCTTTTTCCCAAACACCAAAATTTGTTTTAACCCCATTTATTAAAACAATTACGTTTTGAGGTGCATTACTAAACAAACTTCCGTATAATGATGAATGCCGGTATCCATCTGTTGTGTAAAGATCAAGTTGAGGCAAGATTGAATAAATATCTGACAGTTTTGTCAAAGAAATGAATTCAAGGTCGCTCGCTTTTAGTATAATTCCATCAGAGGTTTGAGAATAAACCGAACCAAACGAAATTAAAAAGCAAAGCTTAAGGATTAAAATTAACCTTCTCATTCCAGAAAATCCTTTAGCCATTCCGGTGCAGAAAATGATTTAATCAATCCTAGGTTCAAATAAAATAATTCTATCTTCTTTTTTGTATAGATATGATTATAAGCTGTTGTTAATTCAACTTTCCAGGAATCACTAAAGGCGTAAGATAATCCAGTCATAATTTTTATTGCAAACTCCCGTTCATTTTTTTCCGCAGAAGATTGTAAGTCTCCGTCATCATCAAATCTGAATTCAAAAATACCGGCATCAAATCCCAAAATTATTTCAGTATTTCCAACAAGTCTGAAAGAATTTCTGTAAAGGAAATAATAATCAACGCCATAAAAGCTTTTTGCTGATTCAATCTTTTTATCAAATCTCATTATACTCAGCCCGCCGCCTAATTCACCTATTGCATGTTCAAACCTGAACTCAGTGCCAAAGCCGATTACTGATTCCCAGTAATGATGAAAGTCATTATTGTTAAAATTATTCTTTGCGCCAAGCGATATGTGGATCAGCTTATTCTCAGATTGAGGAAAAGAAAATGAACCAGAAACAAATAGAAGTATTGTAATAATTTGGAAAATCTTTTTCATAAATTTTTTAGATACTCTTTACCGCCAAGGGAATTTATCTGCCTTATGATCCATGACTGTCTTCTCAACACATAATTCGAAGGACGCAATGCAGAATACCTTAACGGATTAGGCAAAACAGCCGCCAATAAAGCGGCTTGTGATCTTAAAATTTTATCCGGTGTTTTTTTAAAGTACATTATACTGGCTGCACCCGCTCCGAAAATCATATCACCCATTTCTGCTATGTTAAGATGAACTTCAAGAATTCTTTTTTTACTCCACAGTAATTCAATCAATATTGTAAAGTAAGCTTCTATTCCTTTTCGGATAAAACTTTTTCCTTCCCATAAAAAAAGATTTTTTGCAACCTGCTGAGTTATTGTGCTTGCACCTCTTAACCTTCCGCCTCGTTTATGTTGATCCAATGCTTTTTCTATTTGATCAAAATCAAATCCGTGGTGATTTGGAAAATTCTGATCTTCTGCAGCAACAATAGCAATCGGTAATTCGGGCGTTAGATCATCATAATCTATCCATATATAGCTTAATGACGTAAAATTACCATTTAGCAAAGCTTCTATCTTGCGTTGTACCATTATTGAGCTTGTTACAGGATTTACCCATCGTAATAAGAATACACCCGCAACTGAAATGACTATAAAAAACAAAACCATTTTGAACAATGCTTTAATCACTGCTTGTACTCTTTTGGGAAGGGATATTTTGGTTTTTGCTGTCATATTAATTCTTCAGGAATTAAGGTACCGAATCATACCCGCTTCCGCCCCAGGGATGACAACGGGATATTCGTTTAATTCCAAGCCAGCCTCCTTTTATTAAACCGTATTTTTTTAATGCTTCTAAGGTATAGTGCGAACAGGTTGGGGTATATCTGCATGAAGAAGGAAATAAAGGAGAGATTAGTAATTGATAAATTTTTATTAACAATATAAATGGTAAAGCAAGTATTTTAACAATTGTTATGTAATTTTTTTTTAATGCCATATTTAAAGATACACATTCAAATCAGGTATGAGCAACAACAGTCAATTCTATGTAATATCAGGATTCAATTCCTTTTCTAGCTGCAATACCATCCTGATAATAATGTTTTATTTCTTTCATTTCTGTAACCAGTTCTGCTCTTTCAATTAATTTATCAGGACAATACCTCCCTGTTAAAATTATTTCAATATTATCCGGTTTTTGTTTTATGAAAGTTAGAATCTCCTCATCATTAAATAAGCCAAAATAGATTGCTACACATACTTCATCAAGAATAATGATATCAAAATCTCCGGTGAGCATTTTGGCTTTTGCTTTTTCCAGACCGCGACGAGCTTTATCAGCTTCAATTTTATCCGGTAGCTCTTTCCTATAAACAAAATCATCTCCGCAAAACTGTTCAATTAAAATCCATTCCTTTAAATGATTTAAACCCTTCAATTCATTATAAGGATACTCTTTCATAAATTGAACTATATAGGTTTTTAATCCGAATCCCGCTGCCCTGACTGCCTGACCTATTGCAGCAGTAGTTTTTCCTTTACCATTGCCGGTATAAATCTGAACATATCCTTTTGATAGTTTATTTTTTTGAGTTTCCATTTTTATGAGGCTCCTTAGGAAAGAAACAAAGATCAACAATTTGTGCCGCTTGTTGAATATGCCTGTTATTATGATGAATAATTATCAACAAAATATCGACAGTGTTTAATCTAATTATTTTAGAAACTGGAGAAGACAATTTAGTTTTGGATAGATAGGTATTCTGTAATAGATCGCACAACTTTACAAATTTATTCTGAAGAAGAATAAATCTCTCAAAAACTTCATCATTTAATTCGGATGACAGCGGTTTGAAAACCTTAAATGTTTTTATTTTTTTACTTGAGTCAGGTTTCACCGCAGAAATAATTTTCTTTCCAAAAAAAGTATGAAAAACTTCTTTGTCTTCTTTTCGTACCTTAAGGTTATTTTTCTCAATAATTGCTGAAAGTTTATCATAATATAAACGATGAGAGATGATCAGATGCTCAAAGCACTCGCCAACACTCCATTTGTCAGCAATCGGACGAAAATTAATCTGTTCCGGAGTTAGTGAAGCAAATTTTCTGCTAATATATAAGCTAAGTTTAGCAGCATCATTTCTAAATTTTGAAAGTAACTGCAGTTCGGTCATTGAATAATTATTAATAATTACGCCCGAATAGTAAGAGTTTGACCGATATCATCCAAGCCGAGTTTAATATTATAATTGGGTATGGATTCTTTTAACCAGTTAAGGGGTTCCATAATAGGTTCTGAACCTTGCTTGAAAGTTTTTGTGTGAATTGGTACAAAATACTTTGCCTTTAAATGCTCATCGGCCATTATTAACGCTTCCTCAGGATTGCAGTGATTTCTTTTCCAGGGCTGATATGCACCAATCGGCATTATTGCAACATCGATATTTTGTTTTCTGTAAGGCTGAAATAAATCAGTCATAGCAGTATCTCCGCCGAATAAAATCTTTTTTTCGTTTCTTTCAATGAGATAGGCGTTATAACTTCTGCCATTATCCATATAACCTTTAGACCTGTCGCGTTCCCACGGATACCGCCATCCGAAATGCCTTACTTCAATTGCTTTGAATTTTATTCCAATTAGTTCAAGCTCATCATTCCAGTCCATTTCTGTTAATGATTTCCAATTTAACTCTTGAATAACATCCATAGTGTTGAATGCTGTTATACAATCTATTTCATTTGGATATTCTGAAGTCAAATTTGAAAGAGTAGCCCAATCCATATGATCCATATGTGCGTGGGATAAAAGAATTAAATCAGGTTTAGGAATTTCGTCTATTGTCAGTGCCGGATGAGTAAATCTGCTGGGACCAAATGTTAATCCAAGGAAATACAAACCTACCCTTTCAAAGAATACGGGATCAGTTAAAATTATTTTTCCATAAAAATTAATTAAAACCGTTGCGTGACCAATCCAGGCAATATTAATTTCATCATCTTTCCAGACAGAAGTGTCTGGTTTAAAAGATGGCGGCTGAGCAGCTTCAGTTTTTCCATTCTTTCCTGAAAAAAACGGAAGAAGCAATGAACCGGTTAAAAAAGCTATTCCGTGCTTGATAAATCTTCTTCTATTCATACGCTAAGTAAATTCTGTTATTTTAGTTTGTTATTGTGTACAATAAATTAAAACATAAAGATTTGTAGAAAAGTTTACAAGTTATATTTATTTTAATTGAAGAAAATTGAAAGGAGTTTACAGATATGATAATGGAATTTATTTTACTTTTAATTATAGCCGGAATTGCCGGTTCAATTGCAAAAACATTAGTAGGCTTTAAACGGGGCGGATGTGTTATTTCCATAATAGTTGGTTTCATTGGCGCTTATATAGGAACTATTCTTGCAAGGGAATTGAATTTTCCTGACCTGTTTTCAATTAATATTGGTGATGTGACTTTTCCAGTTATCTGGTCAATTGTGGGAGCGGCGTTATTTGTTGCTGTTCTGAGTTTGTTTGCGCCAAAAAACAAATAATGCTATGCTTTATGCAGCAATTAATAACAATGAAAGTTTAATTAATTTTTGTTTCTTATATTTTTGATTGCTTCAACAACTGCAGGTAGAATTTTACCTGATTCGCCAAAATATGATGAATTACAAATTGTTGAAACATCAGTTTCCTCAATATTAACTTCAACAATAAAAGCACCACTTTGTTTAGCTGTATAAACTAATCCTGCAGCAGGATAAACAACAGCAGAAGTACCAACTACAAAAAACATATCACAATTTTGCGCCGCTTTTTCGCCGCCAAGAAACTGATCCTGTGGCAGATATTCGCCGAACCAAACAACATCAGGACGAATCAACCCGCCGCATTTGCATTCAGGAACTCCATCCGAAAAATCCAATTCTTCATTATAAAATGTTTTACACTTTATACAAAAATTTCTTTCGATGTTACCGTGAAGTTCTAATATATTCTTACTTCCAGCCCTGCGGTGAAGATTATCAATATTTTGAGTAACTACAGTCACCTCATCAAAATGATTTTGCATTTCAGCAATTGCTAAATGCCCTTTATTAGGTTTTGCTTCGTGAATAATGCTCTTACGGTGGTTATACCATTCCCAAACCATTTTAGGATTACGCATAAATGCATCAAAATTGGCAAGTTCTTCGGGTCTTAATTTATTCCAAATTCCATCTTTGCCACGGAAAGTTGGTATACCGCTTTCAGCAGAAATACCTGCACCGGTAAAGAAAACAATTCGCTTAGCTTCTGAAAGCTGATTAAGAAATGATTGATCAAAGTTCATGATTTTCAACCTCTCCCCTGAATTCCCTCTCAACATTGTGAGAGGGAATTATGAAAGGTAGTTTTATAAAAGTATTATTTGTTCTTAGTTTTTTCTAGCAACTGTTTGGACTCAGCTAAAAATTGATCATCATCTTCATCAACTACCGGCGCTTTTTCAATCTTAAGCAGAGTTTCCCTTGCTTTGGCCCATTCTTTTTCTTCTATGTAAGCCTTTGCAAGATCAAGATAAAACATTCTGAAATTAGGACGAAGCTTTACGGCAGTTTCAAGTAATCTTATCGACTCATCCATATCGCCCCAGCCAAGGCCCAGGGGCAACCTTACAAGGTAAGCTTTTTCACAAACTTTCATATGTGTTCTTCCAAGCACATAATGAGCAAGAGCCTGAACATAGTTGCCACCATTACCAAGCTGAATAGCTTTTTCACAGTCGGCTTTTACATCTTTAACAGTTCCAATTGCAGAAAATACTCCTTCGAATAAAGCAATCCTTCCATTAGCAATTGCTTTTCTTACGTAGGTAATGGCCTGATCGGGTGCAAGTTTTACAGATCTGTCAGCATATTCAAGAGCTTCTTTGTAAAGACGTTCCTGTTCATCTTTCTGGGCACTTGTTTTATCAGGTAAATGCTCAGCAATATCGATATGTGATCTGCTAATGCGCCACAAGATTTGATAATTATCCGGGAACTGTTTTTCAGCTTCGAGCAGCAGATCAAGTGCTTTTTGATTATTAAATTCTGCTACATATTTATCAGCTTCCTCCAGCACCTCATCAACAGATTGGGCAGATAAATTAAATGAAAATACTAGCAAAAGGAAAAAAGAAAACCGTACAATTAGTTTCATAGTTTCACTTCCTTTCTTAATCGAAAAGTGTTTTGTTTTTACTTGATTGATTATTGATCCCATGATTATAAAGATCTGTTCCGGCAAGTCCGATAAATTTTGTCCATTTACTGTTTGGCTTTGCTTCTGTTTCAAGAGAGCCTTTATAAGCATTAACTTTTGCACTTAATTCATCGGCATGATATAGCGTAATAGCTTCCAGGGTTTTAGGAACAACAGGCGAAGCATGTTCTAGTTTCCCCTGATGGCTTAAAATCAGATGTATTAAATTCAATTTAATCTCTTCCGGAAAATCATCCAGCTTATTGATTTCATCATTAACTATTATGGATGCTATAACCATATGACCGAGTAATTTACCTTTGTCTGTGTATTCAAAACCTGTTTCAAAGGATAGTTCTTCGATCTTTCCAAAGTCGTGGAGCATAGCACCGGCAATAATCAAATCCCTGTTTATTTCCGGATGAATATCACACATTAAATCACAAATTTTTATAATCTCAAGAGTGTGTTCAATAAGTCCGCTTATATAAGCATGATGCCACATTTTTCCGGCAGGAGCAGCAGTATATTTGCTTAACCGCTCTTCATTAAAAATATTATTAAGAAGTGTTTTGATATTCGAATCATTAATTTTCTGCAATCTGGAATTAAATTCAGCAAGCATTTTTTTCAGATCGTGCCTGGATTTGGGTAAAAAATCGGATGGTGTAACATTCTCGGATGGTTTTGGAAGACGGGCAGAATCGATTTTGATTTGCGGACTTCCCTGGTAGTCATCAATTGAGCCTTTTACTCTAATTATTTCGCCGGCAGCAATTGAATCTCTGAAAGACTTAAACGCAGCATTATCATCCCAGATATTTGCAGGAATAGAAATACTTTTATCTCCTAATTCAAGTGATAAAAACTCTTTTCCCGCTTTTGTTGTTCGGATTTCAAATTTCCTGATCAGTAAAAAATGATCAACAGGATCACCTTTTACCAAAGAAATAAGTTCGGGTTGATTAACCATTAACCTTAAATACTTTTAGCTTATTCAAACTTATAAAAAATAGTAATGAAAAGTAACTCAGATCACTCTATTACCCGAAGGATGCTGTCTTTAGTTAAATAAGCAATAACTGACCTGTTTAGCAATTCAATGGTAACTGCAATGGTTTTTCCTTCAATGCTGGACTGAACAATTCCTGTAACCCCCGCAAACGGTCCATCGGTAATTTCAACTTTGGTACCGGTTACCAAACCTTCTTTCACAAAATAATCTGCCCTGTACTCAAGCATTTTTCTTAGATTATCAATCTGCCACTCTGGAATAGCCGCCGGTCTGCCGTGGTCAAAAACACAACGAAGTATGGAACTCTGTTCAAGTGCTTCTAATCTTTCTGATTCAGTTGCATTTATGAAAATATAACCTCGCAAAACGGGCTCATTAATTTTTTTCTTTCTATCACTCCATTGCCTGATTTTTTGTACAGATGGTAAATAGGTTGTTATTCCCATACTTACTAACTGCAACTCGGCTTTAAATTCATGCCTTGGCTTTGTATATAGAGCAAACCAGTTTTTAACTTCTGCCATGAGATAACTTATTTAATTCTTTATATCTTCCCTACCGATTGAATAATAAGTTATTTTTAAATCTTTAATTTTTTCGGGGTCATAAAGATTTCTGCCATCAAAAATAACAGGATTTTTAAGCAATGAAACTACCTGGCTAAAATCAGGGTTGCGAAATTCATTCCACTCTGTAACAATAAGTAAAGCATCAGCATCTTTAAGAGCATCATAGGAATCTTTTGAATATCTGACTATGTCTCCGAGAACAGCTTTTGTAGTATTTATTGCTTCAGGATCGTATGCCGAAACCTCTGCGCCTTCTTCCCTCAACATTTTTATAAGGTAGTGCGCTGGTGCCTCACGAACATCATCTGTATTAGGTTTAAATGCAAGTCCCCACATTGCAAATGTTTTTCCGTTAAGATTATTATTAAAATGACTTTTTACTTTATTAAAAAAGTGGAGAATTTGTTTTTTATTAACATCTACAACAGACTTTAATATCTTAAAATCATACTTGTTTTCATTAGCTGTATTAATAAGTGCCATCACATCTTTAGGAAAACAAGAACCTCCGAATCCAACACCGGAGAACAAAAATCTTTTTCCAATTCTTGAATCAGAGCCAATACCGATTCTAACCTTATCTACATTAGCTCCGGTTAATTCGCAAAGGATGGCTATTTCATTCATAAAAGAAATTTTTGTAGCAAGAAATGAGTTGGAAGCATACTTAGTCATCTCTGCTGATTTTTCATCCATAAAATAGATTGGGTTTCCAGAACGGACAAAAGGTTCGTACAATTCTTCCATAAGTTGTTTAGACTTCTCATTACCTGTACCAATAACAACTCTTTCGGGTTTCATAAAGTCTTCAACAGCAAATCCCTCTCTTAGAAATTCTGGATTTGAAGCCACATCAAAATCAAAATCCGGTGCATTTTTTTTAATTACCGACCTAACTTTTTCACTGGTGCCAACAGGCACAGTGCTTTTATCAACTATAAGTTTAAACCCGATTTCAGGTTCAGCTTTAAAGAGACGTCCGAGATCATCAGCAACTTTTAACACATACTTTAAATCTGCAGCGCCATCTCCATCCTGCGGAGTTGGAAGACAGAGAAAAATAATGGATGATTCTCTGACTGCATTATACAGATCGGTAGTAAAATGAAGTCTTCCCTTACTTATATTTCTTTCAAATAAGATCTGAAGACCCGGTTCATATATTGGTACTTTACCATTTTTCATTCTATCCACTTTATTCGCATCGATATCTACACAAATAACGTTATTACCGGTTTCAGAAAAACATGTACCCGATACTAATCCGACATAACCTGTACCAACAACAGCAATATTCACTTTTTCTCCTTAATACTATGAAATATGAATGGTAAAAATAGCTATTCGGGGGGATTTATTATAATCTCTAATTTCCAGCAAAATGTAAATAACGGGGAAATGATAATTAAAGTTACTTTTAGATAGTTTAGTCAGTGGAATGAAAAATTTACTGATTAGTTTAATTCTACAATGATTTTATATATTAAAACATCCGGATCGACCGGCTTAAGGAGAACAGACTTCACACCTAATTCATCATAAGTCTTTTTTATTGATTCGTCATTTTTATTTAAAATAGCAATAAACGGTGTATGAAAATTAAGATCGCTTTTATGCAATGCTTTCAGAAGCTGAGTGCCGTTCATAAGGGGATTATCGTGAGATGCTATTATTAAAGTAGGGTGTTCTTTTATAATAAAATTTATTGCTTCGTAGCTGTTTGTTACGCCAACCATCTTAAATTCTGGAAATTTTTCTTTGATGGATGCTTCATAAATCTGGTAGTCATCCTCCATACTTTCGATTAACAGAATAGTACTGGAAGCACTTGGTATAATAAAATGAAACTCACTTCCTTTATTTTCTTCAGAGTATAGCCAGATTTTGCCGTTGTGCTTTTCAATGATCTCTTTTACCAATGGAAGACCAAGACCGGTTCCACGTTCACCCTTTGTACCGCTTGTTGAAAACATCTTATCGAAACGGAATAATTTTGACTGATGATCCCGCGATATCCCTATGCCCTCATCTTTAACAACAAATTCCACCAATTCATCATCATATCTTTCAGCTTTTATTTCTATAACTTTTCCATCCGGTGAAAACTTAATTGCATTACTCAAAAGATTAGTAAAAACCTGTGTTATTAGTCGTTCATCCGCCTGAATATAAAGATTATCACTTATCCTGACTTTTATATCAATATTTTTTCTGATTGCATTACCTGTTAACGAGGAAACGCAATTAAAAACAATTGTTTGAGCATGCAAGCGGATAGGTTCCAAATGAAGACGACCTGTTTGTAGACGTGACCAATCTAGAAGGTAATTAACCAATTGTAGCTGATTGGCTGATGAATTGTGGATGTAATTAAGATATTCGGTTCTTTCAGCTTCTGTTAAATGATGCTCATTCAATAAAATTTCTGTGAAACCAAGTATGCTGGTAAAGGGTGCGCGAAGATCGTGCGAAAGAATAGAAATAAAATTATCCTTAGCGTGATTCATCTGAGAAAGTTCTTCCAAATGTTTAAGCAGGTATTCCTCCTGATTTTTACCTGTTGAAATATCCGTGACTATTCCTTTATAAATTTTTTGATTTTCACTCTGTTTTTGAAATATGATTTTTTCATTCAGGAATTTTACTACTCTCTTTTTAGTAACTATCCTATAGACTAAATCAATTTTATTATTATCATACTTCTCCAGTTCAGCATACATTAATTTCACATAATTTAGATCTTCGTCGGCAACAAGTTCCAGCCCGCGACCATTCATTAAAATTATTTCCTGAGCAGTATATCCTGTTATGTGTTCAATCTTCTCGGAATAAAAAACTTCTTCCCTCTCATCACCAAATCTGTTGATGAAAAAATAAAAAGACTCATCGAAGCCGGATGTTATATCAGCGAAATAATTACATTCGTTCTTTGCAGATATTAGAGTGCGATCCATCACTTGATATTGTTAATGTTTACTAATTCGTTTGAATTCATTTTTAAATATATAAAATTAGAACTACTGAATAAATTCTATCAGCAAAGCAGATAATGAACTATATATCCATAAAAGTGTTTAATATGAAAAAAGAAATTAAAATATGAAATTATATAAAATTTTAATCACATTAATATTTTTATGTCAAATTGTTTATTCCCAGCCATTGCCAGAACAAGGTAAAGGCAGCATTTCGGGTTCTGTTGTAGATATTGTTACAAAACAACCTTTAATAGGTGCAAATATTATTATTGTGGGAACAACTATCGGTACGGCTACCGATATTAACGGTCTTTTTCGCCTTGAAAATATTGAACCGAATACATATTTGTTAAGAGCATCAGTTATAGGATATCAAAGTCAGACCAAAACGGATGTTGTTGTTGCACCGGGAAGATTAGCTCAGGTTTTTTTTGAATTGAATACTCAGGCAATTGAATTTGAAGGGGTTGTAGTTACAAGTGATTTTTTTAGAAAAGATCCTTTTGAAGTTAACAGTATTCGATCTTTCAGCTTCGAGGAAATCAGAAGAAGTCCGGGCGGATTTGAGGATGTTGTGAGAGCTCTATCTGTTCTTCCGGGAGTTGCACAGGCAGATGCCGGCAGAAATGATCTGATTGTAAGAGGCGGCGCACCATCAGAAAATCTTTATCTTGTTGATGGTATTGAAGTCCCAAACATTAATCACTTTGGAACTCAGGGAGCAACTGGCGGTCCATTAAGTTTTATTAATCTCGACTTCGTTGGGGAAACCTCTTTTTCAACCGGTGGTTTTTCAAGTCTTTATGGAGATAAATTATCTTCAGTTTTAACCATTGATTTAAGAGATGGGAGAAATGACCGGCTCGGAGGAAAAGCAACTATTTCGGCATCACAATTCGGATTGAATGCCGAAGGACCATTGCTGAGCGAAAATTCGTCTTTTCTTTTTTCAGCCCGAAGAAGTTATTTAGATTTTATTTTTAAAGCTGCAGGGTTTTCTTTTGTTCCTGAATATTATGATGTTCTTACAAAAGCAGACTTTAAAATTGATAATAAGAATTCACTTTCATTTTTATTTATTGGAGCGTTCGGTAATGTTAAATTTTTCAATGATGATGAAGAACAAAGATTCGATAATTCAAGAATACTTGGAACAGATCAGCTTCAATATGTAACCGGATTAAGTTATAGAAGGCTTATCAACAATGGCTTTTATAATATTTCTCTTAGCAGAAACTTTACCGATTTTGATTCAAGACAGCGGGACATAAATCTCAATCCCCTCTTTACCAACAGATCCAAAGAAGAAGAAAATAATTTACGAGCTGATCTTGTTTATCAGATCAGCAATAAATCAGAGATAAATTTAGGTGCAACAGCAAAATTGATTGAGTTCGATGCAGATATTTTGTTTCCTACTTTTATTACCTCGTTTGGTGACTCACTTCCAGTAACATCACTTAATGAAAGTGAAAATTTTCTGAAACTCGGATCATATGTTAATTTTAATTACCGGCCATTGAGCAGATTAACTACTAATTTCGGATTAAGGTTAGATTACTTCGATGCTATTAATACAAAGACATATTTAAGTCCCCGTTTTTCAACTTCCTACAGACTTACCGAAATTACAAATTTAAATTTTAGTACCGGAATTTATTATCAATCACCCTCCTATATCTGGCTTATTGCAGATAGCAGGAACAAAAATTTGAAAAGTGTGAAAGTGGATCAATATGTTTTAGGTTTTGATCATCGCTTAAATGAAGATGCTTTGCTTAAAGTTGAAGGATTTTACAAAGATTATACTAATTATCCGGCAAGTATAGTCAGACCATATCTTGTTTTGGCAAATACAGGTGCCGGCTTTGCGGGTTCTGATGATAATTATTCTGCATTCGGTCTTGAACCATTAGTGAGCGATGGATTCGGTAATGCGAGAGGTGTGGAACTATCCATACAGAAAAAACTTTCACAAACTCCTTACTATGGTATATTAAGTCTGACTTATAGTGAAGCAGAGTTTACGGCTCTCGATGGAATTAAAAGACCCGGAAGCTATGACCAGAACTGGATATTTAATTTAAGCGGCGGTTATAAGATTGATAAGCATTGGGAGGTGAGTACTAAATTCCGTTTTGCATCCGGGAAACCATATACTCCATTTAATTCTGATGGAACACAGAATATAGCAGACTACAATACAAGAAGATTAAAATCTCTCCATAGTCTTGATTTACGTATTGATAAAAGATGGTTCTTTACCGGATGGACATTAATTACCTACCTGGATGTTCAAAATGTTTACAACAGAAATAATTTAAGCGCAATAAGATGGGACCCCCGTGAACAAAAAGTAGATGAGTCATCTTCAATCGGAATTCTGCCGTCAATAGGAATAAGTGCGGAGTTTTAACCTCCGCACTTTTCATTTCATTATCTTAATATTAAGAGTTTTCTGGTAGAGATATTGTTATCCGTTTTAAGAGTATAAAAATAAACACCACTTGAAAGATGACTTGCATTAAACTCAATCTCATAACTTCCTGCAGGTTTGTATTCATTCAATAATGTGACAACTTCTCTTCCCATAAGGTCATAAACTTTAAGAGTTAGCCAACTGCCTAATGGCAACTGCCAACTGATGGTAGTGCTTGGGTTGAACGGATTGGGGTGGTTTTGATTTAAAATAAATTCATCAGCAATAAAAATTTCAGCTTCAACTACTTGGGAGTATTCAAACGTTCCATCAAAATCAATTTGCTTTAACCTGTATTGATATACTCCTTGTGAAAGTGAGTTGTTAATAAATGTATAATGATTAGTTTCAGTTGTAGTTCCGTTACCTTCAACAAAACCTATCTTCTCCCAAATCAGATTTCTCACTCCGATCGAATTGACACTACGCTCAATCTCAAAGCCCATATTATTCAGTTCCGATGCAGTCATCCATTTCAAAGTTACATTGTTACCTGAAATATTTATTGTAAATGAAACCAGTTCTACCGGAATTTCTGAAGGATACTCGTAGGCGCCAATATCCACAATACCATTGTCTATTCTTGGATTGCCGACAAAGTCAAACTGCGGCAGGTTAAGTCCGGAAGTATCCGGTCTGCCTGCATCAACAGCTGGTGAACTTTCAGTAATTGCATAAGGATGAATCCCACCGCCTTCAAATAAAGGATCTGCATTAAGATTATTTAAATAAATACCGGTGTAATTTCCGGCAGCACCAGGACCAACAAAGCCAAGAGTCCCATCCTGAACAATACAATGATAGAAATTAGGATCGGAATTATCATTAGCAATATAAACCTGTGACCCAAACGGTGCTGTATTACCCCAGAATATATTATTTATAAAATCAGGATTTGATGATAATGAAAAGTACAAAGCGCCGCCATTTGTAGCCGAGTTATTGGAGAAGGTATTGTTAATAATTTTAGCATTAGAAAGAGTAGTAAAATGTAATGCACCGCCATTTGCAGAAGTATTATTTACTATAAGATTATTTATAAATGTCGGCGTAGAATTATCTAAAGAAGCCGCACCACCCGAACTTGTTGAAGTATTATTATAAATATGATTATTCAATACCAATGCATTCGAGCGATAGAAATACATTGCTGCCCCTCCGCTCCCTACCGAATTATTATGCAATTTATTAAATCGAATAACCGGATCTGAAAAATCAATTGCCCGTATTCCTGCACCGCTGAACTCTGCATAGTTATTTGTAAATGTTGAGTACTCTATCAGAATATGAGCATTCTCTCTTACCTGAACAGCCCCGCCCCATCTTGCGCTGTTATCGGAAAAATAACAATGAGAAATGTGAACTTTGCTGAAATTCCTTATAAACATTCCTCCGCCTAAAGGATTATCTCCGGTGCCCGAATTATTTTTCCCATACCTGATGCTGCAATAATAAAATTTTGAAGTATCGTTTGTCGCGGGCGTATTTATAAATCTTATCCCACGCCATCCTTCCGTTATATTTGAAGTCGTGAATCTTACCGAATCTGTCTGGGTTCCTATTGCAAGCAATTGTCCCTGAACGGCAAAAACATAAAAACCCTGAAAGTTTACTGTTACTCCAGGTTCTATGATAAGTGCTTCGCCATTTGGAATTGTTATATCTCCGTTTACATTGTAAGGTGAGCCTGATAACGTCCAGGTTCCGCTTACATCACCGGGAGAAACAGTTGTTTGTGCAAAAGAAGTTGTAACTAATAAAATGATGATTAAGAATGTGTAAATAGTTTTCATAAAAGGTCTCCGGTTTTAAGTGAAATCATAAAAGAAACTAGTTCATATGCTGAGCTAACTTTACATAGAAAATTAAACGGTATTGTAAAAACTTTATATGTTTAAAATAAACGCGGTGAATTCTAAATGGAAATAAATACGTAATTTATATGATAAATACTTTTGCTATATCTACAAGAAGGGAAGGATTATTCATTAATGCTGTAGTAAATACTTTTCCAAGTGTTCTTTTTTCAACCGGTATCTTCAAAACAGAATGTGCAATGCTGTTAAACTTATCATCCGAAAAATTGTAAATTCCTTCCTTAATGCGGTTAAAAGTTT
Source organism: Ignavibacterium sp. (assembly GCA_018335755.1). Lineage (GTDB taxonomy): Bacteria > Bacteroidota > Ignavibacteria > Ignavibacteriales > Ignavibacteriaceae > JAGXRK01. Next base: position 218,559 of record JAGXRK010000001.1, on the reverse strand, counting down.
CGTGGCGTTTCCCAAGTCGGTCATGCCAGGCTTTATCATAAGTTAAAATATGATCTAACTTATTCATCTTAATTGCTTCTGCTGCAATTTTGCCGGCTATTTTTCCACCGATCATTCCGCTTGCAATTCCTCCTCCGCTTAACGGATTAACCTGTCGAGCCGCATCACCGACAAGCATTATTCCCGGTCCTGAAATTTTATCAAGAGTAACAGAGCATGGAACACCGCCGGCAATCTTTGTCAACACAGGAGCATTAGGATAATGCTTATTCATAAAATCATCAAGAAATGATTGTGCAGATTTTTTCTTGCCTATTAATCCGCTTACTCCAAGTCCGATATTCGCTTTGTTATGCCCTTTAGGAAAAATCCAGAAGTAACCTTGCGGGGCATATTCCTGTCCGAAATAAAAGTATAATGTATTCTGATCTACAGGAATGTTTGCTGCAGTAATCTGAACAGCACTTTCCATATCACGGAAATCAATGTGAGTTTTTAATCCTGCCCAGCGGCCGACTCTGGATTCAACTCCGTCTGCAGCAATAACAACTTTAGCTTTAACTTCGTATTGTTCGCCCTGATACTCATATTTTACTCCGCTTACTTTGCCGTTATCAAAAATCAGATTGTTAACATAAGCACGAGTTAGAATTTCTGTTCCGGCATCTGCTGCAGTACGGGCAAGTTCATAATCAAAAATTCTGCGCTCAAGTACATAGCCAGCTTCACCGAAATCAATAATAACTTCCGAACCATCCGGTGCATTAAATGAAAACTTACTTATCTTAGCAGCAATCCATTTATCATCACTTGGAATAAATTCTTCCACACCCGGCTTGCTGATGGCTTCACCGCAGCGAACTGGGTAACCAACATCACGGTCCTTTTCCAGCATCAGTACGGAAACACCCTGCTCAGCAGCAAAACGTGCAGCCATGCTTCCGGCTGGTCCGGCACCGACTACTATTATGTCGTAATTTTTTTTCAGTTTTTTAGTCTTTTAATATTATTCATGATTTTCAATCTACTTGAGAAGTCCTCAGTCTACAGTCCTCAGTTGGCAAATCATTTTATTTATACTTTTCTGGATTTTCGATCATGTGATTTAACATTTTGCCAACTTCTTCAGTTCGTTTTAAGTAATCATTATAAGTTTCACGGTTAATGTATTTACAACTCAAAGAAAAATCTAACCAAACCTGAGTTTCGGAGTTTTCCATATCGGCATCAGTTGATTTGGAAATAAAATGAGCGGGATATTTTCTTTTTCTATATGCTTCACCAATTTATAAACAAACACTTCTTGAGGATTTTCGTATTTGTGAAGTTAATCCATACTTCTCTTCATCAGGAAAAGATTTGGTTAAATGAAAAATATCCATTGCCAGCTTAAATGCTTTTTGATATACTTTTAAATCTCTAAAAGTGCTCATCTTATATTCCTAAATTATTATAATTTGTGGACTGCTGACTGAGGACTGCAGACTGCAGATTTTCAACCAAATACCGAAACCTCACTTTACCAATAACCCTTCCTTATTAAACTTAATAACTTCAATAGGACACGACCACACACACTTTGCACAATTAGTACATCGCGGATCGATAATAAAAATTTCCGCTTCTTTCATTTCTATTGCATCTTCAGGGCAAACACCAACGCAGCATCCGCAGAAGTCACATTTATCCGGAAGGATCTCTATCATCAGCCTGCCTGTTTTTGCCTGTCGGTAATTCATTTAAAAAATTAAAAGTAAAAAAATGGATTAAAGATTTTATTTCATTGCGAAGTTAAATAAAGAGTGATTGTTAACAAAGAGGAAGACCTATTCATTTATCAAACGATTTCATTTTTTCATATTATTGTTAAGATAGATAAGCTTCAGTATATGCAAATCCAGATAGGAGATTTCCTGACTAAATTTTTCAAAGGCAGGACTTAATTGCTGCGTTCCTTCCATATTAAAATGTTCAAATACTTTTTTATGATGCTTTTTATCAACTGTCAGCATTTCAGCTAATCCATTTGTTCTTACAGAACGACCTTCAGCTGTATATCTTACAAGATGACTGATTATAGTTTGTGTTTTTACATTGAACTCTTCCTCAAGTTCTTTAATTGACTTTCCATCATTATAAGAATCACCAACTTGAATATGCCGGGGTTTATCAATACGTGAACCTCTTTTCCGGGTTTTTATTTTCAAACTTTTACTTCCGGTTCTGTACTTATCGGCATATTTTTTTATAATTGGTATAAACACCTTGCCATAACGTTCAAGTTTGTTCACTCCGACGCCGGAAATTCTTAAAAATTCGCCCTCATTCACCGGGAAATCTTTTGCCATTTGTATAAGTGAAGCATCGGAGAAGATTACGAATGGCGGAATGTTGTGTGAATCTGCAATATACTTTCTTTCAGCTCTGAGAAGTTCAAAAAGATTTTTATCATAACCTTCATCAGTAATCTTAAGTTTCTTTCTGGAAACTTCAGGTTGTTTAATAAATCCGGATATCTTTTTATTCTTGAAGAGAACATCATTTGCAGATTCATTTAGTTTCAGGCTGCCGAATTCATTATCCCTTCTGATAAGTTCTTTCCTGATGAACTGATGTGCAAGTATCTGCCATTGTTTTTTATTTAATTCCTTACCAACACCATACACGCTTAAGTTCTGATGACCGTTGCTGAAAATTCTGTCGGATTCAGCACCGCATAAAACATCAATAATATAATTTACACCGAACACTTCGCCGGTTCGTTTTATAGCCGATAAGAACTTCTGAGCATTTATGGTAACATCAACACTTTCTTTTTCATCAATTGTACAGTTATCGCACATACCGCAATAATCTTCAGTGTAGTTTTCACCGAAATATTTTATCAAGGGTAGTCTGCGGCATACTTCCGTTTCGGCGTATTGTACCATTGCCTGAAGATGCATTTCAGCCGAACGTCTTTCAACCGGGTCTTCCTTCTGATCTATGAAATAATTTATCTTAGAAATATCACCATAGCCAAAAAGTAAAAGACAATCAGCACGCACACCATCACGACCCGATCTGCCGATTTCCTGGTAATATGATTCAATGTTTTTAGGAAGATCATAATGAAGCACGAACCGTACATTGGATTTATTTATTCCCATTCCAAATGCAATTGTTGCGATTATTATCTGCACTTCATCTTTAATAAACAGATCCTGGTTTTTATTCCTTTCATCATCCGGTAAACCTGCGTGATATGGCTTTGTGGAAAAACCGAGATCAGACAAATCTTCGTGAAGACTTTCCACCTGTTTCCGTGAAAAGCAATAAATAATTCCTGACTGATTCTTATGTTCATTCAGGAATGCGACTGTTTGATCGAATGGTTTTCTTTTAGGGATAATCTGCAGAAATAAATTCTCGCGGTTAAAGCTGGCAATAAATTTTTTATGACCGGACATATTCAGATTTTTAATAATATCATCCTGAACCCGTGGAGTTGCAGTTGCGGTAAGTCCGATACAAACAGCACTTCGAAAACCTTTCCTGAAGCTGCCAAGCTGACGATAATCCTTCCTGAAATCATGTCCCCATTCAGAAATGCAGTGAGCTTCATCAACGGTTATGCAATCGACCTTTACATTTTTGAGCAGACTTATAATCTCATTTTTCTGAAGTGATTCGGGTGCGATGTAGAGCAGCTTAGCTTTTTTATTCAACACACTATTATAATTTTTATTGTACTCACCCTGTGAGAGCGAGCTGTTTAATAATGAAGTTTCAACTCCAATCTGTCTGAGTTGTTCAACCTGGTCTTTCATAAGTGATATCAGCGGGGAAATTACTATTGTTAAGCCATCAAATAATAAAGCGGGAATCTGGTAACAAAGAGATTTTCCTCCGCCTGTCGGCATAATCACAAGCGAATCTTTTTTTGACAGGATATTAATAATTATTTCTTCCTGCAGTGGTCTGAAAGAATCAAATCCGAAAACGGTTTTCAGTATTTGATGAGCTTTTTGCATTTTAATGAAAGTCAAAAATTAAATGACAACAGACGTATTTTTAAATTTAATTTGATGCGAAGTTATGGAAAGAAGAATAAAATAAAAAACATAAAGAACGAGCTATTCTAAATCAGCTCAAGGTGCACTTCTTCAAATTCAATGTCTTCTTTTATTTCCAACGGAGCAGAGTTATCTTTCATTAAAAATTCTTTACCGGAGGGCAGTAATTTAATTTTGAAGTTCTGAATTTCCTGTTCATCCGAGGAGAATGAGTAAATTTTTGTAATGTCTTTGGTTTTTATAACACGTATAAGATACTTATTATTTTCATCAAGAAATGATTTTGCTACAACAGCCGTTTTTTCATTTTCAGAGGCAGCAGCAAGTACCACAAATTCTCTTTTCCTGGACGGTTTACTCTCATCAACTTTTTTCAAACGAAAAAAACGGATGTGATTGTAGATATTAATTTTTACAGAGAGATCGTGTTTTACTTTTTCGCTTATTGGCTTTTCTGTTTCAGTTTTTATGTTTCTATAAAAATCCAAAAGATATTTATACTCAGGTGAACTCTCAATAATAAATTTTTTCTCAGCATCAATGAGGTGCGGAAAAAAGATTAAGTTAAATATGTCCTGTTCAGTTACCATTATAATTAAATTTCCAACTTGTTATAAATCTATGAGTATAATAGAAGTAAAAAAATTCATTTCGGAAAAAATTAATTTTCCTGCGAAAGTTTTTCTGCGATAGTGTTTTTCATCACTTTAACCAGGTATTCAAGAATATTGTGATATTTTGTCAAGTATTGTTCTTTGTCAAGATCTTTCATATAAACCGTTAAATATTCATACATTCCTGGACTAATTCCTCCATCCGACAGATCTTTTGACATATCTTTAAGCGCATTACTGATACAAGTGCTTTCGAATTCATTTAGCTTTCCCTTTTGCAAATAGGATAATTCCAATTTGATTTTTGCAGTGTTAAATCCAAAACTTGTGAATTCCTCAATTTCAAAATCCTTTGTTCTAACAGATGGATTAAATTGAGCAACATACTCCGAGAAATTGATGTGCTTTATTCTGTACACCAGCAGGTTAATTGGTATCACTGCTGAAAACACTGTCCTGTTTTTTAAATATTCAAAAACCGAATTTAAGAGGTTTTTCCTATCAGCCAGTATTGAAACCGGAATTTTGTCAAATTCTTCACAGTCAATAATGTTTCCTCTTAAATCACATCCATCTTTTTCAATAATGCAAGACCGTCCGGCTAAAGATATTTTTTTATAATTGCCTGTTTTAACAAGGTAGTTAACTGAGTCTAATATTTTTGAAAAGAACGGATCGTATTCGCGAAGTGAAGAAAAAATATGCTGTTCAATGCGACCGGCAACAATTCTGTTTAAAAAGTAGAGCGCATCATTTTCTGTTTCAATTGGAGGATGCCATTTTTTAAATGAATTGGCTAATGGAATAATATTCTTTTCTTTATCAGGGACAAAAAGTATTGCAATTGCATCAATAGCTATTTCGTTGATGCAGTATTCTCCTTTTTGAAGCAGTTTAAAGATTTTTTTGTGATTCAAACCCAGATAACCGGTAGCGAGAGAATAAGTCTTCTCAACGAGAAAATTAATCTCCGTAGAACGCTGATATTTACCCTCAGCAAGTGTTTGTAATGCGGCTAAGACTTCCATAGCAAGAATAATTACTGCCGCAAGTTATGAAAATTTGTGAGAAAGTAAAGTCGTGGGACAAAATTCAGAAAATAATTATGCTGGCGCACAAACAATAGTTGATACGAACAAACATTTTTCATCTTCTTTTAAGGAAGTATTCTGACTTACCAACAAACTTATCCCCATCCAAATACTTAATATTGTTTTTAAGTATTTCAAAATATTCTTGTGTGTATGTAAGTGGTGGTGAAAGTTTGCCTTCTTTTACAAGTTTGTCTCTGTCGTGTTGAAAGGAATCACCTGTTTCAATGAAATTAACTGAAAAATCCGGATTGAAATAATAAAAGATCACTGATGCAGATTCTCCCAAACCAGCCACTTCGTTAGTACCAACTCTTATCTTCTTATCTTCGAATATTAAATGATCCTGAATTACAGCATTATAACGACTATTTTTAAAGAAAGAATAATCACTTGGCGGTAGAAGAATATATTCAAATAATTCAGCCTGCGGGATATTATGAAGTCTATAATTGGGAGGGGCTGGTGCTTGTCCAGCTAAATTGCTAATCTCTAAAACTGAAAATGAAGCACTTTCAAAACCATTGTTAACGCCACCTACTATTAATTTATCACTAATACCTGAAGAATCTTTGTATATTAAACCCTCATCAAGATGCCCTGAATGCCAGAACACCTCCGTTGCAAGTTCACCGGTCGCTATATCGATACCGAATACCGCTGATGGAAAATAATAGTTCTTTGCTATAACAAAAAGAATTCTGCGGTCATTTAATTCATAGTTGCCAATAAACTTGGTTCTGTATTCTGATGAAAAAGTTATTGTGTTCGTAGATACAACTTCAGAAAAGTTATGTTTCCAAACGAGTCGTTTTGCGTAATCATAACAAATTATATTATTGTATTCCGGATCATGCATTTTTTGTCCAAATAATTTATTTGATAAAATGATTTCGTTTTTCCCATCACCTGTCACATCTGTAAATAAAGCATATTGTTTCTTTACTAAAGGTCCATCCAGCACATATGACGGAAAATTCCCAACCTTTTCACTCCACAGTAATTTTTTGTTTTTATTATAAACTTTTAGTTGCTGATTATCATAAACTAAAGTTGCAGGGTTATCATCAAAATCAATTAAACCTGATATGCTTATTACTGCCATCAACACAATTACCAGAACAATACTTAAGGAGTGCTTAAGTGCAAATTTTCCTCCTCTTAGAACCGGATTGATTTTTTTTATATCAACAAGATTCCTTCTACTTATCAGGTCTTCAAAATCCTCAACCCCGATGATCTTCAATTTTCTTTCAGGATGTTTTTGTTTTAGTTCATTTAACATTTCCTGGGCTGCCGCTTCATTTTCTTTTGGTACTGCAAATGTTTTTATCCCCGAATAAAATACGGCTTCAACTTTATTCTTAATTAAGGGATTTGAAACTGAAGTTATTGCTCCGTTCCGGTCTAATCCGCCAGTATAAGCAACGTCATTCGGAGAGTTTAATAAAATCGGGGCATTATAAAATTTCAGCAGTTCTTTTATAAAGGAAAGTGTCAGAGAAGCACCAAGTGAATTTCCCTGAACTATTCCCCATTTGCTATCCAATGAAATAACCACCTCATGGAACTGTGATATCTTTCTGACCTGCCTTTTCAGGTAATCAACTGCTAACTGCCAGGAATTCTCAACCTGCTCTTTAATTTTATACTCAAGCTCTCTTTCACTCGGTATAATATTTAAGCTGTTCTTAACTTCAGATTTTTTTATTTGAATAGAAACTGACTCAAGCAGACTCAACTTAAAGCTATTAAGCGGTAATTGAAGTTCTTCCAACAACGGAAAGTAAAAGTTTGGCTGAAGTAAATCATAATTCATCCCTGATAGATATTTTTTAACCGCTGCATACCTGGTTTCAAGAAAAGTCAAAGACTCAATATACTTTTTATCACTCCCCGGGTCAGCTAAATAATCAGAAACTTCTTTAGCTTGAGAAATAATTTTTTGAGTGAGATCCGGATTGATACAATTGGGATCAAAGGAAGATATCAGTTCAAAGTATTTTTCTGAAAACTCGGTTAAATAAGCATTTATAATTTGTTTGTTATTTGTTTTTAGGAGCGAGTTTAAAAACTCATTTATATAAATGAGTTTTGCTCTTGCAGAATTGGAATCTTCAAGAACCCCAAGCAGTTCAAGTCTTTTATTTTCAATATTTAATACAGAAAAGCTCAAACAACTATCTAATTATTTATTGATGAAGTAAAATAATTTATGAATAACTGAGTGACCAGCAATTATTATAAGTTGAATATTATACCAAAATGATCTAATTCCTTAATCTCTTTTTAGTTCTTCCTTAATTTTTTTCTTTTCCAATTCCAGTTCATTATTCATTTTTAGAAGATTCAGCTCTTCCTCAGGCGATGAGGCTTCGTTAATCAGTTTCCAGTTAACCTTTATCTGCTCTTCAATTTTTATTTGCTTCAGTTTGATTATCAGGTCAGTTACATACTTCTTAGAGCTTGTTTCTTTAATCTTATTTACGGTGTATTCATCCCAATTAGGACTTAGAGAATAATCATCTATTGTAATTTCTCTTAGGTAAGTCTGAATTTTCTCATCTTCAAACTGAGCAAAAAGTTTAGCGGGGTTAAGATCACCACCCACATCATAAATATCCTTTACCTTTTCAAATATCTTCTGATTAATTTCAATTATAAACTCGTTGCCAAGAATATTGTGCAAAATGAATTCGATAGTTTTTTCGTTGCTTTCAAAAAGTAAACGAATAATTTCTTTTTCAAAATTGTAAACAACCGGGGCTGCTGTCTTATTATTGTGATCGACAAAAATATCTTGGGGCAAAATATCTTTTTCCCGCAGCTGGTTAATTTTTGTCTGAGTTTGTTTTTTTAGAGTAGATATTGCCTGAATTAATTCTGCCTCAATAAGTTTTTCACGAAGGTTAAATTTTTTTGATATGTTTTTTATGAGAACAGTTCGTTTTAACTCATCCTCAATCAAGGCAACAGGCTTTACAAGATCCCTTATTGCTTCAACGGTTGTTGCCGGGTCGTTAAACATTCCCTGGCTTTCATAGTATTCTGTTTGGTATTCAAGAAAATTTTCGGAGTTTTTAATTATCTCCTCGAACTCATCTTTGCCGAATTTTTGGACATAAGAATCGGGATCTTCACCCTTGGGCAGCGAAGCAATTTTAATATCAAAACCTTTCTTTAATAAAATTTCAATACTCCGCATAGAAGCGTTGATACCTGCAGTATCGGCATCAAAAATTAAAACAACATTTTTTGTATAACGTGAAAGAAGTTGTGCCTGGTCATCGGTTAAAGCCGTTCCGGAAACTGCAACAACATTTTTAATCCCGCTTTGATAAAGCGAGATCAGATCCATATAACCCTCTACTAAAATCGCTTTGTTAAGTCTGCGGATTTCATCTTTGGCGTGTGAAAGTCCGTATAAAATTCTTCCCTTAACATAAATAACGGATTCTGGTGAATTGATATACTTTGCGCCTTTAGCGTCCTTACCCAAAATTCTTCCAGCGAAAGCGACAACCCTTCCATTTGGAGAAAAAATCGGAAATATTATTCGGCCGGCTAATTTGTCGAACAGCCTGCCGTCATTGTTTCTGCCGATCAATCCAAGCTGAAGAGCTTTTTCCAGATCAATATTTTTTTGCTTCAGGTAGTTGATAAGATTTTCCCAGCCGTTCAGTGCATATCCTAGTCCGAAAGCTCTCAGCGTTTGCGGTTTAATATTTCTTGCAAGAAAATATTGTCTGGCTACTTCCCCCTCCGGATCATTCAGAAGATTATTTGAAAAATATCTTGCTGCCTCTGTGTTAATATCGTATAGTTCTTCCTGCTCACTTTGCTTTTCTGCCGAAACTCCTTCGTCGTATTCAAGTGTAACCCCTAATTGTTCGGCAAGTTCCTGGATAGATTCAATAAAAGATATTTTCTTGTAATCCATAATAAACTTGAATACGTTGCCGCCGGCATGACACCCAAAGCAGTGAAAAATCTGCTTATCATCACTAACGGTAAATGATGGTGTTTTTTCGGAATGGAACGGACAAAGCCCGATGTAGTTCTTGCCTCTTTTTCTTAATGGAACATACTCAGAAATTATATCTACAATATTTGCAGCATTTCTGATTTCTTCTATTTTGGATTCCGGAATTCGCATATCCAAATATAATAAGATTAAAAATCAGGAATATTTTAATCTTTCCCGTTTGGTCAGAATATTAATTAACTCTAATATTGCTGTCTGATGTTTTTATTTAGGAACTAAATGCGTTATTTTATCATTTAAAAGATATTAGAGATGTTGAATTTTATATGATAGAAGCAATAAATAACATAAAAAAATACTGCAATAGCTTAACAAAATACTCGCGCTATAAAACCAGGGAAGTGAAAATTGGTGATATTCCGCTCGGTGGCAGCAATCCAATCAGGATACAATCAATGACCATCACAGATACAATGGACACTATAGCAACAGTAGAACAAACCATTCGAATGGTTGAAGCGGGATGTGAATATGTAAGAATCACTGCGCCCAGTATAAAAGAAGCTCAAAACCTTGAAAACATAAAAAAAGAATTAAGAACCCGGGGATACGATGTTCCTCTGATTGCCGATATTCATTTCACACCTAATGCGGCAGAACTGGCAGCCAGAATTGTTGAAAAGGTAAGAGTAAATCCCGGCAACTATGCTGATAAAAAAAGATTCGATATAATCGAATACACTGATGCCCAATACGAAGCCGAGCTTGAAAGAATTAGAGCAAAGTTTACACCTCTTGTTAATATTTGTAAAGAGTACGGAACCGCAATGCGGATAGGAACAAACCATGGCTCTTTATCAGATAGAATAATGAGTCGTTACGGTGATACTCCGCTTGGAATGGTAGAATCAGCGTTAGAGTTTTTAAGGATTTGTGAAGATAATAATTATCATAACATTGTCCTTTCAATGAAATCTAGTAATCCAAAGGTGATGGTTCAGGCATACAGACTTCTAATCCAGAAAATGGAAAAAGAAGGAATGAATTATCCCCTTCATTTGGGAGTAACAGAGGCAGGCGGAGGTGAAGATGGAAGAATTAAATCTTCCATGGGAATTGGAACTCTGCTTGAGGATGGAATTGGGGATACAATAAGAGTATCATTAACTGAAGATCCTGAATTCGAAGCGCCGGTTGCAATATCATTGGCTAAAAGATATGATACCAGAGCAAATCACAAACCAATAAAAGCTATTGAACAATCACCAATTGATCCATTTATTTACAACATAAGAAAAAGTTTTGAAATATTAAGTATTGGTGGTGATAATGTACCACGCGTAGTGGCTGATTTCAGCAGAAGAAAAATAATCGGACAAACAGATCTTAATGATATTGGATATTTTTATGATGAACCTACTGACAAATGGAATTTAAGTGATAGTGCAGCTGACTTAATCTATCTCGGAGCAAATCTTCTTCCTTTTGATTGTCCAAACGGTTTAAATGCAATTTATAATTTTAGTTTCTGGAAAGGGCTTAATAATCCTTATAATTCTTATCCCCTCTTTACAGCTGATGAATACTTAAAGGAAAAACTAAAATCTGATGAGCTAAATTTTGTTTCCCTAAATATTGAAAATTTAACAGATGAAATTAAGGCCAAAATAAAAGAAGATATAACTGCTGTAATAGTTCTCAATACTTCTAATGACCACGGGATGGCTGAGCAAAGAAGAGTATTTTTTGATTTTCTTAATGAAGAGATTCAAAATCCGGTTATTGTTAAAAAGAGTTATACTAATACTACTTTTGATGACTTTAAATTATATGCTGCAACTGACCTTGGGGCATTATTAATCGATGGTTTTGGAGATGGAGTCTGGTGCGAGGTGACACAAATCACGCAAGAGAAAAAAACTGATGGAAATTATGTACGAAGTTTTATAAAAAAAACAGAAAGTTCTGAAAAGATTATTAACCGTGTTTTGTTCGGAATTCTGCAGGCAGCAAGGGTTAGAATTTCAAAAACTGAATATATTGCCTGTCCATCCTGCGGACGTACTTTATTTGATTTACAGGAAACAACCGAAATGATAAGACAGCGCACAGAGCACTTAAAAGGTGTTAAAATAGCAATTATGGGTTGTATTGTAAACGGACCCGGAGAAATGGCTGATGCTGATTATGGTTATGTTGGTTCAGGACCGGACAAAATTACCCTTTACAAGGAAAAAGATATAGTTCGGCGTAATGTACCAGCAAAAGAGGCCGTAAATGCCCTGATTGACCTGATAAGAGAAGATGGTAAATGGACAGAACCCAAAGACATTAAATAAATTGTATCTTAAAAAAAGATAATATATATTTAGTTACTTAATATGAACGGTTATCAGAAAGAAAAAGAAAAACTACTTATCCGCAAGCGAGCAGAAACTCTCAAACAAAAAAGCTTAAGGAATTAAAATTATAAAAATGCACCTCGAAAACCGGGGTGCATTTTTTTGTTGATTTTATGAAGTGTTACGAAATATTTAACTTTATTGAAAACTGGGCTCCCAAAGGGATTGCCTGGGAAAAAGATAACGTAGGATTACAGGTTGGTTCGGCAGAAAATGTTTTAACTAACATATTGCTTTGCCTGGATCTTACAGAGAAAGTGGTTGAAGAAGCAGTCAAAAAAAGATGCAGCCTCATAATCAGCCATCACCCGCTTCTCTTCCGACCACTAAAAAAGATAGATACACAGATCGACAAAACTTCCCGAATAATTGCAAAACTTCTCCACTACAAAATTACAGTTTACTCAGCACACACAAATTTAGATTTTACAAAAGAAGGTGTAAGCTTTAAACTAGCTGAAAAACTTAAGTTAAAGAATTTAAGATTTCTTCATCACCTGGAATCAAACCAAATCAAGCTATCAGTTTTTGTCCCTTTCAGCCATATTGATACTGTTGCAGAAGCAATTCACCAGGCTGGCGGTGGAATTATCGGTGAGTATTCACACTGCAGTTTCAGAACAATTGGAACCGGTACATTTAAAGGATCTGCAAAATCAAATCCGGCACTCGGTAATAAAATGAACTTAGAATATACAGATGAAATTAAGCTTGAAGTTCTTATAAATTCATTTGATTCTTCAAAAATTATTTCTGCTGTTTTAAATGCTCATCCATATGAAGAAGTTGCTTATGATCTATACCCGCTATCTAATAAAAATGTTAACTACGGAATTGGAGTGATTGGACAATTAGAAAATTCAATGAGTGAAAAAGAATTCCTTAATCACGTAAGTAAATCCCTAAAGAATAAAAATTTCAGATATACCGCAGGCAATAAAAGGAGAATAAGTTCTGTTGCTGTATGCGGAGGTTCCGGAAGTGATTTACTGGAAACCGCAGCAAGTAAAAAAGCAGATGCATTTATTACAGCTGATATTAAATATCACACTTTTGATGAAGCACTTGACAAAATACTGTTAATAGATGCTGGTCATTATGAAACAGAAATATTTTCCCTCGATGAAGTTCAAAAAAGATTGAAAAAATTTTTAGTTAATAGTAATAACAAAGTTTATAAGTATACTGGCTCAACAAATCCCGTTAATTTTTTTAATATCTAAGGAGTAAAAATAAATTGTTAAACAGATTAAAAACACTATATCAGCTGCAAGTAATTGATGATCAACTTGATGTGCTTGAAGAGCTGCGTGGTGATCTACCCAATACAGTTCGAGAACTCGAGAACAAAATAGCTGAACTAAAAGAAGACATACAATCCAAAGAAGCTCAGCAGAAAGAATCTCTTGAAAAAAGAGAATCCAACGAAAAAGAGATGGAGCGTTTACTAGAAAATCAAAAAAGATTTAAAGCCCAGCTTTACCAGGTAAGAAACAATAAAGAGTATGACGCTCTGACAAAAGAAATTGATCATACAGATGAACAATTAAGTAAAATGGAAGCTGAAAATGATGCTCTAGCCGATTTAAGTAAATCTCTTACCCAGCAGATCGAAGATATTGTGCCGACTCTTGATGAACTTCAAAAAGAACTTAAAGAAAAAGAAGCTGACTTGAAAGAGATTATCAAAGCAAATGAAAGAGAAGAATCCAAGCTTCTGGGCGAAAGAAAGAAAATTGAAGAACAGGTAAAGAAAGCAGATGTATCTGTTTATATGAGAATTCGGAAAGCAAAAAAAGGCAAAGCGGTGGCTACAATTAAACGCTCGGCTTGCTCTGGTTGTCATAATATTGTTCCTTCTCAAAGGCAGCTTGAAATCAGAAGAAATAATAAACTGTTTTTCTGTGAATACTGCGGCAGAATTCTTGTATCTCAGGAAATTACTGAACCATAAAACTGTTAATATTCTAATTACAGTTTTTTCTGCTGTGACTCCTGAATATAAAACGGGGTATACAGCAGCCTAAAGTATATTTGGAATTACCTGTAAAATTAACCAACGCCCTCAACCAAACTTTTCTGATGAAACTGCACTCATATTTTATTATATTCACACACATAATATTTTTATCTTTTCAAAGAAAAGAATCTTTATAAAAAACGTATTGTGATATTTAATCTCGACGATTGTTAAGATTAAACTGGTTTTAGTATTAATTATTGAATGATCTTAAAATAGTAATTGACAGGAGAGTATTAGATATAATAATTCTCTCCATTTTATAAAAGAATAATCATATAAATAAATCCGGGCAGTCGCTTCCCGATAAATCGGGAGGAGGAAAGTCCGAACTTTACAGAACAGAGTGCCGGGTAACACCCGGGTACCCCTAAATATTGGGGTAACTGAAAGTGCCACAGAAAAAATACCGCCCCGGTTTTCGGGGTAAGGGTGAAAAGGTGGGGTAAGAGCTCACCGCTCCGATAGTAATATCGGAGGCACGGTAAACCACACTCGAAGCAAGATCAAGTATGAAAGGATTTCCGGTTTTAAATCGGATAAGAGTTGTTCGCTCTGTTTACCTTTCGGGTAGATCGCTGGATCATAATAGTAATATTATGACAAGATAAATGGCTGCCGCCCCGACCTTACGGGGTTACAGAATTCGGCTTACAGGATATTTATATGATTTGTTCTTAGAAATACTTCCGCCTCTTTAGGCTCAATTAATTCTTATGTTAAAGAAACGCTGGACTATAAGAGAAATTGAAGATACATATACCGTAAAATCATTATCGGATTCACTTAACATTTCAGAAGTTCTGGCACGGCTGTTAGTTTTAAGAAATATAAAAAACTTTGCTGAAGCCAGGGCTTTTTTCCGCCCATCTCTCGATTCTTTGCACAATCCTTTCCTTATGAATGGAATGGATGAAGCTACTAAAAGAGTTATTCAAGCCCTCACTGAAAACCAGCGTATTTATATCTATGGTGACTATGACGTTGACGGAACATGTTCTACTGCACTACTTTATATGTTTCTTAAAGAACTTGATGCCAATGTTGATTTTTATATTCCAAACAGATTAACCGAAGGATATGGTCTATCCAAAGAAGGTATTGATTTTATTAAATCAAATGGGGCTTCACTTTTAATCACCGTTGATTGCGGAATTACTGCTATTGAAGAAACTGAATATGCAAATCAGATTGGATTGGATGTAATAATCTGCGATCATCATCAGCCCAAGGAACAATTACCTCCTGCAGTTGCTGTTTTAGATCCGCTTAAACCAGATTGCAGTTATCCCTTTAAATATTTATCGGGTGCCGGAGTAGCACTTAAACTTGCACAAGGTGTTTGTGAACGAATAGGCAGACGTGAGATGACAAATAAATACTTTGATCTGGTTTCACTGGCAGGTGCTGCTGATATTGTGCCCCTGGTTGATGAAAACAGAGTTTTGGTTAAGGAAGGAATGAACCAGATAAACTCTACGCCCCGTCCCGGTATTCTTGCTTTAATTGAATCAAGCAGTCTGCACTTTGGTAATTTAACATCTGGACAGGTTGTCTTTACCATAGCACCAAGAATCAATGCTGTTGGAAGACTGGGTGACGCAGAAAGAGCAGTTAAGTTATTAATCACCGATAGCCAGAAAGAAGCATATGAATTAGCCCAGGTGTTGGAGTCAGAAAATTACGAAAGAAGAAAAATTGATGTTGATACTTTTGATGCTGCACTTCAACTTGTTGAAAGCTCTGTTGATTTAGATAATGAGCTTGCAATAATTTTACATCATGAGGAATGGCATCCGGGTGTAATAGGAATTGTGGCTTCACGTCTTGTTGAAAAATATTATCGGCCCACAATTATGCTCACGACAATAGATGGTGTTGCTAAAGGATCAGCCAGAAGCATAACAAATTTTAATATATATGAAGCACTTCAAAAATGTGAGGATATGTTAATCCATTTCGGAGGCCACCAGGCAGCCGCCGGTTTAGCGGTTGAGATTGCTAAGCTTACAGAATTCAAAGATAAGTTTAATCAAATAGTTAAGGAATCATTATCTGAGGAAGATTTATTTCCTGAAGTAAATATTGATGCCCAAATCAGATTTGCAGAAATTACACCAAAGTTTCTAAAGATTCTTGATGAATTTTCACCCTTTGGACCTGGTAATATGCGTCCGGTATTTCTTTCAGAAAATGTTGAAGTTATTAACTCCCCAAGAATTGTTGGTAACAACCACGTCATTGCCACATTCAGGCAAAATGGTTCAGATAAAGTCTTTGATACTATTGGTTTCAATCTGGGTGAATACTTACCTTTACTAAAAAGTAAAGGCTCAACTTTTGATATTGTGTTCACAATAGATAAAACTGTTAAAGATGGAAGAACGTTTCCGCAGTTCAGACTAAAAGATTTACAACCAAACAATATTGCAGTTATTAATTAGGAGATAAGAATAATGTCCGGTCACTCAAAATGGGCAACTATTAAACGTAAAAAAGCGGCAATTGATGCAAAAAGAGGAAAGATTTTTACAAAGCTCATTAAAGAAATTACTATTGCAGCCAGACACGGCGGCGGGGATCCTGTTGGTAATCCAAGACTCCGGCTTGCTGTTGATAATGCAAAAGCCCAGAACATGCCGCAGGACAATATTGACCGCGCCATAAAAAAAGCAACCGGCGAACTTGAAGGAGTTACATATCACGAGCTTACTTATGAAGGTTATGGACCAGCTGGAATTGCTGTATTAGTCGAGGTTGCCACAGACAATAAAAACAGAACAGTTGCTGAAGTTAGACACTTATTTAGTAAAAATGGCGGAAGTCTTGGTGAAAACGGTTCTGTTTCATGGATGTTTGATAGAAAAGGTATTATTACCTTACCCAAACAAAATAAAACAGAGGATGACATTATGGATATCATAATTGAAGCAGGTGCAGATGATTTGCAGACTGAAGAAGATTTTTTTGAAATCAGCACTGCAATTGAATCCTTTGAAACCGTCAGGAAAGCACTCGCAGATAAAAGCTTAGAAATTGAAAATGCATCACTTCAATGGGTAGCAAAAAATCTGATAGTAGTTAAAGGTGAAGATGCTGAGAAAGCAATGAAGCTGATAGAATCATTGGAAGATATTGATGATGTTCAAAATGTATATTCTAATGCTGATTTTATAGAATAACAATCTTTTATGATTATAATATCAAATAGCTTTTTCGATGATAATAATTGGTGTTGACCCCGGAACAAATACTACTGGATATGGTATTATAAAACAATCCGGCAGTTCTTTTTTAAGAATTTCAAGCGGTTGTATCAAACTTACCCCGTCGAAACAAATTCCACAAAGACTTGAAATAATCTACAATGAATTGAATAAAATAATTAAGCAATTCAAACCGGATGAGTTTGCAATTGAAACTGCTTTCTATGGAAAGAATTTTCAGTCAGCAATGAAAATAGGTTATGCCAGAGGAGTATCTATTCTTTCAGCGGTAAATAATGGATTACCTGTAAGTGAATACTCCCCTCGCGAAATTAAAAAATCTGTTGTTGGAAAAGGTGCTGCTTCTAAAGAACAGGTTAGTTATATGATTAAGACTTTGCTTAATTTAAAGTCACTAAAAATGAAGCTTGATGAAAGCGATGCACTTGCAACCGCATTATGTCACGCTTTCAGAATAAAATCTCCTTCAAAAAAATCTAAAAGTTGGAAATCTTTTATTGAAGCAAATCCTGATAGGGTTATTGAATGATAGGTCATTTAAAAGGTAAAATAATTTCTTCGAAGCCGACACAAATTTTACTTGATGTAAACGGAGTTGGATATAAAGTGGGTATTTCAATCAACACTTTTGAAAAGATAGTTGATAAAGCCGAAGTGTCATTATTTATTCACACGCATGTAAAGGAGGATTCCATATCCCTTTTCGGTTTCTTTACAGAATCAGAAAAGGAGATGTTTGAATTATTAATTTCAATAAGCGGTATAGGTCCTAAAATTGCTCTTGGTTTATTATCAGGAATTTCTGTTGAATCATTAAAAGATGCTATTGAAGAGGGAAATGTATCACGAATAATTGCTGTTCCCGGAATTGGAAGAAAAACTGCTGAAAGACTTGTGCTTGAACTTAGATCAAAGGTTGAAGATATATCTGGCGGTGAATTTACAAAGACTCAGCCCAGTATAAAGAGTGAAGCAATGTCTGCATTAACTACTTTAGGGTATAATGCAAAGGTCGCTGAAAAAGCAGTACGCGATTTATTGATTGAAAATCAAAATTATTCACTGGAAGATTTGATTAAAAAGGCTCTTTCCAATCTTAATAAATAGTAAAAGATTTTTTCTACACAACTTTGCAATTCAGTTTAGAAACATTCTCTATCTGAGCTTCTAAAACATCTCCGCGATTAACCTTGCTAACTCCTTTAGGCGTGCCTGTGAAAATCAAATCACCTTCTTCAAGTGTCATTAGTGAGGAGATATATTCAACTATCTGAGCAGGATTGAAAATCATTTTATTCAACTTGTCATTCTGTCTAACTTCACCGTTAACTTTTAATGTAACTGTTTCATTAAGTGTTAATTTATAGTCATCAGATGAAATAAAATCTGATAGCATAGTCGATGTATCAAAACATTTTGCAATTGTCCAGGGATGACCTTTTTTCTTCAAATCATTTTGAACATCCCGCAAAGTCATATCCAAACCAACTCCGTAACCAGCAATAGCTTTTTCAGCCTCTATTCTCTTTGCATCTTTTACCATTGAACCGATAAGTAAAACTAATTCCGTTTCGTGGTGCATATCATCTGAAAATGAGGGATAAATTATTTCTTCACCGGAATAAATAACTGAAGTTACAGTCTTAAGAAATATTACCGGCTTCTCATGCTGTTCATTACCAAGTTCCTGGATATGTTCAACGTAATTTCTGCCGACGCAAACTATTTTATTAATTGGAATTTCTTTACTGCCGTTTTTCAGTTTTATTGTTTTCATGTCTTCTGCTTTTTCTTTGTGGCTGCTGGAAATAGAATATTGTTTAGGATCAATCGATAACCCGGAGAAGTTTTATATAAATTTAAATCGGTCGGCGGATCACCAACTGCATGCTGATAGTCTTCAGGATCATGCCCGCCATAAAATGTAAAAAACCCCCGGCCAAAATTTCCATTAATGTATTTAACCTGTTCAGTACCTTGTCTTTCAGCAAGTATAATGACCGAGTTTTTAATTGTACTTCTTCTAAACATTGTAGTTTGTCCCATAAATCCGCGGATAACATTTACATGATTTTGGGTTAACATAGTTGGTACGGGATCGTACTTTGCTGAGAATTCAAATAAAGTGAAATAATCATTATCGAATGAACCTATTTCTGCCGGTTGAATATCAATATCACTGTATTCATACACATAAGGATTCATCTCAAGTTTAAAGTTGTGGAATGCAAAGGTTTTTGAAAAATCTAATTTTTCCTGGGCATCAGGATCAGCAGCATCTCCATCAAACATAGGAGCGCAAATGTCAGCATCCTCAGCTGCAAGTGCTATATCATAGGAATCGGTTGCAGAACACATTGCAAAAAGAAATCCGCCCTGTCCGACATATTTTTTTATTTCTCTTGTTACGGTTTTCATCATTTCAGATACTTTTTGAAAACCGTTTTTCTCAGCATTCTGCTCATACATTATCTGTTGGTCAATATACCATTGTGCATTACTGAAACTTGCATAAAATTTTCCATATTGACCGGTAAAATCCTCATGATGCAGATGAAGCCAGTCATATTCCGAAAGGTCACCGCGAAGTACTTCATCGTTCCAGATTTTATCGTAAGGTACTTTTGAGTATTCTAGAACCAGTGTTACTGCATCATCCCAGGGTACTGTTCCGGGTGGAACATAAACAGCTATTTTGGGTGCTTTCTCTAATCGCACAACATCCATATTATTGTTTTCACTTTGCGCTTCTGCATAGATCTGAGCAGCTTGAGCAAGTGAAACTTGTTCAAATCTTACGCCCTCAACAAGACACTCGGAAATAATTTTGTCTGAATGATCAATTAGAAATGAACCACCGCGGTAATTTAGTAACCAATCGGCTTTTAAGCCGTCAGTTAAACTCCGATATGTTATTCCATAAGCTTTGAGATGCTCGGTTTGCTGGAAATCCATTGGAATAAGGATTTTATTCTGAGCAATCAAATAGGATGTAAGTAGTAATAAAAGAAATAATGTTTTCATAACCAATAATAAATAAAAAAGGGACTTACTGAATAAAAATTAAAATGATTATCAATAAGTCCCTATGTAAAAATTTTTAAGCTAAGCAGATTTTGCATCTGCTTCGATAAATAATGGCTCACTGGAATTTTCGATCACGTCTTTTGTGATGATACACTTTTCAACATTTTTTCTTTCTGGCAGATCGAACATAATATCCAGCATAAACTGTTCTACTATTGAGCGAAGAGCGCGGGCACCTGTTTTTCTTTCAAGCGATTTTTTAACAATTGCATTAATAGCAAACGGATCAAACTCAAGATCGACACCCTCCATGGCAAACAGTTTTTTATACTGTTTAAGAATTGCATTTTTGGGTTCTTTAAGTATACTCTCCATAGCTTCTTCACTTAAAGAATGAAGCGGAGCGAACACAGGTAATCTGCCAATCAATTCAGGAATTAAACCAAATCTTAATAGATCTTCTGGCTGAACAAGACTTAATAGTTCATCTTCTGTTTCTGTTTTTTTCAGATCAGAGCCAAAGCCCATTTTGTTTTTATTAATTCTCTTTGCAATAATCTTTTCAATTCCCTCAAAAGCACCACCAACAATAAACAAAATGTTTTTAGTGTTAAGATTAATAAGACTTTGTTCCGGATGTTTTCGTCCTCCTTTGGGCGGAATTCCGGCAATTGTACCTTCAAGAATCTTAAGCAATGCCTGCTGCACACCTTCGCCGGAAACATCTCTGGTTATTGATGTGCTCTCGCTTTTTCTGGCAATTTTATCTATTTCATCAATGTAAACAATTCCCTTTTGTGCACGCTCCAGATTATAATCTGCGGCCTGGAGAAGATGAACAAGAACTGTTTCAACATCATCCCCTACATAACCCGCTTCAGTAAGAGTTGTTGCATCTGCAATAGCAAACGGCACATCAAGTATCCGTGCGAGAGTTTGTGCAAGCAATGTTTTTCCAACTCCTGTTGGCCCAAGAAGAAGAATATTACTCTTTTCAATCTCTACTTCATCAAGTTCAAAAAAGGAATTTCTGGAATTAATTCTTTTATAATGATTATAAACAGCAACAGCTAAAACCCGTTTTGCTTTTTCCTGACCAATTACAAATTCATCAAGTGATTTTTTAATTGATTGAGGTGTGTGCTGTGTCCATTTTCCTTTTTTTGCACTGTTATAGGCGGCAAGATTATTTTTAAGTATATCTACACTGCTTGCAATACAAATATCACAAATGTATACATCCGGACCGGCAATCATGCTTCCTACTTCATTACCGTCTCTACCGCAAAATGAACATTTAACTATTCGTTGGTCCTGTTTTTTTGACATAATAACTATCTAACTTGTTTTACTTCTAAGATATAAGATTCTTTCTCTTGCTTTATCGAGATAAATTGAACCGGGGAACTGCAGCAAAAGCTTCTCATAACTGTCTATTGCTTTAGGCAGTTCTTTTAACGTATATTCATAAATATTACCCAGCAAATATAAGGCTTTATCAGCATAAATATTTTTCTCAAATTCTTCCGAAATTGCAACGAGTTGTTGAATTGCATCCTTGTAATTCTGCAGTGCAATAGCCATCTGAGCGGATCTAAGGTTAACAATTGAGTGAAAAACAAATGCCCGTTGATCCATAGCAATCCTGTCATATTTTTCTTTAGCTTCGGCAAACAACATTCTTTCTGCCAGAATTTCTGCTTCGCTGAAAAGCAAAAGATTAGACGAATCATTCTTTGCTGTGTTCATTATTAAGGATATTTCCAATGCATCATTGGCAAGATTATCTTTTAGATTTTTAAGTATTTCGGAAAGATGAGTGGCTGTCTGGTTAAAGTTTCCTTGATAGGCATTTATTTTAGCAAGATGAAAATGAGCTTCATTCTTTTTTTCTAACGAAGCACCTCTAAGATTAAGAGCTTCTTCATATAATTTTGTAGATTCATCCAGATTGTCTTCAATAAGATTTATCTCAGCAAGATCCAAATAAGCATCAATTGATAATCTGGACATTGGATAATTTTTTATTATAACATCCAAAAGTTCTTTAGCTGAATTTAAATCACTCTGCAATCTGAATCTTATTTGAGCCATTCTTAGATAAGACTCAATTGCAACTTCGCTGTGAGCATAAATATTTGTGATCTCTTCAAATGCTTTTATAGCTGGCTCTACAGTGTTAGCATCAAGTTTTGGGGGAAGTGAAAATGTTTTCCAATCTTCAGCCGTTGATAAGAATTTTTGTCGGAGAATTGCCTCCTGTGATTTGGCATTACCAATCTTTGCAGATGAAACTATTTGAGATTCCGGATAGCGTTGAATTATTGTACTGTAAACAGTAGAAGCTGTTTCATATTCCCCTTCGCGGAAAATGAACTCGGCATAGTTATAAAGATCGCCTCCCTGGGATTGCCTTTTATTATCAAGTTCAGAATAAATACTATAAGCCTTTTTGAAATCTTTTTGTTCTGTATATAATCTGGCCAATAAAGAAAGAATTTGAAGGTTATCAGACTTTCTATTCTTTTCAACTGCTCTGATTGTTTTTTCCAGCGCATCAGGTTTATTTATATATGAAAGAATCCTGCTTTGCACCACCGTAATCTGAGTGGGTGATATTTCAAGAATTGAGCAGTATTCCTCGGCAGCTTTTTCATATCTCATAGTAAGAGAGTAAAGATTTGCCAGATCCATTGAGAAAACAAACGGATCATTAGTTGTAGATTTTCCTTTTTCCAGAATCTCGATCGCCTTATCAAATGCACGGCGCTCAATGGCAGAATTTGCAATCACTCTAAATGATATTTGGTTAGTTCCCGGTTTCTTTAAAGGTTCTTCCCATACCTGATAAGCTTTTTCATAATTCCCGCTCATATAGTAGGTTGAGCCAAGCTGACCAATGAGATTGATATCATCAGGGTAGCTCTTTAATCTGGTTTCGATAAGTAATATTGCGGTCGCATAATTCTTCTGCTGAGTGTAAACTCTGTTCAATGAGTTAAAGTAATTAATGTTTTGTGGTTCTTTTTGATAAAGCTCCTCATAAATTTTTTGAGCTCTGTCGAAACTTCCCTGCTGCTCATAACTCTGTGCAAGAAGAAATTTATTATAATCATCTGTACCCGCCTGCTGAGCTGAAATACCGGTAAGGCCAAACAGAAGTAGTATTAAAACATAAGTGATCTTCATATAACTAAGATAATAAATCATTTCGGCTAATCAAGGGAAGAAGTTGAGGTACAGGAAGGATTGGTCTGAAATGCATAGGTATAGGGTACATATTTGTACCCTATACGTCACGCCATTTTAGTTTTACTAATAAAAAAATTACTTTGCCAGAAGCATTTTCTTTGTTTGGCTGAATTGTGCTGTTTCCAATTTATAGAAATATGCACCGCTGGTTAATGACAAGGCATCAAAAGTAATTGAATGCGAACCAGATTCTTTTACTTCATTAACTAAAGTCATTACTTCCTGTCCAAGTGTATTATATATAGCCAACTTTACAAAACCATCATTCGCAATACTGAAATTAATTGTAGTTGACGGATTGAACGGATTTGGATAGTTCTGTTCGAGTGAATATACTGCAGGAATATTAACATCTACTTCTATCTCATTACTGTATTCAAATGAACCGTCAAAATCCATTTGCTTCAGGCGATAAGTATAAACACCATTATCAACTTCATCGTTGAAAGAATAGCTTTTTGCTTCGGTTGTGGTTCCAAAACCGGAAACAAAACCAATTGACTCATAAGCAGAGTTTAAAGATTTTCTTTGTACATCAAAACCCTGGTTATTTGTTTCGGTTGCTGTGGTCCAATTCAATGTAATATTGGTGCCGGAAATAGACACTGTAAAAGACGTTAACTCAACTGGTATTGGTTCATCGTAAGTTAGTTTAACGATACTGAAATTACCCTGTAAGCCGGTTGTAGGAGTGTAACTGCCTTGCCACAATGCGCTGAATAAATTTAAGTACCCCGGAGTTGAAGAAATTAAAGCATCATTGGATCGTGAAGTTCCCGAAAAGCCCTGGTGACGAATCTCAATTAATAAATGACCGCCTGTGTACAGGTAAAAGGTGTTGAACAATATCTCAGATGCAAAGTTATTAGGAGTGTTTCCAAAAGTATAGTCTCCTGCTGTTACGGTTAACGGCCCCGATCTGACAAGAGTTTGCGGACCTACTCTGTTATCTGCAAAAGTAAGACTTCTGTCTGCCGGTGGAACACTGGTGCCTAAATAAATGTCATAATCGCTAAAAGTAATATCTGCAGCAGGCCAGTTTGCTGTAGCCGATGTCGGAAGTCTCAAGGCTATAGCGTGAATTTCTTTGTTTAACATATCGGTTAATAAACTTTCATGGATTAAAAGCTGATATGTTCTTGCTGTTATAGAAAGAGGGCCGGTAAAAACCCCAGTTCCGGGTGTTGTTGTATAATCAGGCGGAATCACTTTTGTATCAACATCTCCACCCTGCTGTGCAATAGTGGAAAGGGATAAACTAAGAAAAATTATAACTGTTAAAAAAGAGAAGAAATGTTTCATATAGCAGCTCCTGTTTTTATTGATGAGTATAGAGATAAAATAAGTTTTTGTTGAGAATTCTGCAATCTTTTTTGAAATATTTGTTTTGAGGAAAGAAGAAAGAAAAGAGAAATGAATTCGCTAAAATAGTATAAAGGTATAGGGTTTTAACATATACCCTATACCAAATACCTTAAGCTTTTATTAAGAAAGTGCTGTAAGCAGCTCTTTATCAATTGCCTGTTTTAATGATTCTTTCGGTAAAGCACCGACTGCCATTTTCGGCTGACCTTCCATCGGGACGAAAAGTAATGAAGGAATGCTTCTTATTCCAAATACACCTCCAAGTTCCTGTTCCTCATCGGTATTCACTTTGTAAACATTGATCTTGCCCTTGTATTCTTCAGATAATTCTTCAAGAATTGGTCCAACCATTTTGCAGGGTCCGCACCATGGAGCCCAGAAATCAATAACAGCAGGAAGATCGCCTTCGTATTTCCAATCCTGGTTTGTTTCATAATTAAAAACTTTTTCTAAAAATGTCTGTTTTGTTAAGTTCTCGGTCATTGTTTTCCTTTCTGATAGATTAAATTAAAATATTAAACAGCTTCTAATACTCTCTGAAGTTTTTCTTTAACTTCAGATGCAATGGGGATCATCTTATCATTATCAATTACTTTGGTCATCATCATAGGATCGAAAATTGATACAACAATTTTGTTATCTTTTTCATAAACAACTACATTACAGGGGAGTAATAATCCCAGCTCTTCTTCTGTCTGTAAAGCTTTATGAGCAATAGGCGGATTGCATGCACCAAGTATAGTGTAGTTCTTAAAATCAACATTTATTTTGTTTTTTAGTGTTTCTTTAACATCAATCATGGTGAGAATGCCGAAGCCTTCTTTCTTAAGTTCATCTATTACTTTTTCTATCGCCTGACTGAAAGTATAATCTGTTGTTTTTGAAAATCCGTACTGCACAATTCTCTCCTTATGATTGCTTCTTCAAAGATGACGTATTAAAAATTTTATAGAGTGGACAAAATCCTGTTCCACCACTGAATATAAATGCCACGCCAAATATTCCGAGTATTATTGCGGCTATTCCGCTTATCTGATTTGTTAAAAATAAGACTGCTATAACAATTACAAGAAGAAGTCTTATTCCCCTGTCTATATTTGCCATATTCTTTTTCATTGTTCATTTTCCTTTGGTTGAAGTAGTTTAGCTTTCGTTTTCCAGTTAGTTAAAATCAAGCCGATAACTGCGCCATACATAGTGCTTGACCAGGGATTGCCTGTAATTGCACATCCTCTGTCGCATCCTATAAAATGATAATATAAATATCCTCCCAGTGCACCTAAGGCAACCGGCAGAATTCTTCTTGTCCATTTCCAGATTATCTGAGTCCTGCTGCTTTCCATCCGATAATTCCTCTGCTTAAGTTAGCTGCGTTAAATCCCATTTTTTTAAGCTTAGCTGCTGCATTCATGCTTCTATTGCCGGTTCTGCAATAGCAAATAATTTCAGCATCTTTAAATTTCTTTAACTCATTTTCACTTGATGAAAGATCCATTAGCGGAATATGGTAAGAACCCTTAATTGAATCCTGTTTTCTTTCCATATCAGTTCTTACATCTAGCAAAACTACTTTTCTTTCTTTCTTCAGTTTAACCGATGCGTCCACAGGAGAATAATGCTTAACTGACCTGTAAACGAGCACCTTTCTGATTATATAAAACCCGATAAGGGCAATTATTAAGTATAAAAATATCTGTCCGGCTTCCATAAAACCTTTAAAATTTGTGTATGGTAAGATTAACCAAAATATAAAAGGATTCATGGTAATTATTTTAGATCACAATGGAATTTTAATATGCTGTTATACATTGCACTTGAGTCAATATAAAAACATTAAATGATGAATTCCATCGCAAAAAGAACCGGCATTCTTGCTTAATAAATAAATAAACTCAAAATGGTTTGATTTTTATGGAAACGGCATTTACTTTAACGCTTACAAATTAATCAGACTAATGGTTTTATAAGATTTACGAACATTCTCAGGGGTAATTCTATGGAATCGTTCAGAAATTGTGCTTTAGTTCTATCGATTGTAATAAGCGTTGGTCAATCTTATTCACAAAATCCGGGTGATCCGGGCACATTATTAAAATATTCTCAGTATGAAGTTTACTATAATGTAGAACAGAATTTAATTGAAGTAGGAGACTTAAATGATGATCTTAATAATGAAATCATAATACTCGCAATTGATACATTAATAATTATTGACTCCTCTTCCATCCACTATATACCGGCATTTAACCCGCAGCCCACGAATATAGGGGCAGCTTCTCTGAGATATTCTGATTGTACAAATAAAAGAATAATTTCTGTTTCTCAGGACTTTCCAACAACTCACTGGTCGTATTATTATCCTGAAACTAATCATTTTGAGTATGGAAACTTTCAAAGATACCAACAATACTATTTCGCACCTGATCCTAATTGCAATATATGGTCGGTTAATTCTGTAGATAATGACTCTTTCAATTTATACGGTATTTTTACATCATCTGAAATATTTGAAGAAGGCACTTTGATAACACTATTAGGGGAAAATGATTCGTTGTTTACTTATGCAGGCGGTATTGGATTTCCAACAGTAATTTATGTTTCAAAAAATTCAAGTTTTATTTCAACCGTATTGGTGAGAGATAATATTTTCACATCCGGCAATCCTCACGGTATCTATCATTATTATTCAACAAATCAGGGTAATAACTGGCAGGGAGAAATTATTTTAAGGGGAAATATGGATGAACCTGTTTGGGGACAAATAACTAACAGAAATTTGGCTCCTCACCTTAAAAATTACTCTATGCTCTCCGGAGCACTGGATAGCGTTGGGGTTATGCATATGGCACTATGGGGATTGGGCAAAACTATTGAAGGCATTGATACAATTGAAACCTCAACAATTTTATACTGGAACAGCAGAGATAAAAACTGGATTGCAATTACTGATCCGGCTTATGAAAAAATGTATGACGGTGCCGGTAATCCTTTGGGTCAATATACTCCTGGTTTTGCTTATGGTCAATCACTTCCAACAATTTCTGTTTCTGAAAACGGACAGATCGTTTTAATTGCCTGGTCTGTTCCCGAATATACCGGAGAACCCGGGGTAAGCTCATTAAATATTTATCCCGGCGATGGTGGTGCATTTTCAACACCTGTTTACTATACAGATTATCTGGCAAATATTTCTTATGATGGCGGGCAGACTTGGTCACCAGATAATATCTTCCCATTAAAAAACCGGCAGAATATTCTTGAAACATTTTTGTCACTAAACAAAAAAATTAACTATGATGATATAACCGGTAAAATAAGAGCAGATTATTTTTATATAGTTGACGAAATACCGGGACTGTCTTATTGGGGACAAAATTCACCCAGTGATTCTAATGTATGGTATTACGATTCTTTAGTATTGTTTACGACCCCGGTACATAACGATTTAATATCAGTATATGATTATTCATTGTCCCAAAACTATCCCAACCCATTTAACCCGGTTACAAAAATAAATTACAGCTTAGCACACTACGGGAAAATAACAATAAAAGTGTTTGATATACTGGGAAGGGAAATAAGTACATTAATCAATGAAGAAAAACCGGCTGGCAATCACACCGTAGAGTTTAATGCATCTTATCTTGCGAGTGGTGTTTATATCTATAGACTGCAATCAGGTGACTATATCAGTTCGAAGATGCTGCTGCTGTTGAAGTGAGTTGAACCCAAATATAAAACAACCCATATTTTGCCTAACGGCAGACAGGTTTATCTGGTGAGAAATCTTTATGCATTACTACAGAACGGATCTCTCCCTGCGTTCGAGATCACAAAACAAATTATTGAATAATTTAAGGCGATTCATTTGAGTCGCCTTTTTTTAATACTGTCAGTCAAATTCTAAATTTCAGGCTTAACAAGCGTTTTTTTATCTTTGCACACTTAATTAAACATAATGGATATATGACTTCACACGAAATAAGACAGCAGTTTTTAGACTTTTTCAAGAGCAAAGAACATAAAATAGTTCAATCAGCACCGGTTGTTCCTTTTGATGATGCAACCTTATTATTCACCAATGCGGGAATGAATCAGTTTAAAGACGTATTTCTCGGACACGGTTCAAGGGAGTATAAACGTGCGGCAGATACACAGAAATGCATACGTGTTTCAGGCAAGCATAACGATCTGGAAGAAGTTGGACACGATACCTATCATCATACTTTTTTTGAGATGCTCGGCAACTGGTCATTCGGCGATTATTATAAAGCAGAGGCAATTGAATGGGCGTGGGAATTATTAACCGAAGTCTGGAAACTCCCTAAAGAAAGACTCTGGGCAACGGTTTACAAAGATGACGATGAAGCTTTTGAACTGTGGAAAACCAAAACGGATATAAACCCAAAACACATTTTAAAGTTTGGCGAGAAAGATAATTTCTGGGAAATGGGAGAAACCGGTCCTTGTGGTCCCTGCTCAGAAATTCATATTAATGTCAGTGATGATTATAATAACCCCGCTTTTGTAAATGCTGGTGTACCGGAATGTATTGAAATATGGAATCTTGTATTTATCCAGTATAACAGGGATGAAACAGGAAAGCTTCACGAACTTCCGGCAAAACATGTTGATACGGGGATGGGATTCGAACGCGTTTGTGCTGTAATGCAGAAGAAAAGTTCTAATTACGATACCGATGTATTTACTCCATTGATTAATGAAGTATCGAAACTGAGCAATGTAAAGTATGACAAAGAAGAAGATCGTATTCCAATGCGTGTTATCGCCGATCATATACGCGCATTAACTTTTGCAATTGCTGATGGTGCTGTACCCGGCAACGATGGTAGAGGATATGTACTTCGCAGAATATTAAGACGTGCTGCACGATATGGAAGAAAACTTCATCTTAAAGAACCATTCCTGTATAAGCTTGTTGACGTTCTTACAAAAACTATGGGCGATGTTTTCCCCGAAGTAAAAGAAAAGAAAGATTATGTTAAGAAAGTAATAAAAGCAGAAGAAGAAAGCTTTAATGCTACCCTTGACAGGGGAATAGAATTATTTGACAATGTTGTTAAGAAACTTCAAAAGCAAAATATAAAAGTAATTCCCGGTGAAGACGTATTTAAGTTATATGATACATTCGGCTTCCCTGTTGATCTTACAAATGTTATGGCTCGTGAAATCGGATTGGCAATTGATGAGGATGGTTTCAATAAATTAATGAATGAACAGAAAGAACGCTCGAGAGAATCAAGCAAAATTGAAACCATATCTTATATATATAAGGATTGGATACCAGATAATTATAAGTTTGATACGGAATTTGTTGGATATGATTATGATAAGTTAAGGATCAAGATTAATAGGATGAATAGTGTGGAAAACCTTTTAATATTTGATGTGACCCCATTCTATGCTGAAGCAGGAGGACAGGTCGGGGATACCGGATATATTGAGGATGAAAAAACGAAATTAAAAATAATTAATACATTTAAAATTGATAATGTTATAGTTCATGAAATTGAGAAAGTTGAAAATCCAGAATTTCCAGGGACGCTAAAAAATATCGTGGCTCCATTTTATGCGCAAGTAGATGAAAAAAGAAGATGGGATATAATGCGTAACCATTCCGCAACTCATTTTCTACACAGAGCGTTAAGAATGATTTTGGGAACACACGTTCAGCAGGCTGGTTCTTATGTGGGACCGGATAGACTGCGATTTGATTTTTCTCATTACTCAAAATTATCCGCTGAAGAAATCCGCGATATTGAAACAATAGTTAATGAACAGCTTCGCAGAAATCTTCCAATGATCCACCATCGCGATACTCCTTTTGAAGAAGCGAAGAAAATGGGAGCGATAATGTTCTTCGGTGATAAGTACGGCGATAATGTTAATGTAGTTCAGTTCGGTGATTTTACAATGGAATTCTGTGGCGGCACACACGTTAAGAATTCATCAGAGATAGGCTTGTTCAAAATCATCAGTGAGGCATCAATCGCAAGCGGAGTAAGAAGAATAGAAGCCGTAACCGGATCAGGAGTTGAAAAGTACATACACTCTCAGCTTGAATTGGTTAAACAAGCTGAGCATCGGGTTGAAGAGCTTCTTGATGTTAAGAAAAAACTTGAGAAAGAAATTTCTGAACTGCGCATTAAAGAAAAACTTGAACAGCTTGAGCATATTATTTCAATTCATTCTGAAGAAAAAGGGGTGTTTATTCATAAAGGAAGAGTGCACGCAGATAGTATGGATGAACTTAAATCCTTTGGTGATGAATTAAGAAATAAAATAAAAAGCGGGATCTGTGTTTTAATTGCACAGGTTGATGATAAAGTCGGAATAGTTGCAATCGTATCAGATGATCTGATAAAGCAGAAAAATCTTAGTGCGGGAAAAATTGTAGGAGAACTTGCTAAACTTGTAGGCGGCGGTGGTGGTGGGCGTCCGCATCTCGCTACTGCCGGCGGTAAGGATGTTAGTAAAATTCCTAATGCTTTAAGTAAAGTGGAAAGTATAGTTAGCGGGCTCCTTTAGCATACTTTACCACTAAGGTACTGAGAGCACTAAGGAACACTTAGAAATGCAAATAACTAGAAAATATATAAACGAGCTTTCTTATAAAATTGTGGGTTGTGCTATTGAGGTTCATAAACAATTGTGTCCGGGATTATTGGAATCAGTTTATGAGACTTGTTTTGTGGATGAATTAAATTCTAATGGATTTTATGTACAAAGACAAGTTCCGGTTCCAATCATTAATAAAGGTAAAGATCTTGGAACTAATCTTATTCTGGATTTACTAGTGAATGATTTTATAATTATAGAATTAAAAGCAGTTGAAGTTATAATTCCGGTTTACAAAGCTCAATTATTATCATATTTAAAACTTACAGGGAAGCCAAAAGGATTATTAATTAACTTTCATTGCGAAAATATAAAAGACCACTTAGTTCCATTAGTAACCGAAGAATTTGCTAAACTACCTGACTCTTAGTGAAACTAAGTGCTCTTAGTATCTTAATGGTAAAAAAGCGCTTATGTCAAAGTCAAAAATTAAATACATCTGTTCAAACTGCGCATACGAGTCGGTGCGCTGGCTGGGTAAATGTCCCGAATGCGATAGCTGGAATTCCTTCACAGAAGAGTTGATTGAAACAGGAAGAAGAAAATCCTTTAAAGTCCCGCAGAAAGTTTCCTTTCACAAGATAACCGAAATTACCGCCACAGAGGAAGATAGAATAAAAACCGGTATTACAGAATTTGACCGGGTACTGGGTGGCGGATTAATGCCAGGCAGTGTAGTACTTCTCGGAGGCGATCCCGGTATTGGTAAATCAACACTTGCGATGCAGGCATCTGCAAACATTAAGAACAAAGTACTTTATGTAACCGGTGAGGAATCAGAAAAACAAATAAAACTTCGTTCATCAAGATTAAAAATTACGTCAGATGAATTTTATGTTCTCGCAGAAACAGAGCTTGGACAGATAATCGCATCAATAAACAATCTTGATCCTGCAGTAGTTATTATTGATTCTATTCAAACAATGTACAGAAGCGAACTTGAAAATTCTCCCGGTACAATTACACAGATTCGTGAATGCACTTCCCTGCTCATGGAAGAAGCAAAGAAAAAAAATTACAGCGTAATAATCATTGGTCACGTTACAAAAGAAGGAATGATTGCCGGACCAAAATTACTAGAACACATTGTTGATACAGTCATTCAGTTTGAAGGAGAATCTAATCATTCATTCAGAATATTACGTGCTCAAAAGAACAGGTTCGGAAGTACGAATGAAATCGGTGTTTTTGAAATGCATGAAGTAGGTTTAAGAGAAGTTACTAATCCAAGCGAATTGTTTTTAAGCGAAAGAGAAAAACAAACTCCGGGTTCAGTAATTACTTCAAGCATGGAAGGAACAAGACCAATTTTGCTTGAAGTTCAGGCATTAGTAACTCCATCTAATTATGGCTATCCGCAAAGAGTATCAACAGGATTTGATCAGAGACGATTATCGATTCTTCTTGCAGTTCTGGAAAAAAGAGCGAACATAAGAGTTTCTTCTGCAAATGTTTTCTTAAATATGGCCGGTGGTTTACGAATTCAGGAACCTGCAGTCGATCTGGCAGTCTGTATAAGCACTGCTGCAAGTTTGTTAAACAGAGTTGTCGACAATCAAACAGTAGTTATAGGTGAAGTAGGTCTTGGAGGTGAAATAAGAAGTGTGGGCAATATTGAAAAAAGAATACAGGAAGCTGAAAAACTTGGATTCACAAGAGCAATTATTCCATCGGGAAATGAGAAGGGAATAAAATCTTCCGGGAAATTGAAAATTGCGTTCGTTGAAAATTTATCGCAGGCAGTTGAATTGACAATTGGAAGAAATACTTAATTTAAGTTCATGTTGAGTTAAAGATTAATTATCTATGATAAGTTAAAATAAAAGATATTTTATAAAGTCTGATTTGTGAATAATAATAATTCATTCTAAATCATCCAATCATCCAATCATCCCAAAGCACAATTAATTAAGCTATTTTATAACAACTGGGAACCGGCAAATTCAAATTATCATATAAAAATGTCTCAATTGTAGATAAACCCCTGTAATTATAGGCTTTTTTGGCATTTAATTAATAAAAATAATTTGTTTCTTAAGTTAAAATTTTTATTTTTCACCGCGTCGAAAGGCGCATTTTTGTTCAATTAATTAAAGGTTCTTTTTGTGAGTACTAAACTTTTCGTTGGTAGTCTTCCCTGGTCCATTAGTGACGAAGAACTCCAGGCAGCTTTTGCTCCGCATGGAAATGTTCTTTCCGCTAAAGTTGTAACAGATAAGGAGACTCGCAGATCAAGAGGATTCGGATTCGTTGAATTTGAAAATGAATCTGAAGCTACTGCTGCGATCCAGGCATTAAATGGTTCTGAGCTCAAAGGCCGCAACATCATCGTTAGCGAAGCAAAGCCTAAAAACTAAGAGTTTTTTTAGTGTCCTGTTCTACAAGCGCTCCATTGTGAGCGCTTTTTTTTACTGTTAGTATTTTATTTGTGCATACTCAAATTATTTGTTCGATTTCTGTTTTAACCGTCCATCATAATACTACAAATCAATTCTGATGGTTTAGTTATTTTTTAGTAGTCAATTACCGGAAAATTATTATGAAGATAATTCTACTACTATTACTAATAATCATTTCTCAATTTACTATCGCCACCCAAAATCCCAACAGCAATAAATTTCTTTATGTGAAAAAAGTTGATGTTGAAATTAAAATTGACGGTATTATTGATGATGTATGGAGTGTTGCTGATTCAGCGGATAACTTTTTTCAACTGCTACCATATTATAATCAGCCTGTTTCAAGAAGAACTGTTGCCAAAGTTCTTACTACCGATGAAGCAATTTACTGCTTAATGATCTGTTATGACGATAAAGAAAAAATCCAAACATCAACAGGACTGCACGATCAGTTCGGCGGCGATATTGTATCTTTTATGATTGATACTTTTGGCGATAAACAATCAGCTTATAAATTTGCTGTTGCCGCAAGCGGTGTTAAAATGGATTCACGTCTGCTTGATGATGGACGAAACCGGGATTATAACTGGGATGGAATCTGGTTCGGCGATGCTAAAGTCTATGACTGGGGTTATGTTGTTGAAATGAAGATCCCATATAAATCTATTAAGTATGATAAAAATATTACAGAGTGGGGAGTTGATTTCGATAGATGGATTCCATGGCTTTCGGAAGATCAGTACTGGTGCAGGTATGAAAAAAACGAAGGTCAGCGAGTCTCCAAGTTTGGAAGACTGATGTTCTCAGATTTTAGACCTACCGTAACCGGACTTAATCTAGAGATTTATCCTGTAGGAATTTCTAAAATTAAATACATCAATGATGGAAAATACAAATTCGATCCGGAAGCAGGACTGGATATTTTCTTCAATCCATCACAGCAATTAACTTTTCAATTAACAGCCAATCCCGATTTTGCACAAATCGAAGCCGATCCTTTTTCATTTAACATAAGCAGGTATGAATCTTACTTTTCCGAACGAAGACCATTCTTCACCGAGGGTAATGAAATATTTATGCCCGCAGGAAAACAAAGAGGTTCGGGATTCTATGAACCATTAGAACTTATGTACACAAGAAGAATCGGTAAACTTCTTCCTGACGGATCACAGGTACCATTAATTGTGGGTACAAAGGCTTTCGGCAGACAGGACGATTGGGAGTACGGTGGCTTCTATGCATTAACCGGTAAAACAAATTATAAGTTTGATAATGAAAACAGAACAGAACCGCAAGCTTCTTTTGTATCCGGCAGAATTAAAAAAACTATTCTTAGCAACTCAAACATAGGTATGCTGTTTGTCGGAAAGATGACCGAAGGAAATACTTACGGAGTAATTGACATTGACGGCGCATTCCGCACTTCTGACTGGCAGCTTGCTTACCAGGTTGCAAGATCAATTGAAAATGATAAAGGTGATTACGCTTTTTCGGCAGGGTTTACAAGTTTCGGTGAGCGATGGGTTGCATTAGCACGCACAAGGTACATAGGAAATGATTTTGAAATTAACCAGGTTGGATTTGTTCCCTGGAAAGGGACAGGTACTTTGACTGCTATAACCGGACCCATCTGGTATTTTGATGATGGCTATGTAAGAAGCACTATGCTTTATGGCGGAGTTCATCTTGGTTATGAAAAAGCTGATGATTATACCGACCGTCTGGGCGTTCTTGGGTTAAATGTTCAGTTCAGAAATCAATGGGGATTTGAAACAAACATATCTGCCGGCAAAAGCAGGGATGAAGATGTTTTATACGACTCGTATGAACTTACGTTCAGCTCGTGGTATGATATATCACCAAAATGGGGAGCAAACTTATACGGCGGTTATTCAAAAACTTATAATTTCAGAAGAGACTATCTGGGTTATTATTCGTGGGTCGGCGCATCCGGAAGTTATCGTATTATCGACGAGCTTCAGATAGGAACGAGTTATCGTATGTTTATCGAAATCGATCCCGATAATAATGTTGATGACATTGCATTTAATGCACGTCCCTATTTTTCACTTACCCCTATTAACGATTTGAATTTAAGAATGTATGTTGATAACGTGTTTATAAAATCAACGGATAAAATGGAAAGGATAATAATAGGATTTTTATTCAGCTGGAACTTCCTTCCGAAGAGCTGGATATACTTTGCTTACAATGAATTCCGTGACAGAAGTGATGAGTACGATATGAATGATAATATTCTTCCTAACAGAATGCATATAACAGACAGAGCTGGTGTGTTTAAGATTAAGTATTTGTATTACTTTTGATGTAATATGATGCTTTAAAAGTTAACAATTGCAGTTTATAAACAACTGCTTTGTTTTTAATCTTATTTTCTTTTTATTTACTATAGTAAAAATAAAATAGGAAGGGGAAATGAAACCCTATTGTAGTTTATCATATCTATTAAACACGCTTAACAACCTTTCGGCGAATATAATCGTGTTAATAATATTATATTTATAAGTTAATCTCTTAAACAATATTTGGCAGAAAATTAATGAAATTAAAGTCTAACAAATTAATAATTAGATCAAACTGAGACTAAAATGAAAAAGTTACTATGGCTTTTTATCGTGATTGCCATCAATACAATATTGGCTCAGCATAAGCCGGATAATAATACCCTACATTATCCTTATATAAATAATTATGAAGAGATAAAAGGAATATTCTTAGTTGAAAATGACAAATACATATCTAATATGGCTACCTACGAAGATTTTGTAATTGACCAGACAATTACCAAATACTGGTTTAATGCAGGTATTGGCAAATCTTATTTTGGTCCAACTATTAAACTTGGAATATCTTATGAGTACAATCAAAACATTTTTTCATTTAGATACTTAAAAGCAGACGAATTTCAATTTAGTACCGGCGGGTATCATTTTGAAGAACCCCCATTGAAATTCTATGAAATTGCCATGTTGTACTGTTACCCTTATCGAATACATAATATGACAATTGGTTTTTTAGCAGGCATTGGGTATATCAATGGAATTGAACGAGGAATGCTTATTCAACATAAATTATATGAGAGCATAAAAATTGAACAACTAAGTATCCCTATAGAAACATATTTTAAAATCGAGCCATTTAAGTTTGTCAGTTTAGGTATTGCAGGTTTTGGAAATATAAATGCAAAGAGAAGTTTTTTCGGCGCTATGATAGATTTATCAATTGGGAATTTTTAAATAACTTATAAATTTTAAGAAACATTTCCAACTTTTCAAATAATAAATTGGAGTAGTAAACGAAAAAATATTTAGAGGTAAAATTTTAATATTTATTTCAATTTTCACTTAAATACATTCGATACAATCTCAAAAAATCCCACGTAAGTACCAACCACGCTGCCAAGACTTGTAAGAATAAAAACAAGAAATACTTTTAACAGTTTATTTTTCCACCACTGTGCAGGTTTATTAAAATCAGTTGTTACCGATTGGAACTCTTTTACCACAGGCGGCTGGAAGTATACCTGTATAAAAGCGGCCACATATCCGGCTCCGATTACCGGAGTAAGACTTGTAAACGGTGCAGCAAAAAATGAAACTAAAATTGTTACCGGATGTGCAATGGCAACTAAAGCACCCAATGCACTCGGAATACCGTTTGCAAGAAACCAGAACAAGGCATTATCACCGGCTTCTGCAAGCCCTTTGCTCATTCCTATGTAAATTATAGAGCCGATAATTATAGCGGGAATTGCCCAGCCAATAATTTTTACAATCGGTGATGCGGGCGGAATCTGCTCTATCTCATCAAGCTTAACATTCTGGTCTTCATTAAAGTGATTTATAATTCCTTTAACGTGTCCGGCGCCAACAACGGAAACAATTATCTTCCCGTTTGCACGTTTCATTTTCTCGGCAATGTAGGTGTCACGTTCATCAATAAGTACACGTTTTAATACAGGCAGCGCTTTGCCAAGCTCCTCCATCATTTCGGAAAGGACGTCTTTGCTTCTAAGCTCTGCAAGTTTTTCTTCTGTTAATTCCTGATCTTCAAAAAGCCCTGCAAGTCCACCAGTCATAAATTTTATTTTCTGCCAGAAGCTCATTGAGCGCCAGGCACGCCGAAGTGTTATCCGCACTTCCCTGTCACAAAGTTCAATTGGAATGTTATTAGCCTGAGCTGTTTTAGTTGCTTCTAATAATTCTGTGCCCGGAGATACTCCGAGTTTTTCACCAAGTTTTTTCTGATAGGAAGCAAGCACGAGATTTATCATCAAAGTACTGAGTTGTTTTTCCCTGATTATTGTTTTCAGATCAAGATTTTCCCAGCGGTTCTTTTCTGATAAAGCCTTAAATCTTTTTTCATCAAGCTCGACACATACAACATCCGGCTTTTCTTCTTCAATAACCCGTTTAACAAGATCTGCAGATTGACGAGAGATATGAGCAGTTCCTACAATAATATACTGCTTATCATCTTTGGTGATAACCTGAACATCTTCACCGTACTTTTCTTCAATTATTTTGTTTTCTGATACCAATGAATTTTCCGTAATTATTTCCTTGTAAAATTGAAAAGCAAATTTAATGAAAGAAGCGATAAGATTGGTATAAAAATATATTGATTGTCAGATGTGCGATGCCTTCAGCATCGTTGTAATGCTTCTGAATAATTTTTCTATAAATGTTTCATCCTTTCAGGATGAAGAATCTCTTATCAGTGAAATTTATAAACACTTGTTGTCAGCTCAATCTATGATGGCGAAGCCATCACACGTTTATAAAAGAACCTAAAAAAAACAATTCCCGACCCTGATGGGGGTCGTACGTATACTGAATTACCAAGTTTAATAAACTGAGAATTTACAAAACGAAAAACTGACTAACTCTATTTTGCTTTGCATTATTACCGGAAATAATCTATGTTTCTGTAAACAATATCTTAGAACGGGATTCAAAAATGAAGACTATAATAATTCTATTACTTACCTCTTTATACTCATCTTTTTATTCTCCTGCGAATGCTCAGAGCATCCTGGATAATTATACCGCATCAATTAATGGTACAATAGTCCGATCAACCGAAATTGAACCAGGTGTACGATACTCAGAGAACAGACAATACAAATGTACTTATTCCATCGGTGCTGTAACGGATGAAAATCGCGAACTTTATAATCTCACTTTTTATGATAACAATTATCCCGTTTATCATTTATCAAAAGTCCCTGGTGCTGATGTGGAAATATCCAATTCAGGAATAATGGTGGTTTATGATCATACTTTTCATTTCAGAGGAGAACTCACTCTAAGATTCTTTTCAGCTCAAGGTAATATGTTCTTGGAAAGAACTTTTTCTAGTGCAAATGCCTTTCAG
The DNA here is from genome assembly GCA_018335755.1 of Ignavibacterium sp. Taxonomy (GTDB): domain Bacteria; phylum Bacteroidota; class Ignavibacteria; order Ignavibacteriales; family Ignavibacteriaceae; genus JAGXRK01. The sequence continues at coordinate 179,086 of JAGXRK010000001.1, read as the reverse complement.
TTTTCTGAATCCGGGAATGCTTTTGCAGTAAGGGACAGACAAAAAATTTATACTTATAACTTTATTGCTAACTCTGAATTTGAATATCCAAAAGGACTTGCTTTTTCTTTTGATAATAATGATGAAGCAATTGCAATTGCAGATGAAAAAAAATTAGAAGTTTATAAACAAGGCAGTTTAATTAGAACGATAGATTATAATATTGAATTGCCACGGAAGGTATTGCTTTCGATAGATAATGATTTTGTCGGAGTAATCGACAAGTACAATCTGATAATCTATGATGTCTCAGATGGGAAGGTAAAATTTTATGATAAGATAGGCGGCAACAATTCTTTTCGTGATCTAAAATTTATGGATGGAAATATTTTTGCAGGTGTTCAAACGAAAACCAAAGAATTAACCAAGGGTAGTATTAATAAATATTCTTTAACCGGAGATATAAAAGAAATTAAAACGGGTCAATTCAGAATTCTAAAAAACACCAAACCTGATAATTCTACACTTGAAAAACGAAATCAATATGAACCAATTCCTTGGCCATTTTATCCAACTGACACAACCCATACTGTATGGAATCACTATGAACAGCATATGGGAGGAGGTTCTGAGTGGTCTTATCTTCATCAGGGATTGGATATCATTACTCCAATTGATGAGCCGACATATGCTGTTAAAGGCGGCGTTGTAAAATGTGTACTGACACTCGGTGGAGAATTATACTGGCGAATTGCAATAAGCGATTCCAATGTTGCGGATTATTCAGACGGCTGGCTTTACGCCCATCTTGTTGAGAATACAATAGCTTTTGATATTGGCGATACTGTTGAACAATATGATTACCTTGGTGATATAATTTACTGGACTAATGAATGGGGTCATATCCATTTTGTTGAGATTAGGGATACCGGGCTTGTCTGGTTGTATGATGATAACGAATGGGGTATTAATTTTAATCCTTTGCTTGCTTTGACACCTGTTCACGACGACTCTCTGCCGGAAATTGAAAATGTTTTTCCTGATTCTAAATTTGGATTTTATATAAATGAAACAAGCACTTATTTATCACCGGACAGCTTATTTGGAGAAGTTGACATTCTTGTAAAAGTTGTTGATTATATAGGTGATTCTGAATGGCAGCAGCCTGCATATAAAATTAATTACTGGATAAAACGCGTGGATGACGGTGAATTGATTCTTGATACAGCCTTATCACACGTATTAACTCATAGTTATTCAATGTATAACTCCGGGCATTACGAACCTTATGCAACTGTTTTATATAAGCGCGATCAGACCTTTCCATCACCAAGCTGGATGAACCCGGTAAGAGGTTACTATCATATCATCACTAATAATAACGGGGATTCTTTAATTTCAATCGAAGATAAGGATCTGGCACTCAACACTGCTGACTATCTTGACGGGGTTTATAGAATTTATGTGATGGCATTCGATCCGAATGAGAATTATACGATTGACAGCATGGATGTGACCTTTAAGAACGGAATATCCTCGGTTAATCACGATGATGACGGCAAAATTGTGTCATTTAAACTGGAACAGAATTATCCTAATCCATTTAACCCGAATACTATAATCAGTTATCAGTTACCGGTAAGCGGTTTTGTAAGCTTGAAGGTTTTTGATGTTCTTGGTAAAGAAGTTGTAACCCTTGTTGATGAATACAAACCGGCAGGCAGATACGAAGTTGAGTTCAAGTCAGAATCAAGTAACGAGCATCCGGCATCCGGCATCTACTTTTATCAACTTAAAGCAGGTACAAATATTCAAACAAGGAAAATGATATTGATTCGTTAATTTTTACGATAAATAAAAAACCTCCGGCGTTTTGTACGCCGAAGGTTTATAAATAGGAGGTTTTATTTTGTAATATAACGAAGGTTTATCCGTTATTCTTCTGAAAATCTTTCATGAAAGCTACAAGATCTTCAACACCTTTTGCAGGAAATGCATTATAAATTGATGCACGCAATCCTCCGACAGAACGATGTCCTTTCAATCCGTTGAATCCTGCTTTTGTTGCTTCATCAATAAGTTTCTTTTCCAGTTCAGGAGTGGCAAGATTAAATGTAATATTCATTAATGAGCGGCTTTCTTTTTCTGCGTGACCCTTGTAGTAACCGCCGCTGTTATCAATTGCATCATAAAGCATCTGAGCTTTTTTCTTGTTTATCTCATACATCTTTTCAAGTCCGCCTAAATTCAACAGGTAATCTGTAACAAGTTTTATAATGTAGATACCAAAAGTGTTTGGAGTATTATACAGCGAATCATTCTCTGCGTGAATTTTATAATTAAGCATTGTGTGAAGTGAATCCTGACTTCTCTCAAGAAGATCTTTCCTTATGATTACCAGTACAACACCGGAAGGACCGATGTTTTTCTGAGCACCTGCATAAATTAATCCGTATTTTGAAACATCAATCGGTTTGTGAAGTATGTCGGAAGAAGCATCACAAATTAATGGAACATCACCAACTTCAGGTTCTTCATGAAACTGAGTTCCGAAGATTGTATTGTTTGATGTATAATGAACATACGCAGCCTCGGGATCAAGCTTAAGTTCACTTTGTTTTGGTATCCTGTTAAAATATTTTTTTTCGCCTTCCGTTATTTCAGTTGAACATGCTACATTAACAGCGCCTACACGTTTTGCTTCCTTAATAGCTTTCTTGGACCAGCTTCCGGTGGAAATATAATCTGCTTTATTTTTAGGAGGCATTAAATTTAACGGCACCATTGAAAACTGTTGACTTGCACCGCCCTGCAAAAACAATATTGTATAATTATCCGGAATGTTCAGAAGTTTTTTTAATCCTTCTTTTGCCTGCTGATGAATAGCATCATAAGTTTTTGATCGGTGGGATATTTCGAGAATTGACATTCCCACTCCCGGCAATGTGAATAATTCCTTTTGAGCTTTTAGCAGCACTTCTTCCGGCAGAATAGCCGGACCAGCACTGAAGTTATAGATTCTTTTTTCCATGATATTTTTCCTTTGATTTACTTATTTAGTGTAATTTTGAGTTTTTGTGTTTTAGTGGCAAAAACACTCTGCCACAAAAGCACTAAATCACTAAAATTCAGATTAAATGTGTTAACAAGCCATCTCTTAATTTCGGTTCAAACCAAGTCGATTTTGGCGGCATCACTTCGCCTGCATCTGAAATATTCATCAGGTCATTAAGACTAACAGGGTAAAGTGAAAATGCCACTACAGCTTTATCTGTATCAACAAGTTTTTCAAGTTCTTTTGTGCCTCGTATACCGCCAATAAAATCTATTCTATTGTTTGTACGCGGATCATCAATTCCAAGAACAGGGTTTAGTAAAAAGTTCTGCAGAATACTTACATCAAGTTTTTCACCGACGGATTTTTCTAATGATAAACTTGCAAGAACGGAATCCCGTGCTTTAAGAATGTACCATTGTTTATCTAAGTACATACAAAACTGTTTCTGAACTTTCGGTTCTTTTTCTGTTGATTCACTGATCTCAAATTTTTCACTTACTGAGTTTAGAAATTCATCCTTGCTTAATCCGTTAAGATCAAAAACAACACGATTATAAGGAAGTATTTTAAGCTGATCTTCAGGAAACAGAACTGCGATAAAATAGTTGTACTCTTCGTCGCCATTGTGATTTGGATTTGCCTTCATCTTTTCTTCTTTAGCACGGCTTGCACTTTTTGCACGATGGTGTCCATCTGCAATATATAGTTTATCAACTTTTTTGAAATCATTTATAATCAGTTCATTATACTCATCAGGTAAAATCCAAACAGTGTGCTGAATGCCATCAGCAGCAGTGAAATCATATTCCGGCTTCACTTCACTTAATGTTTTATCAACCAGCTCGTTAACGGATTTAACACTTCGGTATGTTAAAAACACTATTCCAGTTTGCGCTTCTGTTGTTACAATATGGTTTGTTCTGTCATCCTCTTTTACCTTGCGGGTTTTTTCATGTTTAAGAATTACATCTTTATCATAATCTTCAACGGAAAAAGTTGCACATAATCCTGTCTGTTCTCTTCCATCCATTATTAATCTGTAAAGATAAAAGTGAGGTTTGTCATCCATTTTTAACGGAGCTTCTTTTATGATATTATGCAGATTTTCTTTTGCTCTCTGATAAACTTCTTTAGTATAAACATCTTTAACTTCCGGCAGATCAATTTCTGATCTGGTAATGTGCAAATAACTTAGCGGATTTCCCTGTACGTGCTGTGCTGCTTCTTCACGATTAACTACATCATAGGGAACGCTTGCAACAAGATGTGCATTTTCTTTGATTGGTCTTAGTGCTTTAAAAGGTCTTATTACGGCCATAAAATCGATCTCCGTTTTTAGAAAGATTATAAAAATTAAGTACTTAAAAATCCACAAAATAAACGGAATAATCCACTCATTTTAAGCTTAATAAGTGATTTATTTATCCCGCTGAAAGAATATTTTTTTATCTTTACAAATGCTTAATAAAAATTTGTAAAATGAAGGAAGTAACAAAAAAAAGCCGGAAAAAACCGGGTCAGGATATCGAGGAAATTGTTGGTAAAGTCATTTATCATAAGGAATTTTCATCAACATTACTCAATAATAAACGGGATGTAATAGTTTGGCTCCCGCAAGGATATGCTTCAAATAAAAAGAAAGACAAGCATTATCCGGTACTTTATATGCATGATGGTCAGAATATTATGGACCCGAAAACTGCTTACATTGGTAAAGACTGGCGTGTTGATGAAACTGTATTAAAACTTATCAGACAGAAGAAAATCAAAGAAATAATAATAGTTGGAATTTATAACACTCCGGAGAGACTGGATGAATACAGTTGGTCTGAGACAGGTCAGAACTATCTGAAATTTTTAATCAAAGAGTTAAAGCCTTTTGTCGATCAGAATTACAGAACACTGACTGATGCAAATAATACAGCAATAATCGGTTCATCAATGGGCGGTTTAATTTCTTTTTATGCATCATGGCACTATCCGGAAGTTTTTGGAATGGCAGGATGTATGTCCAGCTCCTTTTATTATAACAATGATCGCAGTATAGTACAGGTGATAGATTATAACGGACAAAAAAAACCTGTTAAGTTTTATATAGATCATGGTGAAGATGGAGCAATACGCGGACAAAAAATGTTTCTCGAACTTTCAAAAAAAGGTTATGTAATAGGACAGGATATTGATTATTATTATGCACCTGGCGCAGAACACAATGAAAAGGAATGGGCTGCAAGAATGGAAAGACCATTGATGTTTTTCTTTAAGAACGGAAGATAGATGGAAATTGCAAATCGTTTAATTTGATTTTTAAGTATTAAATTATTCCCGGTAGTATTTATTTTTATTATCTAATTAAAAGGTGACCGTATGCGTTGGAAGGGAAGAAAACAAAGCTCAAACGTTGAAGACAGGCGCGGTCTCTCCGCCAAAGGTATAGCCGGCGGAGGAATCGGAACTATTGTTATTGTTCTTGTTGTCCTTTTACTTGGAGGCGATCCCACATCATTAATTCAGAACATTCAAACATCAGATCAAACAACAACATCCAATTACACCGAAACTGCTGAAGAAAAAGAATTAGCTCAATTTGTATCTGTTATTCTTGCAGAAACAGAAACTGTATGGCACAATATATTTGCAGATATCGGAAAACAGTACAGAGAACCCAAATTAGTGTTGTTTAGCGGAAGTGTTCAATCAGCTTGTGGAGTTGCGGGTTCATCAACAGGACCTTTTTACTGTCCCGGCGATCAGAAACTTTATATTGATCTAAGTTTTTACCAGGAACTTCAAACCAAGTTCAAAGCTCCGGGTGATTTTGCAATGGCTTATGTTGTTGCCCATGAAGTTGGTCATCATATACAGAACCTGCTAGGTACAATGGAAAAGGTTCAGCAGCTCAGATCAAGAATTAGTCAGGAAGAGTATAATCAATATTCCGTCAGGTTAGAACTTCAGGCTGATTTTTATGCGGGAGTCTGGGCGCATTATACTGATAGAATTGAAGGACTGCTTGAGGAAGGTGATCTTGAAGAAGCATTAAATGCTGCAAGTGCGGTTGGTGATGACAGAATTCAGAAACAGGCACAGGGATATGTTGTTCCGGAGTCATTTACGCATGGTACTTCCGAACAAAGAAAAAGATGGTTTTATAAAGGTTATAAAACCGGTGACATAAGGCAGGGTGATACTTTTAATACAACCAATCTATAAATAAAAATAATTTTATTATGAATCGATTTATAACTCTTACTTTTTTTCTTACTCTTACTCTGCTTCTAAGTTCCTGCTGCCGTGAGGAGCTATTAAATCTCACTGATGCAAGAGAGCGCGTTAAGCAGTATTATGAAGGCGGACAGTATGATAAAGAACTTGATGAAATTGTATTCGATGCAAAAACGAAATTCAGTACAATTGAAGTGAAACAAAACTCCGCTGTTATTTTTGATATTGATGATACAGCACTGCTCAACTACGAAGCCAGTAAAAGAATGGGATTCGGTTACGTTAAAAATATGGTCGATGAGTGGGTTTCCGGCGCTGAAGTTCCCGCAATTCCGCGCGTAAAAGATTTGTATGATTTTCTGCTAAACAAAAATGTTAAAATAATTTTTCTAACCGGAAGATTTTCAGATGAATATGATTATACTTATCAAAATCTTATTAATGAAGGCTTTGCAATATTTGATACTTTAATTGTTAGAAGACCTGAAGAACAGAAACTTCCGGCTGTGGAATTCAAATCAAATGTAAGAACCGCACTTACACAACAAGGTTATGAAATTATCGGCAATGTCGGGGACCAATGGACAGACTTAGATGGACCTCACAGCGGAATAAGAATTAAAATTCCGAATTATCTTTACCAGACAAAGTAATAGTAAATCTAACTGAATACTGATCTGATAGTTTTTCATTTGTGTTATCGGTGTGCCATTAAGATTTTTCCTGAATCTGCCAATTCTCTTCAACCTGCCATTAAAATTTTATTAAGATATAATTAGATACATCAGCACTTGTGTTATAATACATTACTTAATTTGGAAATTTGTTATCTGATTGAGTATCTTTATTTATAAATGGGTTTTGATGAAAAAAGTTAAGGCAAATAATTAATATGAAAGAACGACTGAAAAAAATCTGGGACTTTACAGAAAGAGTTTTTGACCAGTGGGCAGAAGACCGCTGCCCAAAATTAGGTGCTGCGTTGTCATTCTATATGATTTTTTCACTTTCACCATTACTGATTGTTGCTGTTTTTGTCGCGGGGTTGATTTTCGGTGAAGATGCTGCCCGTGGTGAAATTGTTTATCAGATTGAGGATCTGGTCGGAAGAGAAGGGGCGGTTATTGTTCAGGCAGCATTGAAAAATTCCAGATACTCCGATGACGGACTTACGGCAATTATTATAAGCGGTGTTACACTGCTCATTGGTTCCACAATTGTGTTTGCCGCACTTCAGGATTCATTAAACCTGATATGGAAAGTTAAATATAAACCGGGAAGAAGTTTTTTTAAGGTTATAAAAGGATTTTTTATTGACAGATTTCAATCATTTGCTATGGTTGTTACAATGGGATTTCTTCTGCTTGTATCGTTACTTCTCAGTGCCATTCTATCAGCGCTTCACCGTTATCTTAGTGATACATTCCTGAGTATTCCAACTTATGTTTTTGATATAGCAGATGTTGTAATCCCCCTGTTCATAATATTTATTCTGTTTATGATAATATTTAAAGTTCTGCCGGATGTAAATATAAGATGGAAAGATGTCTGGGTCGGTGCACTGGTTACTTCAGCATTGTTTGTGCTGGGTAAGTTTCTGATCGGACTATACCTCGGAAGCAGTACTGTGGCATCTACTTACGGTGCTGCTGGTTCATTAATAATTTTTCTGCTGTGGATATACTACTCTGCACAAATATTATTTCTTGGTGTTGAATTCACCAAGGTTTATGTTGAACGTATCGGTGAGGGCGTTACAACATCTAAAAAGTATATGAGATACGAAGAATCGCTCATTGCAGATGAAGAGGATAGTAAATAATAAAATTACCAGAGAATATTTCTTCTCTCAGTAAGCAATAAAATATATTTCTCTTTCATCTGCTCGGATAAAAAGCTTTTGTTGATGAGTTCAGTCCATCTTTCAAATTTAACCTCAATTGAATTGAGTGCCTGATCAATAACCTGGTTATTCAATTGTAATCTTTCTTTACCCCAATATTCAACAATGATATTACGACTTAATTTATTTTTTTTCCCCTTTAGTGGTAAAGCAATTTCCTCAACCGGATTTACCAGAGATATAGTTGTGTTTATCAAATCATAAAAGGGAGTCAGGGTTACCTTTTTATCTTTTGATATCAATGAAAAGTTTTTCAGATGCTGATCTTCATTCCCGGTGAGGAAATTAAAAATTATCAGCTTAAACAGTTTAACTTTTTCGATTGCTGGAAATGTACAAAAGCTATCAATAATCCCGGCAATCTTTTCCATACTGTAATTATACTTTGTGTTACGATTATTACCTGAAAGCTGTGCAAAATCTTCAACTGCATATTTCTTCCCTTTTCCATATCTGTCAAATCTTTTAATAAAATAAGTCAGTTTCTGATCTTTTGAGTATATCATTCCGTGCAAAGGAATTTCCAGATCTATTTCTTCCGCAAGCCGCATTGTTAAGTCTTCGTTCTCCGGTAATTGCGGATACATATTGTTTTGAGGTTTCAGGATGTACTCACCTCCTTTGTCAACAACTTCAAAATTTCCTTCCTTAACTTTCAGCTTTGCACTTAGTTTTGGCTGAACTCCTTGTACAGACATCTTTGATGCTCTTGCTGCAGCCTCACGTAACTGCTCTTCCTGAGTAAACGGGAAATCCTCAAGATTTGTTAAGTTCCTGGAAAGGAGTTTCAAACCTTTCTCTGAATACTTTTTATCTCCGCACGGTTCGTAAGTAATTGGACAGGTATTCATTCTTTAATCTCCTCTATAGTAACCGAACCAACTAAATCTTTTCCAACACAAATAAGCTGAGATAAGAAATCATTTTTATCTATCTTCATCTGGCGAATAAGTGCTTCCAATTGTACTCCCTCCGGTAGAAGTCCATCGAAGAACGGAGGGAATTCATTAAACTCATATTCTTTTTGGTTAACCGGCATAGTTAAAGAAATTGGTTTCCCGCTATAATGTTCGAAGTAAACAAATTTATATTTGTGTCCGGTTTCTATCTCAATCAGCTCTCCGGCAGGAATTCCGAAATTATATACTTTAGCTTTTCTCATCATTGTTCTCCATTAGTTCTATAAGCGGACTTTCAAATTTAATTTTGACATTTAATACAGCCAGGACTTTGTTAACAGTATCCCACTGAACAGTTTCTTTGCCTTTTTCAATATCATAGATTACTGTTTTGCCGACTCCGGCAAGTTCAGCTAATGCCTTCTGAGTCAAACCGCTTTGCTTTCTATGCAGTTTAACTATGTATGAAATATTATTTCTGTTCACCGTTATTTCCTTTTATAGCAGTAATAATTTACGTTTATGGCAAATATAGAGCAACCAAAAATTAAATACAAGAATATTTACTGTTATGACAGTAAAAATATGTCCTTTCGATGGGTAGTGAGTAAAAATAGGCGAAAATGGTTACTGATTACTGCTATAACAGTAAATTTTATCTTCTGTACTAAAAATATCTAAAAGAAAAAGATGAGGAAATGGAGCACTGACCTGCCTTTGCCGGCAGGCAGGTTTGACTGATCAAATGGATTTGAACTGATCCGTCATTATCAGTCGCATCCGCATTATCCGTGTTCCATCAGCGCATCTTAATCACGAATTATTTAATTTAGCATTGAAACTTATTCTAAAACTTAGAGAGGCTTGCCAATGAACACATACAAAGTTTCACTCCACCGCGATTACATAGTTAGCATTGATGCAAAAAATGAAGAGGAAGCAAAACAGCTAGCCGAGTTTTTTATTGCCGGTGAAAAGGACGTCTCCACGCCAAAAGATAGAGAACAATACAACTTTATAATAAATGAAATTGAAATGGTAACTAATGATGCGTTTGAGGTGGAGGAGTAATTATCAATAGAACACAGATATTCATCCCTTGAAAGTGAATGTTAACAATTTAGGAATTAAGCAATCCTTACTCAATCATAATCTTAATCCCACTCTTACTCTCCAAAAATCCTTATATTTGCACTCAAATTTTAAATAAAAGAGAATTTAATGTCCGTTAAAACTTTTGCAGATATTCCCAAAGCATATAATCCCTCAGATGTTGAGGATAAATGGTATAAGTACTGGTACGATAATGAACTTTATCACTCCGAGATTGATGAAAGCAGAAAGCCTTACGTAATTCCCATTCCACCGCCGAACATAACCGGTATGCTTACAATGGGACATATACTTAATAACACTCTTCAGGATATTTTCATTCGTCTGAAACGCATGCAGGGATATAATGCCTGCTGGGTTCCGGGGACAGATCATGCTTCCATTGCAACCGAAACAAAGGTGACAAACTTTCTTGCAGAAAAAGGTATTAAGAAAAAAGAAATCGGGCGCGATGCATTTTTAGAACACTGCCAGGAATGGAAAAAACAGTACGGCGGAATAATCATCCAGCAGTTAAAAAAACTTGGAGTTAGCTGCGACTGGCGAAGAGAAGTCTTTACAATGGATGATCAGTACTATCACGAGGTTATAAAAGCATTTGTTGATCTTTACAAAGAAGGAAAGATCTATCGCGGGTACAGAATGGTGAACTGGGATCCTGCTAATAAATCCGCCATCTCCGATGAAGAAGTTATTTATAAAACTGTAAACGGAAAGCTGTGGTATTTCAAATACCCTGTTGTTGACAGTACAGAGTTTATAATTGTTGCCACAACACGACCTGAAACAATGCTTGGTGATACCGCTGTTGCTGTTAATCCCGATGATAAAAGATACAAACATCTCATCGGCAAAAAAGTTAAGCTGCCTATTGTTGAAAGAGAAATCCCAATTATTGCAGATGAATACGTTGATAAAGAATTCGGAACAGGTGCAGTTAAGGTTACTCCCGCTCACGATGTAAATGATTACGAAATGGGAATGCGTCATAATCTTCAGTTCATAAACATTTTTAATGATGATGCAACCACAAATGAAAATGTACCGGACTGGCTGCGGCAGCAGGATAGATATGAAGTTCGTAAGAAAGTTGCGGCAAAGTTTGAAGAACTCGGACTGATGCACAAGATTGAAGACTATCAGAATAAAGTCGGTTACTCTGAACGCGGCAATGTTCCAATCGAGCCGTATTTAAGCGAGCAGTGGTTTATGAAGATGGATGAACTTGCCAAACCTGCAGTTGATGTGGTTAAAGAAGGCAGTGTAAAATTCTATCCGAAGCATTGGGAGAAAACTTATTTCCACTGGATGGAAAGTATCCGTGATTGGTGTATCTCAAGACAGCTTTGGTGGGGACACAGAATTCCTGTCTGGTATCACAAAGACGCTAAAGAAATTTATTGTGATGTTAATCCTCCCGCAGATATTGATATGTGGAAGCAGGATGAAGATGTACTTGATACCTGGGCGTCAAGCTGGCTATGGGCTCATGCAATTTTCAGAACTGAAGATGAAAGAAAGTATTACTATCCAACCAGCACCCTGGTTACCGGACCGGATATTATTTTTTTCTGGGTAGCAAGAATGATAATGGCAGGAATGCATTTTATGAAAGACATTCCGTTCAGTGATGTGTACTTCACAAGCATTATGCGCGATGTACAGGGAAGAAAAATGAGCAAGTCGTTAGGCAATTCTCCCGATCCGCTTGATGTTATTAAAGAATACGGTGCAGATGCCTTAAGGTTTACAGTTATTTATTTAGCTCCGCTTGGACAGGATGTTCTATTCAGCACGGATAAATGCGAACTCGGAAGAAACTTTGCAAATAAGATATGGAATGCAGGAAGATTTTTGCTGATGAATAGAGAATCAATCAAAACACATCCTGCCATTGCTGGTAAACATAAGGACTTTGCAGATGAATGGATAATATCGCGGCTAAATCAAACTTTGCTTCAGTTCAATAAAGCTATGGATGCATTTGAAGTTAATAATGCTGTCAAGATCGTTTATTCTTTTATTTGGAATGATTACTGCGACTGGTACGTTGAAATGATAAAAGGAAGATTGTATGGTGATGTCGAAGCTGCAAGTCCCGATTCTATCGGGGAAGTTAAGTCTGCAGTTCTTACAAGAGCAATATCAATATTTGAAGATGCACTTAAAATGCTTCATCCGTTTATGCCGTTCTTAACAGAAGAACTATGGCAGTTAACCAATGAAAGAAAAGTTGGTGAAAGTATTTCTGTTTCAGAATTTCCTGAAGCTGATGAAAAGCTGATTCACGATTCTGCCGAAAGGGAAATGGATTTTGTAAAAGATATTATCACGGCAATAAGAAACATTCGCGGTGAGATGAACATTGCTCCCTCCAAGAAAGTTAATGCAATGATAAAATCAGCAAGTGTAAAAGATCATCAGGTTGATTACGTTAAGAAGCTCGCAAAAGTTGATGAGCTTACAATTGATTTTAATTTGACCAAGCCCAAAGCGAGTGCATCAGCAGTAATAAGTGATTGTGAAATTTTTATTCCGCTTGAAGGATTAATTGATCTTGATGTTGAAAGACAAAGACTGCAGAAAGAAATAACCCGTCTTGAAGGTTCACTTGCAGGAATTGAAAAGAAATTATCAAATGAAAAGTTTGTCGCAAATGCTGCCCCTGAAGTTGTTGAGAAGGAAAGAAATAAGCAAAAAGAGTGGGTCGCAAATTTGAGTAAGCTGAAAGAAATATTGGAAAGTTTGAATTGATCGTTTTACATCCCGAACTTATTTCGGGATCTATTAAAAATTTAAAGATGCTGAAACAAGTTCAGCATGACAGCGAAAAAATTACCATGTACCACAAACTAGAAGACTTTATTAACGATTGGGCTTACGAATCCGAAGCCACACTCAAAATATTTAATAACCTAACTGATAAATCTTTAACTACAAATGTTGCAGAAAATATAAGAACAGCAGGCAGACTCGCCTGGCATATCACAACCTCAATTGGAGAAATGGCGCATCGAACAGGATTGAAATTCAAGACGGTTACTGAAAATTCTCCAAGACCCACAATGGTAAAAGATATTATTGACGCTTATAAAGAAGCATCTGATAATATGATCTCAGAAATAAAAGAATACTGGAATGATGATACTCTCCTAGAGGAAGATGATATGTATGGTGATAAATGGGCTAAAGGAAAAACTCTCGGTGTATTGATCACTCATCAAATCCATCATCGCGCACAACTAACAGTAGTCATGAGATTACTTGGATTACAAGTGCCTGGTGTTTATGGTCCCTCTAAAGAGGAGTGGGCACAATTTGGAATGACCGTGCAAGATTAAGTTAATTCCTGTCACAGTGAATTTTCTCAAAAATCAAACCTAAACACTTAATCCGAAGAAAAAGTTGCCATTAAGCAATTAAATTAAATATATTACTCCCGGCATTTATTAACATTACTGATTCACAAACAAAATTAAAGGAGGCGCTATGAAGTCAGTATTATATTTCTTTTTGTTGATGCTTATCCCGCTTAATTTCCTGAAGGCGGAAATTTCTGATAAACCCGTTTTTATACAGGAGTTTTTAGGGCAAATGGAATTTGTTCAAAATCGTTTAGTACAGCTTGCAGAAGCAATACCGGACGATAAGTATAACTGGACACCTGCAAAAGGTGTAAGATCAGTCGGCGAAGTTTTTATTCATACTGCTGAAGCTAATTATTACTTTATGAGTTTAATTACTGGTAATAAATCCGGTATGTCTAAAGATAAAAGTTCGACTGATAAAAGTTCATCTTTGGATATGCTTAGTAATTCATTTAACCACGTAAGATCTACAGCAGGAAATCTTACCGAAGATGATCTCAATCGTGAAATTGAAGCATTCGGTATGAAGTTTTCCGTAAGGAATTTTCTTGTTACCTTTCTTAACCATGGACATGAACATCTTGGTCAACTAATTGCCTACGCCCGAATGAATGGTGTTACACCACCCTGGAGTGTGCAGGAAAATTGATATAATTGCGGGGTATTTTGCCCCGCTTGCATTCTTGAATGGCTGCTTGTTAATTGAACTGTTCACTGTTTATCTTCTTTCTGTTTAACCTCATTTTGATTTATTCGATCTTTTTGTTACATTCTTAACAATAATCAACTATTCGCAATAATTAATAAAAGGAGATGGTGATGGCATTTAATCTGATTTCAAAACTAGTTAATGGTATAAAAGGCGGTATAGCCGGTACACTAAAAGGTTCTGCAGATATTGGCAGCTCTATAATAAAAGTAATTAAGGATGTTACTGTAAGTTCTGTAAAAGGTGTAGGCGAACTTGTTAGTGCTGGAATAAATGTACCGGCCTCTATAGTAAGCGGTGCAATTTCCGGCATTGCTGAACTCGGAATAACTGTTGTACAATCTGTAAAAGGGGTTGTTAATGGAGCCATTCAAGGCGCAGTTGAATCGGGTATAAAGCAAAATGAAGCTGTAAAAGGCACTGTTGCCCAGGCAATTTTCAGTGCTAAAAGTCTTGGATTGAACATTGCTGATGTTGCTGTGGAAGCAGTAAAAGGTGCTGTTGATGGTGTTAAACAGGTTGGTGGTGATACGGTTAGTGCTACAAAGGACGCGGTGTTTGCCGCAATGGATGCAGTAAAAGAGGTTGGCGGAGATGGTCTGTCTTCTGTTGAATCTGCTTTGAAGAACAGTGTTGACGGAGCAAAAGACATAATTTCTGAAATAAGAAAATAATCAGCAATAAATTTGGCTGCCTTCATTTAATTGAAGGCAGCTATCATACTTTATTCTATAATTTTAAAGAGATTCTTCAATAGCCGGATCATTAAATGTATGTGTATTATTCATGGGACGGAATTATTTTAAGGGAAAGTTTTTTAAACATTTATTAACTTTCTTGTGTTTATATGGCAGAAAGAACATTTCGTCCCCCTGACGATAAAGCAAAATGGCGTATCCGTCTTTATGAAATAATTTTTGAAGCCGATACCCGCAAAGGTAAGCTATTCGATGTAATATTGATTTGGTGTATAATTTTAAGTGTGCTTGTTGTATTCCTTGAAAGCATTAATGAATTAGGTGCAAAGTATTCTTTTTACTTTCACCTTGTTGAATGGATTTTTACTATATTGTTTTCTATAGAATATCTTTTACGGCTCCTTTCAGTTAAAAAACCTCTTAGGTATGCATTTAGCTTTTACGGCGTTATAGATTTACTTGCAATCATTCCAACATATTTAAGTCTTCTCATTGCCGGCAGCCAGTATCTTCTTGTAATAAGAGTATTAAGATTATTAAGAGTTTTCAGAATATTTAAAATCCGTCCTTTACTAGCCCAGGCAGAAATATTAACCAGGGCATTAAAAACAAGTCGGAGTAAAATAGCCGTTTTCCTTTTCGCTGTACTTACGATGATAGTTGTTATAGGTGCTATTATGTATGTTGTTGAAGGACCGAAAAATGGATTTACGAGTATTCCAACTAGTATGTACTGGGCAATAGTTACAATGACTACTGTTGGATATGGTGACATTTCACCTCAAACGCCTATAGGTCAGCTTCTTGCTTCTATGGTAATGATAATCGGATATTCAATAATTGCCGTACCAACCGGAATATTTACGGTGGAAATTGCTGAGGCAAGCAGAAAATCAATAACCACACAGGTTTGTCCGGAGTGCTTGAAGGAAGGTCATGATAAAGATGCAATTTTCTGTAAGTACTGCAGCGCTAAGCTTTAATTCTGCTCACTCTTAAAATACTTACAAGTAAAACCACTGCGCCTATCCATTGAACCGGATCCAGAATATTTCCTCTTATAAAATACTCAAGGATAACGGCGGTCAGGGGAAAAGCCAGTTCGCAAATTGCCGCAACAGAAGCAGTGATTCTTTTTAATCCATAGTAATAAAGAAATATTGCAAGCCCGCCGGTAGTAAAAGCAATAATTAAAAATATAGCTGCCTGCTTTGTAGTAATTTCAGTTATGCTGTTTATATCTCCCAGCGAAATAACAAGCACAAGCATAATAAATGCTGAAAAAAGAAATCGTAAGTAAGTCCCCATCTCAAAAGATACATTTCTTAATGCGCGCTTACTCAACACAGTTGAAGAACTGAAACTAAAAGCTGCAATTAAAGCAAACAGTGCAGCGACAGCGGTTTTATCTCCTGTGGATAACGCCGGCAGCTTTGTACCAAACGTCATAAAATAAGCTCCTATAATTGCCAGTGCAGCCCAAAAGAAAAATTGAACGGGTAGTTTTTCCTTTAGGAAAATTGCAGCAAGTGTTATTGCAAATACCGGCTGTAATTTCTGGAGAAGTATAACAACAGAAAGATTAACAAAGTTAACGTAGAACAGTGCTTTGGTTATTGCCATTGTACCAACAGCACCTCCTAAAAGGGCAACTAAAAAGAAAGCTAACCAGTCTTTCGTTTCTAAGTTTTTTAATGAGGGTAATTTTTTAATAAAATATGGTGATAACAGAATAGCAACTATTGTACTTTCAACAAAAACAACCAAAGGAACAGGCAAACTATAAAGTGACGGGCGTAAAACAATTCCGTCAAGTCCCCATAAACTAGCAGCAATAATTACAAAAACAGGAGCGAAACGATTCATATTTTATCTTTAAAATTGATGAGCAATATAATATTTATCAGTCACAATTTTTCTGCAGGACACATATTTTGACCTTCTCGAAAAATCCTGTTCCAATATTCATTAACCCTCAATTAGTTATGTTTTGATCAATCATAATACGCGGTAAAAATTACATATTAACTTACCCAAAATTGCTTATTAGCTAATATTTTGAAGCAATTAAACCAATTAGGCGTTAATTGAAGTGGAATAATATTTGCCAATTTCTTGCTATTATTTTTATATCGAGGGAAAAGAAACAAAAATGGCATTATCGTTTACAAAAAAAAATGTATCCTCACCTAGAAAAAATGAGGATAAAAAAAATCAGGAATCTGTTATGATTGATAGATTTGAATCAAAGGTGGCAATCGAAACGGAATATAAGCCGGAAACTGTTTCAAGTGCAATTTCTACTCCTCTGATAATTCCTGATATGGATAAACTTGAAAAAAATCTGCAACATAAGCTTAATTATATTCTTAAAAGAGCATCTCTTGCTACCTCGCTTGATGATGATGATATTAAAACAAGAATAAGTATAAAAACAGAGGATAATGAAGTTTCTTATTTAAGAAACTTTCTTCTCTTATCCTGCGCCAATATGCTTGGTGAGATATTTAAATCTGATGCCCCGCTAAGCTTTCTTAATTGGTTAGATACCTCAAACTCCAATCATATCAGAAACACAAGAGAAGATATTGTTCAAAAAGCAATAGGTTCATTAGGTATTATAGACGATGAAGTAAAAGCAACTAAGCTCATCAAATCGGTTTTTGCTCAGTATAAAATAAACAGTCAGATTGATTCCAACTTTTTTTACTTCTTTAAAGAAGGTCTAAGCTTAGAGTTACAATATAAAATTTCCGACACATGCTGGATTTATCAGGATAGTCCTATTGAACGTTGGGCAAATCTTCAAAATGTAAAAGAAGGTTACGGCAACGTAAGCACACCTGAAAATAAGAGACTTACAAATGCAAGAAAAAGATGGGATACACTTGAACATAGTCAGAAACTTTTAGAAATATCTCAATTTATTGAAAATTTGTTCACACAGTATAGTTTATGTATTCTTCCATCTGATGAAAAACCGGATAAAGATCCTGTAACCAAAATATGGCGGGATGTTCTGGATACAATTAAAGACTACAGAATCAACTATCTGTCTAATTCTCTATTTAATCTGCTCGGCGCAGAAGGTGAAAAATTTAAGTTTAATGAAGTAAGATGTGTATTCAAGGATAGTGAACTTTACATCCACGAAAATGAAGTAAGGGATAAAGACCGCGATGTTTGGCTTCACAGATTATCCGAATGGCTTAAGACAAAAACTGAAGCAGTTGAGTCGCCCGGTGAAACAATATTCCTTAATTCAAAAAACCAGGCATTTGTAATATCAGGAAACACCTTCAGCTTATCGCTTGAAGAATGGATTGAAAGTTCCGTAAGAAACATAATTGAAAAAAGAAAGGTTTAGCCGAATTTAGTCTTATAAATCAGGCAACAATCGAAGGGCTGTCTCACAAGTAATGTTTTCTCGATAATTTTTCTGATTTCATCAGAAAAAAACTCGAAAACCGACCGTAAAAAAAGGTTCTCGAGTAATGAAATGTATCGAGAACCTTATGAGACAGCCCTTTTCTTTTTTAAATATTCTTTTTAGTTAATTTTTCAGACGTTTTATGTTGGCTTTATTAAGATTTAAGACATCCAGCTTTAACTTCATAAAAAGAATGTAGAATGATAAAACAACTGTAACACTATTTGCCATTATTATCGGCGGGGACGTTATCAGTAAACCGTAAATAAGCCAAAAACTTACTCCGGCAGTCATTAATAGGAACATACCGAGCGATATGTCTTTTGTATGCCTTGTCTTAAATACTTTTATAACCTGCGGAAGAAATGAAGCGGTTGTACAAAATGCTGCTAAATATCCGAATGTAGTTTCTATCAATACTGTTGCCTGTAAGATATGTGTAGGAGGAGTTAACTAACTGACACTTAATGTTATCATAGCTCTTTTTGTGTGAGCAATAACAGAGGTGTCCAATTTAATTTTTTGTTTTGGGAGATGAAGTTCTATTTCAGATTCCTGTTTTGCAAATTCTAAGCTTAGTTGGTTGGGATTTTCAGTGAGCGATCTTCTTAATACCTTTCGTTTTTTTTTCTGTGCCTGCATGCTAAAATTTAAGCTTAATGATTCAGTAAAATTCTATTTAAGTGTGTGGCAATCTATAAATTTATTAATTCAAAGTGAAGCAAAAGAAAAATTAATTTCAAAATTTTTTTTTGTTCTAGAATTGAAAGAATTTTTTAGTAAAACAAATTTACTTTTTATGGATCTGATGATAAATGAAATATCAGGAAAATATCTCGGAACGGAAATAAAAGGCAAGTGGTGGAAACGCTACAGAAGAAATAAAATGTTCGCACGCGGTGATGGTAAATTCTTTGCAGATGACAAAATTATTTATTTCCTCAGATTATTGACGCGTGAACCGATTTATATCAACATTGAAGATATAACAGGTTTTTCAGTTGGTAAATGGCTTATGGGTTACCCGGTATTGAAGGTAAACTGGCAAAAAGACGGACTATGCTCAGCTCCGGATTTTTCCTATGCAAAGTTGAATCGGATATCCGGAGCCTTATAAATAAATTGACGAAAAAGAAGATTTAAGAGCCTTAGCTAATGAGTTATTCCTCTTCTTTACTTACCAGATAGCGTTTTATTTTTTGTGTTGTCGTTTTTTCAAATTCCTTATTTCTGATATAGAATTTTTTAATCTGTTTATAGCTGGTTAATTCTTTATTTACTTGCTTAATGGCTTCAGAAATAGTTTTCTCGATAAATTCGGGTGTTATTGAAACATTATTTTTTTCTGAGTATTCAATAAATGCCTCTGCGTCGGTAACTAACTGAACAGCTATTATTTCATCCTGTTTTTCATCTTTCTCGCCGTAAACAAGGCACTCCTGGATAAAAGGATTCCGGTTGAGAATGTCCTCAATCTCCTCAGGAAAAATATTCTTACCGCTCTTAGAAATAATGACATTCTTTTTTCTTCCGCTTATATGCAAAAAACCGTCAGAATCTATGAATCCAAGATCACCGGTTTTAAACCAGTCGTCTTCAAAAGTTTCTTCTGTTAATTTTGGATTTTTATAATATCCAAGCATTACATTTTTACCTTTTGCGAAAATTTCACCTATTCCCTCACCATCAGGATTATTGATTTTTATTTCAACTCCCGGCAATGGTATTCCAGCTGCATTATCTTTAAAATTATCAAGCCGGTTTAATGCAAGAATAGGAGCTGTTTCAGTTAAACCATAACCCTGAATAAAAGTAAAGCCGAGTTCACGCAAACCTTTAGCAACAAGCGGATCTGGAGCAGCACCTCCGGCAATAAATATTCTTATCGATCCGCCAAATTTTTCGTGCAGCTCTTTAAAAACTTTTTTCTTCGCATCTTTCCAGCCAACACCCTGAAGTAAATCTGTAATTTTCATCAACGGAGGAACAACTTTTGACTTTACTTTATCTTCTTTAATTCCTTTGCTTATCTTTTTGAACATTTTATCATAAAGAAGAGGAACACCAAGCAGCATAGTTGCCTTTACTTTCTGCAGATCATCCACCACAGTCTTTAATGAGCGTGCATAATGTACAGAGCCGCCTGTATAAACAGGACAGAGAAATCCGCAGGTACATTCATAAGTATGATGAATAGGAAGTACGGAAAGAAATCGATCGGTGCTATACATTTTAACCATGCTTGTCATCGCCATTAAGTTGGCAGCAAGATTACGCTGACTTAGCATAACACCTTTTGCTCTACCAAGAGAACCGGAGGTAAATATAATTTCAGCAAGATCGTCTGGATTTATGTGCGGTAAAGTATGAAGAGCAGAAGATTCATTTCCCATCAGTTGTGTCATTGAATGAAATCCATTTTCTTCCTTTTTAAGATCCATGCTTATATAGTTTTTTAATTTTAACAGTGCGTCGCCTTTTTCTCTTAAAAGAGGTCCATAAGTTTCAGAAAAAACTATTGCAACCGAATCAGATTCGTGAAGGATATTAAGAATTTCATTATGGCTTAAGTTTTTGTCGATAGGTACAATTACATAATTAAAACACATTGCTGTAAGATATGTAATGCCCCATTGTACGCGGTTTTCACCAATAACTGCAATATGATCGCGCTCCTTCAAACCAAGCTTGTTTAAAGCTTTTCCAAATTTTACAGCATTCTCAAAAAGCTGATTGTAGGTTACGTTTTGAATTGGAGTTTCATTCAAATCTTCAAGAGCAGTTTTGTCCCCGTAAGTTTTTGAAGATAGAATAAGCATTTCCTGAACAGAGTTTATTTCAGGCACTTCATATAGTTTAAGTTCTTTCATAGTATCCCCTGATAATGGTGGTTAAAAAACTTTTTGAATAGAAATGGCGCCTCTAAGATCGCCGATTTGATAATTTACTGCTTTATCATCCTCGTACCGGTTATTAATTAATTGTAAAACCTCGGGTATAATCTGTTCCTCAGGCCCGTGACAATTTAAGCAGGGCGCCTGCAGAAGTATTGGCTTCATATACCTTAGATACTTTACATCATTTTCTTCAATAACTTTAAAGTATTCAGACACAGTATTAAGATTTCCTTTATCAAGATTTTGCTGAAAATAATTCAGCCCCTCGGTTTCAAAAACATCTGGTGTGTTGTTAGGATTTCTGTTGTTGAAAGAAACACGCTTGATGTAAATTCCTTTTTCAACACTGAAATTATTAGTGAGGATTTGTGCAGAATCCGAGCAAACAGAAACGGCAGCAACCAATCCGTTTTTCTGAATCTGACCAACTAATATATCGCGCAAGCCGGACATAAATTCATCAGCATTGACACGCATTTCTAAGATCAATTCTTCAGAAACCTCCTGCTGCTTCTTGGAAGTGCATCCGGTAAAAAAAAGAAGCGGAACAAATAAAGCAATTATAATTTTATACATTTTCTTCTCCTCTTTAATCCAAAATTAGTTAAAACAAATATGATAGTCCATTAGACAAAATTCTTTATTAACTATTTCATAAGTTTGGGGTAATTATTGCTAAATGTTTATTAAGTGCACAGTCAATTAACTCAGCGAAAAATTTTTTACTTCTGGCTGCCTTTAGCGGCTACATGGTTTATGATGTCGGTTGAAGGTCCATTCCTTTCAGCTCTAATTGCAAGATTGCCCGATCCGAAATTTAATCTAGCCGCTTATGGAGTAGCATTTTCATTTGCTCTTGTAATTGAAGCGCCTGTAATTATGATGTTAAGTGCAGCAACTACATTGGTTAGAAACACTCAATCTTATTATGCGTTGAGGAAGTTTAATATAATAATGATAATTATTCTAACTATAATGATGCTTCTTCTTGTATTTCCCCCTGTATTTTATTTTATAGCTGAAGATTTGATTGGCTTGCCTAAAGAAGTATCTCGTCTTACTCATCTCGCAATAATCATTATGATTCCCTGGCCCGGAGCAATTGGCATCAGGCGATTCTATCAGGGCATTTTAATAAGAAATGATATGACACGAAGAGTTGCTTACGGAACGGTGATTAGGATAACAACGATAGTTATTACAGCAACTTTACTTTTTAGATTCACAAAAATGCCCGGTGCATTGCTTGGTGCAGCAGCACTTTCAACGGCAGTGATCTTTGAAGCTCTTGCCAGCCGAATAATGGCGAAGAAAATAATTATTAAAATAAAAAGCGGCTCGGCGAATAATAATATCAAATACAATCTTGATAGTAAAAGCATTACTTCTTTTTACTTTCCGCTTGCTGTAACATCCCTGCTTACTCTTGGTGTTCAGCCCTTCGTTACTTTTTTTATCGGGCAAAGCAGATTAGCTATTGAATCTCTTGCCGTAATGCCGGTTGTAACTTCTTTTGTATTCATTTTCAGGGGATTGGGATTATCATTTCAGGAAGTGGTTGTTGCACTACTTGGTGAGCAGAAAGAAGGTTATCAGCAGTTAAAAATATTTGCTGTAAGATTGGCATTTATTCTCGCAGGTATGCTTGTGGTTATTGCATTTACACCGCTTGCGGATTTCTGGTTTAAAAGTGTTTCGGGTTTAACTGACTATCTTGCAGTTATTGCCTCAGAACCTTTGATGATAATGTCTCTCTTTCCCGCATTAACCGTATTGATATGCTTTCAGCGGGGAACTTTGGTAAGTGTTAAAAACACCAAACCAATTACTTACGGAACCGCAATTGAATTCATAACAATAATTGTTGTTCTGTTCATTGCAATTAAATATTTTGATGCAATTGGAGCCGTTGCAGCAACAGTATCTTTTGTACTTGGACGTATTGCCGCTAATTTATATTTAATGCCGCCGACTATCTCGTCATTAAGAAATGACTAATCAATCAACCGGAAAATTTTGTCAAACGGCTTTTTTTCTCTTTGTGTAATGTTCTCACGGGGTTTTCCTACCGCAACACAGGCTGCAAGCATATTCGGTGAATTAATCTCCAATAATTCTTCCAATTCATTTCTTGCAATTAATAATCCCGATAACCAGCAGGCTCCGTAACCAAGATCAAAAGTAGATAAAATTAAGTTTTGCACTGCTGCACCAATGGATTGAATATTCGGATAACTTCTTAACCGGTTCACATCATCAGGATTAAGTTCACGGCCTTTCAATAATTCCTCAATAACTGTTTCATAGGGACTCATTTCAACAGCAATAAGCAATGGAGCATCCATAAAAAAAGAAGAAAATCTTAATACCTTTGCCTGGGCAACCATTTTTTCTTTTATGTTTTCGTGAGGAAAATATTCCAGCACTTTTTTCTGCACAATGCTTCCCATTGTGTCCAGCAGTTCATGGTTAGTAATAGCAATAAAACTCCAGGGCTGTGAATTATTTATGCTTGGTGCAAGTCCTGCTCTTCTTATCATTTCTTTAATATCTTCCGAAGGAACAGGTTCTTCGGTGAACATTCGTATGCTTGCGCGTTTTTCAATTACGGCCTTCAGTTCCATTTTAACTCCGTTTGTTTAGGTTTGATGTATGAATAAAATGAAAAAATAATTTGCGGCTTGCTATTCTTTAAAATGAATTTTCTGTTAACAAAAATTGTTTTAATTTCACTGTAAATATAATAACAGGTACGTTTACTATGACAAAGATAATTATTGCTTTAGTGTTTATTGCCGGTGTGACTTTAATTTGGAGGCTAACGCCCTCAGAACAATCATTGTCAGAAGCCGATTTGAGTCTATTAATTAATCCCGATTCCACAAAACAAAACGGAGAAATGATGGAAGAGAAAGTAATCAGAACAGAAGAAGAATGGAAAAAGATTTTAACTCCGGAAGAATACTATGTTCTTCGTCAGAAGGGAACTGAGAGAGCCTCTACGGGTAAGTACGACAAACATTTTAAAAAAGGAGTGTATAAATGTGCTGCGTGCGATAATGTATTATTTGAATCCGATACAAAATATGATTCCGGCTGTGGCTGGCCCAGTTTCTTTACTCCATTAGCAAAGGACAGAGTTATATACGAAGAAGACAGAAGCTATGGAATGGTGCGCACAGAAGTAATGTGCGCTAAATGCGGAGGTCATTTGGGTCACGTATTTGATGACGGACCCGAACCAACAGGACTGCGTTACTGTATGAATTCCGTCTCCTTAAAGTTTGAAAAGAAAGAAGAATAGATTGTTATTTAATTTTACTCAAGAACCTTTTATTGTAACCGGTTTTCGAGTGTTTTTCTGTCCCGATGCTTCGGGACAGAAAAATTTATCGAGAAAACATTACTTTTGAGACAGCCTCTTAATAACTATTACTCTGAAACTTCACAGGCTTCAAAAATATTTCCATCCGGATCGTAGAATCTGTAGAATTTTATCCCTTCCGCTTCAACCAGATCATCAACATTAACTTCTTTTTTAGCCAATTCGTTTCTTGATGTAACTGCATCGCTTGTTCTGAAGATTGGATAAGAACTTCTTTCTTTTTGCGGAGCAGTCGTTTCATCAGTCTGCCAGATAGTAAGACTTGTCGGTGAACCTGTATCAAACACAACTAGCTTTGAAGTATGATCTTCGAATATCACTTCCATACCAAGTTTTTCTTCATACCATTTTTTTGATATAAGATAATTTGATACCCTGATTATAACTGTATCAATTCCTTCAAACACCGGAGAAGATTTTTTGCTCATAGATTTTCCTTATGATTTGCTGATGAAAATTAGTGATTGGAATAAAGATGAACAAGAAACTGTTATCGACGGCTATAGTTTTCTTTTACTTTATACAGATTTTCTCTCACAAGATATGACTTTAAATACGCTTACTATTAAAAAACTTCCGCAACTCTCATTTGATAGAAAGCTCCGTCAATTTGATAGTTAGCTTGAGAAGTTTGATATGAAGCTCCGTCAAACTGATAGTAAGCTTGGGAAATTTGATAATGAGCTCCATCAATTTGATAGTTAGCTTGAGAAATTTGATAATAAGTGCCATCATTTTAATGGTTAGCTTGAGAAGTTTAATATGAAGTTGTGTCAATTTGATAGTTAGTGAAAGAATAGTGATAGTTAGCGATAGTAAAATGATAGAAAACTGAAGTTATTTAATTGCGAGACTGTTCTATCGATTATTCAGGTATTTGTATCAGCCTTTCAGTTAGCATTTTTCTAAAATATGGATTAGCGGTGTTTGCTATTTCTCCCTGACGGGACCACGACTATTATTCTCAATCGGTTCTATTAAAATTAAGTCCTTGAAGTTCCTTATTATTATCTCTTGGCGGAGAATATTTAGGGTTACCTGCCTGAGAGGGCATTTATTTTTATTCAGTCCATCGGTATCACCTCCTTAATTTGCTGGTTTAGGATTAAATGTTAATTGCATTTTTCCCCCGGTTATTAAATCCAATATCCATAATGTTCCGTTTTCATAATTCCAGTTATTGGGATTATATTTTGTATATACTATTTTATCGTCCACCCCAGAACAGCTAAATGGTACACCAAAATCATTATCAACAGATTCAAAAGTTAACTTCTTTTGATTATTACCCGTAGAATCCATAATCCATAAATTTCCATCACTACAATAGACAATTAGACTTTTATTTTTTAGAAATTTAAAGTTTCGATTTGAACCATTCAGATAAGTGATCTTTTGTTTCAAATTTATATTCAATGTATAATTCCAAAGCGTATCACCAACCGCATTTCCATAATTATCAATCGCACGAGTCAAATAAAATAAATTATTTGATGAATACCATTCTGGATAATTACCATAAGAACTCAAAAAACGATTGTTATTCCCATCTTTTGTCATAACCCAAATTCCACAAGTTTGAGGTCCATTACAAATTGATCTATTATAAGCTATCCACTGTCCATCCGGACTCCAACTAGGAACGAAATTTCTTCCTTCTGTTGTTAGCTGCACTAATGTTGTTGTATCAAATGTTTCACCAGTAAACCGCATCTTGCAAATATGTCTTTCATCACCAAGCGGTAAAACAAATGCTATCCACTCTCCATCAGGTGACCATACAGGATTTTGTATTTTATAAGGAAAAATTCTTCGCATATTTGTTCCATCTGTATTGATTAACCAGAAACCAGATTGTTGTGATTCCCATTCATAAACTCCCTGGCAATGTTCGCCATAAGGATAGTTGATTCTTAAAAGCGGTGTGTGATTAAATCCTATAAACTCACCCGAAGGATGCCAGGCTGGTGAATCGTAGGGTGGTATTGAAATTATTTGAAATGGCGGGCAGGGGGGTAATTCATCATCATTATTTGTTACATCACAAGCAGAAAGGCACAAAAAATTGAGTATGAGGAAAAGTAATCTCCCCCACAAATTTAATCCGGGAAAGGCAGACGTAAATGATTTCATAACAACTACTCCACTGTTCAATAAATAATAAGTAAAAATAGTGCCCCTCAGCAGATTTGCAATTCAGAATAAAAATAAATTCTGCACAGGTATTGTAAGTAAAAAAGTAATTTAATGCACGGTATAAAATTACTTCTGCAAAATTTGTTTACAATATTATATTTATTTTTTAATTGGAAGTATTTGATAAGACAACACAAATATAAGAAGTTACAAGCCGAGCAACTGCTAATAAACTGCAACAATTCGCAATGATAGCCCCCCATTAGATAAAGAATACTGCTTTGCTACCAGTTATTTCACATCGTACTTATTATTCAGCAAATCAGAATCCGGAATATTTTTATTTGCCAGTTCAACACTAATTGGCTTTGATGTTATTTCGGCTTCAAGCCAGAACGAATCTTTCCCATCTTCCCAGATATTAACAGTTTCTGTTAAATTAATTTTATTACCATTCTCTAAATGTATCGTTAGGTCAATGGGTGTAGGCAGTTCACCAATTTTCTCAATAGATATCCTGATTTTATTGCCCTCTGTTTTTACTTCATTTATTGCAAGATCGGGAATGCCTCTTTCAAAGAACCATGGTTTTATCAGCCAGCTTAAATCTCTGCCGGAAACATTTTCAAATGTATGGAAGAAATCGTAAGGAGTCGGATGTTTTCCGTTCCACCTGCTGATAAATTCTTTCAGCGCTTTGGAAAATAATTCTTTACCAAGCGCATTTTGAATTATTTCAAAGGCAAGTGCAGGTTTGTAGTAGCTCATCAAACCAAGATGCGGATTTCGGGAAGCGTAAGAAGGAATCATCAACGGAAAATCAAATTCATTATTTGCCCAGTTACTGTAACCAACAGCAGCTCTTGTCCGGTGATCATAATCTGAAAGCTCAATCTGAAGATTCCACGGAAGAAAGTATGCCATGCCCTCATCTATCCAGGCAAATCTTGTTTCATTTGTCCCCACATAAAACGGAAAATACATATGCGCAATTTCGTGAGTGGTTACATAAACATCATTCACTAAGTTTTTAAAATCACCATCATTAACAATCATAGGAAATTCCATTCCGCCTTCACCATTGAACACAGTAATCTGAGGATAAGGATAAACAATACCCGGCATTGTGTTAGAGAAGAACTCAATGGATCGCCTTGCCATTCCTGCTGCCTGTGTAAAGAATTCGGAATCGGGATGATATGCCGCAAAACAGCTTACCCACTTTCCCGGTTCTAACTGAATGCTTGTTCCATCCCATAAATATTTATCACTTATTCCAAATGCAAAGTCCGGAATATAATCGGCTGAATATTTCCAGGTAGTATATCCGTTTTCAGAATTATAAATATTTTTTCCAACATCTTCTTTGGTTACAATATTTATAACCTCATTTGAAGTAAGTGAGTTAACATATCTGTCATAAATTTTTGAGGACAGAATATATTCAGGGTTAATCAACTCACCAGTTGCCCAAACTGCGAATCCGGCAGGAACTTTTATCTCAACCTTCATATTTGAGTATCCGTTATAGAATTCATGCTCACCATTATAACTGATAAGATCCCATTTATAAATATCATCGTACACAGCAATTTTAGGATACCAGTAAGCAACAAAGAAAGTTGACTCATCATAAGCACCCATCCGGGGATTATCGCCATAAGGAAGTGTAAAGTTCCAATCAATTTCAAAGTTCTCTGTAGAGTTAGGAGGAAGTGGGTTATCAAGTTTAATAACAAGGTTTGTTCCCTGGATGTTTATCTGTTTATCATCAGGAATAAGACTAATAATTTTATTCTTCACTAAAACCTTTTCAATTTTCACACCTTCAGTAACAGATTCTTTCGGAAGATCACTGTTCCGTGCGGCACCGAGCTTATTCATATTCTGATATATCTTGAAGACAATACTTTTAAGAGTATCGGGACTGTTATTATAATAAACTACTTTCTGTGAACCCTTAAGCATCTTTGATGACGGAACTATTTCTGCTTTAATATCATATTCAGAAAAATTCTGCCAGTAATTTGGTCCCGGCTTTCCGTCTAATGATCTTGTCTGGTTTTTATATGCATTTTTATATTCTTTCGGCATATAATAATCTGAGCCAGATGATGCGAAAAGATTAAAAGCAATAACAAATAGAAAAGAAATAATGGAAGCAGAACTTATGAGTTTCATATTGTACCTCACGGATATTGGTAATTGATATGGCTAAATATATATTCTGAAGTTACATTTATGAAGCATTAAATGATGGACGGCTTAAATAAACTTTATTTGTTAAGTTTGTTGTGGAAATAATAAGATTAAGGTGAAGAATGCGAAAATATATTTTTTTAGTTTTGATTTCATTATTGGTAATTATCTCCGGTTGTGATAAAGATGAAATAATTAATAACTTAATAGACAGTAAAATAACAGCCACAGAAAAGTTGGGTGAAGTTCTTACAAAAGCCAGAGCAGATTTTTCTGGCGATGCTCTGTTAGCTGCCATTTACGGCAGAGATGTAAGCACAACCGGAGAAGTTGATCTTGCCAACAATTCCTCGTTGAGTACATTCGTTTATGTGGTTCAATCTGATCAACTGCAAAGCAATGAGTTTTATGTGCCTGTATTTGGAGCCGGTCCGGTTAAATCACCAGTAAACTTTTCAACTATGTTGTCATTTATAAAGGACACAACCGCAAGTACTGTAATGGGCACTGTATTCGGTAAGCTGGCAACAGTTGGGATAGATCCCGCTGCAGCTTATGACGATAGTCCGCAAGCAATATCGAAAGCATTAAATGCCGGCGGAAATGCTTTTATGAATCAGAATACCGGGAGCAAAATTGATATGTTTCTGGTGCCTGGAAAATCAATCGATACGACCTTAACAGTTTCTAACACGGCTGACTGGATAATGAACTTTTATTCTGAAAATAAATCGCTTGTACTGTGGATAAGAGGGAATAACATAACTATAATTTCGGGAAATTGATGAGGTTTGAGATTAGTACAGTATAGCTTATTTTTGTTCATTAGTAATGAACAACATTGTTCACCAGTAATGAACAAGGAGTAAAACCTATGATTCTGAAAACAACTTTAACTGAAGTTGTAAAATCGCAGCGCGACAGCTTTCTTAATACTGATATGGGAGTTCAGAGAGAAATCCTTAAGGATATCAAGTTAACTCCGGGCGTAGCTACAGTAATAACGGGAATAAGAAGAGCCGGCAAAAGCACCCTCCTCAGGCAGCTCATCAATAATAAATCATTATTTAACTATCTGAACTTCGAGGATGTAAAAATTTTTGGTTTCGATCTTAGAGATTTCGTGAGACTCGAAGAGGTCTTCTCTGAATCAGGTAATTCAGATTTGTTTTTCTTTGATGAGATCCAGAATGTAGATGGCTGGGAAAGATATATAAGAACGTTACTTGATAAAAGAAAAACCGTTATTATCACAGGGTCAAATGCGTCTTTGTTGAGCAGGGAACTTGGTACCAGACTTACAGGCAGACATAGAAGCATCGAGATTTATCCCTTTTCATTTAATGAGTTTTTAAGTTTGAAGAAAGCTAAGCCATATATTAAACTGTTTGATAATTACTTTACCTCCGGAGGATTTCCCCTTTTCCTGAATGAACCGGATGAAGCAGTCCTTCAGGAACTCTTCAATGATATAATTGCCAGAGATATAACAGTTAAATACAGTTTAAGAAATTCAAAACTTGTTAAAGAGTTAGCTCTTAATCTAATTTTAAATGTTGGTAAAGAATTCAGTTATCAGAAATTGAAAAAGAATTATTCAATCGGAAGTGTAAACACTGTAATATCTCTGGTCGGATATTATGAGGAAAGTTATTTGCTTTTTACAGTCCCACAGTTTGACTATTCTTTAAAGAAGCAGCAGGTTAATGCAAAAAAAATATATTGCGTTGACAATGGATTAATAAATTCTAATTCCGTTTCTTTCTCAAGTGATGCAGGAAAAAAGCTGGAAAATCTGGTTTTCGTTCAGTTAAAACGAATGGGTTCGGATGTATTTTATTTCAGTAAAGACACTGAATGTGATTTCATTGCAAGGTTTCCGAATAAACAATTAAAAACTTATCAGGTTTGCTTTTCTTTAACAGAAGATAATAAGGATCGTGAAATAAATGGTCTACTGGAAGCTCTTCGGCATATAAAACAAAAAGAAGGTATAATTTTAACTTACGATCAAAAAGATGAATTTGAAGTTGATGGTAATAAAGTAATAGTAATGCCAGTGTGGGAATGGCTGTTAAATTAAGTGTGAGTCAATAGCCGGAAATTATATGATAGTTTATTTCAATGGCAAATATGTTTCTCTGGAAGAAGCGAAAATCTCTCCTTACGATCGCGGCTTTCATTATGCAGATGGTGTTTATGAAGCTTTGCGTAGTTATAATGGAAAACTGTTTCGCGTTGATTCTCATATGAGAAGATTAAAGTATAGTCTGACTGAGCTGAACATTAAACTTGATGATATAAATCAGTTTGAATCTGTTTCATTACAACTAGCAGAGATAAATAAAATTCTTCCTCATGATTTTTCCGTTTACATTCAGGTAACAAGGGGAGTTCAGTTTCCGAGAAAGCATAATTATGAAAACAATCCTACTCACACTGTTTTTGTTTCGGTGTCAAAGTTAAAAGACAATAGTGAACATCTTGAAAAGGGAGTTAAAATCATTCTTGAAGAAGATATTCGCTGGACAAGATGTGATATTAAATCAATCTCTCTGCTTCCATCTGTAATGGCAAAAACTAAAGCTGTTAATTTAGATGCTTATGAAGCTGTATTTCACAGAGATGATTTAATTACTGAAGGTTCGCACACAAATTTCTTCGCAGTTAAAAAGGGAGTTGTATATACCGCACCGCTATCTAATTTTATTCTTGAAGGAATTACAAGAGAAGTTATAATTGAATTATGTATTAAAAATAAAATCAGAATTGAAGAGGAGTATATAAAAGTAAGTGATATTAAGAACTATGATGAATTTTTTATAACCGGAACAACGACAGAGATAACTCCTGTTATTCAGATTGATGATTGGGTGGTCGGGAATGGTTCACCGGGTAAATTGACAAGGGTTTTACAAAAATATTTTCAAGAACATATTACATCATTTAACTAATCCGTTAAAATCCGTTTGATCCGTCAAATCCGTGTTCAATTGCGATTAAAGATTTCAGAATACGGATTAGACTGATGCGACGAATAAGGACGAGCTAAAAAATTATTAATGCCAGATACAACAACAAACATATTTTTACTTACAGGCGACTGGTTTGATTACCAGGGCAGAAACATTCTCAGGTTTTTCGGAACTTCTGATGAACTTGGTAGTACCGATATTATAATCAATAATAATAAGCCTGTTTTCTTTGTTGAGCGAAGTGCTATGCTTACCGGATTGAAGCAAAACTTTCTCCGCAAGGAAGTTGATATGAAAACTTTTTCCGGTTCATCGGTTGATGCACTCTATTTCAATACGATAAAGGATCTTCGTCAGACTGCAGATGATCTAAAAGAAATTGGAATAACAACTTATGAATCCGATGTTGACCCGGTAAGAAGATTTTTAATGGAGCGTTTTATAAATGCTCAGATGAAAGTTACCGGTGAATCGAAGTCTAAAAATGGAATTACAACCTTCTCCAATCCCAAAACCGAACCGTGTGAAATTACTCCGGACTTTATAGTTGCATCTATTGACATTGAAACATCGGGAAATGGCAGTGATCTGTATTCAATAGCTGTTCAAATAACCGGAAGAAAAGGTAATCATAAAAGAATATTTATGATCGGGGAATCGCCAAGGAAGTTTCCGGGTTACATTTCGTTTCATATCACTGAAAAAGAACTTTTTCAGTCATTCTTTGAATGGTTTAATATTATTGATCCTGATATAATTATTGGATGGCATGTTATTGGATTTGACCTCCTCTTTCTTGACAACAAATGTAAAGAACTCAACATTAATTTTGATATAGGAAGAAACGGCGGAAGAGTTTCCATTAGAAGAAGAGAGCCGAGAGGTTATTTTGCTTCACTTCCCGGCAGAGTTATAATTGATGGTCCAACAGCGCTTCGAACTTCATTTTTTAATTTCGAAGATTTTAAACTTGAAACAGTTGCACAGGAGTTACTTGGCATAGGGAAAACAATCACTCCGGAAGAAAATAAAGTTGAGGAAATTGAGCGGCAGTTTAAAGAGGATAAGATTTCACTGGCTGAATATAATCTTCAGGATGCAATTCTTGTAACTGATATACTTAATAAAACCGGAATAATAGATCTTTATATAAAACGTGCGCAGCTATCCGGATTGTTAATTGATCAGCTTGCAATGATGACAGCAGCTTTCGATCATTTCTATTTACCGAAGCTTCATCGTTACGGTTATGTTGCGCCTGATGTAAAAGATCTTGAAACCACAGAACACTCAGCAGGCGGACACGTACTTGATCCTATTGCCGGGATATATGATGATGTTGCCGTGCTTGATTTTAAGAGTCTGTATCCATCCATAATACAAACATTTAAAATTGATCCTCTTTCCAGATTGCTTTCCGAAAAAGACACTATAAAAACTCCGGAGGGATTTAAATTTTCAGCCACCCAGCATTTTCTGCCGGAGTTTATTGATCAGCTAATGGAACAGAGAAGTCTTGCAAAAAAGAAAAACGATAAAGCTCTATCTCAGGCAATTAAAATTCTTATGAACAGCTTTTACGGAGTTATGGGATCTTACGGATGCAGATTTTATCATCCGGATTTGCCATCAGCTATTACAAGTACAGGAAAACACCTCCTGCTTGGCAGCAAATCATTTCTTGAAGAACGCGGGTATAAAGTTGTTTATGGTGATACTGATTCTCTGTTTGTTATGATGATACAGGAACCGGATATTGACTATCATAAAGCCGGAGATGAACTGGCAAGGCTTCTCAATCTGTACTGGAATGAAGAGCTTAAACAAAAATATGAAGTTGAGTCATTCCTGGAAATCGAATTTGAAAAGTATTACAGAAAGTTTATCGTTACTCCAGCCAGAGGAAGCGAAGCAGGCGCAAAGAAAAGATATGCGGGTCTTTTAAGTAAAAACGGTGAAGAGGAAATTGAGTTTGTCGGTTTGGAATTTGTCCGTTCCGACTGGACAAGACTGGCAAAAGAGTTTCAGACGGAACTGTACAATAAGATATTTAACAATGAAGAGGTGGATGACTGGATTCGGTCAGTCGTTAATAAGCTTAAGAAAGGTGAGTTTGATGAAAAGCTTATTTATAAAAAACGACTAAGAAAAGATGTTGAAGAATACGTAAAGAATGTTCCGCCGCATGCAAGAGCAGCAAAACTATTACAGGATCCGGGAGATACTGTTTACTATGTAATTACTCAACGAGGTCCTATTCCCATTCAACTCAAACACAACGATATTGATTATGATCATTATATAGAAAAGCAGCTTAAACCAATTGCGGATTCAGTTCTTACTTTATTGAGCAAATCTTTTGATAATATAGTTCAGACAGATCAATTGAGTTTTTTCTGACTATAAAATATTATTTTTAAGCCGAGGTTTATATGAACAAAATATTCGCTAATAAGATCTTTTGGTTTCTATTTATGTTCTCATTGTTTTTTATCCAATGTGGGACTAAACAAGATACAAGCAAAGCTGATCTTGAAGAAGTTATCTTATCTGATACTGAAAATTTCTTCTATATTGATGTAAAGAACTATACAGTAAAAAATAAACAACTGCCGATTGGAATTTTTGATTCAGGAACAGGCGGACTAACAGTAATGGATGCGATTGTAAATTTTGATGGATTTGATAATGAAACAAGAATTCTGAACAGCGATGGAATTTTAGATTTTGAAAAAGAATGTTTCATCTATTTAGCAGATCAGGCAAATATGCCTTACGGAAACTATCCCTCTCTTGGTAAAACGGATGTGCTGAAGGAACATATTCTTAAAGATGTTCAGTTTATTCTGGGAAACAAATATTATCAGTCTGCTTATGATAAAGAGTTTCAAGTTGATAAGCTTCCCGTAAAAGCGATTGTTATTGCATGCAATACTGCTACAGCATATGGGCTGGATGATATTAATAATTTTCTAACTAAAGCAGATTTGGATCTAAAAGTAATCGGAGTTATTAATGCGGGTGTTAGAGGTGCTTTTGAAAATATTTCTTCTGATGAAAATTGCAGTATTGCAATTATGGCTACAGAAGGGACAGTCCTTTCCAATGGCTATGTAAATGCAATAAAAAATTATAAATCTGAAAATGAATACAGTGTTTATATTCATGTCTTTCAACAGGCAGGAGTCGGTTTAGCCGGAGCTATTGACGGCATTATTGATTATATAAGCCCCTCAGCATCATCAATCAGAAGGGAATACA
The DNA here is from genome assembly GCA_018335755.1 of Ignavibacterium sp. Classification (GTDB taxonomy): domain Bacteria; phylum Bacteroidota; class Ignavibacteria; order Ignavibacteriales; family Ignavibacteriaceae; genus JAGXRK01. The sequence continues at coordinate 143,851 of JAGXRK010000001.1, read as the reverse complement.
AAGGTCCATCGCTTACAAATTCACAGGCAAAAATTGATAAAAGTATTTTGAGCAGGTATAACTTCAATTGGAGTAATAACGAAATTTTATATTCAGGAGAAAAAAACAATCCGACAGAAATACAACTAAACTCAATTGAAAATTATATTTATTATAATGTGGTTACTCTTCTCGAGCAGATAAAAAACTCTAAATCTGCAAAACCCTTGAAAACCATCATTCTTGGCTGTACACATTATCCTTTTTACAGCGACATCTTTGAGACTAAATTAAAAAAACTATATAACTTAAAAGAAAACGGCAAATATGTTTACAGAAAATTTATGCGTGAGGAAATTTCGCTGATTGATCCTGCTGTTAACACAGCAAAAGAACTGTATGAATATCTGAATGAAAATAATCTTTTCAATAACTCAAGTATGGATAAAAGTGAATTTTATATTTCTGTTCCCAATATTCTGAATGAAAATGTAAAAACAGAGTCAGCCGGAAATTTTACTTATGAATATAAATATGGACGCGATGCAGGAAATATCCAGCAGTATGTTAAACGTATTCCTTTCAATAAATCTAATCTTCATCCCGATGTAATAGAGATGCTGAAAGAAAAAACACCATTTTTATATCAACTGATCATTGATTTCAATCAGAAAAATGAAAAGACAGAATACTTAAGAGAAAATAACCATGGATTATTATAAAATTATATGAATAGGAGTTAAATTTTGAAAATTGAATTTATCGGCGGAGCAAGAACTGTTACAGGTTCACAGCATTTACTACATATTAACGGTAAAAAAATTCTTTTAGAGTGTGGACTCTTCCAGGGAAAAAGAAGTGAAACTTACGACAAGAATAAAAACTTCAAATTTAATCCGGAAGAAATTGATGTAATGCTTCTATCACATGCACACATAGATCACAGCGGAAATATTCCCAATCTTGTACGGCATGGGTATAAAGGCAATATTTATGCAACTGCTGCAACAGTAGATCTGTGCCAGATAATGTTAAGAGATTCGGCTTATCTGCAGGAAAAAGATATTGAGTTCGTGAACAAGAAGCGAAAAAAGAAAGGTGAGCTTCCGGTTGAACCGCTTTATGAGCTTGAAGACGTTGAAAATGCAATGTCTCAATTCATTGGTGTGCAATACAACAGGCAGATAGAAATTATTCCCGGAGTTAAAGCAACATTCAGAGATGCCGGTCATATACTCGGATCAGCAGGTATTCAATTAGATATTGAAGAACCGAATGGAAGAAAAATCCGTTTTGGTTTTTCAGGTGATATCGGACGACCGGATGCCCCGGTTATTCGTAATCCGGATGTTTTAAGGGATTTGGATGTGTTGATTATGGAATCAACTTATGGAAACAGATTTCATTCTGATGTTGAAGAAGTCGAAGAAGAATTTGCATCCACAATAAGAGAAGTGATTGACAGAAGAGGAAAAATTATCATTCCGGCATTTGCAGTTGGAAGAACACAGACGATAGTTTACATGCTGCACAAACTTTTCGATCAAAACAGAATTCCATCGGTGCCTATATATGTTGATAGTCCCTTAGCATCAAATGCCACGAATGTATTTCGTGCACATCCGGAATGCCTGGATAGAGAAACATATCGGATTTTTCTTGAAGAAGGAGATGACCCTTTTGGATTCGAAAGACTTACCTATACTAAAACAGTAAATGATTCTAAAAAGCTGAATTCATCAATAGAACCAATGATAATTATTTCTGCCTCAGGTATGGCAGAGGGCGGTAGAATTTTGCATCATTTAAGGAATAATATAGAAAATCCTAAAAATCTTATCCTTTTTGTTGGATATGCAGCTGAACATACACTTGCTCGTAAAATAATGGATGGTGAAAATCAGGTAAATATTTTTGGTGAAACTTTTAAGGTGCGTGCTGCAGTCAAAACAATGGATTATTTCTCAGGACATGCGGATCAGCGTGAAATGTTGGATTATCTGAAATTTAATCTACCGGAAAAGCTTAATAATCTCTTTTTAGTGCATGGTGACGAGGATCAGGCGAATCCATTTAAAGAAAAATTACTCTCATCTGGTTACAAAAACGTCTATTTCCCCAAATCCGGTGAGATTTTTAACACATAATTGAAAAGAGATAAAAATTTATCTTCTTCATTATCCTTAAATAACTTATATTTGCAAGTTTCTATTCCGGAAAACTAAATAACGCGTTATTTAACAAAAAAGGAGTGATTTAATTTGAAGATCACCAAGCAATTTACTAACAGGGAAAGCAAATCCCTCGATCAGTATTTGCAGGAAATTGGTAAGGTAAGTCTCTTAACCCCGGAGCAGGAGATTGATCTTGCCATTAAAATAAAAAAGGGCGACAGGCTTGCCCAGGAACAATTGATTAAAGCCAACCTTAGGTTTGTTGTCAGCGTAGCTAAACAATTCCAGAACCAGGGTTTGTCTTTAGGTGACCTCATTAATGAGGGTAATATCGGCTTGATTAAAGCCGCTGAAAGGTTTGATGAAACCAGAGGATTTAAATTCATTTCTTACGCCGTTTGGTGGGTAAGACAATCTATTATGCAGGCTATTGCAGATCAGTCAAGAGTGGTTCGACTACCATTAAATAGAGTCGGTAACCTGACAAAGATCAGCAAAGCTTACAGGGATCTTGAACAAGAGTATGAAAGAAAACCAACCACCGATGAGTTGGCACAAATGCTTGATATGACTGCAGATGAAGTTGCATATGCACTTCAGATTGCCGGTCGTCAGGTATCAATGGATGCACCATTAAAGGAAGGTGATGACGGAAAGAATTCCCTGGTGGATATTCTTCCGAACGATGAACAACCACTTCCTGATAATACTCTTATGACAGAATCTCTGAGAAAAGAAGTTTCTAATGTTCTTTCAACTCTTTCTGAAAGAGAAGCTGAGGTGATTAAACTGTACTTCGGAATTGAAGGCGATCATTCTGCTACTTTGGAAGAAATTGGTGAAAGATTCAATCTTACCAGAGAAAGAGTAAGACAAATAAAAGAGAAAGCTCTAAGAAATCTTCGACAGTCGAAGCGAAGCACAAAACTTAAAGCATATCTTGGATAAATTATTAAAGCCCCGCAAGCCGGGGCTTTTTTTTGAGTTTACTCCATAAAACATTTCAGGATTTCATCCATTCATTAAATATTTCAGCAAATCTTGCGGGAGATTCTTTATCCATATTAAAATATAGCGAGGGCTCAATAAGTTCTAGTTCCATAAGAGCAAAGCTATTACCTGCAGTTCTTACAAAATCAATCCTGGCGTACAGCGGTAATGGTTTTATTTTGCTAAGTATATTTTCAGCAGCAGTAATTTGATCTGCGTTTGGTTCAACAGAGTTGATAATTCCACCGTGCTCCTCCTGCACGCGAAAATCATTTTCTTTGGGAGTTTTCAAAATTGAATGGCTGTATTTCCCCCCGAAATAAAAATGAGAATACTCTCCCTCAGTAATAATGTTATTATTGAATGGCTGAACCATAAAATCTCGATTAGCAAATATTTTTTTAAGCTCGGCATTAAATAGATTTATCTCAATTCTTTTAATGCGGAAAGTATTATCAGCATTACCGCTTATATTGGGTTTAATAATTATTTCTTCAGTCTTCAGTTTATTAAAGTAATCATCTGTCTTTTCAGGTCTAAAAGATTTTTCCCAAATTGTATCCACAATTTTAATTCCTTTGTTTTCAAGATCACGAAGATAATTCTTATTCATATTCCATTTGAGGATGGATAAACTGTTTTCAAGTCGAGCTGAGGATTCATCAATCCTGTTTAAAACCTTCAGAAAGTTTTCGGGATCAGATTGATAATCCCACGTTGATCGCACTATTACGGCATTAAAGTTGTTCCAGTCAATATCCTTTTTTTGCCAGGGTATGTTTTCAACAGACCAGCCCAAATGATTTAGTGGTTTAATAAGAAGATCATCATAGCATTCAAATCCAGTGAGATCTTCCATTGTCAGGAAGGCAGCTTTTTTCATTTTATCAGTGCGGTATAATCAGGGATATAACTTTTTCATAAATCGGACAGACTCTGCAACAAGTTTTTTCAAATTATTAATGTCAATATCATCAAGACTTTTTACATATAAGCAGGAGACACTGGTTTTATAATTGCCCAGTTTTTTAATTAATGCTTCATGATTCTTGAATCCGGACATAATGTAAATTGTAAGATTTTGTTTTCTTGGGGAGAAACCTGTTAAGAAAAAATCTCCTTCACGCCCGCTTTCATATTTATAATGATAATTTCCAAAGCCCACCATACTTTTACCCCACATCTTAGGTTCCTCTTTAGTAACATCTTTCATCAGTTTTACAAGTGTTAAACAGTCCTTACGGATACTTTTATCCTTAACACTATCAATAAACTTCTCAACACTTGCCTTTGTTTGCTTTGTTTTGTTTTCAGCCATATTATTCAATGCCTATAAGTATTGAGTTATTTAGTAGGGTCCAACCGCTTCACGTTCTCTGTCATCATAAGAACAATTGCCAAGTTCAACGTGTCCTTTATATTGTTCCTCAAACGTTTTAGCATAATGAGTTTCCAATGAATGACAGATCTCCGGACGCTTCAGCCATTCTCCTTCTTTATCAATACAAAAAGATATGTCGATAGGTATTTCTTTTTTTAGATAGCATCCGAATAATTTAACTTCAGCAGGAGAGATTTTATTTTCCTCAAGATATTCAATCAATCCGCAAATAGTGTCTGAAAAGTAGTGGTGAGCAAGCTCTTCATCATTTTCAATCATCCCGACTTTTGCTATGTAGGTATATGGAATACTCTTATCATACTTGGATTTGGGACCGAGAAATTTCCTGATGATATTCATTTCATTCTCAAAATTTATTGTTATTAAAATTTATATAAATCTATTAAAACCGTCAACCTTATTTTCTTAACAGCTATTAATAAATACAATTCACACAATTTAATGTAAATGAATTGAAGTCACACTGATTTACTAGTAAACCGTATGACTTCAATAATGAATTATTATAGCTTTGAATTAAAAAAGCTTGTTGTAGTATAAAGAAAGCCGGAAGGTTCTGCCAGGATCAAATACCTTAGTCCCTGCAGAAAAAGGATTTCTTGAGTATGATAGAAATCTGGAATAATTATGATTCAAAAGATTTTCAGCTTCAAGATTAAGAACAAAATCAGAAATTTGATAACGAACACCCAGGCTTATGGTATTCCAGGCAGAAGATGGAAATTCATTCAACTCAGTATCAATTCTTTTTTGAGAGTTTTCATATCGGTGGATTATTGAAAAACTGAAATTGTAAATTTCCGGCAAATTAATTTTTGATGTAACAGCGAACGGTGCTATTTCAGCTAGAGCACCCGGATTAGTTAAGTTTTCACCATAAAGGTAGGATAAATTTGTTTCTAAGAATTTGTATGTGAACATTAAATTTACACCCATAATAGCTGCATTAATGTTATCGTAAGTCATTACTCCTTTTGCACCAATATTTTTCTTTTCAATATTAACATAATTATAAGTGTAATTTACAAAGCTCTCTATTCGTACGAAACTATAATCAAATATGGAGCGTAAGCCCATTCTGACTGGCTGTTTTAATGTGGGGTTACCAAACCAGTTCGGATTAGACATCGGTCTTTCTACAGCAATAAAAAGTTGTTCTGCCTCGGGAGCTTCTGACACAGCTTCAGCTGATACAGAAAAAATAATATCGTTTGTTAACTCTCCTGAATAAAATAGATTTATTCCGCCGTTGAAGAAAATTCTGCTGTCTTCAGAAGCACTATAAAGAGTTTTGTAAATATCAAGCCGGGAGATATCTCCCATACCATAATATTGAAGACCGCCCTTGATAAATAATGTTAGAAACGCGATATTAAATCTGTGGGTGCCGGTTGCTGCCAGCAGATTAATTTCAGGCATAAGATGATTTGACAAACGGATGTTCATTGCAGGGTTCTCAATTATATTATCGGCATCCCATCTGCGGTAAATTACTTCATAAAAACTTCCGGTCAGTCCAACTGTTAGGTTTTTTGTATCGGTCATCATAAGCATATTAGACTTCCGTAAAGTATTGTCCATAAGATGATCGGTATAGTTGAAATACAATTTATTACCATATAGATCAAAGAATGCGCTATACACTCTGCTGTAAATCTCATCCATCATAAGAAATGGAAAAGATATATCTTCACTAAGCGTGAATGAAGCTCCCATTTTATAGTTTTTACCTTCATGGCGCAATCCTATACTTCCGTATTTATACTTAAAATTATCTTTATAGTTATATAAATCAGTAAATCTTTTGCCATCACCATTTTCGTAAGGTAATCCCCTTGAATATCTTAACGACAGATTAGTTTTATATCCCTCAATAATGGCAGCTACATCAAAATCTTTCTGAGCTCCGGCAGCTCCGTTTATTAAAGTCTTAAGTTGTATTTGCTCATCTATTTCCGAACGATGATATTCCACTTTTCCATATAACCCAGAATTTATTAAACTGCCGGACTTTGAGAGATCAACAGACTGCATCTCAAGAGGATTCAATCGAATAGCAGGAGCATCCATTCTGTTTGGACAAGCATTGTGATATTGCTCTCCATCTATCAATACTTTAATGTCACTTCGGTTAAATCCTTCTACATAAAGATCCTGCGTAAAGTTTGATCCTCTTCTTACAAGATTATAACCATTCTTGTCAAACAGTGAACTGTTATAATCAGTACCGTAAGAATTTTTATCAATAATAGAAATATTTTTCTTTGCTACTATTTCAACCGGTGCTAACTGGTAGGAGCGAAGAGTGTCCTGTGCAAAAATGTTTACAATCCATAGCAACGGAAGAATAAAACACAGAATAAAAAATAATTTCATTTGTTTTTTACTCCTTAATTATTTAGGTAATTTGATTTTTAAGTAGGGAGTAATAACCTTGGCGGGGGAGTATCTGGCAAGCTTTCTTTTTTTATTGGGCTAAAAATTTCAAAATTGTTATAAATTATTTTTTGATCAAACAGTTTTAAGTCAGAATGATTTTTATTCGAAACGTGAAGACTCAAAATAAAAGAAAGCAATAAAATATTTTCTGTGCCCTTTTCATCATTTTCTTTATCTGATTTTTCAAATTTCTCTTTTAGCTGACAGGATCCTCCGCACATATTTTCTTCTTTATCCTTTTCAACACATAAATTCTGAATGATGTATGTCAAATTTATTTTGTGTCCTGCCAGATATACTAATGAGGCATTCCCTGAGAATAAATAGAGGATAATTAAGAAAAATGTAAAGTAACTTTTGAACATTTATAAATCAGATAACATTATCTGATTAAAAAATAAGTTAATTTTTTATCTAAGTCAAGTGTTAGTCAAACGGTAAACAATTCAAATATATAAGGATTAAGATTTTAAAGGTGAGCTTACAAAAATAATTTCAGGATAAGAATTTAACTTTTCCTTTTTAGGGAATAAGAACATATAGAGGGCATAAACAGAAACTAAACTGATTGCAAAAAGTGATGAATAAAATTCTTTATTTTCATTAAATATTTCAAACCCGATAAATATACCAGCCAGCAATAATATTAGTGGTATCCCATACAGAAAAAATGAAGCAGAAAGAATTTTACTGCCTTTGATAACAACGCGGACTTTATCTCCCGGATGCACTCCGTAAGGATCACGTACAGTTAAGCTTCTTCCTTCAGAATTACCAAGCTTGCAATAAATTTTTGCAGTGCACTCGTGACAATTATCTGAATCATGAATGTTTATAACAGCAATTCCGTCTTTTGCTTCTTTAACTATTCCTTCTTCGTAGAGTTCTTCTTTGTACATTCTCTTTATTCATCCTGAATTTATTTCAGGATCTTAATATTATATAATTCTGAACCAACCCTTAATTTGAATTAGTCATGACCAGAATGATTTTATTAATTTACTTTTACTTCTATGTCTTCCTGTTTTAGTAACTCAGCAGCTTTTTCAGGATGAACAAATCTTATTGCACCGGTTTTACATTTGTCAATTGGAATTTTGCTGAGATCAAGCTTGTCATAATTAATTTCCGGTAAGAAATCTCTCATCTCAATTCCGCCGTCAGATTTACGGGCACAGATGCCGCATCCGAAGCAGGCAACGTTACAAACTTCCTTTGCACGTTTTGGATCGTCATGATTCTTACAAAATACAAATAACTCTCTGTCATCAGGATGAATTTCAATTATTCCGCGCGGACAGGCTTCAACACATTGACCGCATCCGGTGCAGAGTTCCTCTGCTACTACAGGTAATCCGTTTTCATTCATAAATATTGCACCGAACTGACACGCATCAACACATTCTCCGCCGCCAAGACATCCGTATAGACACATCTTTTGACCGCCTGCAACAATAGTTTGAACAGAGCATCCTTGAGGACCATGATATTCTGCTCCTTCTTTCATTACAGCTTCAGCATTTCCACCGTGACATAAAATTCTGGCGACAAGCTTAATACTGTCACTGCTTTCCATTCCCATTATACGTGCTATATCGTCTACGACATCCTGTCCGCCAACAGGACAACCGTTAATTTTAACTTTGCCATCTACAACATTTGTAGCAAAGTCGTAGCAGCCTGCTAATCCGCAAGCTCCACAGTTTGCATTGGGCAGAACATCATTTATCTCTGCAATTTTAGGATCTTCTACAACCCGTAATTTTTTATCTGCAACTGCAAGAGCACCTGCAAAAATAAAACCTAATCCACCCATGGTGGCAATAGCTATAATTATTGTTATATCCATAATAGTTTCCTTATTTCTTTAAATTCATCCCGAACCTGTTTCGGGATCTTCAGTATAATCCGAGATGCTGAATCAAGTTCAGTATTACCACATCTTTCAATTAGTTAAGAACTTCTCAAAACCTGATGAATAAAATATCTTTCCTTCATCATTGATTATCATTGCGTCAGTATCTTTAAGATTTTCAATTAATTCAAGTCCTTTTGTTTTTCCCATTACAAAAACTGCTGTTGTGAGCCCATCAGCAAAAGCGTTGTTTTTATGGATTACCGTTACACTTTGAATTCCTTTTGCCGGATATCCCGATTTCGGGTCAAGTATGTGATGATAACGAACACCATCTTTTTCAAAATAATTTTCATAATCACCGCTTGTTGCAACAGATATTCCGTTCAGTTTAATCTTACTGATAATTTCCTTCATTTCCCGAGGATGCTGAATTCCGGCAATCCAGTCATTACCCAATGTTTTAATTTCGCCGCCTGCATTCACGAATGCTTCCGTTATTCCAGACTGAATCAGAACTTCAATTGATCTATCAACAGCATAACCCTTTGCAATTGCTCCGAAGTTTAATCCAACTTTTTGATTGCGATGAATTTTTTTCTCATTTAGCATTTTGATGTTTTTCCAGCCGCTTTGATTCAAGGCTGATTTAATTTTATCATCATTCGGAACTTCAGGAGTTTTAGCATCAAATCCCCATACCTGAATTAAAGATTCAATTGCGACATCAAAACTGCCATCAGAAATTCTCCAGAGCGAATCACACAAAACCATCAAACTGAATATTTCTTCGTCAACTATAAAAAGTGAGTCATCACTGTTATTAATCTTCCAGACAGGGCTCTCTTCATTATAAGTTGTAAACAAATTATCGATTTTTTTTATTTCAACAAATGCTTTTGTGATTGCATCATTTGCTTTCTGTTCATCGGTGTTACGAATCTGAATTTCCACAACTGTACCAAGCAGGATTTGTGTCCGCTTTAAAGTTTTAACTTCATCACCGGTGTAACGTGCAATGAAAAATCCAATAAGAAAAAGAACAATGAGACCAACAGCCCATCCCCAAACCCCTTCCCTAAGGGAAGGGACTTTTGGGAAATTATTGTTTTTCATGTTAGTCATTTTTATAATCAAAAAACCTCAACTCCTTCTCCTTTTGGGAGAAGGCTGGGATGAGGGCTTTAAACCACTTTTATAAGGACTTTATTTGGTGCACAGGCAATTATATTTCCGGAGGCACTGGCAATTGAGTGTTTACAAATTCCGTGTCTGCATCTTGAAGTATGAACCTGTGCGATTCCGTTTTCAATTTTTAATCCGGTTTTACCTTGCGGACCATCAATCAGAATATTGCTATAATTTTTATCTAAAGAAATCCTATCAACCAAACCCTTTTCATTCTCAATCACAATTTCTTTTTTGTTTGAGTTGAATAATGAAGAAAGTAAATCCGACTCTTTGTATTCTGCTGTAAAGAAAAATTCGGCTTTTCTATGTTTTAGTTCTGATCTTAAACTTGTCAATGAATGATTCAGATCGTTGAGAGAAAAAACGGAATTATTATCATCGCTTATAATGATATCGGAATCAACTTGTTTATCAAGTCTTTTCAGTCTATAGATTATGTTCCCGTTGTTGGAAAAAGAATTTTTTCTGCTTTGCATATCAAATCTGTTGATCAACTCACCGATTTTTGAATCGGCAATAACGGCAGGAATTGAATTGCTTTTAACTTTATTCTTAAAAGCAGCAACTAACTGACTGATTATCTGTTCATCAACAGGAATAAATCCGTGCACAGCGTAGTAAACAGACTTATTTGCACCGATAAGTTTCCCGGTTGTAAATCCAGCCCCAACAGCAACAGTTGATAATCCGGCAATTTTTAAGAAATTTCTTCTTGATATCATTTTATTCTCCTAAAATTCAAAAGTATAGATTCAGAATTTTTTATTTCCATTCTTGTGTCATGCTGAAATAAGTAAAGGATCTATTTTAAAAAGATTCTTCCCCCGATAGATCGGGGTCAGAATGACACTTGCTAATAAACTCAAATCATTCCTGCAAAGCCCATAAATGCAAGGGCTAAAATTCCTGCAACAATCATAGTTATCGGTGCGCCTTGAAATGGTTTAGGAACATCTGCTAAATCCAGTTCTTCCCTTATTCCTGCCATTATAGTTAATGCTAAAGTAAAACCGGCACCAGCACCTAGTCCGAACACAACATTTTCAATAAAACTGTATTCTCTCATTGATCCAAATAAAGCAAGCCCAAGTATTGCACAGTTTGTTGTGATCAACGGTAGAAAAATTCCAAGTGCACGATATAACGGCTGACTTACTTTCTTAATAAACATTTCAACAAACTGAACAAGCGATGCAATTACCAGGATGAACGATGGTATCTGTAGAAATGCCAGGTTGTAAGGAATAAGCACAAGATTATACAACAACCAGCTCACAATTGCAGTTATTACCATTACAAAAGTTGTTGCCATTCCCATTGATATAGCTGAACTGAGTTTATTTGAAACTCCAACAAAAGGACAAATACCAAGGAAGTATGCAAGAACAAAATTGTTTACTATTGCTGCCGATATAAAAATTATAAACAGTTCCATTATTTTACCTCAAGCTCTTCAATTAGTTCTTCTCTGCCGACACGTTTGTAGTGCGCTACAATTGACTCGTGCTCCATTCTCTTCTTTCTGTCGGTGTACATATTAACAACACCAAGCATTAAGCCGAGGGTTAAGAAAGCACCTGCAGGCAGAATCATGATTATCCAGGGTTCAAACTGATCCGGCAGAACCTGCAATCCAAAAAATTCTCTTGAGCCAAGTATTTCTCTTATTCCGCCAAGAATTACAAGAGCAATAGTAAACCCGGCACCCATACCAAGTGCATCCAGCATAGCGCGGCCGGGCTTATTCTTTGATGCAAAAGCTTCCTGTCTGCCAAGTATCATGCAGTTAACAACTATAAGCGGAATGAAAGGACCAAGCGCCTTGCTTAAATCGGGAAACTTGGCTTTCATTACAAGATCAACTATTGTTACAAAAGTTGCAATGATCACTATGAATGATGCAATCCTTACCTGTGGAGGAATTGTTTTTCTGATTGTTGATATTATCAGACTTGCCATAAACATAACGAATGTTGCTGCAAGTCCCATTGCAAATCCGTTTATTGCTGATACGGTAACAGCGAGTACAGGACACAATCCTAATAGTTGTTTAAGAACAGGATTATTATCCCATACACCTTTAATAAATTCCTGCTGAAGAGTAACTTGTTTTTTCATTGCAGACCTCCGTCAGCATGAAGTTTTTTTAATCTGGTCAATCCATCATTAAGTATTGCAACCACTGCTTTGGCAGAAATAGTTGCACCTGTTATAGTTTGTATTTCATTTGGTTTAGATGGCTCAACACCTTTTACCCATGCAACATTTGGATTTGTTCCGAGTTGAATGAACTGCTTTGTAAAAGGTTCTTCAACTATTTTAGTTCCGAGACCGGGAGTTTCTATCTGATCAAGAATTTCAATAGCTGTTATTTTTTCAAGATCTTCGGACAAACCTGCAATCATTCTTATCTTTCCGGCAAAACCATTTCCTTCATAAACGAGCGCATATCCCAAACCTTCGTTAGTTTCAGCCATAACTTTATAAACTTCAAATCCGGCATTTGCAACAGGCTCATAATTTTTTCCTTCGGGCTGAACACGGAAAATAGCAGCTTCTGTTGCAGCCTTCTGGTTTGCTGCAATAAGCGGATCAGCCCATTCACTCACCATTGCAAGAAGTCCGCCTGCAAGAATACCAATTGAAGTTAAAACTAAAAGCATTTGTACTACTTTATTCATTTCTTTTTCTCCTCCTTTACTGCTCCGAACACACGAGGAGTTGTATAACGATTGATCATTGGAACAAATCCATTCATAAATAAAATTGCATACATAACGCCTTCGGGCAAACCGCCAAAAACTCTGATGATGACCAATACGAGCGCAATACCTAATCCGAATATCCACATCCCCTTGTTTGTTATAGGTGATGTAACCCAATCGGTTGCCATAAACATTGCACCGAATAAAAAGCTTCCGGCGAATATGTGAAAAACGGGTGATGGATATGCCGGATTGATTAGCCAGAAAATTCCGCCGAATACAATCATTCCGATAGTCATCGAAAAAGGAATTCTCCAGTTAACAATTCCAAGTGCAATTAAAAATATACCGCCTACTAAAACAGCAATTGCAGAAGTCTCACCAAGTGAACCCCCGATATTTCCAACCACCATAGCAGTCTGATCTGAAATAAGACTATCGAACTTTAATGCAGCAAGCGGAGTAGCACTTGTAATGCCATCAACAGCAAAATTAGGTTTTGTCCAGGTTGTTATCTGAACAGGGAAAGCAGCCTGAAGAAAAGCTCTTCCAACCAAAGCCGGATTGAAAATGTTATAACCAAGTCCGCCGAAAATCTGTTTGCCTAATCCGATTGCAACAACAGAACCTATTGCAGTTGCAGACAATGAAAAGTTTGGTGGAAGAGTTAATGCTAAAAGCAATCCTGTTAATGCCGCACTTCCATCAAACCAGGTAACTTCTTTTTTCCTGATTGCCTGAATAGATGCTTCTGTTCCAACTGCAAATGCAACTGCGGTCAGCATTACCAATGCCTGGTAGATCCCGAAGAACACTAATGCGGCAGCTATCGTTGGCGCAAGCGCAATGTTTACAAACCACATCACCTTTTGTGTTGACCACTTTGAATGCAAATGCGGTGAAGTGGTTAAATCAAAGTAAACTTTTTGTTTTGGTTCTGCTATTGTTTCTGTTGTCATCTAATACTCTTAATAACTTCCGCAAATTGTTAAATTGTCGCATTGCTTAATTGTTAAATCAACAATGCAACAATTAATCAATTAAACAATTTATTTTACAGCTCTTTCACGCTGCATTTCTAAAACTTTTTGTTTCCCTAGTCTTATCCACTGAACTAGAGGAATGTTAGCCGGACAAGTATATGCACACGTTCCGCATTCCATACAAACAGTTACATCCGCATCTTCTGCTTCTTCATATTTGTGAAGCTGCGAGTAACGGGCAAGTTTTGTCGGTATTAAATTTAATGGACAAGCACCAACGCATTGTCCGCATCTTAAACAAGGTGTTTCGGGATTTTCTACAACTTCATCTTTTGTTAAGACTAAAATTCCAGAAGTTGCTTTCATAACAGGTGCATGAAGATCAAACTGAGCAACACCCATCATTGGTCCGCCCACAACAATTTTAACTGCGTCTTCAGTAACTCCACCGCAGAAATCAATTACACTTTGAATTGGTGTTCCAACCGGCACCAATAAATTTTTGGGGATTTTAATTCCTTTACCCGAAACTGTTAAAGCAGCGGTTGTAAGAACTTCACCTTTAACAACCGCATCGTGGATTGCAATTGCTGTCCCGATATTCTGAATAACTGCGCCAACATCCATAGGAAGTTTTCCGGGAGGAACTTCTTTCCCGTTAACAGCTTTAATCAGCATCTTTTCAGCGCCCTGCGGATATTTTGTCTTCAATGAAATTACTTCAAGTCCTTCTTCATTCCGAACTTTTTCAGTAATAATTTTTATTGCTTCCGGTTTATTGTTTTCAATTCCGATTACTCCGCGTTTCACGTCGAGGGCTTTCATAATCAATTTGAATCCTGAAATAAGATCATCGGGTCTTTCAATCATAAATCTGTAATCTCTTGTTAGATATGGTTCACATTCGCATCCATTCAGAATAACCACATCAATAACTTTATCTTTTGGCGGGGAGAGTTTAACAGAAGTAGGAAATGCAGCACCGCCCTGACCAACTATTCCAGCTTCAGCAACTCTGTTTCTAATTTCATCGGGAGTGATGGTTTCCGGATTAAGAGGTGGAAGTAAAATTTTCTCTGATTCGACTGTTCCATTTGTTTTAATTACAATTGCATCTTTTGGAAATCCGGATGAAGTCGTTTGTTTTCCAAGACTCATTACTTTTCCTGCAACCGAAGTATGAACAGGAGCTGAAACAAATCCTTCAGCTTTAGCAACAAGCTGACCGGGGATTACTTCATCGCCTTTTTTGACCTGCGCTGAAGCTTCTTTTCCAAGATGCTGTGCAAGCGGAAGAATTATCTCTTCAGGCAGAGGTATCACTTCGAATGCACAATTTTCTGTTAATTCTTTATATTCCCGCGGATGAACACCGCCGTGAAAAGTACGTAAACTCACTTTTTTCTCTCTGATTATTTCAATTGTAATCCAAAATCTGACAGAACAAATAATTAACAAGCATCAATTAACTACAATATTTGCTGTTAAGTCACCTGATTTTTTCAGAAACTATGCCACCAAGGCACCCTGTATTTCGGTTAAAACCGCTTATTTTATAAATTATTAAGTGAATTTATTTATCAAATAAGGGAAATTGGTTGCGGATTTATCAGAAATGAAAAAGGGAAAAATCAAACCTAATGGTTTGATTTTTTTTATTTGGTATACACTATCAAGTATTAACACCTTGCTGAGGTGTGATCTTACAAAATGCGTTGAACAAAAATGCTCCCTGTCCTTTCGACCAAGGGGAGAAATCTAAAGCGCATCTTAAAGATTTCTCCCCGACAGGCCTGGGATGGATGGGGCTTACTTATCCAGTATCACTTCAATATCATCCATAATATCGTTCATCTTTTTCATTGCAAGATCAAATGGTTCCGGACTTAAAGGATCAATACCTGCTTCTCTTATAAGATCAACAGGATATTTTGAACTGCCGCCTTTAAGTATTTTATAGTAACCGTCAATTGCCGGCTGCCCTTCCACCAGTATTTTTTCAGAGAATGCTATCGCATAAATAAGAGATGTTGAATACTGGTAGACATAGTAAGCTGAATAGAAATGCGGGATATATGCCCATTCATATGCGATGTAAGGATCAACCACACAATGCCCGGCATCATGTCCATAATACTTCTTTACAATATCAAAATAAATTTTGCTAAGCTCATCACCTGTTAACGGTTCCCCGGCTTCAATTCGCTTATGAACCTCCCATTCAAATTCTGCGAATGATGTCTGACGGAAAATAGTTGTTCTCAATAATTCAAGATAGCTCCCAAGCAGATAAAGTTTTTCTTCATCAGTTTTAGCATTTTTAATCATATACGTGCTGAAAAAATTATCATTCATAGTTGAAGCAATTTCCGCAACGAAAATGGAATAGTTTGAGGTTGGATATGGCTGATGTATATTAGAAAAATAACTGTGCATAGTGTGTCCAAGCTCGTGTGCTAAGGTAGAAGCGGATTCATAATCATCATTCCAGTTCATAAGTATGTATGGATGCACATCGTAAGCTCCACCTGTGGAGTATGCGCCACTTCGCTTTCCGGCGTTAGGATAGTAATCAATCCATCTTTCATTGAACGCCTTTTCAATGGTTGATAGATAATCTTTACCCATAGGGCTGAGCGCATTCAGGATTTTTTTCTGTCCAAGTTCAAGCGGGAACTCCATTTTTACTTTTTTAACAACTGATGTGTAAAGATCATAGTAATGAAGCTGATCAACTCCAAGCATTCTTTTTTTAAGATCAAGAAATCTATGAAGAGTCGGCAATGATTTATTTATCTGGTTTATTAATGTTTCATAAACAGATGTCGGAATATTATTTCCGCTTAATGCTGATTCAAGTACAGAATTGTAATTCCTGTTTTTTGCATAGATGAAATCATTTTTAACATCACCGGTAAGTGTAGTTCCCAAAGTGTTTTTATAATTGCCGTGATTTTCAAAAAAGGCTTTAAAGACTTTTTCACGATCTTCCCTGACTGGAGTTGACCGATATTTCGTATACGCCGAAGCAGATAACTCAACTTCCTCACCATCTGAAAGAATAACTTTTGGATTAGGCATTTCAGCATTAGTAAATATGCTGTATACCGTTGACGGTGTTCCGGCAGCTAAACCAAAACTCGCAAGGATTCTTTCTTCGGTTTCACCAAGTGTATGCTTTCTTAACCTCTGTATATTATCGATGAACATTCTGTAATCTTTTAATTCCGGTTTCTCAGAAAAGAATTTATCAATTCTTTCTTTTGGGATTTCAAGAATTTCAGGCCTGAAGAAAGCAACGGTTTCACCAAACTTCGTTCCAAGATTTGAAACCTGCTGTGTTAATGCCTGGTTATCTGATATTCTTATATCTTCATCACTAAGCCGATAAGCGTAAGTAACTGCCTTACCATAATCTTTCATAATACCGTAATAAGTGCTGAGCGCATTATAAAGTGTATTACTGCTTTCACCAAGCTTACCCTGGTATTTAGGCAGCTCAAGAATTCTTTCTGAAATGCTGGTCATTTCTTTATTCCAGGCATTTATGTCGGGATATAAGTCTGTAAGATTCCATTTGGAACCTTCTGGTATTTCGCTCCGCTCCTTGGTTTGAGAAAGTATTGAGGAAGTAAAAACGAAAAGAAAAATAATTAAGGAAAGAAAAAGGTTTTTCATAACTCCACCTGTAATAAAATATATAATGTTTTTAACAAATTTAATGAGAAGATTATGTAATAATGAAAAGATTATGATTGGCGGTTGTATATTTATTTGAAGATGGTCATGTGTTTTATAATTTATAATAGTACTGATTAAATTTATCATTATAATTATATTTAACACAGTAAAAACTATTTCACAAACCACAATAGTTAACAGAGGAATAATGAGATGAATAAAATGATTAAAATATCATCAATTTTAATGGCCGTGTTTCTTATTATTGGATGTGCTGAAAGAACTTCCGATAATGAGATAAGCACAACGGAGGAAATAAAAATGCTTCAGGATAAAATTAACAAATTCGTTCCGGTTGAAATTCAATACAATGAAGATCTTCTTGATGACAGGGAAAAGGTTGTTCTTGAAAAACTTTACCAGGCATCTAAAATAATAGATGATCTGTTTCTTGAACAGGTTTACTCAAAAAATTTGGGAATAAGAAGCGAACTTCTTGCAAAAATAGAAACCGAAACAGATCCGGATATAAAAAACAAATTAGAACATCAACTTGAACTCTTTAAAATTATGTTCGGCCCGTTCGACAGGCTTGATAATGATAAGCAGTTTATGGGTGATAGCGAAAAACCATTAGGGGCAAACTATTATCCTGAAGATATTACAAAGGAGGAATTTGAAAACTGGATTAAAGCTAATCCCGCAGATGAAAAATCATTTACAAATGAATTTACTGTGATAAGAAGAGCTGGCGATGCTTTAAAAGCTGTTCCCTACAACGAGTATTATAAAGATAAACTGACTGAAATATCGATGCTGTTAAAAGAAGCTGCTTCTTATGCAGATAATCCTTCACTCAAAAAATACCTTAACTCCAGAGCAGATGCTTTCTTAACCAATGATTACTTCCAGAGTGATATGGACTGGATGGATTTAAAAGATCATAAGATTGAGGTTGTGATCGGTCCTTATGAAGTTTATGAAGACGGGTTATTTAATTATAAAGCCGCCTTTGAAAGTTTTGTAACGATAAAAGATCCCGTTGAAACAAAGAAGCTTGAAGTTTTTGAAAACTATCTGGATGAGATTGAGAAGAATCTACCACTGCCGGATGAACATAAAAATTATCAGCGTGGAAGTGAATCCCCTATGGTTGTAACCAATGTTGTATTTACCGCCGGGGATACAAAAGCAGGGGTGCAAACGCTGGCATTCAATCTTCCTAATGATGAAAGAGTCAGACAAGCAAAAGGCTCAAAAAAAGTAATGCTTAAAAATATTCACGAAGCAAAGTTCGCCAAGCTGCTGAAACCTATTTCGGAAATGGTTCTTGATGAAACTGAGTTAGAATATGTAACATTTGATGCATTCTTCAATCATACGTTAATGCATGAAATGTCGCACGGAGTCGGACCCGGCTTTATTAAAGTTGACGGACGAGATACAGAAGTAAAAAAGGAATTAAAAGAAACCTACTCAATTTTAGAAGAGTGCAAGGCAGATATACTCGGAATGTATAACAATATGTTTATGATAGAGAAAGGCGTTTATCCAAAAGAAATCGAAAAAGAAATATGGGTAACTTTTCTTGCCGGTGCTTTCCGTTCTATGAGATTCGGAATAACCTCAGCTCATGGCGGAGGCAATGCTATCATTTATAATTACTTCCTTGAAAAAGGTGCTTATGAATATGATTCAAAAGCGCAAAAAGTAAAAGTAAATTTTGAAAAGATATTTCCGACATTAGAGGAGCTTGCGACAAAAGTGCTGATGATCCAGGCGAAGGGAGATTACGATGGTGCGAAAGCATTGATGGAGAAGTATGCTGTTAATTCTCCATCCATTGAAGCATTAAGAAATAAGCTTGCAGTACTTCCTGTGGATATTAAACCGGTGTTTGAGATTGAGGAATAGGTAGAGCCAGCCCCACCCAACCCTCCCCCAGGGGGAGGGCTTTTGGATTATTCTTACTTTAGCAGTAAAAGTTTTTTAGTCTGTATAAAATTACCCGCACGCAGTTTATAGAAATAAACTCCGCTTGATAATCCGCCTGCGGCGGAGGAGGCATTAAACTCAACTTCATAAATTCCTGCTGGTTGGTATTCATTAAAAATTGTTGCAACTTCATTACCTAGTACATCAAACACTTTTAGCGTTACAAGCATATTGTCATTTCGAGAAGCCTGCGATGAGAAATTTTTAAGATTCCTCACTTCCTTCGGAATGACAAAACGAATCTTTGTTGAGGGATTGAATGGATTAGGATAGTTTTGTTCCAAAACAAATTCAACCGGCAGTATAAATTCAACTTCTATTAAATTTGAGTATGTAAAGCTTCCATCAAAATCAATTTGCTTTAATCTGTAAGCATTTGTTCCTGAAACCACATTCTGATCTGTAAAACTGTAATTCTGAATTTCTGTTGAAGTTCCTTTTCCTTCAACAAAACCAATCTCCTCCCAAGTAAGATTTCTCACTCCGTTCGAAATGACACTACGCTCAATTTCGAAGCCCACATTGTTTGTTTCAGAAGCAGTTGACCAACTCAGCTGAACAGAAGTTCCGGTTACAATTGCTGTGAATGAAACAAGTTCAACCGGAATCGGACCCGAGAAAGGCGTAAATATAACAAGTCCGTGTGCCGGATTATCAACCTTATGAAATATATTATTTTCAATTAATGTAGAATCATAAACTCCCCAATCATTATTCTGTGCATAAATATCATTGGTGCAGTTGTTGTACATATCATAGACATTTGTTCCCTGAATGTTGTTGAATATAATATTCTGGCCGTCATCAGTTGTATCAGCGTTTTCTATATTTCCAATGTTCGGCTGAGGTCCCGGCTGCACAGTTGTTCCGTTCTGAATAGTTATTCCCCACCAGTTGCCGTAAATGATATTCCGGGTAATTACCGGCTGATTAAACGGACTTCCATTAACATTTATTCCGCTTCCGGATACCTGTGCATTTGGATTTATATTATTGTTGTAAATTATATTATCACGAACAACAGCATTAATAACTCCGTTTGATGAGCTTAAAAGAGTCATTCCGAAACTGTTATTGAAAATTTCATTGCCTTCTATAATTGCATTTGAAGATGCTGACGCTCCGCTAACCCAGAGACTGATTCCGCCAGTCGGGACACTTTCGCCGCCTTCAATAATGTTATTTCTTATTATGGGTGAGTTGTTTCCCTGTAATCCAATGCTAATCTGATTTAAAGCAGATACACCGCGTGTATTATTTTTGATTAGATAGTTATTCTCTATCAGCGGAGATGAACCAAGTGTCATTGTGATGGCGTATTCGTAAGATCGTTCAATTACATTATTCTGTATAGTTGCATTTGATCCGCTTAGCTGAACTCCTCTTCCGCATTTAAAGAGATGAGAATTTGAGAGCACAGGACTTACACTAATACAACGGAAACCATAATCAGCATAAAAGATTTTTGCATAACTGATCGTTGAAACATTTGCTGATGTGTTTTCATTAAATCTAAATCCTTCATAGTATCCGGTTGAATCAGGTACTGATGACGTGAAAACTATTGAATCGGCAGCAGTTCCGATTGCCTGAAAAATACCGTTAACTTCAAATCCCGATGTCGCTGCGGTAAAAGTGACAACTGAGCCGGGCAATACATTTACCTGATCATTAACCGAGACAATTACCTTTTGGTTGATTGTATAATTCGGGAAGCTTCCTGTCACAACTCCGCCTGAATTAGTAACCAGATCATCAAGAGACCAGTTAACACCTGTATTTGGAGTAGTGTATTGTGCAAACAACTGGGCAGAAAAAAGAACAAGCAGTAAAAATATTTTTTTCATAGCATCCTCACTTAATTCAAATCGGGGATAATTTAACTTGCAGAAAAATAAACAATAGTTACATTGTTGTCCACCTTTATTCTTGTTTTACAAAGATGAGTATTAAAGAATATTATTTCATAATTTTGCTAAGTTGAATTTCATTGTTTCAAATGGAGATAAAATGCACACTCATATAAAACAGGTAATTAAAAGAACCGGAGCAATCGTTCCGTTCAACCAGGAGAGAATTGCAAATGCTATTTACCGTGCCGCTGTATCTGTGGGCGGCAGGGATAAGGAAACTGCTCAGAAATTATCTGAGAAAGTTGTAGAAATGATGAATATAAAATTTCCCGGGGAAACCACACTTCAGATAGAGGATATTCAGGATATTGTTGAAAAGGTATTAATTGAAAACGGACATGCAAAAGTTGCAAAAGAATTTATTCTTTACCGTGAAGAAGCCGCAAGAAGAAGAGAAGCCGAGGGAAGATATGCATCAAAATTAAACGAAAATGTTCCCTGGCAGAAGATCTGGCGTAATCTCGATTGGGCTGTTTCGCATAATCTGCACACCGTAAATCATCTTAATGAAAGAATTGCAAAAGGTGAATTTGCTCATATTGTTCACGAATCAGAATGTCTTTATGAAGATGATGTTGAACTTGCAGCTAATTTAATTATTGAAAGACTGGATTCACTGAGAATGGTAATGATAAGCGGACCTTCATCATCAGGTAAAACCACCACAACTTTGAAGCTTGAACAAAAGCTTGTGAAGAAAGGATTTAAGTTTAAAGCGCTTATTGTTGATCATTACTTCTTCGATCTCGATCTTCATCCAAAAGACGAATTCGGAGATTATGATTTTGAAACACCACAGGCTCTCGATCTTGAACTTATCAATGAACATCTTGTCAGACTAAGCAAAGGTGAAGAGGTATTAATTCCATATTACGATTTCAAAACCGGTACAAGAAAGCTCGATGTTACACCCATGAAACTGGAAAAAGATGAACTGCTGTTGATTGACAGCTTGCACGGACTTTATCCTGATTTCAGCAAAGACATTTCTGTTGATGTAAAATTTAAGTTATACCTTGAACCTCTTCTTCAAATGAAAGGTGTTGATGGAAAATATATACGCTGGACAGATTTAAGATTAATAAGAAGAATGCTTCGTGATTCTGTTTACAGAGCTTATAAACCTCAGCAGACTTTAGAGCACTGGCATTACGTACGTTCAAGCGAGCTAAGGAACATCATTCCATATTCTAATACAGCAGATTTTGTTATAAGCAGCGGTATGCCTTATGAAGTTCCCATTTATGCAAATAGGATGCTAAAACTTTTTGAAGAATGGACAACGATGTTTAAAGATAATCCTCTTAAAGCAGATGCGTATGAAAGATCAACAAGAGTTTATAACTTATTAAAAACTGTTACATCTGTTACAGATGAATCGGCAATTCCGGGTGATTCAGTATTAAGGGAGTTTATCGGCGGCAGTACGATGGAATATCATTAACCCGTACAGGGTTAAGTTTAATCTTTTGTGCTCGTTTTTTGTTGAAACTTAACTGGTTAATGGATTTTTGTAAGGAAACCAATTATCTCATCAACAGTATCAAAACATTTTACCAAACCGGATTGACGGTTTTCATAAACCATTTGTTTATCCATAACCTCCACTATCGTTTTCCACATAGAAGAATGACAGACAATCGGTTTGTTATCCATTAATTTTTTATTTAAATATTCCCATACCGAAGCCAGTTCAAGAAAAGTTCCCGTTCCCCCCTGCAGAATAACAAAACCATCTCCGAGCTGCATTAATTTTTCAATACGTTCAAAAACATTTTTACACCTGATCTCCCTGGTAATAAAACTATTGGGTTCAGATCCCCAGAGATCTACAGTAACTCCATAAACCTCTACCCCGTTTTCAATTGCACCTCTTGAAACAGCTTCCATGACTCCATAAAATCCGCCCGAACATATTTCAAAACCTTTTTTTGCCAATGCTGCCCCAAGGTTATATGCAAAAGTGTATTGCTCATCCCCTTCTTTGGGAAATGAGCTACCGAAAATTGTAATTACTTTAGACATTAAATTTCCCGATAATTTTGATATGCAAAGATAAAAAATTTAAGGGGATTGATTGAATGGCTGATTTGATGATTGGAAATGTAAAGGCTTGTCAATCTTAAATTTTAAAAAACCCGATCCTTATTCAGAACCGGGTTATATTTAATAACAACAGGAATAATTTAATTAGCGTTTGATCCGACCATATTTACGCCGACTTCAACAATTTCAGCAACTTTTTGTCCAATGATTTTATTTTTAACACCAAACTCTGAAAGTCTTACTTTAAACTTTGCCTGAACACCGAGCAGATCGCCGGGCGCTCTTGATTTGGTCATTTCGCTTTCATCTAAGAAAGTTAAAGTTGCATCAGATGTTACTTCTTTTGTTACTCCATTAATTGTAATATCGCCAGTTACTTTAGCTTCAAGTTTGTTGTCTTCCAGAACCTTTAAATTACTGACATTTTTAATAGTGAACGTAATTTCAGGATTTGCTGATGCGTTAAGCCAGTCTTCACTTCTTAAATGTTCGTCTCTTAAATCAATTCCTGTTTTAATTGAAGCTACTGATACTGAAATTTTTCCTTTCAGTGTTTTTAAGTCGCTAACATTAAAAGTAACCGTACCTTTTACATCATTGGTTAAACCGTTAATATCTTCAAGCGGAGTAGTGCTGAAGAATGTTGCCTGGTTTCTACCTCCACGGTCCGCGAAGTTAAAAGTTTGATCACCCGAAGCCTTAACCTTAAAGCCCTGGGCAAATAAAGATGTACTGAAAAAGATCAGTACTGCGATTAACGAAAGTGTTTTTTTCATTGTTTCTCCTGTTTTTTGTTTCTGAATAAAAAAATTAAAATTCCTGATAATACTGCTATTACTGCTGATGCTGTTCCGGCATAATCAAGTCCGAGTACAAACTTATCTTCCCACTCCATATAGGTGGTATTAAAAAGTTCATCAACTTTTTCAACCTGTACCTGGGTTTTTGTGAGTATATCTCCGCCCTGGGTCTGCCAGTAAATTAAAATTACTGCAATCAATAACAGCCCAACAATTAAAATGATCTTTTGGTTCTTATTCATTTAGTTCACCATAAAAATATTTTAAAATCAAGATTATGCCTGTTTAACACTTTAACTCTATTAGTTATATTCACAGGTGTAAATGAGACAAATTCCTGAATTTATTTAATAATTAAAAATTACATTTATATGTTATAACACATAAATGTAAAAGTCAAGCCCTTAATGATTTCTTAATATACATTTTTTAGAGAAATTGAGTGAACCATTTATTTGATATAGCAATAATTGGTGGTGGAATTATTGGAACAGCAACTGCACTAAAGCTTTTGGAACAGAAGGAATATTCAATTCTTATTCTTGAAGCGGAAAATGAACTTGCCGCCCATCAAACGGGAAATAACAGCGGTGTTATCCATTCCGGTCTTTATTATAAACCCGGTTCACTAAAAGCTTTGAACTGTGCTTCCGGCCGGGAAATGATGTATCAATTCTGCGAGCAGCATAACATAAAGTATGACCAGTGCGGAAAAATTGTGGTTGCTACTTCTGAGTCAGAAATTCCAGCCCTTAATCTTCTTGAAGAAAGAGGAAAAGCAAATGGACTAATAGGGATAAAAAGATTAAGTGAGCACGAATTAAAGGATTATGAACCTCAAGTAAATGGAATGGCTGGTTTGTTCATTCCGCAAACTGGCATTGTTGATTATAGAGATGTAGTAAACAAATATGCAGAGTTGATCATAAATAAAGGTGGAATAATCAGGACGAATTCAAAAGTAAGTTTTGTTAAGACATTCAATTCTAAAATTGTTATTTTAACTAATAATGATGAGTTTAAAACAAAAATGCTGGTAAACTGCGCAGGTCTTCAGTCCGACAGGGTTGCCAAGTTGTGCGGAGTTAATCCTAAACTTAAAATTATTCCCTTCCGAGGTGAATACTATAAGTTGAAAAAAGAAAAAGAATATTTAGTTAGGAATTTAATTTATCCCGTCCCCGATCCGCAGTATCCGTTTCTCGGAGTTCATTTTACAAGAATGATAAAAGGCGGCGTTGAAGCTGGTCCTAACGCGGTACTTGCATTTAGGCGTGAGGGATATAAGAAAACTGATTTTTCATTTCGTGATATGGTTGAAATGAAATTCTATCCCGGCTTCTGGAAAATGGCAATGAAGCATTATAAAATGGGTATTGGTGAATTCCGAAGATCGTTCAGTAAAAAACTGTTTGTAAAATCATTGCAGAAATTAATTCCTGATGTTCAGTATGATGATGTATATCCCGAAGGAGCCGGAGTGAGAGCGCAGGCACTTGAACCTGACGGAAAACTTGTTGATGATTTCAGAATTGTTGAAGCAAAACGAATGATACATGTATTAAATGCCCCATCACCGGCAGCGACTGCATCGTTAAGCATTGGTGAAAAGATTGCCTCTATGATCGAAAAGAAATTTAAAGATGAAATAAACTGACTTATGAAAGATCTGATTCAAACACTAAACGATATTTTACAATTTGAAGATATTAACCAGATTAGAAAAGGAATTTCTCCCTTAAAGGCTGAAGTTTTTTCATCAAAAAAGAATGAAATATCTTTGATGATTAACGGAGATAATGAAAAAGTAAATCTTTCATTTCTTATTGGAGAGTTTGAACAGATCCTTAAAACCCGCACTCTCGAAAGAACAAAATATTATATAAGCCGTCTCATCAAAAGTCTGTCAGAAATAAAACCCGGCAAAGTGAATGATCTTAACCTTAACCGCTGGAAAGAATATGATGACATAATCACAGATAGTCTATGGATACTTGATAAACGCGATAAATCCGGTGCCCACAATGCAGGTTACTGGGGAAATTTTATTCCGCAGATTCCAAATCAGTTTTTACGCAGGTACACCAAAAAGAATGAATGGGTTCTTGATCCTTTTCTCGGCAGCGGTACAACATTAATTGAATGTAAAAGACTTGGAAGAAACGGAATAGGTGTTGAACTTCAACCTGGTGTAGCAGTTCTCGCGAAGAGTAATATTAAAAAGGAAGGAAACCCGTATAAAGTTAAAACTGAAATTATTAACGCTGACAGTACATCAATTGATCTTAAGAAAAAATTAAACAAACTAAAAATTAAATCTGTTCAGTTTGTAATTATGCATCCGCCTTACTGGGATATAATAAAATTCAGTGACGAACAAAACGATCTATCTAATGCGGAAACAGTAGATAAGTTTTTATCAATGTTTGGTAAAGTTTCGGATAATGCCCTTTCTGTACTAAATAAAGGCAGATACTTTGCTGTGGTTATAGGTGACAAATATTCCTCCGGTGAATGGATACCGCTTGGATTTTATCTGATGAAGGATCTCATCAAAAAAGGTTATAAACTTAAATCAACAATTGTAAAAAACTTTGAAGAGACAAAAGGAAAAATGAATCAGAAGGAATTGTGGCGATACCGTGCACTTGCAGGAGGTTTTTACATTTTTAAGCATGAGTACATTTTTCTCTTTCAGAAGAAATAAAAAATAATTTCAAGGTAGCCGCAAGCTTCAGTGTTTGTTGCAGAAGTCACATAATTGTCATTTCGGCCAACGGGAGAAATCTTTTTCGTGATCTATTGAAGGATTTCTCAGTCTCCCGAAGGGATGCCTATGGCAGAAGACTCCTTCGAAAGGGCACTTTCAGAGTTAAGCAACAGACTCTTCAGCTTGCGAAATATCCCGAATGAATAATGATACTTAACAATATCAAAAAACAGAAACACACGGCATCTTCTTTCAACCTGAAGGTTGAGGCTGCCTTATGAAACATAGTTTAATCAAAATAGAAACAGAGTTAAAGAAAAGATTAATCTATCCTTACATCTGGGGACGTAAGCAGAATGATCTCTTCGACAATGTCACAAACTTTATTTACCGAATAAATTCCTTTGATGAGGTATTAAAGGAAATAGAGACCCGGTTTAAAATGCAGGATAACTATAAAGATTATTTTAACTATGCATTAAACAGATGGTATAACTTCTGGTCGGCTCAATGCATTGAACAGATTTTCTGTTCAATGCCGGGAGTTAAACCTGCGTTGGATGAAAAAGACAAGCTGATAGATTTTACAATTAATGATGTAACATTTGATCACAAAACATCAGTCTATCCGAAGAACTTTCCGCACAAAATTGAAGATGCAATTAAACATACTGATGAAATGATAAAATGGCTTTATAGAAATCAATCACAGCAAAAACGTAAACATTTAAAGAACAGATTGTTCGTTGTTCTGTATTCAAATAATAGGGAAGATTGGAAATTAAAAGCTGAAATTGGCTGGCTTAAAGAAAGAATTGAAAAATATATGCTCGGCTTTAATCCTGATTATCTTATGAAATTTGAATTCGAAAAAGGAAAAGTAACATTTTCAGATATTATCTGGGCAATAAAATAAAATGCTTGAAGTATCGAAAAGCATTCAGTAATTTTAATCAGGAAAAAGAATAAAAAATCATAAAAAATATTAGTTATGAAAAAATTACTAACCTTAACATATCTTGCGGCAGTATTGACTTTTTTCTCCTGCGGTGATTCCGGCAAAGATGGATCAGACATTGATGGTTCGAAATCTCCCTTGATTAAAGAACGCAAATATGGTATCAAATCTGCCATTATCGAATACGATGTTTCAGGTTCACAAGAAGGTTCGCGCAGGCTCTTTTTTGATAATTGGGGCTCAAGACAAGCGGAGTATTCCAATACAACTATTACCGTAGGACAATTTTCAAAAACTGCTAACCTGTTAAATATAACCGACGGTGATTGGCAATACACAATTAATCTTGATACTAAAACCGGTACAAAATCACAAAGCCAGCTTAAAGAATTAAAGATCGAGCTTGAAGGTCAGCAGTATTTTAATGAATTGGGTGAACAGGCCATAATTAGACTCGGCGGAGTTAAACTTGGTAACGAAGAATTTCTTGGTAAAGAATGTGATGTTTATGAATTCAGAAATATCGGAATGCGAGCCTGGTACTGGAAATGGGTTTTACTCAAATCCGAACAACGCTCGGGTCCGGTAAGCATTACTGTTACAGCAAGAAAGATTGAAGAAGATGTTCGCGTCCCTGAAGACAGGTTCCGTGTGCCGGAGGATATTTCTTTAAACACTGTTGATCTTAGTGATATTGAAGCACAGATGCGAAGAGAACAGGAAGAGAGAGATAAACAGGAATAACTCTTATTGATATAGGAACAACAGATTGAAACTACGCAGAAGGTTTATTGTAATATATGGCTTTCTATGGAATATTGGATTAATGGAACAATGATGATTAATTATTACAATACTCCAACATTCCACTATTCCAATCTTCATACAGGATAGACCGGTGATCTCCTTCCTCCCTCTCGGCGGTGCTGATGAAATAGGAGCAAACTGCTATTACTTAAACATTAACGGAAACGGAATCATACTTGATTGCGGAATGCATCCCCGTAAAACCGGATTTGAATCTCTGCCGGATTACAATCTTATTGAAAACTTTACTGTTGATCACGTATTGATCTCTCACGCTCATCAGGATCATCTAAGTTCGCTTCCTTTTCTTGTTAAACGACATCCTTACATTCATATAACAACCACACCGCAGACACGCGCAATTTCAGAACTTACCTTGCACAACTCAGTTTCTATTTTAAAAAAGGAAATTGGTGAAGACGAAAATTTTGAAGTGTATTCGCACGATGAAGTTGATCTTCTGATAAAAACGATTGACTATAAAGCTTACAATGAAAAATTTGATTTGACAGGTTATCTTCATAACGATCAGTCAAAAGTTCAATGCACATTTTATGATGCGGGACATATTCTGGGTTCCGCATCTATACTTCTGGAAAATCAGGAAAAGAAAATTTTTTATACCGGAGATATAAACCTTACAAATCAAACATTAATTTCCGGCGGAAATATTCCGAAGACAAAAGTTGATACTCTTATTCTTGAAACAACTTACGGTGCAACTGATTCCAACTTACTTAACAGTTGGGAAGATGAATCGTTAAGATTAGCAAAAGAGATGAATACGATATTTACAAATGGCGGCTCTGTTTTAATCCCGGTTTTTGCACTTGGTAAAATACAGGAAATGCTTGCCACTATATGGCAGCAGATACAGAAAGGCAGAATTGCTCCTGTTGATATTTACACGGGCGGAATTGGCAGAAAGATAAGCCGTATTTATGATTATAATCGTTATGTGGTTAATATGATTGATCCTGAATTTGAACTATCAAACATTCCTGTAAAAGATATAAATGAAGTAGAAGACACGAACGAGTTTTTCAAACAGCCTTGTATTGTTCTAGCATCAAGCGGTATGATGATACCCGGCACCGCATCCTTTAATCTTGCAAGAACCTGGCTGAACAGAAAAAATACCGCCATCTTTACTGTTGGATATATGGATCCCGAAACACCGGGTTATATTATTACAAATGCAAAGCGTGGCGATAAGATACGAATGACGGGATTTTCTGAAGCAAACGAAGTTAAATGTGAAATAAGAAATTTCCGCTTTTCTGCTCACGCAAAAAGAGAAGATCTCATCTCTATTGTAAAAAAATTGAAGCCCGAAAAAGTTATTCTTGTACATGGTGAAAGTGAAGCAATCGACTGGATGGGAGCAGAAATCCTGAAATTATTTCCAGTGAAAAGAGTTCATGCTGCAAAGCCGGGTAAAGAAATTGTTTTCTAATAACCTCCAAAAAGCAAATATTAAAGAATTTCGCCTATTTAAACTTGATATTTTTAATAATTGGCTATGTACATAATTTATTATTATTAGTATATTAAAATACATTAATTGTTGTTTCTCTGATCAGAGACTGTGTGAAATTTATATTGTCACATCAACCAAAAGGGAGAGGTCTTTTAGATTTCTTAGTCACTATATACTTTCATCCAAAGAAATACCTTTGGCATAATTGACATTTTATAATCTTCATACAAACTCATCAGGGGAGAAACAACTTCAAGTTTAACCTTATCACAGGAGGAGAAACATGTCCAATTCATTAAAAATCAAGCTCAAAGAAAAAATTGATGAGTGGCGCCCGCGTACCACCCGCCTTGTTAAAGAATTCGGTGATGTAAAAGTTGGTGAAGTTAACATAGGACAGGTTATTGGCGGAGCAAGAGGTGTGAAAAGTCTTGTTACTGATATTTCATATCTCGATCCGATGGAAGGAATAAGATTCCGCGGATTTACAATTCCCGAAACTATGGAAAAACTACCTAAAGTGCCCGGTAGCGAAATGCCCTACGTTGAAGGATTTTTCTATTTATTACTTACCGGTGAAATACCAACCCAAAAGGATGTAGAGGAAGTAGCCGATGAATTCAATAAAAGAAAAGATGTTCCGGAGTACGTGTTCAATATGCTGAAAGCGCTTCCGGCCGATTCACATCCAATGGCAATGCTTTCTGCAGGTATAGTTGCAATGCAGAGAGAATCTGTATTCGTTAAAGAATACGAAGCCGGCAATCTGAACAAAGATAATATGTGGGAAGCAACTTATGAAGATGGTTTAACTTTACTGGCACGCCTTCCAAGATTGGCTTCATTCATTTATAGATTGAAATATAAAAACGGCGATATAATTCCTGCTGATCCTAAACTTGATATGGGCGGCAACTTTGCTCATATGATGGGAATCAAAAAACCTTATGATGATGTTGCAAGAATGTATTTCATTCTTCACAGCGATCACGAAAGCGGTAACGTTAGTGCTCATACCGGTCACCTTGTTGCAAGTGCTCTCTCCGATGTTTACTACTCTATCTCTGCTATGATAAACGGACTTGCCGGACCATTACACGGACTTGCAAACCAGGAAGTACTAAGATGGCTGCAGGGTGTTATGGGTCAGATGCAGGGTAAAGTTCCAACCGAAGACGAAATGAAAAAATTTGTTTGGGATACTTTGAACTCAGGTCAGGTTATACCCGGTTTCGGACACGCAGTTTTAAGAAAAACAGATCCCCGTTATATGGCTCAGAGGGAATTCTGCTTAAAACATCTGCCCGATGATCTGTTATTCAAATATGTCGACGTGCTTTATAAAGTTACTCCCCCTATTCTGCAGGAACAGGGCAAAGCAAAAAACCCCTGGCCAAATGTTGATGCACAGTCTGGCGTTATACAATGGTATTACGGATTAACGGAGTATGACTTCTATACAGTATTATTCGGTGTAGGAAGAGCGCTTGGTGTTGTATCAAACATTATTTGGGACCGTGCACTCGGTTACCCGATTGAAAGACCAAAATCTCTTACAACTGCAATGCTTGAAGATATTGCAGGAATTAAATAAAAGTTATTTTATAATTATATGTTTTTCAAAACCCGGCTTGTCCGGGTTTTTTATTTTAATTGATAACAGTTTCTATCCCCATAAATATTTATTTTCATACCAGACTATTTTCTACAATTTAAATAAAAGAATAAAATGAACTCATCATTAACAGAAATACGTGATAAGGTATTTGCCGGAAAAGCTTCACTCGAAAAAGATGAAGTCGGCGATCTGATAAACAATCTTCAGATAGAGCTTAACCGTGCAATTAAAGATGATCATCTCAACTCCCAAACAGAATTGAAACAGTGGGAGGATATTTTCTCATCTCTTTTCAGTTCTGAAATAGCCGATGAGTTTATGTCCGCAGTTGATAAAGAATTATTTTTCACTTTTGGTGAATATCTTAACAGTCTGAATCTCAAAGAAAACAGAAGTGCTGTTTCTGTAATTCACAATTATCTAAACCTTTTTAGAGTATCGGCATTTGTGCAGAAAGTTTATGGTGAGAACAGGTGGGAATATCTTGTTCATTCTCTTATCCTCAGCAGTTCTTATACGTTTGATGTTCTGTTTAACCATAGAGTGGATCAGTACCGGAAGAAAAAACTTTTCCGCATTATAAAAGGAAAGTCCGCCATTGATTATAACTGGGAAAAGACAAGTGAAATTGTATCGTCATACCGGTCATCAATAAAACAACTGCTGAAAAACATTCCGGAAGAAAACAGGTTTGTTGCATTCCTGCTTGAGAACAGTATTGATATGGTAATGCTCGATCTTGCCTGTTTAACATCGGGCACTGTTAATGTAATGATTCCCGCCAACTCCGTACCTGAACATATTTCATACATACTCAACCAGGCAAAGTCAGCGGTGATATTTGCAGATGATGAAAAACAGCTTTCTAAAATACGCTCAGTTAAAAAAGATCTTGAGCATTTAAAAACCGTTGTGATGGTAAACGGAAACGCGGCGGACGACTGGATAATAAGCTTTGATGAGTTCAAATCACTTAAGGCAGTCAGCGATGAAAACGCATCTTCTCCAATCGAACCCGGCTCGCTTGCAACACTTATGTACACGTCCGGCACAACAGGCGAACCAAAAGGCATTATGTTTTCTCATATGAACATAGTGTACAAACGCTTCTGCCGTGCAATGGCAATTCCCGGAATTGGTGATGATGACCGTTACCTTGCCTTCCTTCCGCTCTATCATACATTCGGAAGATATCTTGAAATGACAGGCGCAATTTTCTGGGGAGCGGAATATTGCTTTATGGAAAATCCCGCCGTTGAAACAATGATATCCAATATGCAGTCTGTAAAGCCGTCAATATTTATTTCCATTCCTAAAAAATGGATACAGCTTTACGATTACATTACCGCAAGAGTTGATATTGAAGTTGAGGATGAAGAAAAGATTCTTGATGAAGTTAAGAAAGCAACCGGAGGAGAGCTTAAATGGGGATTATCTGCAGCAGGATATCTTCCACCGGACATATTCAGATTTTTCCAGCGGTACGGCATTGAACTTATGAGCGGATTCGGAATGACAGAAGCTACGGGCGGAATAACAATGACTCCCCCGTTCCAGTACAGGGAAAATTCTTTAGGCAAAGCTCTGCCCGGCATTGAAATAAAACTCGGTGATGACGGAGAAATATTAATCCGCGGACCTTATGTAATGCTAGGTTATTACGATCAGGATTATGCGGATACTTTCACCCGTGACGGCTGGCTTCCTACCGGCGATGTAATGAGGATGGATGCGGAGGGATTTATTGAAATCATTGACCGCAAAAAGGAGATATATAAAAATGTTAAGGGCGAAACCATTGCTCCGCAGAAGATTGAAAACCTGTTCCGTGATTTTGAATTTGTGAAGCAGGTGTTTCTTGTTGGTGATCATCTTCCGTTTAACACAGTGCTTATTTTTCCCGACGAGGAAACCCCCGGCTCACCTCTTAAGAAAATGGATGAGGGGCAGAAGCAGGAGTATTTTTCAACCATTATAGTAACTGTAAATAACTTCCTCGCACCCTTCGAAAGGATTGTTGATTTCAGACTGATTGACAGATCTTTCAGTGAAGATTTCAATGAGCTTACTCCCAAAGGAACTTACAAGCGCAGAAACATTGAAAAGAATTTTGATTCAACCATACACTCAATGTATCAGAAGGATCATATAGGTATTCCGCTGGGTAAATATGAAATCAAAATTCCGAACTGGTTCCTGAGAGAAAAAGGTGCACTCA
Source organism: Ignavibacterium sp. (assembly GCA_018335755.1). Lineage (GTDB taxonomy): Bacteria > Bacteroidota > Ignavibacteria > Ignavibacteriales > Ignavibacteriaceae > JAGXRK01. Next base: position 109,907 of record JAGXRK010000001.1, on the reverse strand, counting down.
GTCGCGATATAAAAATGAAGGGTGATTTGTTATCTATTCCAAAGCTGAAATCTTCACTAATTATAAAATGTGTTGATGAAGAAAAAAGGATATTTCAAATCGGCAGCTACCATTATGAAATAAATTCAAAACAGGTTGATCTCCAGAGCATTCTGACTAATCCTTTTTACTGGCTGGGAAACGTTGAACTTACCGACTTCACAGGTGAAGGGATTTTCCAATGGTACAGAAAGAAAGAAGCCGAGAAGGAAATATTTTTTGTTGATAACACTTCAGATATAAAGGTAACAGATGAGTTAAGAAAAAGTTTTTCTAAAATTTTCGCAGGTAAAGAATATTCTTTACTCGGACTGCATTATGCCGGTATTCTGCTCCAGTCCGACAACAAAGCCGATTGTGAATCGGCAGCTTCATACTTCAATTCAGTGTTAAATGATGAAACAAATTCTGTCTTTCGGCTTGCAAGTCACTTAGTATTACGTCCCCAGCTTAATTCTGATCTTGAAATAAGAAGAAAGCTATTCCGTGCAGGCGCTCAGAAATTAAGAAAAGAGAATTTTAAGAAACTGCTCACTTCATATCTCGATATAAATTATGATCTTCTTGATGATGAATTGGTTTCTTATGTTGATAATATCAGCCGCGGGGACGAAAATCTATTTGAAATTGAGCAGGTGCTTCATCACTATATGCAGGAACTGAAACCGAAAACTGCTCTCGGTAAAACTCCTGTTCCTTCACTTGTGCGTCTGCTGATCAGTTTCGGAGTGAATCATCCGTTGAGTTATAAACAGATTAGAAGATTGTTTCTGCGATATGAATTGTATTACAGTAAAAAGGAAATCCGTACCCTTGCGAATAAAGCAAGGATGGAATTACGGGCGGGACTTAGAAACTGGCTTGGAATGAATCTGAAAGTTGCAATTGATCCTGAAACAGGTGAAGAATATCGTTGGGAAGACGTGCTTGTTTTTGAACAGGATATTCCTGAAACAGAAGTGGCGCATCTTAAAAGATCACTTATTCAAAAACCTGTTATACGTGAAGCTGTATTTCTATTTTCCGGCGGCGTGCTTGTAACTTTAAATAATCTTCTGCCGGGCGGTGTGTGGATAAGCAGGCTTTATACACTTGAAGACAGAACAGTTTATCGTGTTGCAGTGCAGACCCGGTTCCAGGGTTCATACGATATCACCCTGCATGTTTATAAAAATATACCTTCCCAAAAAGTTGATGAAGAAATTAAATGGATAATTATTGCGGGCACAGAAATAAAAGGTGAACGGCTTGCATCCCGTTTCGGCGGTCTGTGGGAGGAATTTAATTTGTGGACGGAAGAGTTTAATGCCGGTGATTCCGTTGCAAGATTCATTCAGCGTGAATCCAGAAAAAATGATGAGGCTTCGCTCGATAAAATAACAAGCTTATGGAAATTCTTCGGATGGAATGCCGCTTCTGCTTATTTGAGATTCTGGAAGTTTGCAGAATACAAACTTGAGCTTGTAGATCCTTCACCTGAAAATATTAAAGTATCGTCTCATGACTATCAGACCGGCTGTATCTTAACATCTTTTGCTAACAGGCAGAAAACTGAATCGCTCCTTTCATTCTTTATGAACTTCTATTCAAGATTCGTTCAGCTAATGGAGGAAAAATATCCTTTCATAAAAAAAGCGTCTATATCCAACTCAATATTTTCAGCAATGATTGAAGTTGAGGGATACGAAAATGGCGTTTCTTTAATTAATAAACTGAAAAGAGAACTGTTAAAGTCTGATGTTGAATTAAAAGAGCATTTTCTTTCCAGGATTGATACCTTTCTCGACACAATAAAAGTTCATGGTTTTCTTCCCAAACAATTGTACTTCGCAGTTAAGAGATTCCACCGGTGGTTTGTCTTAAACAATGATGCGTCGCATTCGGCACAGGCTCAGATGCTTTATGAACTGTATGAAACCTACAGACTTTTTGATCTTGAGATTGAATATCCGGCAACGCGAACAAGGTTTTTCCTTGAAACTGTTTTCTTTGACTCACAGGAAAGATTTAAAGTTGTATTGCGGGATATAGTTAAAAAACAACGCAACCGTACCATTACAAGGGATGAGGCGCTCAAACTTATTTCCACTTTACATTTTGAATTTGAACTGACAGAAAAAGAGGAGTACTTCATCACCAGGCTTGGATATCCTCATCTTAAACCAAGTGATACTGCGGCACTGTTAAAGATAAAAGGTGAAGCAGCCGGTCAGCCTAATCTTGTTGTGCAGCTTCAGGATAATGACGGCAACTCATATCTTATTCGTCATCCAATAAATCCGAAAGAAATATCGCGTCTCCATCAGTTATTCATTGAAACAAATCTTCATGTGAACTTCAGACCGGAGCATCAGTACCTTGTTGCTGTATCCGACAGGGGCTTTATCATCGGCGGATTATTTTACTATCGCACTGACGAGGAAACCGTGCATATGGAAAAGATAGTCGTTGCAAACCGTTACCGCAGAAAAGGTATAAGCGAGGGCTTGATGAATGAACTGTTCAGCAGACTAAAAGGTGAAAAAGTGAAATTTGTAACAACCGGCTTTTTCCGTCCGGAATATTTCTACCGCTTTAATTTTAAAATTGAAAGGAAGTATGCCGGGCTGGTGAAGGAGTTGTGAAATACTGCTGTTTATAATTGCCATTCGTTAATTGATAAACACTCTTCTAATGGTTAGATTTTAATTGTTCTTTACGATATACTAGGTTAGGTAAGTAATTCCATCAGCCTGGAGGATATTAAAATGGCATCATATAATTATATCACAGTAATTATTATCATTTTGATTATAACAGCTTGTAAAAATGATAAAGAATAAAACCCCATCGTTTCTGTTTCGATCGGAAAAATTCAAGGGTTTATAGTTGAAGCAGGCACCGACCTCCCTCTTTCAGAGGTTAAGATAACCACATATCCTAAAACAAAAGAAACTCATTCAGATTCAATTGGCTACTTTTCCATGGATAATATAACTCCGGGAGATTATATGATTTACGCTCACAAACCCGGGTTTGATTACGACTCAATATTCATAACTGTTCAAGCTGATTTAACTTCCGAAGCGGAAATCCGACTGATAAACTTTTCTGAGTATCTTGATTATTATCCTCTTGACATCGGGAATTATTGGGAATATTACCAGGGTTCCACACCGGTATATTCAATAGAAATAGTTTCTGATACGACTGTTAATAATCCGCATTATTTCGTATCTGTATTTAAGAGTCTTCCCGGCGGTAGCTATATTGAAATAGGGTTAGAAAGGATAGATAGTAACAGTGCATTAGTTTACAGATATTTTCCTTATTATGAGATGGAAATGATTATTGACAGTTTGCCAGCTAAGGCAGGTCAAAAGTTTAGAAGCAATATGCTTAATGACCCATACCGCACTTTCTATTCATATTGTTACGGAATTGAAGATGAAAATATTTTGGGTGAGATGAGATTGACCCGCAGTTTAATTATTAATTATTAATTATTATCCAAGATACAAAATTGTTAAGGGAATTGGACTTTATCAGTTCGAATTCCATCGGGTTGGGGCTTATACTTGTAAATATGCAAGAATCAATGGTATCGAATACGGCGAGAAACCCTGAAAGTAAAGTGATAATTAAGATTTCAAACCAAAAATTATTTTAAAAATTTAGCTCATTTCTTTAGCTTCACTCTACATTTTTTTATAATTAAAAACACATAACGGAGAATATATTGAGCAGAGAGATTCACCGCTGGTACAGTCCTAATCTCAACAAAGAAATGGAAATTGTTGTTTACGGTCATTATGGCTATGCACTGTTAATGTTTCCCACTGCAGCAGCAGACTTTCTTGAATATGAACGTTTTCAACTTATTGATACCATATCCTGGTTTTTAGGTGAAGGAAAGCTAAAAGCATTCTCGATCAACAGCATAAATAATGAAAGCTGGCTGAACAACAATATGCATCCCGCTCATAAAGCTATCCGTCATCAGCAGTATAACCGGTATGTGGTTGAGGAAGTTGTCCCTTTTATTCACAATCATAGTAAGGGATTGGTACCAATAATTACAACTGGTGCATCGCTCGGCGCGCTTCACGCTGCCAATAATTTTTTCAGAAGACCTGATATCTTTTCCGGTACTATTGCAATGAGCGGAAGCTACGATCTCAAAAGCTACTCAAAAGGTTATTACGACGATAATGTTTATTTCAATTCTCCTGTTGACTATCTGCCGCATTGGGATGATGAATATATGTTTAATCATATGAGAAGAAGAAGCATTATAATTGCATCGGGACAAGGTGCTTATGAAGATCCGAATGCTTCACGAAGATTATCAGCCAGTCTTAATGCAAGAGGTATTAAACACTGGCTGGATTTGTGGGGTCACGATATGACTCACGACTGGCCGACTTGGCGGAAGATGCTTCCGCATTTTCTTAGTCATATTAAATTTTAGTATTTAGTTAGTTCTCTATCAATTCACCATTCCAGGGGATTATGAACTGGAAAGATTTTATATCGGTTAAGCGAAACAGGATTGAACTGGCGATTACAGTTGTTCTGCTGGCACTCATTCTTTTTTCTTTTACAAACTTTCTGAATTTCGTTGAAGAAAGACCAGGTGTGTTTTTTACCGATCCTGTTTTAATACTTTTTGATCCTGTTGATTTAACCTGGCTTACTTTTGCATTAATATACATCTCTCTCTTAACTGCGGTTGTTTCATTTTCACTTAAACCGGAAAGACTTCTATTCGCAATTCAACTTTACACTTTAATGGTCTGTGTGAGAATTGCCGCAATGTATCTTCTGCCGCTTGAGCCTCCTGCAACCTTAAGAATACTAAACGATCCGTTTGTGGAGTTTTTCGGGACCGGACAAACATTAACAAAAGACCTGTTCTTTTCCGGACATACTGCAACCTTATTTATATTCTTTCTTCTCGAGGACAAAAAGTTATTGAAACTGATATTTTTTGTCTGTACGATTAGTGTTGCTGTTACTGTTCTTCTTCAGCACGTTCATTATACAATTGACGTTTTTGCAGCTGTGTTTTTTACCTATGCCTGTTATGTATTACTGAAACAAATAAAAACCACTTTGAATAAATAAGGTTAAAGTTATTATGGATGATAAAAACGAAATATATTCTCTCCAAAAATTTGTTGAGAAAGATTTTGTTGATGACAGGTTCAGGACATTGATTCCCAATAATGATTTTGAAAGACTTGATGAATTCAGAAATTATCTTATAGTTAAACTAAAAGAGATGTATGATCACAATTACGAACTTTTACTTAATACTTTATACAGAATCGATGTAAGTGAAAAAAAACTTTCAGAACTGTTCGGCGGTCCGGACAAAGATGATATACCCGGCGGTCTTGCCGATTTAATTATTGAAAGACAGCTTCAGAAAATAAGATTCAGACAACAATACAGGGAAGGAAAGCTATGAAACCAAAACTGACAGGAAAAAAGATTTTAATGTTTGTAGATGACATTTATGAAGATCTTGAATTATTGTATCCCAAAATCCGTATGATAGAAGAAGGTGCACAAGTAATTATAGCAGGATCATTTAAAATGAAAGTCTATTCCGGCAAGCATGGATATCCCTGCAAATCCGATGCATCATTCGATGAAATTCATTCAAATGAATTTGATGCGCTTATAATACCAGGAGGATTTGCACCTGACAAACTTAGGCGCGAGAAAAAAGTTCTTGATATAACGCGTGAGATTTTTAACAGCGGCAAGCTTGTTGCTCATATTTGTCACGCCGGCTGGATTCCAATCTCTGCAGGAATAATGAAGGGTTATAAATGCACATCTACCCCGGGCATAAAAGATGACCTTATGAATGCCGGAGCTGAATGGTTTAATGAACCGGTTGTGATAGATAGGAATATGATCTCCAGCAGAAATCCCGGTGACCTGCCGGAGTTTTGCAGGGCAATTATAAAAATGCTATCGCAAAAATAAATTCTTAGTTTAAGCACTCATTGGCAAATTGAATATTAACGCCCGAATAATTAACTTCGTGTTATATTATTTAATATAAATTACTAATTATCAACATTTTAACTTATTAACAGGAAATTTCAGGAAAACAATGGGAATTTTCAGTTCTAAACGTTTACGTGAATTAGAAATAGAGAACGAGGATCTTAAAAACAGGATCCACATTATTACAGAAAGAGAAGAATCAATTCAGCATCTTAATGATGTGCTGCGTAAAATGCGCTCTGAGGTTTCTGAACTGAATGAACTTAAACTTACCCTTTCCTCCGAAATAAACTACCTTAGAGAAGAGGAACTTCAAAAAAAAGATATACTCGAAAATCTGAATAACGAAATTTCTCAGTTGCGAGAGCTAAAACACGAAGAACAAAACAACCTGCTTGTTTATTCTGAACAAATTAAATCTCTTGAAAAAATAATTCGTGAAAAAAAGGTTGTTACCGAGCAGGAAATAAACCTGATTTTTCAGCCCTCAGATGGTGAATTATCTGAAACGTCTGCAAATAAAAACAAGCTTCTTAATGAGATTGAAGAACTGGAATCCAGGCTTGATAATCTTAAAGAGCATTATGACGAGGTTCAGACTAATATTGACAATTTATCTTACAGGGAAGAACAGCTTGAAAGGTTAATTGATGATAAAAAAGCTGAAGCTGATAATATTGAAAAAGTGAGACTAATAAGAGCAATAGATGAGTTGAGAAGAGTTGAAGAAAAGTCTGACAAACTGATTGCTGAGCAGAAAAGTCTGGTTGATAAAATCAATTATAAACAAAAAAGTTTAGAAGAGATTACTAAAAAAGTATCGCAGTTAAGTGAAGAGGAAGCAAAATCCAGGAAAAAACTTAACTGGCTTCAACAGGAAATCGATACAAAGAAGAATGAAATTGAAAATATTCAAAAGCACATATCTGAATTATCCGACAAAGAAACAGATGTTAAAAATAAAATTGATGAACTGATTCAGGATGAAGACGAACTTTCCAAACTCGATAAACAACAGACCAGTTTAAAAGAGCAGGAGAAAGAATTCCGGGTTACACTTGATTTGCTAAATAAAGAAATTGAACAGAAAAAATCCGAAGCGGAAAATCTTCAAAATCATATCAACAATCTTATAAACTCTGAAAATGAACTAAAGCAGAAAGTACATGAACTGGAAAACATTCAGGAAAAACTGATAAGTTCTGTTAAAAGATATGAAGAACTTAAATCCGTTGAAGATAATTTAAGCATTCGTCTGATAGAACTTGAACAGGAACTTTCACATAAGGGCACTGAATCAGAAATCATCGCTAAAAATCTTGAACACTTAAAATTTGATGAGGAAGAGACCCGGAAACGCATTGAAAATCTTCGCATTGTTGAGGATGAACTTCTTCACGATATAAAAGAAAACCAGGATGTAAGTGAAAAATATTCTGAATATCGGCAAAAACTAGAAGAGCTTGAAAATAATATTTCTCTCAAGCAATCGGAAGTTGATGAAATAACTGCCAAACTAAATCTCTTGAAAGAAAATGAGAAAACTGCTTTACAAAAAGCTGAAGAGATTGAATCGCTTAATAATGAAATTGAAAAACAGCAGCAAATCTATTCAGATTTGAAGTCTGAAGAGGCAGGTTACAAACAAAGAATAGAACAGCTTAAACAGGAAGCATCAGAAAAAACAAGGGATGCCGAAGCAATAAAAATTGCAGTGGATGAGCTTAGAGAAATCGAACGAGCGCTGCATACAAGAGTTTCTGATTATGAACAGATTAAACTTAATATAGCTTCTTTTAATAAGAGACTGACAGACTTAAGAATAAGTGAAAAAGAGCTGATTAATAATATGGATCAGCTGAATGATGAAATTGAACAGAAGAATTCAGAACTTGATAAGCTGAAGAAAGAATACTCAGAAACAAGCAAATTGTCAGCCGACTCCAAATTAATAGCTCGTGAATATGATGAGATTTGCGTAAAAGTTAGTGAGGCTGAAAAGCACCTTGAGGAATTAATACTTAAAGAAGATTCCTTTGGAAAATCTCTATCAGAATTTGAAAACCTGATGTCCGAAAAGAAGTCCGAGGTTGACTCTATCAACAGTAAAATAGATTCCCTTATTAACGAAGAAAAAATAATTTCGCATAGAATAGAGGGACTTAAAGACACTGAAAAAAATCTACTGACTGATCTTGAAAAAAGCAAAACGCTTTTTGATAATCAACGTGAACAAAAGGAGCGGCTGAAAGAGCTTAACAATGAATTAGAACTTAAAACAAGGCAGGTTGAAGACATAAGTCAAAAACTGTTAATCCTGCGGGCCGATGAAGAAACTCTGAATAAAAAAATTGAGGAATTTAATGCTGTTCAGTTTGAGATTGATAATTTAGTTAAGTTCAAATCTGAAATTGAAGCTGAAGAACAACAGAATCGTATTAAACTTGAAGAGTTAATCACAGAAGTTGACGATAAGCTTCAGGAAATTGAAAGGATCAATAATTCAATTGCAGAACTCAGCAGCATAGAAGCGGGGCTGAAATCCAGGATTGAAGAATACGAACATGCCAAATCAGAAGTTACTGAACTAACCAGAAAGCTTTTCAGCTTAAAGGAAGAGGAGCATCTTTCCACTCAAAAAATTGAAGAGCTGAAGACCGAAGTAAGTGAGCATTTAAAAACCGCTGAAACAGTCAAGATTGATTTATCGCAGTTAAAGGAAGCTGAAGAAAATACTCGAAAACGTATTGATATTCTGGCGAATGAAGCTAAAGAAAAAATTGATGCCCTTGCAGAAGCAGAGAGAAGTCTAAGATCCAGAGAAGAGGAAACTACAGAACTTGAAAACCAGCTTGCCTCTAAATTAAAAGAAATTAACGATGCAAACCTGCGTCATCAAAAAGTTTTTGAACAAATTGAATTAAGACAAAAAGAACTTTTTGCTGTAGAAGAAAACCTTGATATTAAATCAAAAAAACTATCCCGGCTTACCAACGAGGTTTCAGAACTTGAGCAAAAGCACTTACTCGTTCAGGAAGAAACAAATCAGCTTGAAGTACTAAAAGAGCAATTGCATAAAAAGATCATTCTTGAACAGGAAAACTATACGAAACTTCAGAAAGAAACTCAGCAGGTAAGAGAGCTTGTTCCCCTTCTTGAAGAACGTAAAGAGGAAATTGAGCGCACTAATTTTGAACTTGAGAACAGATTTACAAAAATGTTCCAGAAGTTCAATAATGAAATGAATGAAATAAATAAGAAAAAGGTTGTTCTTGAGCAAATTATAAATAAAAAGGATCTTGAACTCGAGGAGAAGGACCAACTACTGTTTGAAAAAATCTCCGCGCTTGAAGAAAGTGAAAGAATTTTAAGTATGCGTCAGGCAGAAATTGATTCTTTTGAAGATCTGCTCCGTGTTATTGAGGAAAAGAAAGAACAGCTTAAAAACGACCTTCTTAAACTCGATACGCAAGCGATTGAACGTAAAAACTATAATAGTGATCTTAAAGCCGAGTCTGATTTGATCTTAAGAAAGAAAGTTCTAATTGAACAGGGACTTGAGGAAATGCTCGGAACTATGAATAGTAAGTATGTAGATACACGGGAACGAAGATATAAAATTGATAAAGATATTAAAGAGCATGAAGACAGGCTTAGCGAAATAAATCAGAAAGTTTCTGATGCAATGACCGAACTTGTTGAACTACAAAACTCTATCAGTTCTATTAAGATTGAACATGAAGATCATAGGGGTCAAATAATAAAACTGGCATCAATGAAGAAAAAACTTCACGATGAAATAGCTAAAAACCAGCGCGCGCTCCAGCGATATCAAAAAATACGGGAGAAAATTAAGCTTGAACAGACTCTCTCTAAAGGCAGAAAAGAAAATCCTGATCTTAAAATTGAGTTAGATCAATTTAAAAATTCAGAGTCCAAAGAGGGCCAGGATAATTCTAAAATCTATAAAATCTAATTTCGGATATTCACCAATTTTTAAGGGATCTTTTTGATCCCCTTTTTATTTCCGCATATTTATCTTTGAATAACAAATAAAAAACGTTGAGCAAAAAAAATGAAAAAACTACATCTTCATATTTATCTGTTAATATTATTTGTCAGCATTGGTAACTTTGCTCAGACCAACACTCCTAATTGGGCTTATAATGCAACCATTTATGAGGTGAATATTCGTCAGTTTACAGAAGAAGGTACATTCAAATCGTTTTCCGATCATCTGCCGCGATTAAAAAATTTGGGAGTTGACATACTCTGGTTAATGCCCATACATCCTATAGGCGAACTTAACAGAAAAGGAACTCTGGGCAGTTATTATTCTGTAAAAGATTATAAAGATGTAAATCCGGAATTCGGAACAATGGATGATTTTAAAGAGCTGGTTAATGAAATACATTCACTTGGAATGTATGTGATAATCGATTGGGTTGCTAATCACACCGCCTGGGATAACATCTGGGTCCAAAAATATCCTGAGTTTTTTACAAGAGATGAAATTGGAAATTTTATTCCACCAGTAGATGACTGGCACGATGTTATTGATTTAAATTTTGATAATAAAGAACTATGGGTTGAAATGGCGGATGCTTTAAAGTTCTGGATTGAAGAGTGTAACATTGATGGTTACAGATGCGATTTTGCGGGAATGGTTCCGGTTGAATTCTGGGATTTTGTAAGGCCGCAGCTCGACGAGATTAAACCCGTCTTTATGCTTGCTGAATGGGATACTCCCGAAATGCACTATGCTGCTTTTGATATGACTTATGATTGGGAACTGCATAAAATTATAAACAGGATTTACAGTAAAGAAAATAATGTTAATAATTTAACTGATCATATTGAGCAGGATATAAATAAGTATCCGGATTATGCAATCAGAATGCAGTTTACAGATAATCATGATGAGAATACATGGAATGGAACTGTTTTTGAACGTTTAGGCGATGCTATTGAAACTTTTGCTGTTTTGACTTACACTATTCCGGGAATGCCGTTAATATATTCCGGTCAGGAAGCAGGAAATGATAAACGACTGGAGTTTTTTGAAAAAGACCCGATCGAATGGAAAGATCATAATATGTTCGAATTGTATAAACAATTAAATGTTCTCAGAAAAAATAATCCCGCCCTTTGGAGCGGTTTAAAGGGCGGCAGCTATAAAGTTATTCCAAACAATAATCCGGAAAGTGTATTTACTTTTTTAAGAGAAAATGAAAGTAACACTGTTTTTTCTATATTTAACTGTTCAGATCAATCAATAGAAATAGAACTACTAAATGAATCTGCTGACGGAGATTACCGCGAGTTCTTTACCGGAAAGTTGTTTGAAGTTGCTGCCCTGGCTAAGTCAATAAAACTAAAGCCGTGGGAGTACCGCGTTTATATAAAAAATTGACCTCTCATCACAGCTTATAATAGAAACCAAATCTTTTTATATATTTTTGTCAGCTTCAAAATAAAAATCTATTATTAAATGGAGATAAAATGAAAATAAAAATATTCTGTGTTTTATTTTTAACACTTATTATGTCCGGCTCATATTCATTTTCAGTTGCTCAATCAGGCGGACTTTACTTCAGCTTAGCTTTTCCAATGGGTGAATTCAAGGAGAATTTAAAACAAACAGGTGTTGGTTTAAATGGTGAATTTTTCTTTCTTACTCCGAAAAGAAATTTGCCTGTTGGGTTGGGAGTAAATCTTGGCTATTACGTTTATGGAATGGAAAAAAGAAGTGAGCCATGGAGTTCCACAATTCCCGATGTTCGCGTAGATATTGAACGAACAAACAATCTTACAAACTTTCATCTTGTTTTTTTAATTGCTCCTGAATACGGCCGTTTTCGCCCTTATGCTGAGGGGTTGTTCGGCGGAAACTATTTTTTTACTAAGTCATCTGTAAAAAGCCGTTATAATGAAGAAGTGATAGCTGAAGATGTTAACTTCGATGATTGGGCATGGAGCTATGGTGTGGGCGGAGGATTAACTTACCTTGTTTCGGGCGATCCGAACATAAACGACAATGCAATATTTTTAGATTTTAAGGTGCGATACTTATTTGGTTCTGAAGCAGAGTACCTTAAGAAGGGATCTATTCAGATAGTAAATGGCAATCTTATTTATGATATAAATAAATCGAAAACGGATTTGCTATCTGCACACCTTGGCGTTAGAATTTTCTTCAGCTGGAATCCGCAGCAATAGCTTTGTATAATTATCCTGATCATACCGCGTAAGGATAATTTACCGTTCATTCTTAAATGACTTTATCTATCAGTAAATTAACTTTGGATAAAGTCATTATTATTTTAAAGTGCCAATAACCTAAAATGAGTAAAGTTTATTTAAAAAAGGATAGAGATAAATCTCTTAAAAGAAAACATCCCTGGATTTTTTCTGGTGCAATCGAACGCACAGATTTACAGATTAAAATTGGAGAAACAGTAAACGTAATTTCTTCTTCCGGCAAAATTATCGGCAAGGGAGCTTATTCGCCTGACTCACAAATAAGGGTTCGTATGTGGACTTTTAATCCGGATGAAGAAATTGATGCAGCGTTTTTCAGAAAAAAAATATTGGATGCTATCGAACTCAGGAAGCAATTGATAAATGTTGATACAGATGCATACCGCATTATTAACGCTGAGAATGATGGATTACCAGGTGTTATTGTTGACAAATATGGCGAATATCTTTCCTGTCAGTTCCTTTCAGCAGGTGCTGAATCCCGGAAACAGGAAATTGTTAATTGTCTTGTTGAAACACTAAATCCAAAATCAATTTATGAACGTTCTGATTCTGATGTAAGATTAAAAGAAGGATTAACTCATAGCAGCAGTTTGCTTTACGGTGAGCCTGTTCCCGATCTAATAGAAATTAACGAAAATGGCTTGAAGTTTCTTGTTGATATAAAAACTGGCCATAAAACAGGCTTCTACCTTGATCAAAGGGATAACCGATTATTACTCACATCATTCGTAAATGACAAAACAGTTTTAAATTGTTTCTCTTACACCGGGGCGTTTTCTGTTTATGCCTTAAATAGCGGCGCAAAAGAAGTTACCAATATTGATACTTCCTTATCAGTATTTGAGCTGTTGAATAAAAATGTTGAGCTAAATAATCTGAATATGTCAAAATGTAAAAACATAAATGATGATATATTTAAAGTATTAAGAAAATTCAGGGATGAAGGTAAATCTTTTGATGTAATTATTCTTGATCCGCCAAAGTTTGCAGAGTCCGTCAGTCAGATGCAGCAGGCAAGCCGGGGATATAAAGACATAAACCTGCTTGCAATAAAACTGTTAAACCCAGGTGGAACATTATTCACATTCTCGTGTTCAGGCCATATCACCCCCGATTTATTTAATAAAATTATTTCCGATGCTGCACTTGATTCTGGTAAAGAGGTAAGAGTTGTGAGGTATTTGACCCAATCAACCGACCATGGTATTGCACCAAATTTTCCTGAGGGACTTTATCTAAAGGGATTGGTGTTAAAATCTATTTAGTTATAGGCATACTCACTGAAAATCACTCTAAATTGCCGTCAATAAAAGAATATCTGCACTTCTCAGATATAAGAAATCATCAACTTTCCTCTTCTTCAAACTGATAAGTAAAATTTGTTATTAGCTTATTTTCAAAGGTTTTATAGAGATTTCCGCTCCAATTATTTATGGAATATAATTTGAAAAGGTTCACCTGAGAAAAAAGAAAGGCATAGCTCCCAATGTTCGAATTTAAATTTACCGAAGAACAAAATATGCTCCGCGAAATGGTTAAAGATTTCACAAACAATGAAATCAAACCAGTTGCCGCAAAAATCGATACCGATGGAAAAATTCCCGACGATCTTATAAAAAAAATGGCAGAACTTGGCTTAATGGGTGTATCATTTCCTGAAGAATACGGTGGAGGAGGCTTTGGTGAAGTCGGTTATTGTTTAATGCAGGAAGAAATTGGACGCGGATGTATGTCTACCGCAACCTTTATGGGTGCTCATCAATCTATTGGCGCTAATACTATATATTTAGGCGGCAGTGAAGAACAAAAGAAAAAATTTCTCACTCCCCTTGCTCAAGGAGAAAAAATTGCTGCATTCGGATTAACAGAGGCACAGGCTGGTTCCGATTCCTTCCATCTTAAAACTAAAGCTGATATTGAAGGAGAAGAATGGGTAATAAATGGTGAGAAATTGTGGATAACAAACGGCGGCATTGCCGATATAATTTCATTATTTGCTCGCACAGAAAAAGGTATAAGTGCATTTATCGTTGAAACTGATACAACTGGATTTAAAGCCGGACCGCCCGAAAAGAAAATGGGAATTCGCGGAAGTGTTACAAATGCACTTAGTTTTGAAAATGTTCGTATACCAAAAGAAAATCTCCTTGGAACAGATGGCCGTGGATTTTTGTTAGCAATGAAAACTCTTGATGCGGGAAGATTAGGATTAGGCGCTGCCTGTCTTGGTGTTTCAAAAGAAATGTTAGAGTTATCTACAAAGTATGCTAAAGAAAGAGTGCAGTTTGATCACCCTATCGCTCAATTCCAGGCTATTCAATTTATGCTGGCAGATATGGCAGTAATGATATATAATATGGAATCTATCGTATACCGCACTGCAACTGATTATGATTTACGTAAAGATATTTCCAGACAATCTGCAATGGTAAAATTATACTGTTCTGAAGCGTTAGATAGAGTTGTGGATTTTGCAGTACAGATTCACGGTGGAATGGGTTACTCACAGGAACTTTCAATTGAAAGATTCTACAGAGATTCAAGGATCAACAGGATTTTTGAAGGCACCAACGAAATTCAAAAAGGCATAATTGCCAGAGAAATAATTAAGAAAAGCGGAAAGTTTTAAAAAAATAAGAGCACGGAGATAAAAATGCCCGTAAAGAAATCCACAAAAAAAACAGTTACAACTAATGCTAAACCAAAAGTTTCAAAGCTTTATTATTACAGAATGATGTTTGATGATAATGAAAAGAAAAATTATATGAAAAGCTCTTTAACCCGCAAACAGGTTGAGAAATATATGAAAGCTTATGAAAAAGCTAATCAGAAATTTATTAACACTGAATTTGTACAGTATTTGAAAAAGTATGATAAGAAAGCAGAGATTATTGAAATAAGCGACATGTCGTACTGATACCTGCTGTCCTGCGTCGCTTTATTCGTCCCGGTTGAGACTGTTTCCTGCCTCCTTCAGTCCAGCCGGGAATTTTTTATTTAAAGAAATCTCTCAAATCTTTTTAAGTTTTAATGGTTGATTTTATTTAACTTTTTACCAGGAATAATTCTATGAAACATTTCTTACAAAACCTTTTGTTCATCCTTCTTCTCTCATCAATCTGCGTTAGCATTGCACAAGATAAGGGGGTTTTTGTTGAGCCTAAATCCGGTTTCTATGATGAGATATTGAAAAGTATAGAGGAGTTTAACGAAAAACCAAAAATTGAAAGAAAAACTTTTAAGATGGATTTTACGGGAATGGATATTCCGAAATCCATGAATGAATTCAAATATTTTTGGCATAACGAAACTGTATCCCAGGGGAATACGGGAACATGCTGGTCATATTCCACAACCTCTTTTTTTGAATCTGAGGTTTACAGACTTCAAAATAAAAAAGTAAAGCTTTCTGAGATGTACACCGCCTATTGGGAATATGTCGAAAAGACTAAACGATATATCAAAGAAAGAGGCAACTCAGAATTTGGTGAAGGTTCGGAGGCTAATGCAGTTCCAAGAATATGGAAAGACTATGGAATCGTTCCTCTTGATGCATACACCGGAATGCTGCAGGGACAAATATATCATGATCACAGTACAATGCACCGGGAAATGAACTCATATCTCAAAAACATAAAAACCACAAATGCCTGGAATGAAGAAGAGGCAGTTAAAACGATTAAGTCTATAATGGATCATTATATCGGAACGCCACCTTCTGAATTTGTTGTTGATGGAAAGAAGTATTCGCCAAAAGATTATCTGAAAAACTATCTCAAGCTGAATCTTGATGATTACGTAGATATACTCTCAATTAAACAGCAGCCTTACTGGAAACAGGTTGTTTACGAAGTACCCGACAACTGGTGGTTCAGCGATATATACTATAATGTACCTCTTGATGATTTTATGTCTGTTGTTAGATCTGCAATTACAAATGGATATACCTTATCTATTGGCGGAGATGTAAGTGAAGCAGGTTATGACAGTTGGGCAAAATGTGCCGTTGTACCAACTTTCGATATTCCCTCGGAATATATTAATGAAGATGCAAGGCAGTTTCGTTTCAGCAACAAAACCACAACTGATGATCATGGAATTCATCTTGTCGGTTATGAGGAAAAAGATGGTGTAATGTGGTTCTTAATTAAGGATTCAGGAGCGGGATCTAGAAACACAGGCGATATTGGATACTATTACTATCATGAAGATTATGTCAAACTTAAAATCATGGATTTTATGGTTCATAGAGATGCGGTAAAAGAATTAATAAAAAAATTCGAATAGCTATTTATGTTTCTAAATATAATTTTTTGAATACTTTCGGGTTTAAAATTATACTTCAATACTGATGATTTTTAACAAGTAATTCTTTGCTGTTTGTCAATCGATTGTTATTATAATAGGGTTGACTTTCTCATGTAAATTGTTAAATTATTAGCAGTTGCAATTATTAAAATTATTCACTTTTACGGAACGTCCGATTTGAAATACATTTTACTCATTTTTGAATTTCAATGATTGGATTTGAGACCGCTTCCAACAAATGGAGGGCAATTGTTACGATGATTTTATAAGACTTTATACTTATATCTCTTCTCAAATCCAATCTAAAAAATTTTTCAACCGAATTTTCAAATTTTACTTATTTATACCGGATCAGTTAATGAACTCATTCCATATTGTTGTTATAGGCAGCAGCGAAATTGCACTTGTATGTGCATACACTGCGCGGAATACTTATCCGGATAAAAAAGTTGCTTTGATCATTAATAAATATGGAAATTATTTTATTAACAGGTTATTTAACGATTCCGGGTCCTTTAATAATAGTGAAGACTGTGTTGCTGTTATAGCGGATGAAGTGATCTCCTGTAAAGATAAGGTGATAGGGTTAAGTAATGGTAAGAACATTGCTTTTGAAAAACTTGTTATTGCGGCAGGTTCAGAGGCAATTAAGCCTCAAATCGGAGGTGTTGAAAAAGAAGGAGTTTACTTCATCAATAAGGATCCGGATTACTTAAACCTTGTAAAGAGTATAGCGATGAGGGCAACAAATATTGTTGTATTTGGCGGAGGATATATTGGTGTTGTGCTTACAGATGAACTTTTACGTCACGGTAAAAATGTTACTTTGATTGCACGAACTAACAGGCTTCTACCCTCTTCAATTGATATGGAACTGAGTGATGATACTGCCAAACTGATTAAAAAGGAGGGCGGAAAAATAATTTTTAAATCAAAAGTAAAGGAGGTGCTGGGCGACAAAAAAATATCCGGAGTTAAGTTAAGAAATAGAGAAGAGCTGCCCTGTGATTTTTTGATCATCTGCTGCGGTGAGAAACCGGCCACAGACCTGGCTGATAAATTTGGTATTGTGTATGATCATGATAGAGGCATTCTGGTTGATGAGTACCAGCGAACATCCGATAAGAATATTTTTGCTATTGGTGAGTGTGCCGCCAGGTTTGATTTCTTCTGTGGTGATATGTCTGATTTTCTTTTATCAACGACACGTATAGAAGAAGCTAAATTGATCGGCTCAAATTTATACTCGGTCATCTATAACCGCGGCAGACTGATCAATTATATAAACGAAAGGAATAAACTCCGTGATGAACTCAAACAAATATTCACAGCATCGGCATCTGCGGATAAAAAACAATTAACAGATTCTATTTTAACGTATCAGGAGGTTTACTATGAAAATCGCAATCCGTTCTAAAGACGGTAAAAATGTATCAGATTCGATTTCCAGCTTTGCAGGCTACCTTGTTTATGAACTTGCAGGTGAAAAAGTTGTTAATAGTGAATTCAGAAAATCTAAGCCGGCTCACTTAAGAGATTCAAATAATATTCGGGATTGTGAAGCCGTTATTTCCAAAGGAATTTCACCGGATGAAAAGGAATCCCTACGGAAGAGAGGAAAAGAAGTTTTAATTACCTTTAAAACTTCACCTGAGGAGGCGCTAAAATCATTCCTGAAGCAAAAACTCCTTACAGGGAATTTTGTACATTAACTTCTTATATACCAAGATCATTACTACTTTGTAGCAAAGGGGAATTCTATGCTCATTCCTAAAATAATTTGTCCAAATCCCCTGTATTTCTTACTTCAATAACTTAAATTAGTCCTCATCTGTTTAATCATTTCAGAAAGAATTATGTCAAATAGTAAAAGGCCTTCATGGGACCAGTATTTTCTTAAACTTGCAATGCTTGCTTCAGAACGGGCTACCTGTCCGCGTATGCATTGCGGATGCGTACTTGTAAAAGACAGGTTTGTTTTATCAACAGGATACAACGGTTCTTTACCGGGGCAGCCGCATTGCGAAGATGTAGGATGTTTGATTGTTGATAACCATTGTGTTAGAACTAATCATGCAGAAATTAACGCACTCATTCAGGCAACTACACACGGAGTAAATGTTAAGGGCTCAACAGCCTACATAACAAATATGTCCTGTACAACTTGTGCAAAAGCACTAATTGCCGCAGGAATAAAACGCGTAGTTGTGTTTTCTGATTTTCACGATACGCTGGCTACAGAGTTTTACTCGAAAGCCGAAGTTGAAATAGTTAAGCTTGATATACCTGATAAAATGATAAACTATGATCTTGCTAATTATTCTTCTGCTAAGAAAACAGAAAAATCGAAGTAGCATAACACTAACATTATTTTTTAAGAATTACTTCGTAAAGATCCTTTCGGCGATCGAACCAGTTAAGAGTACTTCCGTTTGAACGGTGTCTCTTTAGAATTTCAAGATCAACATCATGTATTACAACTGTTTCCACGTTAGGAGTGCACTCAGCAGCAATAGCATCACGCGAGAACATAAAATCTGATGGAGTATAAATTCCGGATTGTGCATATTGAATGTCCATATTCTCAACAAACGGCAGATTGCCAACATTGCCTGCAATTACTGCATAAACTCCGTTTTCAATACAACGCGCCTGGGCGCACTGCCTAACCCTAAGATATCCATATCTTTCATCAGTGCAGAATGGAACAAAAATAATTTGTGCGCCTTTTGATACTGCAACTCTGCTGAGCTCGGGAAACTCAATATCATAACAGATCTGAATATTTATTTTTCCCCTGTCAGTATCAAAGACCTCTATACCATCACCGGGTTTTACACCCCACCACCGTTTCTCATTTGGTGTGATGTGAATTTTATATTGTTTTTCTATAGTTCCATCTCGTCTGAATAAATATGCTATATTAAAAAGTCCATCACCTTCTAGAGTAAAATGAGAGCCGCCGATTATGTTTACGTTATACTTAATGGAAAGGTTATTAAACAGCTCAAGATAAGGGGGCGTAAACTCAGCCAGTTTTCTTACGGCAAGTTCCGGTCTTTCGTTTGGCAGAAAGGATAAAAGCTGCAGGGTGAATATTTCAGGGAATAGAACAAAATCACATTTATAGCCTGATGCAACATCCGTAAAATACTCGCATTGTTTAGCGAAGTCATCAAAATTATCTATCTCCCTCATCTGGTATTGGACTGCGCATATCCTAACCTTTTTAGAGGTGACAATCTTTTTTCCCTTTTTTGGCACATAATCTATATTTGACCATTCCAGTAATGTAGCATTTCCACCCGATTCCTCATCTGTTCTTAGATAAGCAGGAATTATTCTTTTGAGTATAAAACCATTTGCCAGTTGAGCGGTAAGAACAGGATCATATGCTTCTTTGTTCATTACCTTTTCGACGTATTGCCTTGAAGTTAACTTTTTTTGATACTTTTTATATCCGGGTATTCTACCACCAATTACTATATTCTTCAGATTTAACTTTCTGGCTAAATCCTTACGAGCATCATATAATCTTCTGGCAAGTTTCATAGCACGGAATTCAGGATGAACCATTATTTCAATTCCGTATAATGTTTCACCATCAGGATCATGGTTAGTGATATAACCGTAATCACTTAAAGTCTGCCAGTTATCGCTTTCTTCATACAGATCAAAATCAACAATAAGACTACTTGATGAAGCAACAAGTTTAGCGTTAAATTCAATTCCGATCTGCCCTTCAGGAAATATATTAAGCTGACTTGTAAACTGCTCCTCCTCCCAGGTGTGCATTCCCGGAAAGCAAAGTTTCTGCAGCTCTATAAGTTGAGAGTAGTCCTCCGGCTTTAAGGACCTTACAACAATTTTCTTTTCAAGAGTTTTGAGATTGATTTTTTTCATATAAATCCTTTTTTATAACAAAAGTTAATAAGAGTATACTTTAATAATAAAGTATATGATAAAAATCAATCTTTCTAATAATTTAATTATTGAAGAAGCTTTAAGGAATTACCACCAGATATAATCCCCAGGTAACACTTCCCCAGGCAGTTACAGATTGAACAACAGACCCGGTTAACACTGCATCAGCAACATTAAATGCTAATCCTCCATTCCAGATATTATTAATGTTTTCATTTATCATTTCAACCCAGGATTGGCTGTTATCATCCCAATAATACACAATCATATTTTCGTTGATAGTTGTATTCTCGTCAACTTCTATATAATCATCTCCGTTACTAACAAAGTGACTGCCTTTCGGATTTAAGTTTAAGGTTCCTGTTCTAACAATTCTTGACTGACCATTGTTATCATCAGCATTATAAGATAGTGTGCCAGATCCAAAAGTAACTTTACCGAATACATCAATCATTACATCAACCTGTGTGGTTTCATTAAATGCCGGAAATTGATTTGTAAAATCCAGCTTTAGAAACCCCGAGTATGCGTTTGTAAAAATCTGTGGTGGTTCCGTTGGCCCGGGATCATCCTCCGAACAAGAAATTGTAAAAAATATAGGAATTGAGAGTAAACACAGGATAATTTTTTTTGTAATCATTTTAATTCTTCTCAAATTACTTTTTAATTAATTCAACTCTTCTGTTTTTTGCTTTACCTTCTTCAGTATCATTAGTAGTAACCGGAGCTAAAGGTCCAACGCCTGCCGAAGTGAGTCTGTTTTTATCTACATTGAATTTTGAAACAAGAATTTTAACAACGGCATCAGCCCGAGCTTGCGACAATTTCAAATTATAGTTGTAATCGCCAATGTTATCTGTGTGTCCAACTACATAGAGATTTAACTTTGAATTTTCAGAAAGTAGTTTAGAGATCTCTTTTAATGTTTTATCCGATTCAGGTTTAACATCAGATTTATCAAAATCAAAATAAATCCCATAAAGTGCTACCCGACCTTGAGCATTTATATCTCCCAGCATTGAATTTGCATCAACCACAATATCCTGTTCCATTTCTGCCTCTTCAACAATCCAAACCTGATAGCTTCCTGCATCCGTGTAAGCTTTTACCCGAACCCAGGTTATGCGGTTATTTTTTTCCAACTTCAGGTATACATTGCAACAGCCTTCTTCATATACTACAATGCCGCCAGCTTTTTTTATTGCATTCATATAATTTCTAAGCACTTGCGGACCTGAAGCCATCTTTTCCCCTTTATTAAGGCCATAGTTGAAATAATAATAGTGACCTTCTACGCTCATTTTCTTCCCATTTTCATCGAGGAATTTATCAAAGACATTAAATTCTTTATCCTCATATCCCATTATTCTGTAACCGGGCATACGGTTAAATAACGGGTAATCTTTGCTGCCCTTTACATCATCCTGTGAATAGATTAATGCACTGAATAAAAAATATATAAATAGAAACATTATCACTTTCATCTTTTTCTCCTTCAATTAATTAATGGATTATTTTATCCTAATAAGTTCAACTCTTCGGTTTTTTGCTTTACCTTCTGCAGTGCTGTTATCCGCAATAGGTTTTTCTTCGCCAAATCCCGCTGAGCTTAATCGTGCAGTATCAATACTACCTTTAACAATTGCATCAACAACTGCTTCAGCGCGAGCTTCAGAAAGTTTTTGGTTTGATTCATTGCTGCCGTCGCTGTCGGTATGTCCTTCAACACTAAGCTTAATATCTTTTGCCTGTTTCATCATTTCGATTATCTGTTCAACTATCGGCATTGATTCCTGTCTAATTGTAGCCTTTCCGGAATCGAAACTGATATAAAGAATTGCTTTTCCGGTTTCGTTAATTTCTTTTAGGATTGAGTTAGCAGTGATTTCCTGTTCAACGTCTCCTTTTTCAATTATGGTAAGAATATAAATCTCAGGAGAAGCCCAAACGTTAACCCATGTTTCCCTGTTCCCCTTTTTTATGTTTATGTAAACCGAATGATCTGAGTATTCATAAGATTTACCGCCAATGTTTTTAGCTGCATTTGAATAGTTGCGGATTATTTTAAGTGGGGCTTCTTCACAATCACACTCATAGCGAATGTAGGTTCGCTTTCCTTCGACTTTTAAATCATTGCCATTTTCATCTACAAACTCCTCAGTAGCAAAATCCTCTTCCAAATATTCTGTAATGTAAAATCCGGAAATACGGTTGAACATCGAATGATCTTTGCTACCTTCAATATCCTGTGCCGGACAGTAAGAGGTAAATAAAAAAAATAAAATTAATGCGATTGTATAGACTACTGTTTTCATATTTTCTACCTTTTAATTATTTACTACAATGCCATTTTTTCGTAATCAAGAAAATGATTGGAATTAGTTGTTAGATAAATTTTAACTGCTCATTGCTTTGAACTAAATTATTATTTATCAGGCGACATACCCGGCAAATCCATAACGTGGTAATCAGAGGGTATTTCAAATTTTCTCGAATCAACTTCCCAGGGTTCAACATCTTTCATTTCCATAATCGCATCTTCAGAACCCTCGATGTGATTGATCATTTTTATCGGGAAATTATATTCCACTGAAGTCCAGATAGTATACATCTTCTGGTTTGCCTCACCGTATTCATTGCTGTTTTCATTCCACAATTCCGACTTAATACATTCTAATCCGTTTATTGTTTCGGTTCCAATTTCTTTCACAGATCCTTTTTCACTGAAGTATTTATACGAACCAATAGGATCATTTCCCATAGTCATGGGATTTTCTTTTGAGTTCTTCATAGCCATTTTTTGCTCAGGCATAAGTATTATCACCTCGGGTGATTCTTTTTTTACTATCACTACTCCTTCTTGTCCATCCTCATTAAATTCATAACGATAACCCTCTGCAGTAGAGTAAACGTAAAATAAATGTTCTTCACCCATGCTGGTAAAAAACATTTTTGCCTTGAACTGTCCGAATGCAGATGATGTAAAGAGCAATAAAACAATCACTGAAATGAGTTCAATAAAGTTTTTCACATTTTTCATTTTTTTCTCCTTTAATTATAGTTTATGGTTTTTTTTCAAGATTCAGCTGCTTTTTCATAAATCTCGTTTTTGTTAATTTATTTTTACCAGGTTTGCAACAGTATTAACTCTGCACCATGTTTTACCACCATCTTTCTTAGGAATACACAGATGGAGATACTGCTGATCTTCAAATAATATTTCACCTCCTTTTTCACGTGCTGCATTCTTATAATTTTCAAAATATTCAACTCTGGAAATATCTCTAACACGATCTCCCTCTGGCATACGTACTTCATAAAGCAGTTGCCAGTATTCTCCTTTTATCTTCACCTCATTTTTTTTCTTTGTCGCTTTATCCATTACAACAAATTCAAATTAATTGAACTTATCATACTTTGACATATTTTTAGCGAGAACCGAATTTGGAAATGGTTTAATAATTGGATCTTCTGGGATATCCTGTGCAAAGCAGTCTGTTGTGCAAAGGATAAATGCAATTAGTGCTACTATTAAATATATGTTAGCTCTATAAAACATAGCTTTTTCTTTCAATTATTTGAGATATAACATTTTTATTGTTTGAATAAAACTTCCGGCTTAAGTGGATAGAAATAGTCTCCACTTTTTATTTGTAAAATTTTACTTTTTAATGAACTCAGGTGGCGTTATGGTAAAACCGAGTTGACTTACCCACATCAAATCACTAAATGCTATCCACTCACCTGTTATCAAATTATCTGCAAAGAATATTACACTGAATCCAGGAACATTAACTTTATTTCCTGTTACTGGCATGCTGCTTTTTTCAGTGTTTGTTCCTGTTATGGTCCAATGAATTACAACTGCTGAGTCACCAACAAAAAATATTTTATCCTCCTTTATATTAAAGTCCGGGAATCCCATTCTTGTATTTGCTATTTCTTCCTTTAGCAAATCGCGCCCAATCTTAGGTTCAAAATCCGGAGTCATTCTCAACTCAAACTCCGAACTTGTTATTGCATCCAACTCATCCAGATTTCCGGTATTCCATACATCTAAATACTTGTTTAGAATTGGATTTATACGTGTTGCTATATCTTGTTCCTGGCAAGATGTTGATACTTGCAGAATGAATAGTAAAAGTGCAATGTTCGTTAAAAGAAATATTAAGCGTTTCATTTTGTAATCCTCCTATTTTATTAATAACATTTTTTTTGTTTGAATAAAACTTCCAGCTTTTAATTGATAGAAATAAATTCCGTTTGCCAACCTGCTTGCATCAAACTCAACCTCATAACTTCCTGCTGGTTTGTATTCATCAACCAATGTTGCAACCTCTCTTCCGAGTAAATCATAAACTTTAAAAGTTTGCCAACTGCCTAGTGGTGACTGCCAACTGATGCGTGTGCTTGGGTTGAAGGGGTTTGGGTAGTTATCAAACAATATAAAATAATCTGGCTCAGTAAAAGATTCCGTCACATTAGTTACTCCAGAAGGATTATAATCTGTATCAATCATTGAAAGAAGACTGTGATAGTTTGGATGAACGGCCACTCCCGAACCGTCGAGGTTAGCATATTTCACATAATAACTGGAATAATCTATCCAATATACTTTTTGATTATTTGCATCAATTGCCAGCCCGTCAATTTTTGCTCCTTCTACAATAACAGTCTTATTAGTTCCGTTTAGATTAGCTTTATTCAAACCATTATTATCTCCCCAGTATATTTTGCCATCATAGTATTCTATATCATGAGGATTGCTTACCGGGTTCATAATTATAGTAAGTGCGCTGCCAGAGGTGCTCATCCTTTTTATAAAACTTGAATAACTGGTGCCTCCTCTTTGTGTAAACCAAATTGTTTGATTTAGAACATCCAGTGCAAAACCCCAGAGTTCTTTTCCGGGTAAAGTGTCTGAAAAAATAACCTGGATTGAAGAATTTAAACCATCCATATCAGCTTTAAATATTTTATCATCATCATATGTATTTTGCGCCCAGTATATCTTTCTTGCCACAAGATCTAGTTCAATATCATTTACTTTTCTAATCTCTGTTATAACATCTTCCTGTTCAGAACCATCTATGTTACATCTTATTATTTTACTATTTCCCGTTGATGGAACAAGACCGATATATAATTTTTGCGGACTGCTTAACCAATCAACTGCAATAGACTTTGGTCTTATGGGCATATCTAAAGCAATTTCATTTGAACCATCAAGATCAGCCTGATATACTTTATTCTGGTATTCATGATACTGTGTATAATAAATTTTTGAAGCTTCCTGAGCACTTAATAATTCACTGATTATTATTATTACAAATAACAGATACAAAAGATGTTTTTGCATTACAGTCTCCATTAAAGATTAAGGATTATTAGGAATTTAAGTAGTAATTAACGAAGTAATATCATTTTCTTTGTTTGCATTAAACCGTTTGTCTTAAGTTGATAGAAGTAAACACCACTAGGTAATTCAGAATTAAGTTTTATGAATTTAGAGTGAAAACCTGCTTGCTGAAATTCATCTACTAAAACTTCTAGTTGTTCTCCAAGACAATTGTAAAGTATTATTTTAACATTCCCTGCAATTGGAATTTGCCACTCAATAGTTGTGCTGGGATTAAATGGATTAGGATAGTTTTGAGATAAATAGAATTGATCTGGTAAAATATAATCATGCTCCTCATTTTCAATACTAACAATTCCACCACCGTTATTTGTTGCCATAATTAATCCATAATCACCGCTAACCCAACCATTATTAACATCTAAAAAACATACAGAACTGACATCATACCAAGTGCGGGTTGTTTGTTGAAACCAAGTGTTTCCGCCATCAGTTGTTCGTAATATTGTCCCATTCCTGCCAGTCACCCAACCGTTGTTCAAATCTATAAAATCAACAGCGTGAAATAATTCTGAAGTGCCTTGTATTTGAGAAGACCAGTTCTCACCGCCATCACTTGTATGGAGAATTGTGCCCACAATACCCACAGCCCAGCCATTTTCGGAATCAACAAAATCGATTCCAGAAAATCTTGCTGTGGTACCTGTTGTTTGCTGATTCCAGGTATTACCTCCATCGGTTGTATGCATTATATAACCCCCGAATCCTGCAATCCAACCCTCGGTTCTGCTTACAAATTTAACTGCATAATAAGAAATAGGATAGGTTCCCGGGTTTTGTAAAGCCCAATCAAGTCCAGCGTTGGTTGTATGAAATATCTCTGAATATCTTCCTGCAGCCCATCCATATTGACCGTCTACAAAATCTACAGCATATAAATCTGTTCCAAGAGTATCTACACGACGCCAGAAATTTCCGCCATTGATAGTTCGCATTATAATTCCATCATGTCCGACAGCCCATGCAGTATCCCGATTAATACAATCTACTGAAGTAAGTAAAAAGGGTGCTCGTGCTTGCTCTTCCCAATATGTCCCTGCGTACTGCGTGTGTAAAATAATTCCGCTATCGCCAACAGCCCAGCCATGAGTAAAATCTGTAAACTTAAGTTCAAACATCCATACTCTTGGTCCGTGGTTCTCAACTTTCCAGGGAAATCCATTATTAGTTGTATTTAACAGAACACCATCTTCTCCAACAACCCACAAATTATTTTTTGTATTCAAAGCATTAAGATCATATTCAGTTCCGGTTACCTGTGAAAACCATGTGAATCCCCCATCCTGTGTTGATATCATAGATCCATTACTTCCACAAGCAAAGGCACGATTCATATCATAGTTTCTAACGGAATACATATCTTCTGATAGAGTCCCAGTTAGTTCTTCAACCCATGTTGTACCTCCATCACTGGTTCTATATAGTCTTCCATTTGAACCACTTATGTGACCGTACAAGTTGTTGATAAAATCTACAGAATAGAAATCAATAAAGGTTCCAGCACTTTGAGGTGTCCAGTTCAATCCGCCATTTGATGTATGAAGAATTGTTCCATTTAATCCAACTGCCCAGCCAATAGCAGGAGTAACAAAACATATCTCATTAATCGGAACTGCAACACCTGTATTCTGAACCTGCCAGTTTGTACCGCCATCTGTAGTCTTTAGAATTGTTCCTGCTGTTCCAGTGATCCATCCTGTGTTGTTATCATAAAAATAAACATCGTAAAGCGTTGCCACAGAGTTGCTGTTTTGCAGAATATATGAAAAACCGCCGTTCAATGTGTGCATAATTAAACCATTGTGTCCAACAATCCATCCAATGTTTGGATTAACAAAATGAACTCCATACAAGGGATCAGTACCATAAAATTGTTGATCCCAGGAATTACCTCCATCCACCGTATAAATGATAGTTCCCTGGTTGCCAACTGCCCAGCCATTCAATGAATCAGGAAAGCAAACATCGCTAAGTTCATTAGGCTGTGGATACGGATTCTGCCAGTACCAGCCTGATTGTGAAAAAATATTTATAGAATTAATTAAGAAACAAAGAGTGATAAGTAGTAAGATTTTGTTCATCACTACCTCCTTATGCTAGTTTAAATGTAAAAGTAATTGTGGAAATGTTTTCTAGCGTTATCTGAGAAGGATCATTTTTCTGATTTGTATGTGGTTTTCAATTAGTAATTGATAAAAACACACTCCGCTGCTAAAGCTCCAGACTTCTTCGGAATGAATACCGAACTCTACCTCATGCCTTCCTGTGGGTTTGCATTTATTATAAATACCGCACTATATCTATATAAATTTAATTACAAGGGATTAAATAATTTTTGCAGTTGGTGGTTTTACTAAAAAATAACCAAAGCTGATTGTGAAAAACAGATATGTAAATACAATCAGCCATCCTAATGGATTGAGCACTCCTGCAATAACTGTAATAGTTGTCATAACAAATGCAATAAGATCATAAACAAATAACGCAAGAATTATTGCTCCTCTTGCATCAGATTCTTCTGAATTCCTGGCAAACCAGCAGAGAAAAAGATTCCCGAATAAAGAAGATCCGTACTCTCTTGCAGTAAACATTCCTCCGGCACCCAGTGTTGCGCCAAAGATTGAAAGCAGTGTGTCCGGTATTGCAAGTAAAAGAATTCCAAAAAACAGACAAACGACTGCTTTAATAATCATTAGATTCTTAAAGCTCATTTCTTTTTCCTTTCTGATAATTAATGTTTTTACTTGATTAATATTATTCCACTAATGTTCTTAACGAATAAGAACCATCTTCCTTGCTTCAACGAAAGTACCTGCTCTAAGCCGATAGAAATAGATTCCAGATGCTGGATACCGAAAACTTGATGCTGGATTAAATTCAACTTCGTATGTTCCAGGAGATTTTTCTTCGTTTACTAATGTTGCAATTTCATTCCCTAAAACATCAAAAACTTTCAAACTCACAAATCTAAAATCCGAAATCTGAAATTCGATATTAGTTTTAGGGTTAAAGGGATTTGGATAGTTTTGCTTTAATTCGAACAGACGAGGAATTTTATATTCCCTCTCAACCCCAACAGCTTCTGATGATAGGAAAACTGAATAATCGGCATTTACAAAACCAGTATCCGGCTCGCCTATCGGAATATGATCAACTACTAAAAGGAGACCTTCCCTGGTTATAAAGTGAAAATCTTTATGCCCATAATCTGCATAATCACGTTTTTGTCTGAGGCACTCTAAATCCATACCGGGTAATCTAAGTATGCCGAAACCATCCACCGTCATTTCCTGCTGGCTGGTATAAAAAACTGCTTGTGTTATCTGCCAGTTTGAATCATATGTGGTATCCCAGATTTCTATAAACTGGCTAAAGCTAGATTCATATGTTACTGGAAATTGGGAGTACAATTCATACGGAACATAATGTGTAAATCTGTATCCGCTTTCAATAGTTGCCGCACCAATGAAAAATGATGAATCGCTGCCGGAATAAATGACAGGGTTGTCCTGTATGTTTTGCGGATTCAATCCAAATGTATGTGCATATGGCAGATATCGTTCAGCGAGTATAGGTATTGAGTTTACGGAATAATTATTCCTCCTCATCGTATCCTGCATATTTACAAAAGTAAAATCGTATATATTGGGACCACTATTATCACCAATATTGATTAAACCACTTTCTCCCTGAATTACATAAAGTCGTGAGTCCGGAGTAAAAATATCGAGGAATTCCGATTGTGCTATTGTAATTTGAGAAAAAAGTGGTTTCTGAAAAGTTATAATAATGAATAGTGAAAATAACCTGAATATAATTTTATGGTTTTGCTTTGCACTAATCATTTTCTTATTCCTTTCTCTATATATTTTAAAATTGAAATTTATTTTATGAAAATCATTTTCTTTGTTTGTATAAAATCTCCAGCTTTAATTTGATAAAAATAAATTCCGCTTGCTATGTCAGGACTGGAGTCCCGACCTACGTTAAACTCTACTTCAAACTCTCCTGCGGGTTTTTCTTCATTTACTAATGCTGCAACCTCACTTCCTAACACATCATAAATTTTTAATGTTACAAATCCTATTTCAGGAATTTGCCATTTGATGGTTGTAGTTGGATTAAAGGGATTAGGAAAATTATTACTTAAGGAATATGTGGTTGGTAATTCATAAATCTTTTCTTCTTCTACGAATGTTACACCACCGTTTGTTGTATTAAGTATTACCCCTTTTTGTGAGGATATTTGTCCCACAACCCAACCCTCATTATCGTTAATAAAATGAATGCCCCACAGTAAATCATTTACCCCACTTTCTTGGTTTTGCCAGTTGTAGCCCCAATCATTGGAGTGTGCTATTGCCCCATCAAATCCAATAGACCAGGCTTTACCGGATGCCGTAAGAAAAACTCTCATCCAGGTTTTACTACCATTAGGTCTTTGCTCCCAATTCGCACCACCATCACTGGTAAATAATGTTTGACCATAAATTCCAACTGTCAGACCTCTCTGACTATCAATAAAAATAACATCCCGTAGATATGGTTCTGATACAGGATTTATTTGCTCTTCAAATATTCCTCCCCCATCTGTAGTTCGCATTATAGATGCTGTAGTAGAAACACTTGGCACCCCCACAATCCAGCCGGTATTTTTATCAACAAAACTACAGGCGTTAAAGTTACCGTTGCCGCAAGCACCCCCATTACTTATCCACGTTTCGCCACAATCAGTAGTTTTCCAAAAACTTTGTAACCCTCCCGTAGCATATCCCCATACTTGTTCACCTGGTAAACCTTTAACAAATTCTACATCAGTAATAATATCACTAGAATTTGGTAAATATAGTTGCTGTACCCAACTTGAACCACCGTCCGTTGTTCTGTAAATATAATGTGAAGAAGCAACCCACCCGGTATCAGGATTTATGAACTGAACTTTTCCCAACCCTACGCTTATATTACTTTGAATTGATACCCAACTTAGGCCACCATCAATTGTGTGAAGTATTGTTCCATCCACACCAGTAACCCAAATATTATTAGCATCCAGAGCATATACCCCTAAAAGTCGTGGCACAGTATCAGATGGAGTTACATTAAACCATCCGTCTTGGGCAAGTGAAGTAATTTGAAATGATAGAACAACACTAAAAAGTATAAATAACTTTTTCATGACCCTCTCCTGTAATGTTTAAAAATTATTAATTTACTTTGGAAGACAATATTTTTCTGCACAGC
Source organism: Ignavibacterium sp. (assembly GCA_018335755.1). Taxonomy (GTDB): domain Bacteria; phylum Bacteroidota; class Ignavibacteria; order Ignavibacteriales; family Ignavibacteriaceae; genus JAGXRK01. The sequence continues at coordinate 78,709 of JAGXRK010000001.1, read as the reverse complement.
ATATAAATCATCGCTGCGCCTTAGGGGGTAAGAGATATGAATAAAAATATAATTACTACAACTAGTTACCCTAAAAGGTCCAGTGGTCAACAGTTGGAATAAATTCTTTTTAAATAAAACTCTTTAAATACTCAATGTCAAGAAAATTAAACTTAACATTTGTCTACTATTTACGTTCGGCAAATAACGAACAGCTATTTTTAAATTCACTTAGTTTTATAAACTAATGCATTACCTACAATTTTATTTTAGATACATCATTTTTTTAGTTTGAACAAAGCCTCCTGCTTTTAGTTGATAGAAATAAACTCCGCTTGGTAATGAAGAATTAACAATGTACAATGTAGAATGATTTCCGGCATCATAATATCCTTCAACTATTGTTTCTATTTCTCTGCCTAATACATAAAATAATTTAATGGTTTGCCAACTGCTTACTGGGGACTGCCAGCTGATTGTGGTGCTTGGATTAAATGGATTTGGGTAATTTTGATATAATTTAAAAGAAAAAACAAAATTAGTTTCGTTTTCAAGATTTACTATGGCAGGATTATAATCTGTGTCGATCATGGATAATGTGTGATGTCCTGTTGAGATAACCTGGTCACCGGAACCATCTATATTTACGCATCGAACATAATTGTAACTGTAATCAACCCAATAAATCCTATTATTAGTTGCGTCAATAGCCAGTCCATCAGCTTTTACTGGTGAAATAATAGTTGTGATATTATTTCCATCGGCATCTGCTTTCTTTAACTCATCATCACTAAACCAATAAATTTTTCCGTCAAAATATTCTACGTCGTGCGGATTGCAAGCAGGGTTAACAATTGTGGTTGTTACTCCGCCATTCATACTCATACTTTTAATGTAGCTTGAGTAACAAGTACCGCCCCTCTCAGTAAACCACATTCGGTGTGCATCAACATCCAACGCAATTCCCCATAAGTCTCGATTTGTAGTTGTGGAAGAATATATGGTTTCGATGGATGAATTTAATCCTTCCATATCAGCTTTATAAATTTTATCATCATCATAGGTATCCTGGACCCAGTAGATCTTTCTGTTTCTTAAATCAAGCTCAATATCTGCTATAGTGATTAAATCTGTAATTACATCTTCCTGGTTCCCACCATCAACATCACATCTAACTATTTTACCGAGGCCTGTCGCTCCGCTGAGTCCAACGTATAGTTTTTGAGGATTGCTTTTCCAATCGACTGCAATTGCAGTGGGTCGTATAGGAAACGTTAGTGTATCTATATCCGAACCATCTAAATTTGATTGAAATACAAAACGGCGCGCTTCATCAAATTGAGTGCAGTATATTTTTAAAGTTGGCTGTGAAAATATATTTTGAATCAGTAATAGAAAAAATATTATCTGAATACTTTTCATTGATAAGCTCCTTTTCAATTATTTCAGTGATTACTTCAACAGCATCATTTTTTTTGTTTTAATAAAATCTCCTGCTTTTAGCTGATAGAAATAAACTCCGGAAGCTGGATGATAGTTGATGGAAGATGGATTAAATTCAACCTCATATTCTCCAGCAGATTTTTCTTCATTAACTAAGGTTGCTATTTCATTTCCCAGTATGTCATAAATTTTTAATGTTACATTACTGCTTACCGGTATTCGATAACTGATTTTTGTTGACGGATTAAATGGGTTGGGATAGTTTTGAGAGAGAGAAAAATTAATAATACTATTTATAGAATTGTCTTCAATTGAATTCACAACACCGGGAGAAAAAGCGTAGATTTTATTTGTCCTCATTACTATTGCTGTTTTACCACCAGCCATTGATGCAGGACTTAACCAATTCCCTTCAGGAACAAGTTCATAATATGTGTCATTGTATGCTGAATATCCCCAGTATTTTTCAAAATTAACGCTGGCTCCAATACCAATTTCATCACCAATGTGCATAGCATTAATGATTTGATCTGTTTGTTGTGTTGTCCAGTTTTTCGTAATACCGCTATATGCCACTAGTTCATAATCACCTGATTTCGTAAATAATAAAGAATCTCCTAGAAAAGGTGAGCCTACAATCTGAAAGTTCTTTTCATGAAGTTGGCTTGTGTTTGCATCAAAAAGTGTAAATGAAGAGCCAAGCGTATGAGCAATTAAAAAATTATTTGCCGATAATGATCCATAAGATTCTGGAGCATTATAGATAACAATTGTATCTTTTTCTTCCGAATAGAAGATAACCTCATTATTTGGACCGCCGGCTCTGTAACCACACACCCTGGGTGTTGCAATTATAGTAGGACCTGTCGGTGAAGGTTTATGGCTCTGGACTGATTGGAGTTTATTGGTGTTACTGTTAAAGAAGAACACTCTCATTGTATCAGATGTTGAATTTATACGGGCAATGATACAATAATTTTCTGCACCTATACCTCCACCGTAAAAAACATCAGGATTTGGAGGGTGGTATTCATTTTTTGTAGTGGCGTTTTCAAAATTGTGGAACCATAAATTATCATCCCCTACACCAACTGCAACCTTGCCTCCGCAGATAAAATAAACTTGTGAACCTGCACCAAATAAACCAGTGTATTCTCCAATGTGAATTCCTGAATTACCATAAAATTTCCAAACACTATGAGAGAGATCGGAATTGTGATAATAATCTCCAACTGAAAAACTTCCACCTCTCTTCCAACTGGTTCCGGATATATCGCTTGGATTATAAGAATATTGATGTGAATACCAAGTCCCGGTTTTGGTTGAGTAACTTCTGACTGTTGCATCTCTATTAAATTGATCTCCTACTACATATCCACAGGTGAAAACATAAATATCTTCCAGTAAAGGGAATGATGTATGATCAATCCATGCTTCGATTAGCCCCACATTATAACCGGATGGAAAAGTAACCGATGTAAATTGATTTGTAGTTGCGGAATATCCAAAATATGAATACCAGCTTACGGCATCTGTCCACCAAGCGACATATCCACCATTCATAATATTATCCGGGTAGTGATACCATCCGCCCTGATCTAATTCTGCAAAAGAATGAGTAACAAGACTATATGCAATGTTTTTTGCAAAATCATTTCCATTTCTGCCCAATATTGCTCCTGCATAATTATCAGCTGCCCAAAATTTATGATAGGTTCCGGCATTAGTAACGCTTCCATAATTATATGATTGCCATTCTGCCAGTTCACTATCGAAAACATAAAATATGTTTGCATCGGTAATAAAGTAGGCGAGTTTTTCAGCACATCCGTAACCTTTATGGATTGAAACCCCGTTGGGATCAATAACATTTCCTTCATATCTCAATGTATCCCATTGGGAAAGAATTGAACTGTAAGCAATTATGTAATCATCAGTGTATGCAAAAGCTGTGTTGCCTGCTGCTAATACTTTTTTGAATGTTTGTTGTGCGCCAAGAGGTACTTCAGTCCAGGTATTTATTCGTGTATCAAAAAAGAAGATAACATCTGCGTAATTCCTGGTAAAAACCAAAACGTCATCTCCCCTATTAGCAAGTGCACTTCCGGACATTGTTTGCGGTAAATCCTCTTCAATCCAAGCCATTTGTTGCGCTAAAGAATTGTGCACAAAAAACAGATGGACTGTAAAAACAATGATAGTTGATATTAAATTTTTCATTTTATCCTCCTAAGAGTAATTTTTAGCTTTATTTTCTGAATATTTATAGCAGTAATACCATTTTCTTTGTTTGAATAAAATCTCCAGTCCTTAGTTGATAGAAATAAATTCCGCTTGATAATCCTTCAGCTTTAAATTCAACTTCATAGTTCCCTGCTGGTTTGTATTCATCAACAAGTGTTGCAATCTCATTTCCCAATACATCAAATACTTTTAACATTTGATGACCGCCTACTGGAGACTGCCAACTGATGCAAGTGCTGGGATTAAACGGGTTGGGATAATTCTGCTCGAGGTAAAAAGATGGTGGTAAATGATTTTCATTTTCAACAGATGTTACAGTTGATATGGTAGTTTTAAACATTGATTTTCCATCAGTTCCGGCATAAAGATAATCTTCAGCGTCAACAGCAAGAGACCAAATTTCTAAAGTCGAAAGTCCTGAGTTAATCGCTTCCCAGCTGTCACCAAAATCTGTCGATCGCCAAATCCCGTTTCCATAACTTCTGGTACCTATAAAAATGTTACCGACAGAATTTTCTGCGTAACAAATGTAAGGACCAGGATAAGTAATTTCTTCCCAGGAAATTCCATTATCAGTTGAACGCTTACTGCCAACATAAATGTAATCATTGCTCGCGATTAACATTGACCAATTCCAGCTAGAGTTAATAATGGTAGTAAGATTAACCCAGGTTGTATCGCCAGCCGGTAGTTTCCAAAAACCTCCACCCCAGCTTGCTAGAAATAAATCTCCAATAAAATTAAAACAAAGTTCTTTTGCTCCTGCAGCTCCGCCAATATTTACCCAGTTATCTCCATTGTTGGTTGATTTATAAACACCATAAAAATTCCCAGCGTAAACATTTCCTTCAGCATCAAATGTTATCGCTTCTACATCATGTCTTTGTATTTCGTTTTCGATGGCTGTCCAGGAATTTCCATTATCTGTTGAGCGGAAAATACAGGGACCATTAATTCCACAACCTAGAAAAATTGTCCCATCATTTTTAATTGTTACTTCTTTTACTTCTAAATTGGATAAGCCATTATTTATAGTTTCCCAGGTTTGCCCTTTATTGAATGAACGGTTCACTCCCCATATACCTGTAAAAACGTTATCATACTGATCTGTTTCTATTTTTTTCACACCGCACACTGGAAGTCCGGTCGAGTACCAATATGGATAACCTGCCCAGCTGTTACATTTGAAGAGACCATAATCACCACCAGCAAACAAAAACTGATTAAGTGTTTTAGTTACAGCTCTAACATTTTTATTACCTAATCCATCATTAAATTCAGTCCAGCTATTACCATAATCAGAGGAAAACAAAACTCCTTTACCATGAGTTGGGAAATAGATATAATTATAATCATCAAAGAAAGGTGTTGATGCTGATCTTACTTGAACGGTTTGAGGGTAAGAATAACTCCAGCTATTACCATTATCTGTTGAAAGTAAGATACCGCCATTTTCCCAGCAACCCGCAAAAATGTAACCATTGGGGGCTATCCAAACTGTTCGCGTACCACCACCTGTTGGCAGTTGTGTCCAGTTCGTGCCATCATCCGTTGAGCGGTAAACTGCATAAGAGGTTCCGGCGAAAACGTGCCCACTGTCATTAAATGCAATAGATTCAACTTGGGAGCCAATCATTCCATACTGAACCCAGTTATCTCCGTTATCGGTTGATTTATAAATCCCGGTACCGGTTCCAACGTAAACATTATCGCTGGCATCGAATGAAATATAAATTACGCTGCCCTGGTTTGTATTTAAATTGTTTAATGATTCCCAGGTACTCCCTCCATCTGTTGAACGGCAGAGGTAAGCGCTGCTATGTGCCCCACCAATAAATAGATTATCATTTGAATTTATATTCATCGGGTGGAACTCTCCATTGTATGGTGTTAAGCCGTTTTTGATCGAGAACCAGCTTTCACCATTATCAGTGGATTTGAACGGACCTGCGCCCCACATAGTGTTAGTGTAAATATTCCCACTGTTATCCTTAACTATTGAATAGATACCCCCGCCGTGAGGACCACTTAGCTGTTCCCATTCAATTGTTTGTGAAAATAAAAAAGATGCGCAAAGGAACACGGTTAGAAGAAGTGTAAAATAGGTTTTCATGGTGCTTGCCTTATTTAAATTATCACTTTTTATTTAAGAAATACTGTATTAAAAGCTTTTTTTTAATGAGACGGTCTGTTGTGTTAACTGAAGGAGATTTATTTTTAAAGATAATTTATGATTATGAGGGATTTCTTATGGTTAAGATTCCAAAGTTTAATTTTATTACTTACGCATTTATTCTTTCATTCATTCTTTAGAAATAAAATTGGTAATGACAGATGTGAGTATAGTCAAGTAAATGTTTCTGAAGAGATTTTTTTGCAATAGCCGAATGAGTCAAATATTAATCTATGTTTTTTTCTTTAAACCGGTTAATAATTTCATAATCAATACCCATCCTTACGGGCATATTGTATGCATCCGGATATAGATATTTGCCGGCTTCATCTCCCTGCTTTAATTCCTCTACGGGTATTCTGTATTTTTCAGCAAAGGCATCTTTACGAATTCCAGTTATCAGCCAGCATACTTCTATATTTGGTTTATCTGTTCTTATAGTAAATTGATTGTTATTAATTTTCTCTTCTATAATTGCCTGAGCAAATTCACCAATAACGGTTAACTGATACCTGAAATCTTTATTCAGTGCTTCAAACCAATCGGGTAAAGTGACTGTTGCAAATCCTGATGCATCTGTTATTACGGTTCCATCATATATATTTTTCATATCAGGTGATTCAACAAAGGAATGATATAGGTATTTATTAGCAGGATCTAAAGGATGATCAATCTTAAATGAACCGCCTCCTTTACTTATAGTTCCAGTGACATTAACATTGCCGGAAAAATAACCGCCCCAATTTGTTGTTCCGCCTGCTGCACTGCCCACAACACCAACTCTTGTTCCTGTACCGGTTCCATCGGCAGTGCCCCAAACACCATATCTGCTGCCGGCCGGATTTGAACCGCCAGATACCGCACCAACTACTCCATAATAAATACCCGTCCCCGATGGATTTAATACTCTTCCCGAAACCCCTATATAACCACCTATGAAGGACCCTCCGAAGCCCCATCCATCAGCTGGACTGGACTTACCATAAACACCAATAGAGCTACCATTCCCCGAACCAGTAATCTCACCGTGAACAGCGTGGGTGGATGAAGAAACTGAGTCTGTTACAAAATATCCCGCATATCTTCTGTTTGATATAACTTGAAGCGGGTAATCAGGATTAGTTGTGCCAATACCTATGTTTCCATTTCTGTCAAAAGATATCAAACTTTTGATTGTTGAAAAACCATTATCCTGTGTTGTAATAATTGAAAGTTTTTGCTGGTAAAGATTAAAAGACCAGCCGCGTAAGCCAGATGGTTGTGAATCTTCCAATAGTGCTATGCCTAAGCCTCCATTGTCTCTTGAAATTTTTAATCCCAATCCCGCTGTTGGTGTTGAATTAATTGTCAAACTGTGGTCGGGTGATGTGGTTCCTAAACCTATCTTACCCTCAGTCTCATAGAATACTGAATTGCCTATTGATGTAGTCCCTGTAAATTTTGATAAATAATTTGTCGTTCCGTTACCTCCAATGCCGCTGGCACCGCCAGTAGAAGAAATTGTAATATTATTACCGCTTGGTGTGATTGTTATGTCTGAGCCGGCAACAAGTGATACATCATCCTTTAATCCATTAATGCTCATCACTACCTGGTTTGTATCTATCTTCTCTGCTATTACTGCTTTAGCCTGTATCTTTGTTGTTGTTACGGCTTCATCCATTATATCCATACTCATAAATGAATACGGAGATGGTGTGAGCGTTGTACGCGGTGTCAATTCTGGTCCCGTTCCAATTGTTATTCCAAGAAAATGAACTCTGTCAAAAGGTACACCTGCTATTGGCGTTACGCTTCCCAGATGCGCACTGAATAAACCATTCTCAACCAATATTGTTCGACTCTCTGTCCACAATGCACTGCCTCCTGTTGGTTCATTATAAATCCTGAACGTAAAAAGATTATTTCCATTAACAAGTGCAGAGCCTTCCTTTAATACACCTTGGTAGTTAATTTGTTTGGGTATTGTCTGTCCAAATACGCTGACTGACAGAAAGCACATCAGTGTAAGCAAGCACAATCTTAGTTTCATTTTAATCTCCCTTATGTTTTTATTAGTTCTTAAAACATTAAGAATCATCGATTTATTTTATCAGCGGCATTTTTTTATGACGATATAATTTCCGGATTTCATTTCCTGTTTTATAAGTGCTGCAACTTCGCTCCCGAGTATATCATAGATTTTCAATACAACATTACTCCTCTCAGATACCGAGAATTTAATTACTGTTACGGGATTAAACGGATTCGGATAGTTCTGTTCCAGTTTATACGCTAATTGCATCATATCTTCTTTTGTTTCTATATGGACAGTTTTGAGATATATCCGGAACTTATTTCTTAAAGAACATCTTTGTAATCAATGAAAAGAATTGAATGCTATTTGTTAAATCATTTTCTTCTTACTTTCAGGTAATCATCAAAGTAATCATAATCTACATCTTGCTTTCGTAGTTATTTATTCCAAATCATACTTTATTTTCATCTGTTCTCTCTGGAACTTTACTCGGATCTAAAGATTTATCACCCTTGGATACTTCTTCGCGTATAGGTGCTTTAAGTTCATGCAAGTAGTTTTTTACGTTTATATCTTTATATAATTCCTTTGGTAATCTGCCTTTAAGCATTCTTACGTGAACCGAAATCAGTAATCTCAATTTTTTATTTAAGGATTGATTTAGTGAATAAACTTTCTCAATCTCCTTAAAGCTTTTAGTTCTTAATTCATTAAGTGTATCATCGTCGGGTTTGTGTGTTTCACCTAATTGATAATTTTGTTCATGCAGCTTTACTAATTTCATAGCATCCCATTGAACACTTGGATTACCGAGATCTTTAATTTGTACAACTATTTTTTTACTAAGTAATTCCATCGTCTCATTTAGAATTTCATCGTTACTCCTTTTGTTAAGAACAGGATCTGATTCATCGGGCAAGAGTTGTAGTTGTGAAATTGTATTAATTGTTTTTACAGCTTTGGATTTAAAATTTTTATCATTGTAATCTGAATTTTTTAATTCATCAAGCTGTAATTCGGCTCTATCCTTAAAAATATTGACAATAGATTTTGTCGTATTTGTTGTTAATTCACCTTGCTCGACTTCACCACCAACCATCATTAATTCGCTTAGGTTAGTTAAAGCTTCTTTGGAGATTTCATCTACTTTTCTGCTCATCGGATCAGTAATACCATTTAGGTCGGAAATGATTTTTTTTTGTTCATTTTCAAGGCTAGCTCGCACATATTCCATTACTTTTTCTGCAGCTTCTTCATTTTCTTTTGCGAACTTTGTTTTTTTTCTTTTTTCAAGTTGTCGAGCACGAATTAGAAAACGTTCAACCCATTTAACAGCATTTTTCCTTGCTCTATCTGCTTTGTTACCATATGGTTTATTCTTGAGATTGTCTTCGATACTCTGCACAACCTCTTTAACAGTAGGCCATTTTTTTTGAACGACCAGTTTCTCAACTTTATCTTCATTCTCATTTATAACATCAATAGTACTATGATTAAAAGTTATTTTAATATTATCGAGTTCTTTAGATTCTATGATGTATTCGAAACGATTCCAGAGTATATTTTTTCCTGCTTTTGATTGAACCGCAACCCCTTTAGGGAAAAACTGCCAGATAAAATCATCACGACTAACCCAGGATGGTGAACCAGAAATATATCCTGCAATCGGAAATGCATCTTTCGGATAAAACACATCAAAAAAATCAGCATTTAAATCGAGTCTGTCTGTTTTTCCCTCTTTCCAGGCAGATACAATTATTATGTGTGTCCAACCTTTGTTTATAATTCCCTTCATCACTTCAAAAGTATTTTCTAATAAACTTAATTTTATTTCTAGATTTTTAATTGACTCAGAAGCAATCTTTCCTTTATTAAATAAATCCGTATCAAGTTTATCATTTCGTTCCAATTCCAAAAATTCCTTAGCGGCATCAATACGAGCCTTAATAGCATCGTGTATATCAGATGTTCTTACGCCTATTCTGAATTCATTACTGGGAAAGAAAGCACTGACATTCTCCGGTTTTGGCGAAATGAATGCTGCAATGCGAATGCGCAAGTCATTATTATTATATATTATCTGTGTAACCTTTGCATTACCTGATGGAAACCAACCATAACGGGGGATATCCCAATAAACATCCGGTCTGAATTCAGATTTTACTCCGTAAAATGGTGGAGATTCTTTTTGTTTTGTATATATAGTACCGCTCGTGCTACTTTCTCTACTAAGCGATTTCAGTTTATCAGCCATCTCCCATAAAGGATTTTTTGTTGATATCTAATACTCTAATTCATAATCAAGATCCGGGAAGTATATCCAATATGGACCTGGTTTAACATCCTCAACCTTTGCATTTCCGTTTTTATCAAGTTGCCCTTCTATTTCAGATCCATCTGAAATTTTAATTACATATTTTACATCTGCCATTGGTTCGCCAAATTCGTCAAGCAAATTTATCTCAATCCAATCTTTAAACTCCAACAATCCTGAATCTGCGGAAACTCCGGTAACAATAACCCGGAAAAAATATTCCGGCGGATTATAGCCTTTTTCGCTTTCCTCTTTTGTGGGTATGTCATCTGTATCCTCAAGGTATTCATATTCCCACCCTGCTTCTATTTTTTTATTTTTAACTAAAGCAGGAAACTTGGCAATAAAATCATGCGCACCATCAGAATCGTGTTCCCATATTTGTATCTCCGCTTCTGTGCCTTCGTAAGCATTTTCCACATCTGCAGTTAACTTTAAAACATCTCCGCGACGGGCTTCTTTCTTATCCCATTTACAATTTTTTATTAGTATTGCAGGATAAACATATAAGCGATTTGATTTTTTGCTTAACCCCAGCTTTGGCAATTTGACTTCAGCATATAATTCATCATTTGCTTTTCCCGGTACTATTATCTGCTTCCAGTAATGGTTACCAATAATATTCCCTTTTAAAGTTTCAATTGTTTTTCCTGATTTGTCAGTCAGTTCAATTTTAATTTCAGAATTATTTCCTACAAAGTGAGTAAATACGTCTAAACTAACTTTACCACCGACAGCTGCATGTGGAGCTGACCAGGTTATTTGTTCAATTGATGATTCAAGTTCAATTTTTTTTATTTTATCTGTCTGACCTTGATATGTTTTCATTTATTTAAAAGAAGTATTTAAATTTTGAATATCGGAGCAATTTCCGAATTAATACTGGCAGGAAAACCGAAGAATAAATCAGAAAATAAATAAAATAAACCAGAGCGTTCGGCATTCTATAATCATAAAGTACCAAACACTCTGAATAATTTGATATATTTATATTGCTTTGAATAAATACAGCGGAATAGTTTAGACGGTATCCTGTTTATTATCAAAACAATTAATATTCCGCATTAAAAGTATATACCTAGAGAAATCAAGAACACTCCTACTGATATCTCTGCCTCCCCATCATCTGTGTTTCCATTTTCATTAAATGTAACATCAAACTCCGGCTGACCACATCCTAAGTATCGGAAAGTAACATTAAATTTATCATTAAAAAGTAATCCTGCTCCAACTCCAATGGTAAAGGATGTTGCCATTCCAAATTCTGCTTCAAGAGAATAATCGGTTTCCGGCTCAAATAATTCTATAGTAGTCTTCTTAATAAAAGATAAACCCAGTTGACCAATAAATAGTGCGTCGAGCCCACTTGAAAGGGGTGCTTTGTAACTAAGTCCTGTCATAACTGGAATAATAAAATAATTGCCTGCATCAACATCGATATTATCTTCATCGATATAATTTATCAGTTCCTTATCATCAAAACCATTATACAGAAATCCTGCTGTAGTGTGCCAGTTTAATCCAGGTGCACCTACCGGATAAAGCAGCTCTAAACCTCCACCAAAACCAACTGTAGCAAAGCCATCTCCTCGCCCAGATTCGAGATTAAAACTCTTATCATCACCAAAATCACCGGCCGGTAATGATACTGCTCCAAAGACACCAATTTTAATTGGAAGGGTTTGAGGATAGCCTGTATTAAAAATGAGCAAGAAGCAAAACGATATTAACAATGTGAATCGTAACATAGTACCTCCGCTAAGTATTTGAATATGGATTGATTGGTATTTACGGAAATTTAAAAAATTTTCTAAGTGATTATTTTTATTTTCTTAGAGTTTAATAACGTCGGGTTGTAAACTGTATTATTATTTAAGTAATTATAGTGAATTGATTTAATAAATAAATTTTAATGAGGCGGCGATTCAATGAACCGCCGCTGCCTTATGCTTCCCTGAATAGTCAATTAAATCTTATTAACAGGAGGTGAATCATTTTCTATCTAATGCATTTCTGTTTCTTTCATAATCTATACCTGATGATTCTGGGATTCCGAAAGCGTCAGGATGAATATATTTACCTATTTCATCATCTTTCTTAATCTCTTCAACCGGTATTCTATATTTTTCTGCAAAAGCATCTTTACGAATACCGGTTACCTGCCAGGATACTTTAATGTTTGGTTTGTCAGTTCTTATTGCAAACTGATTTCCCTGTACTTCCTGCGCAATTATTGCCTGGGCAAAATCACCAATAACGGTTAACTGATATCTGAAATCCTTATTAAGTGCTTCAAACCAATCCGGAAGTGAAACTACTGCATAACCGGAACCATCTGTTGTTACATTTCCATTATAAATGTTCATCATATCAGGTGATTCGACAAAGGAGTGATATAGATATTTATTAGCAGGATCTAATGGATGATCTATTTTAAATGAACCACCGCCTTTACTTAATGTCCCGGTTACTGAAACATTACCAGAAAAACGGCCTGCATATTGTGCATTAGCTCCTTGAATCCCGTAAATTGCATAACCGCTGGATATATTTGAATATGCCGCTATACCATCAAGAGAAGTTGCTATTCGACCATAATTACCATTAGAATGAAGGGCGTGCAAAGTGCTGCTTGGGGTTGTTGTTCCTATACCAACATATCCACCTGCCGGAGTTATTATAATATTTCCAACATCTGTACTAATTATTCCTCTACTTCCATTGTGAGTTAACTCTAACATATTGCCCCAGGTACTTGTTCCTTTACCAACAATTTGCAGCTTTGCATCATAGGTCCTGTTTTGTCCCCAGGTTGACATAAAACTAAAAACCTGATTCCCAATATCATCTCCTTCAAATGGCGCAATTTCATTATTGGAAAATCTGATTCCATAACGACCGGGATCATTTTGGGTTGCAGTTTTCAAATATAATCTATCCACAGCGCTTGTGGATTTTTCTAGTACGACAGCACCATTAACATGCAAGCGTTGTTCAGGAGATGTTTTATTTATACCGATATTACTTGCACTTTGATAAATTATTGAATTACCCAAAGTTGTTGAAGCTGAAAATCTTGGTAAATAATTAGTGGTTCCACTTCCTCCCACACCACCGGCAGTTGATGCTATTGTAAGATTCTGACCACTTGGGGTTATAGTAATATTACTTCCTGCAACAAGTGTAACATTATCTTTTAAATTATTTAATGCCTTAACAACTTGTGTCGCACCAATATCAGCAGCTGTTATAGTAGCATCAACAATTTTTACACTGGTAACAGAATTATTTGCAAGATCAGCAGTAGCAATAGTTCCGTCTGTAATTTTTGCTGATGTAACTGAGTTGCTTTGCAGCATTGCACTGGTTATTCCATCATTCGGAATACTTATAGTTCCAGTCGTTGTAATTGGTCCTCCTGTTAGACCTGCACCCGTATTAACCTGGGTTACAGTTCCGCCGCCACCGCCTCCCGCAGCATTAATTGTAATATTATTGCCGCTGGGAGTAAGAGTTATGTTTGTCCCCGCAACCAGAGTTACATCATCTTTAATTCCATTCAAACTTTTTACTACCTGGTTACTTCCAATTTTGGCTCCGGTTACTGCTCCATCGTGAATTTTAGTTGTTGTTACTGCTTCGTCCATTATATCCATACTCATAAATGAATATGGAGAAGGTGTTAACATTGTCCTTGGCAGTAATTCCGGTTCTGTGCCGAGAGTAATCCCTAAGAAATGAATTCTGTTGAACGGCACTCCTGCGATTGCTGTATTGCTTCCAAGATGAACGGAAAATATTCCGTTTGCTACTGCAACTGTTTGTGTTTCAGTCCACAATGCTGTGCCTCCTGTGGGATCATTATAAATTCTGAATGTCATTGGATAGTTACCATCGGGAACTACGCCGCCTGCCGATGTTTTAAGCACTCCCTGGTAATCAAATTGCTTGGGTATTGCCTGTCCGAATACACTGACCGACAAAAAGCATAAAAGACTTAATATGAATAATATCCGTTTCATTTTTATCTCCATTATATTTTTTTGTGATTAAATGATTCAATTAGAAATTGCTTTTATAAACACTGACTACTTAATCAACAGCATTTTTTTTGTATTCACATAACTGCCTGCCTGAATTCTGTATATATATACTCCTGTTGAAAGCGCTGCGGCGTTAAACGTTTTTTCATACCGGCCGGCATCAAGTTCTTCATTAACAAGAGTAGACACCTCCCCGCCGAGTATGTCGTATATTTTTATCAGCACACGGGTTCTTTCAGGTACCGCAAACTTTATTATTGTTGAGGGATTAAAGGGGTTAGGGTAATTCTGTTCCAGCTTATAGGTTAGTGGAAGAAGATCTTCTTCTTCAACATTAACAACTACATCCTGGTAATATAGATGCCAGAAACCGGATTGCAGTTTAAAGCTGGTTGTGGTGCTTAAACCGGCACTAACCTGACCCAGCGTTCCGGTAATTACATAATTGGCATTTGACTGCCTTTCGCCACCACTGCTTATAACGCTGATGGGTATCTGGTTTTGCGCTGTCAGTATTCCGGAAAACAAAAACAGCAGCAATAATGTCGAGACAACGAAAGCTGATTGTTTTATGATTTTCATAAAACCTCCTTTGGTTTTTAGGTTGTTGATCATTTATTTGTGATTAGCGTAGCGGGAAAAATATTTTCAAATGAAATAAAATAGCACCCCGACGCTTTCGCGCCGGGGCTCAGCTCTGGCAGAAGGCCCGGGGGGAGACCTTAACCACCAGCCGCTGATAAATTTATCTGAGTAATGTCATTTTCTTTGTTTCAACAAAAGAACCTGCACGTAATTGATAGAAATAAATTCCGGATGCCGGATTCCGGATGCCGGATACTGGATAAAACTCAACTTCATATCTTCCAGCTGATCTATATTCATCAACGAGTGTTGCAACTTCTCTTCCAAGGACGTCAAAGACTTTAAGAACTTGATGACTGCCGACTGGCGACTTCCAACTTATTTTAGTGCATGGGTTAAAAGGGTTTGGATAATTTTGATATAGACAATATTCATTAGGAATAAGATTTGTTTCCTTTTGTGATATATATTCCTTAGTTCCTATTAAAAGCTGAAATGACTTTAATTTCATATTATTTTCTATCTCAATATTTTCTGTTTTCTTTAAGTCATAAGATTTACTTCGGTTTATATCGAGAAGGTATGTTTCATAATCTATAAAACTCTCCAACCCGCTAAAGAACATTATTAAGTTTCTATCCGAGTTGTTTTCAACAAGTATATTAAACTCCTGACCTTTGTTAATTTCTTTTCTATATTCTTTCTTAAGATATTTATAGGATGTTTCAATCTTCTTATTATGTATGCTTATGTTGATTTCACAAAATTTTGAGGGCGGAGAGAAAATGTCAAGAAGATCAACGCCCATTTCAGCAAATTCAGAGAACCCAATGGTGACTTGAGATTTATTTTCGTTACCTGAGCCAAGTTTAATCTCTAATTCTTTTTTATCTGGAGAATCTCTTTTTTCAAGAAAACCCGATATGCTATATGGAATTTTAAGTGCAGTCAATCCATTGCTATTAAAGAAATAATATCCATTATATGGTTCTAAGTTTGCCGGGCTATTATAACTACCGTTTTGGAAGTGATGCATTGGCTGTGTTAAACTATTTGCAGCTTGTACACTACTCCAGGGAATTGTTTTATCAAACGGATTTGAAATTAAATTCCATTCATTATGAATTGGTATTGAGTATGTATTATCAGCCGCAAGTTGAACAGCACTGACATTTTGATTTATTACAATCTGATTTTTACTTATAACAAAAAATGCTTTACCGGGTATAAATGTAAATGTATTGCTGCCGTTAAATTCAATTAGTGGTGAAGTTCCATTATCCCAGAAAGCTCGCCAGTCGTTATCTTTTCCGGGATTTCCGGTCATCATACTTGCTAATGGAATATTAACATTGCCAGGTAAACCGATTGCCTTATAACTGCTGGTTTTTGTTACATCCCCAAAGTTAACACTGGTATTTATGGTTAAACCTGTGTTGTAATTAAATATTGAAAATACATTGTTACTTTGATCATTTATAAGTGCATTATTCACATCACTTATCAAAACTTTACAGTTAGTTGATGGTGTGCTGGGAACTGTCCAGGCATAAGTTGCCGATGATGCTGGTGTTGAAGCAACTATGTTTACCCAATTTGTACCATTATTTGTTGAATAATCAATCTTTAAATTTGTAACAACGGCGCTTGTCCAGGTTATATTTTTTAATGCGCCGCTCTGCCAGTTTTCCCCGCCGTTGGGGGATGTTACAATTATTTCCGGTGTTATTTGCGGACTGATGGTAAATTTATCATCACTCTGATCATTAAGAAGCGCATTGTTAATATCGCTAACCAGAACTGCACAATTTTCAGATGGTGTATTGGGTACTGTCCAGCTAAAACTTCCACCGGCAGCTGTTACAGATGGTACTATATTAATCCAATTAGTTCCGCTGTTGGTTGTGTAATCAATTTTAATGTTTGAAATGTCATTGCTTATCCAGGTAATATTCTGTTCTGATCCTCCGGGCCAGTTTTCTCCACCATTTGGAGAAGTTAATTGTATCGCGGGCAATACTGCCGCACTAATAGTAAAAACAGCATCACTTTCGTCCTTCAACAATGCATTTGATACATCGCTGATAAGCACTTTACAATTAGTTGATGGTGTATTTGGTACTATCCAATCATAACTTCCATTATCAGCCGGAATTGATTGAACAACATTAATCCAATTTGCTCCATTGTTAGTTGAATAATCAATTTTTACATTTTCAATTGATTCACTTACCCAGCTAATCGTTCCTACTGAGTTTGCAAACCAGATTTCCCCGCCATTGGGCGATGTTAGTGTTATTGATGATTGTGGCCCAAATGAAATATTATCAAAATAGTTGATGCTGGCTGAATTTCTAACGGTTACAAGATCCGGAATGATTGTTAATTTATTAACTGTTTTTCCTATGTGAGGTGAGTAATCGAAAGTAAGTATTTCCCACTGATTAGTGATTGTATTTGAAACATTGTAATCTTCGTTCAGTTCAGGTCCCTCCAGTTTAAGATTAAAATTAGAAATGACATCTTTATAGACCATTACTTTAATTGTACTATTGTATATCGACAAAACAAAAGACTCTATGTTTTCAGTAGTTACACCTGACCATGGTTCAGCATCTGACCTTACAATATATTTTCCGCAATGTTGTGATGAATTTACACCCTCAATGTCCGGATTTAAAGCTACAGTAAAATCTGTTTCAATCCCTCCCGGACCATTGCCAAAGATGGTCCAGTCAAAATTCTGTCCAAGTGTTTCAAAATCAATGAAGCGTGAAGTACTATCAAAATAAACCGTTGGTAATTCAATTTCACCCGGTTGTATAACATAAACTCTGTTACCACCATCGCCAGGCCCAACATTCTGCTCCCACTGTATTCCGGAGCCTGGTCTATCGATTACAAATTTGTACTCCAGAATACTGTCGATTATTGATGGTTCAAAGTTTATTGTTTTTTTATAAGTCTTATTATTAGCTAACTGTAATTCATAATTCTGAAACCAGCTCAAAGGAGAGAATTTACCTCTGACGGCAATTATATCATTCTCAGTAATAGGTGGAGAGATAAAACTCATATCAACAGAGAAAGTTATAACTGGAGGAGGATATGGTATTATTATAAAAACATTATTACTTTGATCATTAATCAATGCGTTGGATACATCGCTTACTAACACTTTACAATTTTCAGAAGGTGTATTTGGGACTAACCAGCTATAACTTCCTGTAACAGCAGGTGTTGAATTGATGATAGTAATCCAATTTGCCCCATTGTTAGTTGAATAATCTATCTTTACATTTTCTATGGCATCACTTGTCCAGGTTATTTGATATGCTGTACCCGCAGTAATACTATCTCCGCCGTTTGGAGAAGTGAGAGTAATTGAACTCATAAATTTTTCTGCCACGATTTTACCATTAGCCCCTTTATTGTGTAAATTAAAAAATGGTTGTTCCGGAATAGTGTGAGGAGCAAACAGCATCACAATAATTATAAGAATAAGTATTGATTTGGTTTTCATTTTATTTTCTCCTTTAATAAAACTTTAAGGTCTTCCCGGCGGATCGGCTATAATTGTTGTTTCAGGTACATTATCATCACCACCTAAAGTTAAAACAGCAACTACGGCTGCAACAATTGCCCCGCCTCCAACCGTAATCCACGTCCATGGAAACGATGAGGATTTTTCAATAATTAATTTTTCTGAGTTTGAAGTTTTACCGCCAAGAATGGGGCTGTAAACATTAATGTTAATCTCTCCTTCATCTAAAATATCACCTGGAGGTATTTCTGCTTTTAATTCCGCAGAGCTTATGTACGAGGTTGATTTATTTGTTCCATTTAATTTTACTACTGAACCGTAAACAAAGTTTTTTCCGTTAACTGTTATTGTGAATCCCTTCTCACCGGCTTCAATTTTATTAGGAGTAATCGATGTAATTAAAGGATTCAGGGTCTGTGCGGTATTATCAATAATTTTTTTTAACGAAGGTGGATCCCTATCGGGATCAATTTTATAATTAGGAACCATTATAAGCAGATTTTTCACTGCATCGTTAGCTTCTTTTTCAAGTTGAATTGCAATGTAAACCAGTCCAAGCAGCCTGTATGCTTTGCCTTTTTCTGATTCTGCTACATTAGGTTTTTTCAGACACTGTTCAATTAATTCAATTGCCTCTGTCCATTTACCTAACTGGTATTCTTCCTCGGCTTTAGCAAGCTGCTCTTCACATTGCTCTTCTGTTTGTGCGTATAGTTCGAAATAATTATTCAATGGAATTACTAATGTTAAAGCGGGAAGCAGAATCAGGGTGATAGTTAATAAGAAAAATTTGAGAATAAAGTTTTTCATTTTTTACTCCTCTTAACTTATTTGTTAAAATATCATAATTTGAATTACATCAATTATTTTTCTTAATATGATGGGCGGATATCATCAACTTTTATTATAAAAGAATCATTTTACCGCTTCAAGTTTAAACTCAATTCTTTCCTCTCTATCTTTCGATTCTTCATAAATTTCTGAACCAATGTTATATGTTTTTTCAACCGGTGAAAAATTATATCCGTCTTTTTTAACCTGTACTTTATAGCTGCCGGGAGTAAATGTTAGTAATGCCGGTGTATACTTTTGTGATGATTGATCATTAATGAATATTTCACTGTTAGGAGGATTTGAAATAATAGTAAGTTTCATAATCCGGCTTAAATCTAAATTAAACTTCATAGGTTTATCATCAACAATATTTATGGTTCGCACTGCACTGCCAAAAGTTGGATGAACTATTTTAAGCTGATGTGAACCGCCGGGAAGATCAATATTAAAAGGCGCGTTAGTGTCTTTTACTTTTAGCTGTTCATTTATATATATGCTGCCGAATGGCCTGACAAGAATCTGTACTTTTGCAACCAATGGTTCCAGTTTTATATTAATCTCCCGGTCTGTCTTATTATCAGTTATCTTTATTTTTTCTGAACTGGTTTTGAATCCTGATTTCTTAACGATAACATTATAATCGTCGATGACCGTTTGATTATTTATATAAGGAGTTTTACCTGCCGGCTTATCATTTATGATTACTACTGCATCTGCCGGATCAGAATTAATAGTTAATTTAACTGCCGGTGTTAGATCTTTTTCAACAGTAATTACTTTGTCTGAAACGATTTTTACTGACTGATTTATATCAAGGAACCCTTTCTTACGAATCAAAACTCTGTATGTACCGGCCGCAAGCATTTTATTTTCATATGGTGTAGATCCAGATGGTTTTCCATTTAGAAAAATCGAGGCTTCCTCCGGTTTTGTCATTATTTTCAAACTGCCATAATTTGTTGTTGTAGCTACCTCTTTTGGTTCTGTTTCCATTACTGAAACTTCTTCTATAATATCTATAAGATTTATTTTTAAATTTTCATTACTGCCTTTTTGAAAAGTCAAAGAAGTATCAAAGGTAAAGTACCCTGTTTTTTTAATTTTTATATTGATCGCCTTATCGTTGTTTACTTTATATTTTTCTACCGGTGAGTTACCTATATGAACATCATCGATAATTATTTCTGAGTTATCAGGATTTGTTGTTATTGAAAGTATCGAATCAACCTGTTCATTTCCATTCGAAGAGAGTAAGAAATACAAAAACCCGGCGGCAATCAGAATAGCGAACGAAGCAAAAACAGAAATAAGCTTCAAATACTTTTTAGTAGCATCGCCTTTAGGTAAAGCAGGTTTAGGTTTTTCTTTCGGTACTGATTTTTTTGTTTTTGTTTCTGTTAATATTTCTTTTTCAAACTTTAATATATCATCGAGCATCTCACCTGCAGTTTGATATCTTTTTTCGGGTTCTTTACTAATTGCTTTTTGAATTATCTTACTTAGTTTTTTAGGAATTTCAGTATTGAATTTGATTGGTGAAGGTATTTCCCCATCAACAATTTGTCTTTGAATTGTAAAATCAGAGTCTGTTTTATCAAAAGGAACACGGCCGGTCAGCATTTCATAAAGAGTCATTCCTAAGGAATAAAGATCGCTTCGTATATCAACATTTTTTAATCCCTTTATCTGCTCTGGTGACATATAATAAAGTGTTCCTGCTCTTGTTTGTGTAACAGTACTTGCCCCGTCTTTCTGCTGCACTACCTTGGCTAAACCAAAATCTGTAACCTTTACTTTGCCATTGTCGCATAATAGAATATTACTTGGTTTTATATCCCGGTGAATTACACCAACCTGATGAGCATGACCAATTGCATCCAAAAGTTGTTTAAGAACTGAAACCGTATCTTTAAGATTAAAGGGACCGTTATCTCTTAAATAATGTGAAAGAGGTCTGGATTCTACATACTCCATTACCATAAAAAGACCGGCTTCAGTATTCCTGAGAGCATGCACACCCACTATATAGGGATTTTCAAGTTTGGCTAAAGCTTTTGCTTCAGTTTTAAACCTGCGAACAAAATTTTCATCCTTTGCCAAAAAAGGATCGATCATTTTAAGAGCTACAATTTTATCAAGGTTATCATCAAGAGCTTTAAACACAACACCCATTCCGCCTCTGCCGATTACTTCAAGTATGCGGTAGTTATCTATTGTTTTTCCTATTAAAGATTCCATTCAATTCCCGTGTTGATGAGTGTGCCATTCTTTTTTTCACAAGCTATATTAATCATACCTTTGATTATGAATTTAGATTGATAAGAAAGCCCGCAGCCTGAAGATTAAGCTGCGAGCTATTGTGCTTCCTTCCCACCAATCGAAATATTTAATAAATTTCTCTTGCTTCTACTTTTACATTTACTTATTACTTGCAGCTTCGCCACGTAAGTCCCATTTTTCTTTGTTAAACAGATCACCTCCTGACGAACCAGAATTACTTAAAATCAATTATCTTATATCACTTAAAAGCAAATTATTAATAAAACAGTCGGTCAGACCTTCAACAGTACATTAAAAAGTATGAGCATTAACGAAATTGTTATTATTATAATTAATGCGTAGATCCCAATTGAAAACATTTTTTCCTGTTTTTGTATTTGTGATATATAGTTCTCGTCAAACATTCTTTTATTATCCTTCAGAACACCAGTTTTCCGTGCCTTTTTAAAATGTTTCATGACAATCCGTTTTTCTATTAAAAATTGATTGTTAAATGGGTTTGAGATATAAAATATTTGAATTATGTCTGGGTATAATGTACACTATGGGTAAAGACGCATATTGCTGTTGTGTGACTTTCTTTTGCTTTTTTGGGACAAAGCCACCTTTAAAAAATCAAATATTGCTAAAGTGCAAATGTTTGTGGTAGGTGATTATAATTGACCAAAAGAGTTTTAGAGAGTGCCGCCTTTTAGTGAGCTTTTCTATCCGGAAGATTCGTGTATCTGTTATTGAATTCTGATGGAAGGCAGTCAAAATGTTTTTTAAATGCTCTTGTAAATTGCGCAGGGCTTCCGAATCCGACTTCATAAGCAATTTGCGTTATGCTGAACCTTTTTTCTAAAAGCATCTTTGCTGCCTGCTTCATTCTTAATGTCCGCATAAACTCACCCGGAGTGTGCCCTGTTAATGCCTGAAGTTTTCTATGAAGTTGTCGTCTGCTAATATATAATTCATTTGCAAGATGATCCGTATCGTAGTTTGGATTTCCCAGGTTCTGGTTTATGCGTTCGTAAATCTTTTTCATAAACTCTTCGTCAAGTGTATTGCTTGCTAATCCAGCCGGTTGAACATTTATCTCTTTGCTGAATTTTTCACGAAGGTTCTTTCTTTGTTCTATTAAATTTTTTATACGAACAGCAAGCTCTTCATTATTAAAGGGCTTTGTCATGTAATCATCTGCACCGCTTTCAAGACCTTCAAGTCTGCTTTCCTTTGTTACTTTTGCAGTGAGCAGTATTACAGGTATATGGCTCGTTTTACTATTACTCTTAAGCATATTACATAATTCTATTCCATCAATCTCAGGCATCATTACATCACTTAAAACCAGGTCCGGTATATTTTGTACAGAAAGATCCATTGCGTTTTTTGCATTATCAGCAACAAGTAAATTATAATCGTCCTGAAGTAATAAAGTTACATAGGCCCGTATATCTTCTGAATCATCAACAAACAATACAACAGGTTTATCATAGTTATGTAAAGACTTGTCGCTTTCTGTGCCCTCATCATAATTATTTTCTTCCCACACGGCTTCATTATAATTATCCGGAAGTTCGTCTTTAACATACGATATACTGTTTAGCTCTTCTTTTGTTAAAGGTATATACAAAGCAAAGCTTGTTTCTTTTCCCGGAACGCTGCTGACATTTATATCCCACTGGTGAAGAGTTACGAGTTCCTTAACCAATGCTAAACCTATTCCTGAACCAGTTACTTTTTTATTCACATTTTCTTCCACCTGGTAAAAGCGATTGAATACCTTTGTAAGATGTTCCTCCGGAATTCCTATCCCGTTATCAGTTACTATGACTTTTGCAAAAGCAGTATCCTCTTTACTCTCTGTTTTTAATTCAATATTTACAATGCCTCCAGCCGGTGCAAATTTAAAAGCATTGCTTAGCAGATTATTGATTATCTTCTCAAGTTTATCTTTATCAAGGTTAATTATTAGTGATTCAAGCTCTGTTTTAAATACAAACAAAATATTTTTTTGTTCCGCAAGCGGATTAAATGTGCCTGCAATTGATTGAAGCAGATATACAATATTATGCTGTTCTTTGTTAAGTGGGATTTTTTCAATTTCAAGTTTTGAAAGTTCCAGTAACTCATCAATAAGATTCTGAAGCTTTTCGGTATTTCTTAAAGCCATCTTGTAAAGCCCGGTCGTGTTTTTGTTAACTTTTCCATTTAACAATTGTTCAAGAGGCCCTTTTATCAAAGTTAAAGGTGTCCTGAACTCGTGTGAAAGGTTTGCAAAAAAGCGGGACTTCATACTTTCAACTTCGCGAATATGATGAGATTCAAATTCGCGCATTTTCAGTTCGTGCTGAAGCTTTGCTCTGTTGATCTGGAATCTTATAATGCCCCAAATTCCCAAAATAAAAATTACGACATATAAACCGATTGCCCATATTGTTTGCCACCACGGAGGTGTTATGATAACTTTTACTAAAGAAAAATTATCTTTCCAAATTCCATCGCTGTTGGTTGATTTCACCTTAAAAATATAATCGCCGGGGTTAAGGTTTGTATAAGTAACAAATCTCCTGTTTCCTATATT
The DNA here is from genome assembly GCA_018335755.1 of Ignavibacterium sp. Classification (GTDB taxonomy): domain Bacteria; phylum Bacteroidota; class Ignavibacteria; order Ignavibacteriales; family Ignavibacteriaceae; genus JAGXRK01. The sequence continues at coordinate 54,687 of JAGXRK010000001.1, read as the reverse complement.
TACCCAATCCGCATCGAATCCTTCCATCTTATAAGCATACTGAATCGCTTCAGGCGAAGCAAACTCAAGTGCCGCAAATTGAAATGAAAAAACATTTTGTGAATGTGAAAGCACAATTTCTTTTGAATGATAAATGTTTTTCTTCAGTGGTGAATCATCACCAACTAAAACAGATTGATTAAAAATCTGGAATTCAGTTAAAACAACCGTTGGGCTGAAATTTGACAAATCTATATCATCAGGATTAAAAAAGTTAATTCCCTCATTGCTGCCTAAAAATACAATTCCGTTTTCGTCCTTGAGTGCCGAAGAAAAGTTGAATACTGTTCCTGTAACGCCATCAGAAGCATTAAAGTTAAAAAAATCATTTGTGCTTAAATTAAAAAAGGAAATGCCGGAACTGGTTCCGAACCATAAATTTCCGTCATCATCTTCAACAATACTTTTAATTGAATTGTTTGACAGTCCGTCTTTTATAGAATAGTGTTTAATATTTGTTTGTAATGATGATAGATCATTGCTTGTTCTTTCATCAACTTCAAACCGGTTCAGACCGTTATTGGTGCCGATCCATAAAACTGTATTTTTCTCTGCAGCTGAATTATTATTTTTTATTTTTTTTGATGAATATGAACTTTCACAGATTGAATAAATATTATTTCCACTTAAAGAGTTAGGGTCATTTTCATCTGCCGTCCAATTATAAAACTTATTATTCTGTGCGTCGTATAAATTTAACCCGCCTCCGTTAGTGCCTGCCCAAATCCTTCCCTTACTATCCTGATAAATAACCCAAACATCATCGTGACTCAAACTATTAGGATTTTTATGATCATTTTGCCAGACCTTTACTTCTCCGGAGTTACTATTAAATTTTATCAGCCCATATCCCCAATACCCTATCCAGACAATGCCACTATTATCACAATGCACTGCCTTGTTATATTTTACAGACTCAGGATATAAGCCGCTGCTAAAAAGGGGAATACTCTTAAGCTTTCCGGTTAGTAAATCAAGCCGATATAAACCTGCTCCATATGTGCCTATCCAAATATCATTTGATATTCCGTGACTGAGTGACCATATATTTAGCTTTTCGGATCCAATAATTTTATTGAACTCTAGTTTTTCATTTATATTAGAAGCAAAAATTAATCCTTCACTGGTTCCAAACCATAATCTATTATCCGTTGTTTTAATAATAGCGTTTACATTTTTCTTTTTTATTAATTCGTAGTTATGGACTTTAATACTTCCGTAGGTTAGATCATTAAACCTTGTGCTCTTAGAAGTAAAATAGCTTAAGCCGTTATTTGTTGCGAACCAGAAAACCCCTGATTTGTCCTTTATCATTTTATGAATTTGATTGCTCGCCAAACTATTAGGGCTATTCTTATCTGAGAGAAACCTGGTTGTTTCTCCATTACTCAGATTTAATCTGTTGAGTCCTGCATAGGAATCTATCCATAATATTAATTCACCTAAATGCAATTCTTCAATTACCGAACCTGCGGATATTCCAAATTGAAGGTTATCAGGGTTTGGTATTAAGTATTCTGTAAACGACTTGTTGTAAGTATTATAGCAAAGCAAACCATTTGCGGTACCTATCCAGATTTTCTCAGGATTATACTTTGAACGGCTGAGGGCCCAGATAATATTATCAGTTACTTGATTAGATAAATCAGAATGTCTGTAAAATCTTTCGAATCCATACTGCTCACTAGACGGATTAAATTTACTCAATCCATAGTAAGTCCCAATCCAGATATTACCTTCATCATCTTCAAGAATGGATGATATATAATTTTGACTTAAAGAAGTGCTGTCATCTGATTTGTTTTCCCAGTGATTTATCTGCCCGGATACCGGATCAAGTCTGTACACGCCGCTCCTGTAAGTGCCTATCCATATTTTTCGCCTGCTGTCCTCGTAAAGGGATGTAATGCTGTTTTCCATAATCAGATCAGATTCAATTTTCCATTTAGTGAAATAATCTTTTACCGGATCATAACAGTTTAACCATCCGCTTCTTGATCCAATCCAGATATTGTCTTTACTGTCAAGCATCAGAGATAACAGAGAATTATCTGAAATTGAATTGTTCTTATCTGTGCTATGTCTAAATACTTTAAACTGGTAACCATCAAATCTGTTCAGTCCGTCATCTGTGGCGAGCCATAAAAAACCTGTTTTATCCTGAATAATATCATTAACAGAATTGTTTGAAAGTCCGTTTGTCGTTGTTATATGATTGAAGCGAAGTGATTGAGTGTATAAAGCGGAGTTAACCGAAATTATTATGAGAATGCTAAGGCAGCGGAATAGATTTTTACATTTAAAGGATACCATTAGAAAATCCTTTTAATAACTCTCCGGCTTCTGCCATATAAAATTGCCGGAAACATATGCTTAAACTATTGATCAAAAGAACTAATCAAAAACAAATGTTTTTTTTGATAATTTGCAAGTTTGTTTGATGAGGCGTAATAGTTGCTATATGTTAAGCATCGGATAAAATCTCTAATTCCGTTTAATAATCGAACTTTCTTCAAAACACTTTAATCCATTTCTTTTCTTAATCTATCTCAATACCTAAATTGCATTCAAAACAACGGAGTTTGCTATGAAAAAACTATTACTGTGGATGTTAGTTGTATCAGCATTTTTTGCGGTTACAGAATTCCTGCAGGCGCAATGGTCAAATAATCCTGCCATTAACTTTGCAATTTGTGATACGACGGGCGAGCAAGTTCTTGCCAAAATTTCATCTACATCAGACGGCGGAAATTATGTTTCCTGGTTTGATAACAGAAGCGGTAGCTATGCGGTATATCTTCAAAAGCTGGATAACCTCGGCAATAAACAGTGGGCCTCCTCAGGTTTATTAATCAGTAACAATCCGCAATCATCATCTCTTGTTGATTATGCTCTGATTGCTGATTCAGATGATAATGCCGTTATTGTTTTTACAGATACCCGAAATGGCGGCAATTTAAATGTTTTTGCTTACCGTATTTCACCCAATGGCGATTTCATCTGGGGTCCGGATGGAATTGCTCTCAATCCATCTTCAGATTTTCAGCCAAATCCAAAAGTGGTTGAAACTTATGATGGTAATTTTGTTGTTGCCTGGATCATAGCCGCTGCGAGAAACCAGGTTGGAATGCAAAAACTTTCACCATCAGGTTCAAAGCTTTGGGGTACAAACCCGATAATTTTTCAATCCGCAACTGAAGGTTTTAGTTATCCAGACATTGTACCCAGTGACAGCGGCGGTGTAATATTATTTCATACCGCTACAACTGGAAATTTTCCCGCTCAAACCGTTAAACTGAGAGCTAAGAAAATTTCTTCAGCGGGATCCGTTAGCTGGGATGTAAACATTCAGGACATTGGTACAATTGCTGCTTTTACAGTCCCAAAAGCTTATTCAGATAAAAATAATGGCGGTTTGATAGCCTGGCATGACGACCGGGATATGAACAGCCTTCAAAGCGGTTTTATTCAAAGAGTTTCCTCTGCAGGTACGTTATTCTTCCCCATCAATGGAGCTGAAGTATCTTTATTGGTTAACAGGCATAACTTTAATCCCGTTGTTGCTTTTGATGAGAGTCAGCAGGAGACTTATGTTTTTTGGTTGGAAACAGAACCTAATCAAAATCAAAATGGCATTAGCGGTCAAAAGCTTTCATTGAATGGAACGAGACAGTGGACAGATAATGCAAAAGCGTTTAAAGATTTGAGTGTCCCAAATACAACTTCTATCAGCAGTCTTAATGCACAAATGGGTAATGGTAAAGCATATTTATTTTATTTACAGGGATCGGCTGCCGGTTTAAATGACAAAGTGGAAGGTTTTGCCTGTAATCCCAATGGCGACTTTGTTTGGCCGGGTAATTTTGTAACTCTTTCTGAACCAACAACCGATAAGCTTCAAATGGTCTCTACAGTAGATATCTTTACAAATTGCAAACTTGCCTGGGGTGATAAACGCTCCGGTGCCAGTGCTATTTACGGACAGGACATAAATCCAAACGGTGAGCTTGGTAACTCTGTTATTCCTGTTGAGCTTACTTCTTTTACTGTAAATGTTTCGGGCAATTCTGTAGTTCTAAACTGGATTACTGCAAGCGAGCTTAATAATTCTGGTTTTGAAATTCAACGCTCTGTCATTTCGAACGAAGAGAGAAATCTTAACTGGCAGCCAATTGGCTTTGTACAAGGTAACGGTACTACAACGCAATCAAATTCATATTCATTTACAGATAATAATATATACTCTCCAAAATATTATTACCGCTTAAAGCAAATCGATCTTAATGGAACATTCACGTATTCAAATGAAGTTGAAGTTGATTTTAGTTTACCGCAAGCATTTTCTTTGGAGCAAAACTATCCAAACCCATTTAACCCAGGCACAACAATAAAATACTCCATACCCATTGTCATTTCGACCGAAGGGAGAAATCTGAATGTAACGCTAAAAGTTTTTGATGTTTTGGGAAATGAAGTTGCAACACTTGTTGATGAATACAAACCTGCAGGAAGTTATGAAGTCAGTTTCGACGCATCAAGTATTTCCAGCGGGATATACCTATACAAACTGCAGGTCGGAACATTTTTTGATATGAAGAAAATGATTTTGATTAAGTAATATTAAATAATCAAATCGATTTAGGAAAAGGCGATTCTTTGAATCGCCTTTTCAATCTTTAACTAACCCAGCCTATTAATTAAACCTCTGAGATATACGTTTTTTTATTTGCCCTGTTAAGCATAGTTTTATGTTACAAATATTTCCGCTATTATTTCGATAAAAAATGGATTTTATTTTAATTTCACTTACAGCCCTTATTGCATCTTTGCTCACTTTCTTTTCCGGGTTCGGATTAGGAACAATTCTGCTTCCGGTTTTTGCCTTATTTTTTCCCCTTGATGTAGCAATAGCATTGACTGGAATTGTCCACCTCTTTAACAATTTATTTAAGTTGATACTTGTGGGCAAATATGCAGTATTAAAAGTTGTTCTTAAATTCGGACTGCCAGCCATTGCAGCAGCGTTTGCAGGTGCAGAGCTTTTAATGATTCTTACAGAAGTAAAACCAATAGCAAGTTATAATATTGGTGATAGTCTCTTTTTCATTACTCCCGTTAAACTTACCATTGCCATTCTTATGATCATCTTTTCAGTGATTGAACTACTTCCAAAATTTAAACAGCTTCAGTTTAATGAAAACAAACTTTTTTTCGGCGGAATATTGAGTGGTTTCTTCGGTGGACTATCGGGACATCAGGGTGCACTCAGAAGCGCTTTCCTGATTAAGTTAAGATTAAGTAAAGAATCTTTTATCGCAACCGGTGTTGTTATTGCTTGCTTAATTGATTTCACAAGATTATCAGTTTACTTCAGCAATTTCATAGGTTCAGGAATAACTGATAATTTATACCTATTAGTCTCAGCAACTTTGTCAGCATTTACCGGAGCTTACTTCGGAAACAAATTATTAAAAAAAGTCACTCTCAACTTTATTCAAACATTTGTAGCGGTTATGATAATGCTTATAGCCCTCGGATTAGGTACGGGATTAATATAACTATAACCGATATTATAAAATGATATCCATACCATTCATCAAAAGTTAATTGTCCTTTTTATATCAAAACTCTAATTTATATCATACAAATATTCACTTATTTATCAGATGAACAACAACTCAAATTTCAGCAAACAGGAACCTAAACTTCGCCATACAATAAGGGAAGATTACAAGAATATCAACAACCTAGGCAAAGATCTTCACCGCGAGTATAAAAACCTCAATGAATTTTATCTTGATTCCGACAAAAGAAAAAAACTTGCATCACTGCCCTTTTATAAACGCTGGATTTATCAAACCGGCTGGCTTTTTAAAAGCATGTTATTGCATCTAACACCAATTCGCCGAACTATGGTATTGGTTGGTACCTTTATATTATTTACCGGAAGTGGACTTACTGTAAACAACAATTCTGTAACATTCAATGAAAGTCTATTAGGCGGGTTAATAATTTTATTTATTCTTTTTCTCGAGTTGAAAGATAAATTACTCGCCAGACATGAACTCGAAGCCGGAAGAAAAGTTCAGCAAGCGCTTATGCCTGAACAAAATCCCGAATTCCCCGGATGGAGTATCTGGCTGTTTACACGCCCGGCAAATGAAGTCGGGGGCGATCTTGTTGATTACCTGAGAATCAGTGAAACAAAAGCCGGATTAACAATAGCTGATATCGCCGGTAAGGGATTGCAGGCTGCATTGCTAACTTCAAAGCTTCAGTCAACAATACGTGCGCTGGCAGGTGATGGTTTTACGTTACCTGAGTTTGTAAAAAAGACAAACAAAATTTTTCATCGCGATAGTCTTCCCAATCTTTTTGCTTCTATGCTTTTTATTCAGCTTGAAGCAGATTCAAATGGAATTGAATATATAAATGCCGGACATTTCCCGCCCCTGATATTAAAGGGTAAAGAATTATTTGAACTGGAAAAAGGGAATCCGGCGATTGGTATCATCCCGGGTATTGAGTTTGACAGCAGAACAATAGAATTAAAAAAAGATGAAATCTTAATTGTTTACTCTGATGGCATATTTGAAGCAAGAAACGATAGCGGTGAGTTTCTTGGAATGGAAAGATTTCATCAGCTAATAAAGTATTATGCTGATAAGAATCCGGTTGAAATGGGTAACTCCATTATTTCACAAGTTGAACAGTTCATAGGCGGTGCTTCTGCTTCGGATGATATTTCGATGATTATCTTAAAGCGAATAGAATAATATTCTGATTGTTCGAATTTATAATCAACGCTATATCCTTTAAAATAATCTGATCACCTTTCATTATTTTTACTCATCATAAAAAACTTTAATCAGAAAGAAAGAAAATGGAAGAGCTAGTATTAACTGATAAAAACATTTATCCCGCCGAAGAAGTTATTTTTTCACATATCAAAAAATCCAAAGCAACCTGGAATTCAATATTCAAATACATTCATACTAATCATCCTGAACTGAATGAAGAGTGGCGGTATTACAACGATGGTAAAAGCTGGCTGTTAAAAGTTACACTTAAAACAAAAACATTATTCTGGCTCGCAGTTGTTGCAAATGCATTTATAATAACTTTCTACTTTAGTGAAAAAACAGTGCAGTCATTTTCAAAACTTTCTATTTCAAAAGCACTCGATAAAAAAATTAAACAAAGCAAAAAGGTTGGTAAATCTACAGCCTTAACTTTTTTGATGAACGATAAACAAAACATTGAACTTGTTAAAGAAGCCATCGAGTTAAAAATAAAAACAAAATAAAAATCGCTATATGGCTTTAGAAATTTGCGAATTTTCTCTCTTGCTTACTGGATACTGTCTATTGCCTACTTTAAAAATTGCAGACTGCCATTTGTGGACTGAAGACTTTAAAGACTCTTTCCGTATTTTTACTCTCCACAAATAAAAAGAATATAATGAGCAGCGAAGTAAACAAAGTAATTTACTCCATGATAGGTGTAAGTAAATTCTATAACAATAAACCTGTACTTAAGGATATTTACCTTTCTTATTTCTACGGAGCAAAGATTGGTGTAATCGGACTTAATGGTTCCGGTAAATCCTCGCTTCTTAGAATTCTTGCAGGAGTTGATAAAAATTTTAACGGAGAAACAGTTATCTCTCCAGGGTTCACTATCGGCTACCTTGAGCAGGAACCGCAGCTTGATGACAGCAAAACAGTAAAAGAAATTGTTCAGGAAGGCGTCCAACAGGTTGTTGACCTGCTAAGCGAATACGATGAGATAAATGCAAAGTTTGCAGAACCGATGGATGATGATGAGATGACAAAATTGCTCGAACGACAAGGCGAGGTACAGGAAAAGCTGGAAGCCATGGGCGGATGGGATCTTGATTCACGCCTTGAAATGGCAATGGATGCTTTACGCTGTCCCCCAGGTGAAACAAAGTGTAAAGTCCTTTCTGGCGGTGAAAGGAGAAGAGTTGCTTTGTGCAGACTGCTTCTCAAAAAACCCGATATACTTTTACTCGATGAACCAACAAACCATCTTGATGCCGAAACGGTTGCATGGCTTGAACATCATCTTCAAAAATATGCAGGAACTATAATTGCAGTTACTCACGACAGGTACTTTCTTGATAATGTTGCCGGATGGATACTTGAACTCGACCGCGGTGAAGGAATCCCCTGGAAAGGGAATTATTCATCATGGCTTGAGCAGAAACATGAGAGACTACGTGTTGAAGAGAAACAGGAAAGTCAGAGACAGAAGACACTGCAGCGAGAGCTTGAATGGATAAGGATGAGTCCCAAGGCTCGGCATGCAAAGTCAAAATCAAGAATCACAGCCTATGATAAACTGTTAAAAGATGAAAAAGAAAAAGGTCAAAAGGAATTAGAACTTTACATTCCCGTTGCGGAAAGACTCGGCGATGTGGTAATTGAAATTGAAAATCTAAACAAAGCATACGGCGATAATATTTTAATTGATGATTTAACTTTTTCAATTACTCCCGGAGCTGTCGTCGGAATTATTGGTCCGAATGGAGCTGGTAAAACAACTTTGTTTAAAATGATAACAGGTGCAGAGCAACCTGACAAAGGAAATATTAAAATCGGTTCAACAGTTAAACTGTCGTATGTAGATCAATCAAGAGATGCATTGGATCCTGAAAAAAGTATATGGGAATTAATTTCCGGAGGTGAAGATACTATTATGCTCGGCACCAGACAGGTTAACTCCCGTGCTTATGTTGCACAGTTTAATTTTTCAGGAGGTGACCAGCAGAAAAAGGTTTCGGCTCTATCGGGCGGAGAAAGAAACCGCGTGCATCTTGCTATGATGTTAAAGCAGGGCGCAAATGTTATTCTTCTGGATGAGCCGACAAATGATCTTGATGTAAACACTTTACGTGCACTTGAAGAAGGAATAGAAAAATTTGCAGGATGTGTCCTGGTTATAAGTCACGACAGATGGTTCTTAGACAGAATAGCAACTCACATTTTAGCATTTGAAGGTGAAAGCAAAGTCGTCTGGTTTGACGGCAATTACACCGAGTATGAAGAAAAACGAAAAGAAAGATTAGGCGCCGCAGCAGATCAGCCGCACAGAATTAAGTATAGGCACTTAACGAGAAGCTAATCAATTCGGATCTTTTTTATTTATTCATCCAAGGCATACCATGACTAATTGTGTTGTGGGCTGCTCAACACAACCATTTCTCCTTTTATTATAAACGCTCACCGTCAACCTCAATTCAGGCTTCTATTGTCTTTTTCAAATACTTATTAGTAGTAGAATTCTTAAGTCATAATTTTATAATTATGTTTTCAGCATCAGAATTACTTAAGGACTTATTGCTTGATGTAACTTTTACTAAATTTAGTTAAGTATTTTTCCTCTTAACGAAAAGGACGTTTAATGAAACCCTATGTTCAGCTTTTTATTATTAGTATCTCTGCCTTAATCATTTTTTTCTTTTTAACTGATGAAAAATCATCTTCGGTTAACACTGAAATAGTATTTTCTACCGGGGATGAGCCCGGTCCTGATATGAGACCTTATGAATGGGCTTATATTAAGAAAACATATCCTTATTACAATGCCGATCCCCGTGTTTACATCGACGCACTTGAGCAGGCACATAACATTCATAACGAAACCCGCAGTAAAAGATTAAGCAAAGGAAAGAGTGCCGTCCAATGGGAGTTTGCTGGTCCTTTAAATATAGGCGGTAGAGTTGTTGACATTGAATTTGACCCCATCAACCCCTCAATAATTTATGCCGGATTTGCAACAGGCGGTGTATTTAAATCTTTTGATGCTGGTGAGACCTGGATACCAATTTTTGATTCACTTGCCGTACTCACAATTGGTGATATTGCAATTGATCCTCTTAACACTAACATCATCTATGTTGGAACAGGAGAAGCAAACGGCGGACATAATAATTTTCCGGGCGGCGGTGTGTTCAAATCAACAGATGCCGGCAACACCTGGCTGTTTTTAGGTCTTGAAGGCACTACTTCAATCGGAAGAATTCTTGTTCACCCCGTTAATACAAATATAATCTATCTTGCTTCTGTCGGTTCTTATTTTGCACCAAATCCCGAAAGAGGAATTTATAAATCAACCGATGGAGGATTAAGCTGGAATCACTCTTTATTTGTTTCAGATACTACCGGTGTAGTTGATATTATTATGGATCCATTGAATCCGGATAGAATGATGGCTGCAATATGGGAAAGAGTCAGAAGACCATTGGGATCCCGTCTTTTCGGACCTTCCAGCGGAATTTACAGAACCACCGACGGAGGTAATAACTGGACAAAAATAAATTCGCCATCGCTTCCAAATCCAAATTCTCAAAATGTCGGCAGAATTGGTCTTACCATTCACAATAGTAACCCCGACATTGTTTATGCCTTGTACACTAACGGATACGATATTATCAGTCTTTACAGATCGAATGATTTTGGCAATACCTGGACAGATGTTGATCCAAATAATGAATTAAATAACGGAACCGCGGGATTCAGCTGGTATTTCGGACAGCTAAGGGTTCATCCAACAAATCCAAATATTGTTTATGTGCTTGATGTTGCTTTTATGCGATCAACAGATGGGGGCAGCACCTGGCCAATTATTTATGGTTACGGAGGACCTTCAGAACTTCACGTTGATCATCACGCTCTTGCATTCAGTCCGGTTGATCCCAATTTCATAATATGCGGAAATGATGGTGGAATTAACACTTCAACAAACGGCGGACAAACCTGGTCAGCACCCAAAAATATTCCTGCAACACAATTTTATGAAATAGGATTGGACTATAACAATCCGCAGCGTCTTTATGGCGGTACTCAGGATAATGGAACCAACAGAACTTTAACAGGCAGTTTAGATGACTGGCAAACAATTTTTGGTGGTGACGGTTTCTATGTCAACATTGATTATACAAATCCCAATATTATCTACTGTGAATCACAGTTTGGCAATCTTGGTAAATCTACAAATGGAGGTGTTTCTTTTAACAGCGCAATGGATGGAATTGATGGAAGTGAACCAACTAACTGGTCAACACCTGTTGTTATGGATCCTAATTCACCAAACATTTTATATTATGGCACTCATTCAATTTACAGAACAACAAACGGCGCAGGAAACTGGAATAAAATAAGTCCGCAATTAACAGACTGGGAACCAGGCAGGCGATTGGGTACAGTAACTACTATTGCGGCAGCACCAACAAATTCTAATGTTATTTATGCCGGCACGGACGATGCACACGTGTGGGGTACCTCAGACAACGGACAAAACTGGGTTGATATTTCAGCCGGATTACCTGAAAGATGGGTAACCAGGATTGTTGTTGACCCGCAGGATGAAAATATTGTTTATGTAACATTTAGCGGGTTAAAGTGGCGTGACCCGCAGCCGCATGTTTTCCGGAGTACCAATAAAGGAAATAGCTGGACAGATATCAGCAGCAATCTTCCGGATGCACCTGTAAATGCTTTTGCTGTAGATAATAACTTTTCTAACGTGCTTTATCTTGGAAGCGATGTTGGTATGTATGTTAGTTTTGATACCGGAGCACAATGGGAAGCACTTGGCGAAGGTTTACCAATATTACCAATAGGCGATATTAAAATTCATCCGGTTGAAAATACTCTTGTTGCCGGTACATACGGAAGATCTATGTACAAAATTGATCTTAACCTGGTTACATCAGTTGATAATCAACTAACTCCTATTGTGCGTGATTTTATATTGCATCAGAACTACCCTAATCCTTTTAATCCGAATACAGTGATCGGTTATCGGTTACCGGTAATCGGTGCAGTATCGCTAAAAGTATTTGATGGCCTCGGAAATGAAATTGCAACTTTGGTTGATGAGTACAAGGCAGCTGGCTATCATGAAGTTGAGTTTGATGCAAGTCAATTGTCAAGCGGAGTGTACTTCTATCACCTGCGTTCAAATAGTTTTAGTGAAACAAAAAAAATGGTTCTACTGCGTTAGTATTTTTAAAGGAGAATGCTATGAAAATAATTTTCTTGTTCTTATTTTTTTTTACTATAAGCTTATCTGCACAGGCACCTGCTACAATGTGGACAAAAACCTTTGGTGGAAGCAATATTGATATCGGACACTCTGTTGAACAAACCTCAGACGGCGGTTTTATTATCACTGGCTACACCCGCTCCTTTGGAACAGCAGGCGGCCGTAATATCTGGCTTATCAAAACTGATGCGTTTGGTAATGAACAGTGGAATAATACGTTTGGAGGCAATGATGATGACGAAGGCCATTGCGTTAAGCAAACCACTGATGGGGGTTATATAATTGCAGGATTAACAAATTCATACGGCGCCGGCTTGAAAGATTTTTATCTCGTTAAAACTGATTCTGTTGGTAACCTGCAATGGGAAAGAACTTTCGGCGGAGCAAATGATGATGAGGCTTATTCCGTACTTCAAACAAATGACGGTGGTTTTATTGCTGCTGGTGTCACTTCCTCCTTCAGCAATGGCGGAAGAGATGTTTTTCTGGTAAAGACTGATCCCTCCGGAAATTTTGTCTGGCAGAAAAACCTTGGCGGACTTAGTTCCGATGGCGCCTGGGAAATTCAGCATACCTCCGATGGCGGATTTATTATTGCAGGCTGGACTTTTTCGCACGGTCCCGGTTTTCTCGGTAATGCCTGGATCGTTAAAACAGATTCTCTCGGTAATGAACAATGGAATAAACCCTTCGGCGGAACAGATGTTGATCGTGCTTACTCTATTCAGCAAACTACTGATGGCGGCTATATACTAACGGGTTATACAGACTCCTTTGGAGCTGGACTTTATGATATGCTGCTTATTAAAACCGATAATCTCGGCAATCAGCAGTGGATGAAAACATTCGGAGGCAGTGGAAGAGATTATGGTCACTCTGTTCAACAGACAATGGATGGCGGGTTTATCGCTGCCGGATATACTTTGTCTTTTGGTGCAGGTGGTGATGATATATATGCAGTTAAAACTGATGCCAACGGTAATGAACAATGGTCTAACACATATGGCGGTTCGAGTTCTGATGTAGCATATGGAATAAGGGAAACATCAGACGGCGGTTTTATTATAACAGGTCATACGTTATCATTTGGAGCCGGAGTTCATGATGTTTGGCTGATAAGACTTGAAACTATTATTCCTGTTGAGCTTACTTCTTTTTCTGCATCAATAAATGGTAATGTGGTACAGTTGAATTGGTCAACTGCCACAGAAACAAATAATATGGGATTCGATATCGAGCGCAGTGTCATTTCTAACGAAGTGAGAAATCTCATTTGGGAAAAGGTAGATTTTATTGAAGGTAAAGGCACTACAACAGAAATTCAACATTATTCATTTACAGATGATCTCACTTTAAATCAAAATCTAAACTTTTATTATCGTTTAAAACAAATTGATTTTGATGGAACATTTACCTATTCAAATGAGATAGAAGTTGATTTAAGTTTACCGCAGCACTTTTCTTTGGGACAGAATTATCCTAATCCGTTTAATCCCTCAACAAAAATAAGATATACAATTCCTTTCGTAGGAACTTCATTAATGAAGTTCGTACAATTAAAAGTCTTTGATGTACTTGGTAATGAAATTGCAACACTTGTTAATGAATACAAATCAGCAGGAATTTATGAATTTGAGTTTAGCCTGCCGGCCGGTGGACAAGGGTTAGCATCCGGAATATACTTCTGCCGGCTTCAAACAGATAATTATTCCAAAACAATTAAAATGTTATTTCTCAAATAGCATTAAAGAATACAGATACATATTATATACAAGGGGCGGTTTGGTAACCAGCCCTTTGTATCAATTCAAAATAAACTGCGGCCTAAATTGATCCCTTCACACCCATTTCTTCAAGAAGATAACCTGCATTTGCAAATTTTTCGGTTATAAATAAAACATATCTTATGTCAACAGAAATAACACGCTGCAGATTTATATCAAACTGCCAGTCGCTTATCATCGCCTCATAATTTCCATCAAATGCCAATCCAATAACTTCTCCTTTTGCATTTAATACCGGACTACCGCTGTTGCCGCCTGTTATATCACCCGTATGTGTGAAAGCTATTGGAACTTGCTCGAGCTCGGGATCAACCCATCGTCCAAAATTCTGTTTGTTGTAAAGGTTGAATACTTTGTCCGGAACAATAAAAGGATCTTCGTTTTTATGCTTCTGGATTTTTCCGCGAAGGGTTGTGAACGGATAATACCATACAGCGTCAGCAGGTGCATATCCGCGGACATTGCCGTAAGTAAACCGCATTGTGCCGTTTGCATCCGGATACATATTGCTGCCTTTCCACTCATATAATGCATCCATATACTTTTTCCGTATTGAATTAACGCTATTTCCAAATTGCTCATTTCTTTTTTGTAATTCCGAAGTTTCTGGATATAATGATGCTGCTAGTTTTATGAAGGGATCATTATGAGCTTCAAGCTCCTGAAGTGATTTGCCAACCAATGATGCCGCATATTCACTGTCAGTAAGTTTGGATGACTTCCAGAATTCTTCAATTATTTGTTCAGGCATCATCTTAACATCGGTTATATGCTTCAAACCGTTTATACTTTGATCTGCCGGAAGCTGCGCTGCCATTTTAACAGCTCTGAGAAGTAGTGCCTTATCGACAGGCTCATAATAATTTGCATATATGTAAGGCATTTGTCCTTTAAACTGGTTAAGCATATTATCATCAATTCCCGGCTGTCTTTCACTCTCAGGTTTTTCAAATTCTTTAGCAATATTGTAAATCTGCAAAGCAACGTTTAAAGGAGTTCCGGATAGTCCGCCGAATAAACCAAGGACATTATCCTTCTGTTTTGTACCGGCAAGCAGGTCGTCATAAAGTTTTTTTTCATCACTAATGACTGTGCCATATTTCTGCTTAATCGCCGGGTTCCTATCCAGCCAGGACATAAAGTCCTTTTCAAACTCATATTTTTTCTTAAGGAAATCCGTTTTGATCATTCCTTCGACCTTACCTTCAAAGTTTTTCTGAGTGTTTGACAAACCATATCTGAGTGAAGCGACTTTTATCCTACCCTCGTCATCTTCTTTGGTAAGATCATCCATCAGTGCAATTACCTCTTTAAAATTCTTAATTGTAAAAGGATAATTTTCATTAAGATTCCACGAAACTGATGTTGATGATCTGTATCGTGTGGTGAATCCTGGAAATCCCAGAATAAAAGTAAAATCGCCGTCATCAAGATCTGATTGAGAAAGTTTTAACCAGACTTCAGGTTTATACGGAATATTATCCTCGCTGAACTCTTTCCCTGAACCGTCGGGTGCACAATAAACACGAAGGAAAGTGAAATCACCGGTATGTCTTGGCCACATCCAGTTATCAATGTCACCGCCAAACTGTCCGATTCCTGCCGGCGGTGCATATACTAGTCTGACATCCTTAAAAACTTTATAGATAAAAAGGTAGTATTCTTTACCGCTAAACAGCTCGGATACCACAGCATTAATATCGGCCTGGTCTTTCTTTACTTCCTCGGTAATCAATTTAATTTTTTGCTGAAGTTTCCTTTGCCTATCTTCCGGAACATTCACACCGGTGAGATAAAAATCAATTTCGCTTGTGACATTTTTCATCTCCAGCAACATACTTGCTGTATATCCCGGAGCGTGAATTTCTTCTGTCCGGCTCATAGCCAGAAATCCGTTTGTAATTAGATCACTTTCCTTTGATGATAAACGCTGAATAGCAGTATAAGCTACGTGATGATTCGTAAGTATCAGCCCGTCTTTTGATACGAACGAGGCTGTACCGCCGCCAAGTCTTAATATTGCTTTATGCAATGATAGTTTATCTTTACTGTATATATCGCTCACCTCCAGCTTCATTCCTTTGCTTTTCAGATCAAGCTTTTCTATCTGACTAAGCATCCACATTCCTTCCTGTGGAAAAAGATTAACTGTACTGATCAGTACAATGCAGATGTATAAGAATACTTTTCTCATTGCCTCTCCGGTATTATAAATAAAAATTTAAGACAAAGCTAAGCCATACATATCACATTCAGGATAGTATTTATATAAATGCGATATATCCACTGTAAAAGCTCCAAAGACATGATGAGTGGAACAGGCATTATCGTCAGCCGCTTTATTATATGTGCATCAGGCTTTTATTATGTTCTGTATATCACACGTTGATTTGATTATCAGTTCAATAGCATTATTTTTCAATCCGTTATTGATTTAATCTCTTCTTCCTCCTTCAATACATTTAAACAATATTTAGTCCGGAATGATAGCAAGGCAATGATGAAACATTTATTATTTATATTATTTTTAGCACAGCATATATTATTCGCAAATAATGTGGATAGCCTTAAAACACGCCTTGAAAAAGTAGAAGGAAAGCCCCGCATTAATATTTTAATGGAACTTATGAAAGCTATCGGCAGGGATAATGTCCGCGAAGTAATTCTGTACGGCGATGAAGCACTCGCTTTGTTGAAAAAGCAACCTGATCAAATAAAAGAAACGGATGTGCTATTTCTTAAAGGCTGGACATACACTTTAATGAACAAATCTGATTCAGCTAGGATTATAACAGACCGGATGAATAAAATATTGAGTGAAACTGAATATAAAAAAGGGCGTATGCTCGAATCATTTCTCAATGCAAGAATTTTAAGAAATAAAAATAAATATGAAGATGCTCTTACCGCTTTGCAGAATGCTCAATCGATCAATGATGATTTAAAAGAAACTCTTTTTAAAATAAGAATACTGAATGAGTTTGGTTCTGTATACAGGAGGTTAAGCCGGTTCAATGACGCTCTTGAAATGCATACCCGGGCTCTGGCAATTTTTGAAGATTATACTGATGACGATGAACTTACCTCAACGTATGTTTTTCTCGGTATTATTAACGACATACTTGGAAATTATGATAAGGCATTGTTCTATCATCAGCAGGCGCTCGGGCTGAATAAAAAGCAGAACGATATTTCGGGTATAGCAGGATCATTGCATAATATCGGAATTTTATATCAGAAAATAGCTAAGTATGACCAGGCACTTGACTACTATAACCAGGCTTTGAAATACTGGAAAGAGTTAAATAATCAGAATGGACTCTCATCAACCTACAATAGTCTTGGTGCTGTAAATGAACTTACTGATAATTATACAGAGGCATTGAAGTATTATAAGATGGCTCTTGAAATTCTTGAAAAAACCGGAAGTAAGTATTCCATATCTATACCGCTGAATAATATCGGCTCCATTTATGAAAAGCTTGGATTGTTAAATGAAGCAGCAGACTATCTGCAGCGTGCAATGGAGCTTCGTGAAAGCATCGGTGATAAAAATGGTGCTGCCGGTTCTATGATACGTCTCGCAGATGTGTACAATAAACAAGGGAAATCCGATCTTGCAATAAGAACCGCTAAAAAAGGTTTGGAAATTGTAAAGGGTACGGGTGGTTTATCTTCGATAAGAGAAGCTCACAGCGTTATTTCTGATATTTATGAGCACAACGGTTATTACAAAGAAGCACTTGATGAATATAAAAATTATAAGGTTGTGCACGATTCAATGTTTAATTCAGAAAGTCAGCAGGTTATTGCTGAACTGCAGGAAAAATATAAGTCCGATGAGCAAAAACAGCAAATTGAAATTTTAGAGAAGCAAAGTGAAATAGATACTCTTTACAGAACCTTGCTGATGGGAGGATTATTATTTGTGCTTTTAACATTAGTTTTGTTGTACAACCGTTACAGGCATAAACAGAGTGCACACCACGCATTAAAGCAACTTCACGAAACAGAAATTGAACGGGCTAACCTGCTTGCACAAACCGCCGTAGCCAGAGCAGCAATAATGCAAACCGAATATGATCAAAAGAAAAAGGAACTGGATGCGGCAAGAGACCTTCAGCTTTCAATGCTGCCTTCGAAACTGCCCGACAATAACAATGTTACATTCTCTGCTTTAATGTTAACAGCAACAGAGGTAGGCGGTGATTATTATGATTTTTATGAAAATGATGATGGAGCTATCACTATTGCAGTCGGTGATGCAACCGGACATGGAGCGCAGGCAGGTATAATTGTAACGGCAGCAAAAAGTCTATTCAATCTTCTTTCAGGTGAAAAGAATATTTCTGACATTCTGCGTAAATCAAATTATGCGATAAGAAAAATGCAATTCACTAATTTGTTTATGGCATTTGCAGTATTAAGACTTAAAGATAATGTGCTTGAATTCGCCGGTGCAGGAATGCCCCCGGCAGTTCTATATCGTGCAGAAACAAAACAGGTTGAGTCACTTTCCCTAAAAGGTCTGCCTTTCGGAAGTGTGAATGATCATAATTATCTTCAAAATTCCATTAGACTGAATAAGGGAGATGTTATTGCATTAATGAGTGACGGCTTCCCTGAATTGTTTAACAGCAAACAGGAGTCTCTGGGATTTGAAATTATACCACAGCTATTAAAAGAATCGGGAGAAAAATCTCCAGATGAAATAATCAGTCATTTCAAAAAAACTGCAGATGAATGGCTTGACGGAACGAAACAGCATGATGACATTACATTTGTAGTTATGAAGATGAATGCCTGATAGCTTATAACTTATTATTAATAAGTTACTACACCTTTACGGTTTTCCATCTGCCTTTTTTAAACAGAAAGTAACCTACAACACTGAACAACGTTTCAGTTATAACAATTGCATAGTATACCCCTTCCACACCTACAGCTAACCTGATTGCAAGTAAATAAGCAAGCGGGATCTGGATCATCCAGAAAATGAAAAGATTCATCAGAGTTGGTGTTCGTGTATCTCCGGCGCCATTAAACGACTGCACGAGCACCATTCCGAATGCATAAAACAGGTAGCCGAGCGCAAAAATATTCAGACAAAGTGATGCATTTGCTATAACATCAGGATCATCTGTAAAAAATCCGGCAATATGGTTGGCAAAAAACAGGAAGAATATCATCACGATGCCCATAAACATCATATTAAACTGTCCGGTGCGCCAGACAGATTTTTCGGCACGTTCAGGTTGTGAGGCTCCTAAGTTTTGTCCGACCATAGTAGCCGCAGCATTTGAGAATCCCCATGCCGGAAGCAATGTAAAAATTATAATTCTAACTGCAACAGTATACCCCGCAAGTGCAACGCTTCCGAAAGTAGAAACAATTCTCATCATAAATATCCAGCTTGCTGATCCGATGATGAATTGTGCAGTCACTCCTGCTGAAAGTTTAACCAGTTTCCATACGATACCGGGTTCAAACTTCCAGTTGTCTTTATGAATTTTTATTAATCCTTTTCCCTTGTTAAGATGATATACCTGGTAAACTACTCCTATACTTCTGCCGATCACTGTTGCAAGAGCAGCACCTTCAATTCCAAGTTCGGGAAACGGACCGATACCGAAAATGAGCATTGGGTCGAGCACGATGTTAAAACCGTTTGCAATCCACAACGCCCTCATTGCAAGTACCGCATCTCCCGCACCGCGGAATATTCCGTTTATAAGGAATATTAATATTACAATAACATTACTTCCGAAAATAAGTTTGGTATATCCTGCACCTGCTTCAACAATATCTTCGGAAGCGCCCATTAACCTGAGTAAATCCTCAGCGAAGAATATTCCTGCAATCATAGTGGGAATAGAAATGATCAAAGCGAGATAGATTGATTGCACTGCAGATACTGATGCACCATCATTATCTTTTTCACCAACTCTTCTTGCCACCATTGCGGTGGTACCGATTGCGAGTCCCCATCCCATTGAGTATGTTATTGTTAAGAGCGATTCTGTAAGTCCTACTGCAGCAATTGCATTAACACCTATTTTACTTACAAAGAAAATATCTACGACGGCGAACAGTGATTCCATTACCATTTCAAGAGTCATTGGAATGGCAAGCAGAATGATCGCACGGTTTATGTTTCCTTCAAGAATATTTGCTTCATCTCCTTTTAAGGCGAGGCGAAAAATATTCAGGACATAGTATATTTTCTTTAAAATAAAATTCATATAAGTGTTAGATATTAATAAAGAAAGAAATAATTGTATTCTAAATTGTTAGACCGGTTTAAGTTTAGAAAAATCGGTTTGTTATTCTGATTAAAGTTCCAGGGTGATTTAAAAATGCTGCTGCGAAGATAAAAATGTTTTGAATCAGGAAATAAATTCTGCGGGTGATTTTTTAAGGTGTGTGATATAAGACAAATAAAAAGCGGGTCATTAACCCGCTTTAATTTTTGGTAAATTATCTTAAAGTTTACTTTATTAACATCATCTTTTTAGTTGATACAAAATTACCTGATCTGCCCTCGGCAGATAGTTTATACATATAAACACCGCTGGCCAGATTGCTTCCATCGAACTGAACAGTGTGAACTCCTGCCTGTTTAACTTCATTAACAAGTTCTGCAACTTCCTGACCTATTACATTGTATATTTTCAATGTAATCATACCACTCATTGGTAACTGATAGCTGATCTGTGTCGATGAATTGAATGGATTCGGATAGTTCTGCGATAAAACAAATTCATCGGGATTCGTACTGATATCTTCATTAATACTTGTAACTAAATAATAAATGTTCATACTGTGCGTGATGAATGCAATGGAAAAACCATCAGGATTTTCAATGATTATAATATCATTTCCGGGTATCCAGTTATTGACATTCCAGATTTCACAATATGCGGACTCGGTGTAGTTCAAGCCATTGTATGAAAAAATTCTTTTTACCGAATTTGTCCAATTTCCCTGCTCCCAAATTTCTTCAAGGTGTTCAATCTGATTACCGTTTAAATCGTTTAAAATGCTTCGTCTTAAATAATCAATCCACCCACTTCCTGCCCATAATTTGAAAAGAAAGTATTCCAGGAAATTTGTTTGTAAATTATAATAGAAGTGTGTCTTGGAAAAATACTTCCACTCGTTGTTATCCGATATTTGAAATATTAAAGAATCTTGCTGGTTAACTTCAGAGAAATAAAATTCAACCATAAAGTTGTTTTGCCATTTGTTTTCTATCCAAACCTCTTCTAATGTATTAACCCGGTTTCCATTACTATCGTAAGTGAAAGTTTGACGAAATTTATTTAACCAGCCTTGTTCTGAAAAGCTCTGAAAAATATACTGGAACAGTTTTCCTTCTGATTTATAGATGTAGTCGATGCGGGAAAGAGTATCCCAGTTATTAATATTCCATTCTAAACGGATTTCCAGTACGCGGTTTCCGGTCTCATCGTAATAATAAAAATCTGAATACCCATTAAACCAGACATTCCCGATATTATGAAAAAATAACTGGTTTTTTATATTACCTTCATCATCATATTCAAATAATACTTTTGATCTTCCACCTTCGACTGATGATGCGATAATACTGTCCATCCTTAGAACGCCATTAGTATTTCCAATTGCAAAACTATTATTAGTTGAAATGAAATTGTGTAAGTAATTAAAGGAATCAGAACTTATTCTTTTGGGTAACATGTATATATTTTCTGTTAGATGGGACTGAATTTGCTGTGCCTGAATCCAATCAGATTCAAAAAATATAAAAGATAGCAGTACTGAGAAGAATACTTTATAGAAACTGAATTTCCTCATTTTTAGAACCTCTTATAGAGTAAAGCAGGTCAAACATTTAAGTTGACCTGCAAATTACTAATAGATTTTAAAGCACATATTACTTTATTAACATCATCTTCTTAGTTGATACAAAATTGCCAGAGCTTAATTTGTAAAGATACACACCGCTGGGCAGATTCGAGGCATCGAATTCAACTGTGTGAACTCCGGCTTGCTTTACTTCGTTTACAAGTTCAGCTATCTGCTGACCTATTACATTGTACACTTTCAATGTAATCATACCACTCATTGGTAACTGGTAACTGATCACTGTGGATGGGTTAAACGGATTCGGATAGTTCTGTGCTAAGTCAAACTTATCCGGTACCCCAATCTCAATAGATTCAGACAGATTGTAATATTTAAATGTACCATCAAAGTCAATTTGTTTTATCCTGTAATCATAAACACCGGCGGTTAATCCTTTATCAGTAAAAGAATATGTTGAAACTCCAGTAGTAGTGCCATTACCTTTTACAAAGCCGACTTTTTCATATTCGGAATTGCTGACTGAAGATTGCGGACTGAGGACTTTTCGTTCAACCTCAAACCCACTGTTATTAACCTCCGAAGCCGTCATCCAATTAAGCGAAACTTTACTTCCGTTTACGGTTGCGGTGAATAAAGCAAGTTCAACCGGAATCTGAGGATCAGCATAACCACGAATGATCATCCCATCTGTACCAACGATCCACATTCTGTTTCCTGCAAATTGGATATCGCGTATAGACTGGCTTGGTCCGAGAGAAATGTTTGATTGAATCCAGTTAACACCACCATCCTCCGTGTAGTAAAGATCTCCACCTGAAGCACCGATCCATCCAATATTATTATCAATAAAATTTATTTTATAAAGAGTTGTAGTTAATGGATTTAGAATTTCTGTGAAACTGATGCCATCAGCAGTTTGATAAATTCTTCCTCCACTTGCAACCACATAACCGTTGTTTGGGTCGAAGAAATGCATTGAATATAATGTTGCTGTTCCAAGCGAAGGCAATTGCGAAAAGGATGCGCCTGCATTTATCGATTTACTTATCCTTCCTCCCCCTCCGCAAATATAAACTGTAAGTGAATCTGTGAAAAATATATCATAACCGGCAGCGCTTCCCCATCCTGCAGAAACAGCAGACCAGGTACTTCCTCCGTCAGTGGTTCTTGCAACCTGTCCGCTTGAATACATTGCCAGACCAAGATTTTCGTTGAAAAATTTAATGTCATAAATAATATTAGTAGCAGTACCTGTTCCCGTATTAAGCTGTGTCCAGTTTTGTCCGCCATCGGTAGTTTTATATAAACCGGTTGGACCTCTTTCACCAACATATCCGGTGTTTTCGTCAAGAAAGAACACAGAGTATGTTCTGTAACCAGGATCAAGTGGTAGCTTAGTCCAACTTAGACCACCATCTGTGGTTTTTAGAATATCTCCAAATTGGTTGCCCGTGGTTATACTTCCACCGACGACATAGCCAACATTTTCTGAAGGAAAGGAACTACGGAGAAGAATTTCCTGAGATGCAGCAACGTGAACCAATTCCCAGGTGGCACCATCATTTAGGCTGGAAACTATTGTGCCGGCATCACCACCTATAAGTACTGGTGTTGATATACCTTCAGCTTGAGCAGACTGAACTCCAAGCAATGCAAGTCCGTATAAATTTTTTGTTGCACCTGTTTGAGTAAGAGCCCAGTTTGTTCCTCCGTCAGTTGTTTTAAGTACTCTTCCTGCTGTTGTGATTGCGTAACCATTATTAGCATCAATGAATTTAACTTCGTAAATAGTTGTGGTTGTTGAACCTATGTCATAAACCTGGCTCCAGGTTATACCTCCATCAGTAGTTTTAAATATTCTGCCCTGGCTATTCGAAATCCATCCTGTGTTGGAATCATTAAAATGAATACCTCTTACAGTTCCAGCTAATCCGGGAACACTAGCAGTTATGTCAACCCAGCTAGTACCTCCATCTGTTGTTTTAATTAATCTTCCGGTTGTTGTAGATGCAGAGCCCATATAGCCCAGATCATCCGTAATAAAGTGAATTTTGTACAATGTAGTAGTGCCATAATTAGAGGCAGACCAGTTAGCTCCACCGTTGGTAGTATAAAGCACCGTGCCCGAAGCGCCAACTACAAAGCCAGTGTCTGTATTGATAAAATCAACATCCCATAAGGTATTGGTTACACCGGAAGTTTGCTCTGTCCAAGTCGTCCCCCCATCCGTAGTCTTGAATATTAGACCACCAGTTCCTGCAACATAGCCTATATTTTCACCAACAAATGTTGTTGAATAAATATCTCTATTAAGCGGATCAATGTTTTGTTGTCCCCAATTTATACCTGCATCTGTTGAAATTAAGACCGAACCTCCGTTACCCGCCAGAATAAATTTAGTTGGGCTTAGGACAAATGCATCGTTATGATCTGCACCGGTAGGGGTGGGGTTCTGCCATTCCCAATCAAAAACCTGCGCTAAGCTGAATGAGGTTATTAAAATAACAAGCAGAATTGCACTAACTGGAATATTTTTATTCATTATAAAAACTCCCTTCCTTAATTATTAGATGTGATGATTTGAATTAATTGTCAGTATGTACCGCTAAATTATCGTACTCTGCCAAAAGATGCAATTCATTTTTCAAAAATCGATTGAAATATAATTAAATCCGTCTTTTCGTATTGATACGGATATTTATCAGAAGGATTGGAAAAAACAGAGTTTATAATGCCTTTAGATCTTTATCAGTCTTTGCATAACTCAAACGATTTATCAATTTGGTTCCATGATAGCCATCAAGTGAGCTTATAGTCAATGTTCCTGCCGATTCTAAATCAATATAACCGTCAGCATTTACAATATCATCAGGCAGAATGGCCTCAATTATTTCACCTACAAGAAAAACAGTATCATTGGCTTTAATGTGGTGTTCTTCAACGTATTCAAGTCCAATCTTTATTTTCGATTCTTTTACGTAGGGAGCTTTTATTGTTTGTGAGTATTCTTCCGTTAATCCGCATGCTGAAAATTCGGATGTGTTCTCATCATAGCGTGCTGATGTTTGATGAGCAGATTGATAAATGTTTTTACTTACATGATTTATTGTAAAGTGTTTTGTCTCTTTAATATTATCGTATGTATGACGAATTGCTGATAAGGGACGGAATAAAACTCCCATCAGCGGCGGATTTGCTCCAACGTGAAGAACAGAACTGAAAAGTGCCAGATTAGTAATCCCCTTTTTATTTATGGTTCCAATCAGGTTTGCACTTTTAAATCCGGATAATGAATTAATAAGTTTAGCTTTGTAAAGTTTTTCCATATCACTAATTTGAGTTTTTGTAATGATCATACTGCCTTCACGATTGTTTAAAGTTTATAATATTCTTCATCATCCCGCCGAAAATAAAAAAATGAAACGGCAGCACCGAATACCAGTAAAGTCTGCCTAATAAACCTTTCGGACGGAAAGTAGCTATTTGTCTTAAATAATTCTTTCCATCTTTGTTTACAATTTTAAATTCCAGCCATGCTTCGCCCGGTAATTTCATTTCAGCGTAAAGTAATAATCTCTTGTTCTGTTTATCCGCAGCAAGTACCCGCCAGAAATCCAATGTATCGCCCGGGTAAATTTCGGTTTTGTTGGTTCTTCCTCTTCGTAAGCCAACCCCGCCGACAAGTTTATCTAAAAATCCCCTTATATTCCACAACCAGTTTCCATAATACCATCCTCTCTCACCGCCGATCGACCAGATATTTTTTAGAACCGCATCAACACTTCCTGTAATCACTTCTTCTCTCTTATCCTTAAAGCAGCCATATTCCGGAACATCTATATGTTCAAATAGCTGATCTTTACCATAACTTGATATAAGTGAATCTTTCCAGCTTGATAAAACCATGTTTTGCTCAATTTTTTGAAAGGCGAGATTGACTGCCTCTTTGTATGAGATCGGCTCAATTCCAAGCATTTTTTCAAGTTCGTTGTCTTTGGCAACTACTTCAATCTTCATACTATTAACAAGGTTTACAGCAAGTTTATAAGAGGTTGAAGTAACAAAATAAAGCCAGTAGGAAGAAAGGCGAGGCGTCATTACGGGCACAGTATAAATATATCTCTTCAAATTTCTTACTTCAGCAAACTGCAGAAGCATTTCTTTATATGATAAAACATCCGGTCCGCCGATATCAAAAGATTTATTAAACGTCTTTTTGTTATTAAGAACACCGGTTAAATACTGCATTACATTTCTTATTGCGATTGATTGATGTTTTGTATTAAGCCATTTGGGCGTTATCATAACCGGCAGTTTTTCAACAAGATCTCTTATTATTTCAAATGATGCACTTCCGGATCCGACTATTATACCTGCTTTAAGTATGGTTAAAGGAATATCGGCTTTCTTTAATATCTCTTCTACATTTTTTCTTGATGCAAGATGTTTGGAAAGTTTTTCTTCATTTGTAATTCCACCCAGATAAATTATTTGCTGCGCAGAAGTCTGCTTAACTAATTTTACAAAATTATTTGCGGATGTTTCTTCCAGTAATTCAAAATCTTTTACATTCGAGCTCATCGAATGGATAAGATAGTATGTCGCATCAATGTTTCTTACCTGGTAAATGAATTTAGCTTCCTTAAGAAAATCCACCTCATAAAACGAAATTTT
This sequence comes from Ignavibacterium sp., assembly GCA_018335755.1. Classification (GTDB taxonomy): domain Bacteria; phylum Bacteroidota; class Ignavibacteria; order Ignavibacteriales; family Ignavibacteriaceae; genus JAGXRK01. The sequence continues at coordinate 28,270 of JAGXRK010000001.1, read as the reverse complement.
TGAATGCTTGTAAATTCCTTCATTGGGAATGCGATTTTTATTTCTTACGCAGCAAATTACTTCGTGACCCTGCTCCAGAAGAACGGAAAGAAGTCGTTTACCTATATAGCCGGTAGCTCCTGTTAATAGTATTATCATAAACCATTAAAATTTTTATAATTACAAAACAAAATATATGTTTAATTAATTCAATTACTCACTTTTGTCTAACAAGGGCTGAAAACAAATTTTACCACATAGGAACATAGGGCACATAAGTTAAATTCGATACGCCTGAGTGTTTCGAGTTTTTTTCTGATCGAATTATTCTCAAATAAAAATTTTGCACAGTCGGGTTTTACTTCTAATTTTCCTCTGGTTAAATTAATTAAAAACAAAAACTACAACTAATGAACTGGTATATTGATTTTGTAACAGCTTACCCGATTATTTCTGCCATTATTCAGTTTTCTATACTGGGAACACTTGGTGATACTGTTTCTTACTGGATAGTAAAACGGAAAATATTTCTTCCCTACGATTTAAAAACACTTTTACTAAAAGTTATAGAGTGGTCCATTCTAGCCGTGATGATTAAATATGCTTTCATCGGTTTTCATGGATTTGTTGAATCGCTTATTAACAATTCTTACTTGCCACAGTTTGAAGGTATTGGAAAAGCTTTTGCTATATCTACATCAATGAATCTTCAATTCGGACCATTCCTGGTAATAATGCACCGGTTAATGGATAATATTATAGCGGGAGAAAAAAACTGGAAGAATATTGATAAGGGATTTTATTCACTGCTCTGGTTCTGGATCCCTGCACACACAATCACATTTATTTTACCAAAAGAGTTTCAAATTGGATTAGCGGCATTATGGTCTCTTGCACTCGGAATTATATTGGGCTTTTATAAAAGAAAAGCATCTTAAATTCTTAATTCAAAAAAAGGAGGATAAATGAAAACCCAAATACGCTGTACCTGGCCTTCTGATGACAAACTGATGATAAAGTATCACGATGAAGAATGGGGTGTTCCTTTACATAATGATAAAAAGTTGTTTGAGTTCCTGATACTGGAAGGATTTCAAGCCGGACTAAGCTGGCGAACAGTTTTACATAAAAGGGAAAATTTCCGTAAAGCATTTGATAATTTTAACTATAACAAAGTTGCAAAGTATGATAAACGAAAAATCAATTCTCTTCTTAAAGACGAAGGTATAATCCGCAACAAACTTAAAGTTGAAGGTGCTGTTAAAAATGCAAAAGCATATCTTCAGATAAGAAAAGAGTTCGGAACTTTTTATAAATATATCTGGGGATTTTTAAACCACGAACCAATTCAAAACAAATATAAATCTCTCAAGGAACTTCCTGCAAGAACAGAACTATCTGATCTTATCAGCAAGGATATGAAAAAACGCGGCTTCACCTTTGTCGGCTCAACAATAATTTATGCTCACATGCAGGCAACCGGTATGGTTAATGATCATCTTATAAGCTGTTTCAGATATAAAGAATTATGCAATATCAACTAACCAGTTTAAATTATTTGGAATTATTCCATTACAATAACAAATTTCACTGGTGCAAATAATTTAATTTGCATTTTTGTATCATTCAATTCATTAGTCGAAGGAAATATATGAAATACTTTTTTAGTCTTCTGATTGCCATTGCGATCATGTACAACGTATCATCCCAAGCCCAGAATTCGGAAGAGCCTCTATTTGAAGAATTTAAGAGTGCATTCAGCAAACCATATTTAAGAATTGGTCTGGTCCTGCAGTCTACAGGTAATTTTCAGATTGAGCGTCAGGCAGGCACAAACGGATTTGAACTTACCAATTTAAGACTTAAGCTTTCCGGGAAGTTCGATAAGGGAATTGGCTATGCAATTCAAACTTCATTTACGAGATCTCCTTCAATTCTTGATGCAAGGATATATTATGAAATAGATAAATCATTTATTGTTGACGCCGGTTTATACAAAGCTCCTTTCAGCAGGGAATTTTTGATCAGTACACCCTATACTGATTTTGTCAGTCGTGCACAACTTACGGCACTTGTTCCAAACAGACAGATTGGTGTTACGGCAAGAGGATTGATCCCGGGAACACAATTAACTTATTCTGCTGGTATATTTAACGGCAACAGGTATTCTTCATCTGGAAATGATAATAACGATATGATGTATGTTGGAAGACTATCTTTTAATCCTATAATATCTGAAAACAAAGGTGATAAGTTAGAGATTGCAGTTAATGTTGCGCAAAGCAATGATAAAAATGTGAACATATCACCGATTAACAATGCATTCGAAGGCAAGAGATTTCTACTCGGCGGTGATACCAGGTTAGAATACGACAAGTGGATGATAAGCGGTGAAGCAGTTTATGCAAAACTTGATCCTGCAGATGCTGAAGAATTTGAACCATTCAGCTACCAGGCAACAATTGGTTATATGATTATTAATAAAGTGCAGTTGCTTTTAAGATGGGACAGTTTTAAGATGAATGACGCGATAGATGCAAACGAAATGGTAATCCTTGGATTGAATATCTGGCCCTCACAAATTTCCCGGTTCAGGATAAATTATATTGTGCCGGCAAAATCAATGCCCAAACATCATACTTTGTTGGTTGGAGCGCAGGTGGCTTTTTAAATAAGGTAGATAATTAGAGGCTGTCTCATAACTCATTTTTTATGGTAGCCGCAAGCTTCAGCTTGCGAAAATATAACAATTACACAACTTGAAAGTTGCGGTTACCTTGTGTTTAAAACTTTTGAGATAACCTATATGAAAAACTTAATTATACTAACTTGACCGGCAGCTTTCTTATCCGTTTTCCTGTTGCATTGAATATTGCATTTATAAATGCAGGTGTTGAAGCTGCAATTCCGACTTCACCAACTCCGCCTACAGGTAAATCATTTTGTACGATATAAGTTTCAACTGTTGGCATTTCACTGTAATCCATAATAGGATAATCATCGTAATTGCTGCTTGCTACTCCGCCGTTGCGGATGATTATTTCTCCCTTTAATGCAGCGGTTATTGCAAATACTATCGCTCCTTCCATCTGCGCTTCTACAGTATCGGGATTGATAACTATACCGCAGTCAATTGCACAAACAAAACGATCTAATTTAATTCTGTTATTCTTAACCGTCACTTCAGCAACCTGTGCACTGAAGCTTCCGTAACAGGCAGCAACAGCAACACCTCTTCCGCTTCCTTCGGGTAATTTTCTGTTCCAGCCGGATTTTTCTTGTACAAGTTTTAATACATTTGTTAATCTTGATTCTTGGTCCATCATTTCCAATCTGAAATCTATCGGGTCTTTCTTTGCAACTGCAGCAAGTTCATCAATAAAACTTTCAACAACGAACGGATTTTGTGAATTGTAAACAGCACGCCAGTACCAAAGCGGAACAGGTGTGAATACATTTGTAGCGCTGATCTTAATATTAGGTATACTGTAAGGCAGATTTCTTGTACCATCAACAATATCAAAATCCCCCGGGTCCTTTGGTGCATTACCACTAAGTTGTGCCCTGATCGATGGCATTATAACATGATGTGAAAACAGAACTGCCTTTCCATTCTTATCAACTGCTCCGGTTAACTTATGCATACTTGCCGGACGGAATTGACCATGCTTCATATCATCTTCCCTTGTCCACAACAGTTTGACGGGTTTGCCTATAGCTCTTGAAATCTCTGCAGCTTCAAGTCCGAAATCTGAATGTGATTTTCTACCGAAACCGCCGCCGAGCAAAGTAACATGAACTATCACATCTTCATTTTTGAATCCGAGAAGATTTGCTATTGCTCTTTGTAAACCCTGAGGATTTTGGGTCGGCGCCCATATTTCAGCTTTGTTCTGCTTCACATCAGCAACACAATTGACCGGCTCCATTGGTGCGTGAGCAAGGAAGGGCATTTCATAAACTGCATCAATAGAAGTTAAAGTATCTTCAATAACACTATCGGGATTACCAATCTTTTCAACTTCAGTTCCTGAAGTTTCAATCTTTTCCATCAAAGAATTTCTGATAGATTCATTATTCACATTTGTATGCGGACCAAGATCCCATTGGACATCAACGGCATTTTTCCCTTCGAATGAATTCCATGTCGAATCGGCTACAACAGCAACACCACTTTTAATCTGCACAACATCTAGAACACCATTTACAGTTTTAGCTTTTGATCTGTCGAATGATTTTATTTTTCCCTCGAAGGTCGGAGAACGCTTTACGGCTGCATAAACCATTCCCGGCACAAAAATATCAATTCCGAATTTAGCTGTTCCATAAAGTTTTGCAGGTGTATCTAATCTTTTAACACGCTGCCCGATAATTTTATAATCCTTAGGATCTTTAAGTTTTACATTTTGCGGGACAGGAAGTTTAGCTGCATCAGTTACAAGCTCACCGTAAGAAAATTTATTTCCATTTATTTTGCTGATAACAAATCCGTTTTCTGCATAACAATCAGAAACACTTAATCCCCATTTAGCGGCAGCTGCTGTAATAATCATTTCCCTTGCAGTTGCACCGGCAACTCTGAAAGGATCGAATGAAAGCCTTATACTCCAACTTCCGCCCGTTGTTTGGCTTCCATATTTTTCATCTGCATCTGCCTGTTCAATTCTAATCTCCTCCCAATTCACCTGAAGTTCCTCCGCTACAATCATAGGTAATGCAGTCTGTACCCCTTGACCCATTTCAGTACGATGTACAATCACGGTTACAACACCTTTGGAATCAATCTTTAAATATGCACTAGGAGATAATATGTTTGGATCAAGGTTTCCGTTTTGATTTGAATCAGCACACCCTATGGGGACATACGCTGCAAGGAATAGTCCGCCGGCGCTTAAACTGCAGACCTTTATAAAATCTCTGCGGGATTGTTTCTTTAAAGTTTTCATCACTTAACCTCCCCGCTTAGAAGTTTATCAATTGCTTTTTTGATTCGGGGATATGTTCCGCATCTGCATAAAACCCCTGACATAGTATCTTCAATCTGCTGTTCGGTTGGCTTAGGACTCTCGTTCATCAGAGCGGCAAGGGTCATTATTTGTCCCGGCTGGCAATACCCGCACTGGGAAACTTCCTGGTCTATCCATGCTTTGAATATTGGATGATCAGGATTCTCTGCCAATCCTTCAATCGTAAGTATTGATTTGCCGGCAGCATCTTTAACATAAACAGAACATGATCTTTCTGCGTATCCATCTATGTGCACAACGCAGGTGCTGCATAATCCAACACCACAAGAATATTTAGTCCCTGTTAACTGCAAATTATCACGGAGCACCCATAAAAGAGGTGTGTCGCCGTCTACATCAACAGTTCTTTTTACTCCGTTTACATTAAGTGAATATTTGGGCATGAGCTACCTCCTGAATATTTACAATGTAATATAAAAAAAGAGAGTGAGAAGGTAAATAAACTTAAGTAGTAGAATAATATAGGTTTCTGTTTAATTATTAATGGAATATTTAATTGAGGGTGTTGAACTAAATAGAATTATTCTTTAAACCATCTTTTACACCACTTACACCTTACAGCTTTTACACTGATTTGTTTTCCACAGTGTGGACAGGGTTTTGTTTTCTTCTTCTTAAATATTTCTAAAAGTTTCATAAATACTCCGGTCCCCCAGGTCCGGAGAAAAGTAAATAGGGGGACTGCCTATTATCTATAATTTCTAAATTTCAACTGTAAATAAAAGGAAGTCAGGTTAACGAAAAGGTTAAGAGAAGGGTTAATTTTAAATTTTTAGAAGATTAATTGGAAAATAAAATTTCCTGGAAAGTTAATGGATATTCTTCATCGTACAAATGTTTGTATTCGGCAATAAAAATCTTATAGGTGTTATTGGCAAGTTGATGATTACCTGCTTCATAATGAGTCCTTATTTTGAGTTTAAATGCATCCTCATCTAATCTGTCAAATTTTAATATTATATCACAAACTTTAAATCTGATATTAACATTATTCGGTGTTTTTGCGGGCTTACCATTTAAGAATTCTTTTAAAAACCCAATAATTTCATTGTTAATCGCTAACTTAAATGAATCCAGCCATTCGTAACTTGTTCCTCCCAGAAACTCACCATTTTCTAACAGGTTAAGACTTTGTGCAAGAAGCTTAATATCTGCATTGTCATATTTTCTTAAATGGCTGCTGATTTTAAGATATTCCTGATAGTCGCATTTTGCATTGTTTTTAATCTTAACAACCCACAATTTATTTTTAAATTCCAGGTCTACCCCATCAACAGAAGAGAGTGCTTTTCTTAATTTATTAATAGCAACACCTCTGTTGGATTTAGCACTCTCCGGCGAAGAGTCCGGCCAGATTGTAACGGATAATTCTTCAGATGTTACTCCCTTATGATGGTTGTTAATGCTTCGAATCAGTATTAATAAAAATATTTCCTTTAGCTTAGGTGAAAATGATTGGAATATATCTTTTCCTAAAGAATCTAATATTTTTGTTTCTCCAAACAGATGAATATAATTTTTCTTTTCCTGAGCTATTGGATCATCATTTAAATCCTCATTGGTAATTACATCATTATTTTTCTTTTTTCTTAATAAATGGAGAGTTGTGAGTAAAATTGTAAGGCCCAGAATTGAAGAAAGTATCCAAACATAAAGTAGTTTGTTCTTCTGCTGACTATTAAGAATGAACACTGAACTTTCAACAGGCGGATATTTTAAACTATAGATATATGTCTTCATCGAACCTGCATCATATCTTAAATAGATAAACTCATTAGTTTTGGAATTAAAACAGAAAAAGAATTTTTGATTCCTTTCTTCCAAAGGGATAAAAATGTCTGTTCCAACGCTTATTTTATTTTTTTGATTTATTTGTGTTCGATACATTTTCCAGTATAAATTTTCATTTATCGAATGTGATTTGAGGTAATAAAAGGAACTGTCATCAGGAATTAAAAAAATGCGAGAATACATAAAAATATTTTTTTGTTGTTGAATATCACCATCAACAGCCCAATATTGATTGATTGTACTATGCTTTAAATCAAGTGAGTATAAATCAAAATAATATCTGAATCCCTTCTCCTGGTTTCCATCTTCGTTGCCATTTCCACCAAAGAGCAAATATTCCCCTTGCGTATAACCCTGAGTTATTGCAGTATTATAACGTGGAGAGATTCTGCCTTTAATTAAAACTTCCTTCCATTTTTTATCTATGAAATCGTATTTAAAAAAATCATTTTTTGCTGTGTGCCATCCATAACCTCCAAACATATATATTGAAGAATCCAATGAATTAATAAACCTTACACTACCATAATAATGGCCATTTATTTCATTTGTTGTATCAATTAAAGTCCAGTAATATTTATTGAAATCAAAAACTGAGACTTGTCCCCCTCCTACAAAGGTAGAATATAGCTGGTCTGTAAAGTGATTATAAATCAGTTCAGAAAATTTGCCCGGCCTCATATTTTTATACAGTATTAAAGTATCCTTTTGAGTTAGAAAGTCATAAATCACCAGCTTATCTTTCAGATCAATAAATACTCTCGACTTAATAGAATCATACGCAAACAATGGTGAGCCGGCACCATCTATCGAATTAATTAATCGCCACTCGTAATGATCTTTAACTAGCCAGGAAGAGTTAGATAGGTTGATTTTGCTTTTACTGATTTTGTCATAAATCCCATTATTTACATTAGGGTTAAGCTCCCAATGATAATGCTTTTCATCATCAATGCTAATTTTCAAGTTTCTTAAGTAAAAACCGGGTAAGTCAAAATCATTTATGTCATTTAAGCTTTTCAGTCCGAAATAAATGGTAGACTTTAAATTATCCGGAATATTGAATTTTCTTGAAACAGAAGAAATGTTATTTACAGAAAAAAAGGTGGAGTCAGTTTTAAGATTAAACTCAATATTTATTTGTATCCAGGAGTTTCTGTTCAGTTCTATTCTTGATAAATTAATTTCAAGAGGTTCGGATTCCTGATCTACGAATAATTGAAAATAATAATATTGGGGATCTTTGAATTGATTAAATATCAGGCGGGAAAATTCTTTTTTGTTATTTTCTATTCTCCATATAGTTCCAAAGTATTTTAATGTCCAGAAAGAAATGTCGAATGAGACAGAAATTTTATTTTTTATGGTTACAGGATCGTCATTAAAAACTGCTGCAGAAGTTCTTTCATAGAGTTCCACGTTCTTTGAATTAAACTTAAGTCCTGATAATTCAAGTGTTTGCGAATAAGGTACGACCCCCAGTAAAACTAACATTAAAAGAATTGAGAATATGTTAGTTAGAGTTAATCTCAACTTATCTGCCTTTAAATAATAATTAAGTTAACTTAGCAACTCAAAGATTTTGTTATTCAAGTCACCCACATCAACATCAAACCTCTCGCCGGTTTTTCTGATCTTAACTTCACACTTACTTTCTTTAAGTTTCTTTTCACCAACAACAATTTGTATCGGCATGCCAAGAAGATCTGCATCATTAAACTTAAACCCTGCAGCTGCATCTCTGTCATCATATAATACATCTGTTTTCTGAGAGTTCAATCCGTGATAAATTTTTTCACAGGCATCAGCAACTTCCTGCTTTTTCAAATTTAATCCTATAAGATGAACGTGAAAAGGAGCTAAAGTTTTACTCCAAACAATTCCTTTTTCATCAAAACTCTGCTCAATAAAGCAAGCTATTACACGCTCAACTCCGATTCCGTAACTTCCCATAATTATCGGATGCTCTTCGCCTTTTTCATCAATAAACTTTGCGCCCATTGAATTAGAATACTTTGTGCCAAGCTTAAATATATGTCCCAACTCTATTGCCGGGAATACTTCAAGATTTTTATCACAGTTGGGACAGCCTTCACCTGATTTAACAATTTTCAAATCAGCATATTCAATATCCTTCACATCACGTTTAATATCTATTCCTCCTATATGATAATCGTTTTTATTTGCTCCGCTGAAAAGATTGTTTCTGTCTTCAAGTTTCATATCGGCTATAATTCTACCCTTATATCCAACCGGACCAATTGATCCCGCATCTGCTCCAGTTATTTCTAAAAGCTCTTCAGGATGAGCTGGACGAATATTTCCGCCCAGAACTTTTTCCAGTTTTGTTTCATTAACTTCATCATTTCCCTGCATAAGGACTAAAACTGCTTTGTCGTCATTAATATAAACTCTGGATTTTGCACAGACTGTCTCATCAATTTTTAAGAATTCACATAGCTCATCAATAGATTTAACGTTAGGTGTGTGGATTTCATAAACTTTCTTTTCCTCCCTTTCTCTTTCCCTTACTCTTACTCTCGAAGTAGCCACTTCAACATTAGCGGCGTATCCACAGGATTCACAATAGGCCACAGTGTCTTCACCGGCTGGAGAATTCACCATGAATTCTTCAGAACCTGTTCCTCCCATTGCACCACTCGATGCACCAACGACAAAATATTTTAATCCGCAGCGATCAAAAATTTTTTTGTAGGCTTTGTCATGAAGTTCGTAGGATCTATCAAGTCCTTCCCAACTTGTATCAAAGGAATAAGCATCCTTCATCAAGAATTGTCTTCCTCTTATAACTCCGCTTCTTGGTCTGGGTTCATTTCTGAATTTTGTTTGTATCTGATACCATATCTGCGGCATATCTTTATAAGATTTAACAACGTTACGTGCGTGGAAAGTCATTATTTCTTCGTGAGTAGGAGCTAATACATACTCACGGTTTTTTATATGAAATAATGTGTCTCCAAAAGCTTCAACACGATTTGTTTCTTCCCATATCTCTTTAGGATTTAAAGCAGGAAGGTGAAATTCCTGTCCACCTATTGCATCCATTTCTTCACGGATAATTTCTGATACTTTTCTTACAACTTTGTAACCAAGGGGAAGGAAAGAATAAATCCCGGCACCAACCATTCTTATCATTCCTGACCTTAACATTAGAATATGGCTGGTTACAACAGCATCATTAGGAACTTCTTTTAAAGTAGGAACAAAATATTTGCTTAATCTCATAATTCTTTAATGACCTGAAAATGAATATTAATTGCTTAAACGAGGCTAAAAATAAGGATTTTGAGGGTGCTTAACAAAAATGGCCGGGGTGGCACTTTTTAATCATGGTAGTAAATAAAATATATAAATAATATATCCAGTTAAAAGAAAGGCTCCTTCCAATCGGTTCAGTGTAAATTTCGTCCAGGTCATTGGCAAAATAATAACTGCCGTGACCATCATTACAATAATGTCTGTCATTGTTATCTCTGCAGCACTAATGGGTATTATAATTGCGGTCACTCCAAGTATCAACAAAATATTGAACACGTTAGAACCTACAACATTTCCAATTGCTATATCAGTTTCTTTTTTAATTGATGCAACAGACGAAGTAACCAATTCAGGAAGACTTGTTCCTATTGCTACAATTGTTAACCCGATTACGGCCTGGCTCATTCCTATTCTTTTTGCTATTTCTACAGAGGCTTCAAGAAAAAGATTAGCTCCATAAACTAAAAGTGCTAATCCAATTATTATAAAAGGAATTGCCTGCCATATTTTTAGCGGTTTTTTTGCAACCCCCTCGATATACTCATCTTCGATATCTTTGTTTTTTTCTTTTCTTGCAAGAAACACACTTACTATTGAATAGACTATTATTCCTATAAAGAAAATTATGCCCTCAATTCTGCTTATTTCACGATTAATTAAAAATATGACAAAAATGAGGCTTATAAAGATCATTAAAGGTATTTCGCGCCGAATAACAACAGCATTTACTTTAAGTGGTCTTATAAATGCAGCAACACCTAATACTAATGCAATGTTGGCGATGTTGGAACCAATTACATTACCCAGGGAAATATCTCCGTTTCCTTCAATTGCAGCTTTTAAACTAACAACTAGTTCCGGACTGCTTGTACCAAAAGCAACTACTATCAATCCAACTACCAAAGGCGTAATACCAACACGTAAAGCAAGTGAAGAACTTCCACGTATTAATCCTTCTGCCCCGGCAAAGAGCATCAGCAATCCTGCAGATATATAAATAATTATTTCAACAAGTGTCATTTAGAAGTAGGGAATATTTTATTTTCTCTGGGGTAAGATAATAGTAATTTTTGAAGTCTGGCAATTATAGAAGATTATTTTATTTGTGGTTTAATATTAATAAAATTTATTTTATTGAAATATTACCGGACTTTTATACAGATCATATATTTAAGGTAATTTTCTAGGGCAATAAATAATACATATAAACAAAATACCCAATTAACAGAAAGGCACCCTCTGTTCTGTTAAGATTAAATTTTGACCACGCCAGGGGGAGAATTACAATTGCAGTGAGGAGCATAGCAGTAATATCTATCAATGTTATACCACGGGCACTTACAGGAACTATAATTGCGGTTATTCCAAGAATAAATAAAATATTAAAAACATTTGATCCAACAACATTTCCAATTGCTATATCAGACTCATTTTTATATGATGCAACGGCGGAGGTTACCAACTCAGGAAGACTTGTTCCCAAAGCAATAATGGTTAAACCGATTACTGCTTCACTCATACCTAAAATCTTTGCTATTTCAACAGCAGCTTCAAGAAATAAATTTGATCCGTAAACTAAAAACATAAGGCCAACAATTATAAACAGGATTGCCATCCAAATTTTTAATGTTTTTTTTGCAACCCCCTCAGCAAATTCAGCTTCAACTTTTTTGTTCTTTTCTTTTTTTGCCAGAACTACACTTATAAAAGAGTAAATGATAATTCCAATAAAAAATATTACCCCCTCAAGCCTGTTAATTTCATTATTAATTAAAAATATGAAGAGAAGCAATGTAACAAGAATCATTATAGGTACTTCACGCTTAATAACCTGTGCCTGCACCTTTAATGGTCTTATGAGTGCCGCAATACCAAGTATAAGTGCAATGTTGGCAATGTTTGACCCAATTACGTTACCAAGAGAAATATCCCCGCTTCCATCAAGAGCGGCTTTTAAACTAACAACCAATTCGGGACTGCTTGTTCCAAATGCAACTACAGTTAATCCAATTACGAGGGGAGTAATTCCAACTCTTAATGCAAGCGAAGAACTTCCACGTATCAATCCTTCTGCTCCGGCAAAGAGCATTATCAATCCCGCAATTATGTATATAATAATTTCGATAAGAGTCATTTAGATAAATTTCTGTATTGATTTGGGGTAAGATAATAATAATTGCAAAAGGGAAACATCAAATAGAGGAGTTTCAAACAACACTTTCAAGTTTATATATGCGGTCGTTTCTTCTTACAAGATCAGGTAAAACAAAAGTAACCTCCTCTGCCTTAACAGCATGTTCTGCAAGGTGGTCATTTACATAAAACTCTTTTAAGATTGTTTCAATCACGCCAGTGGTATCACCTAAAATTAAAATTTTATCACCGGATAATATCTCACCCGATTCCATCAGGAAGTGAACAACCTTTACTTCCTTATAGTAATTCAAAACTTTACCAATATAGTTTTTTCTTGTTGTTGCTTTACTGCCATTAACTCCCGCATAATCTTCAGAGGAGGGAACTCCAAAATAAAATCCGGATGAAAATCCGCGATTGTAAACGGTTTCAAGCTCAGTTAAAAATTCCTTTTTCTTTTCTTTTGTCAGTTTTTTTTCAAAGTGAAGATCAATTGCCTGCCTGTAAACAGATACTGTTTTGGCAACATACTCGGGAGAGCGTTTTCTGCCTTCAATTTTAAATGAGTCTATTCCGGCTTCAATCAATTGATCAATATATTCTATTGTGCAAAGATCTTTGGGGGACATAACATAATCTTCACCTATGAGCATAGATTTTTCTGTTGAGGTATCATAAATTTCTCCCAAAGGGTCAGATACCTGATATTCGCGTCTACAGGGCTGAATACATTCACCACGATTAGCGCTTATGCCGAACAAATGATGGCTCATAAAACATCTTCCGCTGACTGCGATGCACATAGCGCCATGAATGAATGCTTCAATTTCAAGATCTGTTTTCGATCTTATTTTTTTTATTTCTTCAAGTGAGCATTCGCGTGCAAGGACAATTCTAACAGCACCAAGTAGTTTATAAACATTGGCTGACAGTGAATTTGAAACGGAGCTTTGTGTAGAAATGCAAAAGGGGAAATTATATTTATGACAAATATCTGCAACAGCAAGATCGGAGCAGATAATTCTATCTACTCCCGATTGTTTAGCTTTCGTAATTATTTCTTCAACTTCTGATAATTCTTCTTCAAAGATTATTGTATTAAGTGTAAGGTAAGTTTTGACACTATTTTCTTTACAAAAAATGACTATTTCATTTAACTGCTCAATGGAAAAATTAACGGCTTTTGCCCGCATATTCAATTTATCTAAACCAAAATAAACAGCATCTGCTCCGGATTGAACAGCAGCACGAAGCATTGTCCAATCCCCTGCGGGAGCCATTAATTCTGGTTTCAATCTAGTCAATGGTAATCTGTCATTGGTCATTTGACATAAATTATTTGTCATTCGATTGCAGCAAATCAATAGAAGACTGTTTGCCAATTGAATTGATGTAGCCGTTTAACTTTTTTCCGATTAAATCAATATCATTAGAAAAGATTTCAAACTGGTTTTCTGAAATTAATTTTCTGTTTTTAGTTTTTGTTTCAAACAAAGACCCTCGGGAATAATAACATAACTGTCTGTTCTCTTTATAAAAGAACCTTCCGAAACCTTCACTTACATTAGCGGCTATAGAATCTGCTGCTCTTACAAGTTGTTTTCCAATAGTATCTTTTAGAAAATAATCCCAGTTTATAACAATCTCCCAAAACTTTTCAGCCAAATCCATAGACAGTTGATATACCTGCAATTCTTCTAATTTCATCAAGCCTCCTTATATTATTAAAATTAAAAGCAATCATTAATAAATTTTACTGACCAATGACTATTGACCAATGTCTAACTTCTATCCTCCCAAACTTTTGTAATCTCGACAATCAGTTTAACAGCTTCATGCATATCCTGAACAGCCACCCATTCAACCTGTGAGTGGAAACTGTGTTCACCTGCAAAAATGTTTGGGGTAGGTAATCCCATGAATGATAATCTTGATCCATCGGTACCGCCGCGTATCGGATGCATAATCGGTTCCATATCTAATCGTTTCATTGCCTCAACAGCATAATCCATTACCTGAGGATGATTCTTTAATACCTCAATCATATTTCTGTACTGTTCTATTACCTGGAATTCCATTCTTGAACCTGGAAACTTAACAACGGTGGCTTCTGCTAATTTTTTAAGAAGTTCTTCATATTCCTTCAGCTTCGGGGTTTCAAAATCACGTATAATAAATTTTAACGTAGTTAATTCTTCATTTCCGCTTATACTTGTACAATGGACATAACCTTCCCTTTTTTCTGTGGTTTCCGGTGAGAGAGTATCCTTGGGAAGACTTTCCATAAAATCAGAAGCCATTTTAATGGAGTTAATCATTATTCCTTTAGCATAGCCGGGATGAATGTTTTTTCCGTAGAATTTAATAACAACTGCATCTGCTGAAAAAGTTTCTGTTTCTATTTCACCACGACTCGATCCATCAACAGTATATGCATACTTTGCACCAAGCTTTTTCAAATCAATTTTTTCTGTGCCCCTTCCGACTTCTTCATCAGGAGTAAAACAAATTTTTATATCACCGTGCTTAATTTCAGGATGAGTCAACAGGTAGTTTACAGCATCCATAATTTCTGCAACACCAGCTTTATTATCAGCACCTAGAAGTGTATTTCCATCGGTGGTTATTATATCATATCCAATCATATTTTTCAGATCGGGATTTTCACTTTCTTTTATTACCCAGCCTCCGTTTTCAAGAGGGATATCACCACCTTGATAGTTTCTTCTGATAATTGGATTAACGTTAGCTCCTGTTACTGCCGGTGAAGTATCGACGTGTGCAATGAATGCTATCGGATCAACTTGTTTATCTGTATTTGAAGGAAGTGTTGCCATAACATATCCCCATGCATCCATATGAGCATCTTTAAGTCCCATTTGTTTTAGTTCTTCCGCAAGATCTTTAGAAAGAATTTTTTGTTTTTCAGTGGAAGGAAAAGAAGTTGATTCTTCATCGGATTGAGTGTCATACTTAACATACTTTAAAAATCTTTTTACACAGGTGAATTGATATTTGGGGTCGAACATAAGAACCTCCGGTAATGATATTAATAATTATAAGTGTTTCTATTTTAAGAAAACCAGATATTTTATTGTGTAAATTTAGCTTTATTATAAGTGAAGGCAAAAGTGAATAATTATAATATCGTCTGTATTTAATGGATTGATTGGTTAATAACGTAATGTAGAGTTAATTAAAGGGTTGTAACAGAAGTATAATTATTTTTAGAATCAGGATAGATATGAAGAGGATATCAATATCCTCTTCTTAAAACTTTATCCATATCAGACTTTATCATGATCTGTACAAGGTCTTCAAATTTTGTTTGTGCTTTCCAGCCAAGAAGTTTTTCTGCTTTTGAAGGGTTGCCAACCAACAGATCAACTTCCGTGGGTCTGTAATAATTAGGATTAACAGTTACAACCGTTTGCCCTTTCTTTAATTCGTCAGTGAAATCAAATTTATACATCTTCTGATTTGAACTATATTCAATCAATCCTTTCGCTTTTTCAAAATCTATCTTTTTAATAATTCCCTTTTCATCAACCCCTTCACCCTTCCACTCCAACTCAATTCCAAGATGATTGAAAGAATGAATAACGAATTCTCTTACCGTTCTGGTTTCTCCTGTAGCAATAACAAAATCATCGGCTTTATTGTGCTGGAGAATTCGCCACATTCCCTCACAGTATTCCGGGGCATATCCCCAATCCCGTTTTGCATTAAGGTTGCCCAATGAAAGATTATCTTGTAAACCTGCAGCTATTCTTGCTGCAGCTCTGGTTATCTTTCTTGTAACAAAAGTTTCACCTCTCCTTGGCGATTCGTGGTTAAATAAAATTCCATTGCTGGCAAAAATATTATATGCTTCACGGTAGTTTACTATTATCCAGAATCCATAAAGTTTTGCAACTCCATAAGGTGAACGCGGATAGAATGGTGTTTGTTCGGATTGTGGGACTTCCTGAACTTTACCATACAGCTCACTGGTTGACGCCTGGTAGAACTTAACCTGCCTTAAACCAACTTCCCTTATTGCATCAAGAAATCTTAATGTGCCGAGCGCATCCACCTGTGCGGTATAATCGGGGACTTCAAATGAAACTTTAACGTGACTTTGTGCTGCCAAATTGTAAATTTCTACCGGTTGGATTTTCTCAAGAAGACGGTTTAGATTACTTGTATCAACCAAATCACCGTAATGAAGAAATAATTTTTTATTGAGTATCTCCGGATTCTCATAAAGATGATCAATTCTTCCCGTATTAAACGAGCTGCTTCTTCTGATTATACCGTGAACTTCATACCCTTTCTCTAGGAGAATTTCTGTAAGGTAACTTCCGTCCTGTCCGGTTATTCCGGTTATTAATGCTTTTTTCATTTTCCTATAATTCTATTTAATATTTTCTAAATACCAATTGTATGTTTTATCAATTCCATCTTTTAATTCTGTTCTATACTGCCAGCCGAGAGAATTTATCCTTGATACATCCATAAGTTTTCTGGGAGTGCCGTCCGGTTTTGCACTGTCGTATACGATTTCACCATTGTAACCAACTGTGTCTGAAATAATTGATGCTAATTCTGAAATGGTAAGATCTTTACCAGTTCCTATGTTCAGTTGTGAAATTCCATTCTCATAAAGATCAGATGCATTAATATTTTCCAGCATGAAGATCATGGCATCAGCAAGATCTTCAACATACATAAACTCACGCATTGGTTTTCCGGATCCCCACAAAGTTACAGTTGGAGCATTAATTGTTTTAGCATCGTGAAATTTTCTAATTAAAGCGGGAAGTACATGAGATGTTTCCAAATCAAAATTGTCATTTGGTCCGTACATATTTGTGGGCATAGCTGAAAAATAGTTACATCTGTACTGTTCATAATAACTTTCACAAAGTTTAATACCTGCAATCTTTGCAATTGCATATGGTTCATTTGTGTATTCAAGATATCCGGAAAGCAAATACTCTTCTTTCAATGGCTGCGGCGCAAGCTTAGGATAAATACACGAACTTCCGAGAAAGATTAATTTTTCAACTTTATTTATATAAGAAGCATTAATAAGATTTGCCTGTATCATCAGGTTATCATAAATAAATTCTGCGCGGTAAGTATTGTTCGCTAGTATCCCGCCAACCTTTGCTGCAGCAATAATAATAACCTCGGGTTTTTCAGAATCAAAAAATTTATTAACATCTGTTTGATTTCTTAGATCAAGTTCGTTCAAATCCCTGAGAACTACGTTATTGTAATTTTGCTTCTGCAATTCCCGTAAAATTGAGGAACCCACCATTCCTTTGTGTCCGGCGAGATATATTTTTTTATTTTTAATTGCACTACTCATAATTACAAGCCATGATAAACTGAAAAATAAAATTCATTCATGGTTTTATCAACAAAGCTTAAATTCTCTTGTTGTATTGATGTATTTGTTATTTGAAATTCCATCTTTGCAAATAATTCGTGTAAAAATTCATACTGCAATGAACCGCCGAAATAAGAATAATCTTTTCTTAACCCGAACAAAAAGGGCGGCTGAGGCTGAACAAACATTTTTGTTATTTCCTCCTCTTCGCCTTTCCTTATAAATTGCCCCCACAATTTTGTTTTCAACCCTCTTAATATTCTATACTCTAGTGAAGCGTAAATCTGATCTGCATTATGTCCCATCCAATGTCCTAAATTATGCGATGCACTTTGATAAGTAGTTGTCGATATATAATGCTTATAGACGAAAGGATAAATTTTTGTGTACTCAAGAGTTAAACTAAGGTTATCTAAAGGTAAGTCCACCACTGAGCTGCCTAATGAAAAACCAAATTGATTGCGTTGTCTTTCCGGATTAAAAAGATGTGTAATTGTAATTTCATCTATAAATACTGTTGCATAAATATGTGTGTTGGGAATATGATTTCTTGAACTTATTGACCCGTAAATCTGGGCATTACTTCCAACAGCATTTGATTGTCTGCTCAAGTAGTGATCTGCTAACCTGAAAAACATAAATGGAATTAAATAAGAAAGCTCGATTTGATCACTATAAATCATGGACTCACCAATCGAAATGTGTAAACCTCTGATTGGTTTTATCGTAAGAGAATGAGAAGCAAGAAATTTATCTCTGTAACGAAATCTTTCCTGTCCAAAATCCGAGAAATAAATATCAGAGGTATCTTTGACATCTGATAATAACCAGGCATGGATATAATTAAATGAAAACCAATCAACTGGGTTGATATCAAGTCTTATAAATGGGAAAGACGGAGCTTTTTGCGAAAGCACAAGTTTACCGCTTTCACCGTAACCCCATTCAAAAAACTCTTTTCCGATTGCAGCACTTCCCCACTTCCAATTTGCAGCTATTACGGTTTTCGCCTCACTGTATTCAATTTTATTCGGGCTGTAATTAAAAACGTTAGCGTCACTTCTTTCGTTAGTACCTGTAATTGGTGTGAATCTTTTGAACTTATCAATTGTGGTACCGGATTCATTGTTATCTCTGAAATCAAAACTAACTCCCAAGTGATCGGTTAAGTAACCGTAAGTGGATATTCCATTCCAGAAGTGAGTAAGTTTTGCTTCATCTTTCGAACCAATTTTGTAACCAAAAATAGGGCTTACATTTAACGTGAACAGATTATCTGTAAAAGAAAATAATCTCAAACGTCCTGCCCGATCTTTTCCCGCAATTGTCATTTCTTCATTTTCGATTTTTTCATTGCGTAAAAATTTTAGTTCTCTTTCAAAATCCAGCAAATAAAAATTCAATTCGTCTTTTTCTAATGAAGTAATGGCGGAACTATTAATATTAAGCTCATTTAATTTTTCAGCAATATAAATCCTGCTTACTGGTTTAACCTGATCCTTAAATTCAACAGCACCCTTTTGCGCTAAACGGGATAAGTATTGATATACATCTCTATGAAGAGGTTCGTAAACAATCTGTGAAAAGGTTGTGGAGATAAAAACAATTAACAGCAGGGTTATTCGAATAATCATCGGCAATTCATTACTTTATGAAATCCGCAATTTTTTCAACTACAAAATTGAGTTGATCGTCGTTTAATTCCGGATAGATCGGTAATGCAAGAGAACTGTTAGCACAGAATTCCGAAACTGGAAAATCACCTTTTTTATGACCAAGATCAGCAAAACATTCCTGAAGATGGAAGGGAACGGGATAATAAATTTCAGTTCCAATATCATTCTTACTCAAATAATCTCTTAATCCATCACGATCCTCAACGCGGATAATATATTGATTATAAATATGGTAATTCTTAACTGATGACGAAAGGTGTTCATAAACAGCTTTCGGAAGTAAAACTTTATTTTTAGAATCAAGCTTTACTTTGCCTGTTTCCTCAGCTAATCCTGCAGCAATAAATAGCTTTGTATATCTGGCGGCATTTGCTCTTCTCTTCTCTGACCAGGAATCTAAATGGGGAAGTTTAACACTTACTACAGCAGCCTGTATAGCGTCAAGTCTGAAGTTTCCGCCAATTACCTTATGATAATATTTTGGTTCGCCTCCGTGGACTCTTTTAATTGTTAAAACTTTTGCGATTTCGTCATCATTTGTTGTTACGAGGCCGCCATCACCGAAGCATCCAAGATTTTTGCTGGGGAAAAACGAAAAACACCCGATATGACCTATTGTCCCAACAGATTTTCCATTTTTATACTGTGTCCCAATTGCCTGAGCCGCATCTTCAATTACAAATAGATTATGCTGGTCGGCTATTTTCATTATTTCATCCATTTCAGAGCT
The DNA here is from genome assembly GCA_018335755.1 of Ignavibacterium sp. GTDB lineage: Bacteria > Bacteroidota > Ignavibacteria > Ignavibacteriales > Ignavibacteriaceae > JAGXRK01. The sequence goes on along the minus strand of JAGXRK010000001.1, from coordinate 8,275 downwards.
TTGTCCGTAAAGATGAACCGGAATAATTGCTTTTGTTTTTGAAGTAATTTTTCTTTTTATGTCTTCAATATCAATATTAAAAGTAACCGGATCGCATTCAGTTAAAACCGGAACTGCATTTAATCTTGAAACCACACCAGCAGTGGCAAAGAAAGAATAAGTCGGTACAATAACTTCGTCACCCGGTTGGATATCGATTGCCATCAATGCAAGAAGCAGTGCATCTGTTCCGGATGAAACACCGATTGCATGCTTTGCTCCAAGATATTCGGCACAAGCATCTTCCATTTTTTTCATTTCCGGACCAAGAATAAAATACTGAGATTCAGCAACTTTTAAGATTGCCTCGTCTAACTCCTTTTTTAATGATTGATATTGAGGTTTAAGATCTAATAATGGAACTTTCATAGTAATCCTTTTAATCAGAATATGGTTTTAATATTTATACATAAATATGTTTTTAGTAAATGAAATCTTTTTCAATCTCATTAAACGATTTGGCTTTCAAGTCTTTCTCCGAAATGATCGGGTTTTCAACAAGCCAGTTAATGTTAAGATCCGGATCATTAAAAATGATGGATCTTTCAAGTTCTTTGCTGTAAAACTGTGTGCATTTATAAGAAAAAATTGCTTCGTCAGTCAAAACCGAAAAGCCGTGTGCAAATCCTGGCGGGATCCAAAGCATTGTGTGATTTTCTTCAGAAAGTTCAACAGCGTAGTGCTTGCCAAAAGTTGGGGATCCGAAACGAATATCAACAGCTACATCCAGAACTTTACCTGTAATTACTTTGCAAAGTTTGCCCTGAGCTTTATCTCCAACCTGGTAATGCAGTCCTCTGATTGTTGACTTTACTGATTTTGAAATGTTATCCTGAACAAAATCAGCATTTAATCCTATCTCTTCACAACGTTCTTTGTTATAGGATTCAAAAAAATAACCTCGGCTATCGCCAAATACTTTAGGTTTAATTAATATAAGACCCTGAATGTTTGTTGTTTCAATTTGCATATATGTTCAGTAATCAGCTTTCTTTATAAATTCTTTCCAGATATTCCCTATACATTGAGTTCGGTATTGACTCAATTGTTTCTTTGAATTCATCTTTATTTATAAATCCTTTGTGATAAGCTATCTCTTCAATACAGGCTACTTTTAGCCCTTGTCTATCTTCTATTACTCCAAAGAAATTTGATGCCTGAAGTAATGCCTCGGGTGTTCCGGTATCAAGCCATGCAACGCCCCTACCTATCTTTTCAACTTGAAGTGCACCTTTTTCCAGATATTTTTTATTAACATCTGTAATTTCCAATTCTCCCCTTGCCGATGGCTTTAGGTTTTTAGAAATATGTATTACTTCATTATCATAAATATACAGACCCGGTACAGCAAAATGTGATTTTGGTTTTGATGGTTTTTCTTCAATTGAAATAGCTTTACCGCTTTCATCAAATTCCACTATTCCATAACGCTGGGGATCATTAACCTGATATCCAAATATTACTGCGCCTTCTTTTAACGAAAGAGAGTCATAAAAGAATTTGAGGTCACCATAAAAAATATTATCGCCAAGAATAAGTGTAACGCTATCATTACCGATAAACTCCTCACCAAGAATAAAAGCTTCAGCTATTCCATTTGGTGCTTTTTGAACTTTGTATTGAATGTTCAATCCTATCTGAGAACCACTGTTAAACAATTGGCGATACAGAGGAATTGTTTCTTCATTAGATATTATTAAAATATCTTTTATTCCACCAAGCATAAGAATAGAAAGCGGATAATAAATTAATGGTTTATCATAAATTAGTGATAACTGCTTGCTGTAAACCTTTGTAATGGGGTAAAGGCGGGAACCTGCGCCTCCTGCAAGAATAATTCCCTTCATAAAAAACATCCTCATTTTTATTAATAATAACACAAATATAAAAAGATTATATCAAAGGTTAAGAGATATTTACAGCAGTTTCCCGCTTAAAATAAATAGGGCAACTGTAAAATAAATTACAATTCCGGTAACATCTACCAAGGTAGCAACCAGGGGTGCTGATGATGTTGCAGGGTCTAATCCAAAACGTTTTAGTACAAATGGCAGCATTGAGCCAGCCATATTACCCCAAAGAACAATCCCAATTAAAGAAACACCTACGGTTAGGGCAATAAGCGATAAGTAAGAACCGATTTCTGATGAAAATTGCGCGATTATTACTACCTGGGCAAATCCTATCAGTCCTAATACAAGCCCCATAGCAAATCCTGAAAAAATTTCTCTGCGCATAATAAGCCACCAATCTCGCAGAGTTATTTCTCCAAGGGCCATAGCACGCACAACAAGAGTAGCTGCTTGCGAACCTGAATTACCCCCGCTCGATATAAGCATCGGAATGAAAATTGCCAGCGCTGCAACTTTTAATAATTGATCTTCGAAGAACCCCATCGCGATGGCGGTAAGCGACTGCCCTATTAAAAGCAAAGAAAGCCAGGGAACTCTTTTTTTGATTATCGTCAATACAGGTAACTCAGGATATGGGTCTTCTAATGCTTCAATAGCTGATAATTTGTGAATGTCCTCTGTTGCTTCTTCTTCAGCAACATCAAGAACGTCATCAACTGTTACTATGCCTAAAAGTATTCCCGATTTATCAACCACGGGAAGAGCAACTCTGTCATATTTTTTAAATAGCTCTACTGCATTTTCCTGATCATCCGTTACATTTAATGCCACAAAGTTTTCATTCATTAAATCACTTACCGGAGAATCTAAGGGTGCAAGTAGAAACTCCCTGATTTTAATATCATCTATAAGCTTGCCCTTCTCATCAACAATGTAAACAATATTTAGTGTTTCCTTATCCTCGCCATGAATTCTGATATAATCTAACACCTGCTGAACTGTCATATCCGGCTTTGCAGCAATATAATCCGGAGTCATCAATCGGCCGACACTGTTTTCCGGATATCCCAGCAAAGAATTAGCTATTAATCTTTCTTCGTGAGAAAGCAGCTGAATTAATTGTTTTGCTGCTGAGCTGGGCATTTCCTCAAACAATGCAGTACGGTCATCTGCAGACATTTCATTAAGTACAGCAGCAACCTCTTCTTTGCCCATAGCTTTAATAAGAGTTTCCTGTATGTCAAAATCCAGATGTTCAAATGTATCGGCAGCAAGTTCATCGTGAAGCAGTCTGAAAACTATTACCTGTTCATTTTCAGGTAGTTCAACTATAAGATCAGCTATATCGGCGGGAGTCCATTCAGTCAGAATTTCCTTAAGAACACCAAGCTGTCTCTCTGTAATAAGAGATTGTATTTCTGGTTGTAGCAATCGGCTCAGCATCGGAGATTCCATAATTATAGGACTATTTTCTACATTTTTCTTACAATAGTTTTAACTTTGGTTTGTGAGTAATTTTTTTTACTCCGCCCGACAAAATAGAAATATTCTTTGTTAATAGGAATTGAAAACCGAATATAAATTTTTTGAAATACTACTATGATAAAAATTGTTGCTGATGAAAATCTTGCATATGCAAAAGAATTATTTTCACAATTCGGTGAGGTAAAACTTTTAAATGGACGCGAAATTACAAATTCAGAATTAAAGGATACAGATGCTGTAATTATCCGATCAATCACTCAGGTTAATATGTCTCTGCTTGCAGGAACAAATGTCAGATTTGTCGGAACGGCTACAATAGGCACAGATCATTTAGATATTGAATATTTAAAATCCATCGGAATTGTTTTTGCCAGCGCACCGGGCTGCAACTCTTATTCAGTGGCTGAATATGTTGTGGCATCCCTGCTTTATACTTCGATGCAAAATAATTTTTCGCTCAAAGATAAATCGATCGGTATTGTAGGAGTAGGAAATGTTGGAAGCAAAGTTGTCCGTTTCTGTGAATCTTTAGGAATGAAAGTATTAAAGAACGATCCGCCGCTTTCCCGTAAAGGAAAGTTAAAAGACTCTGTTGCATTTGGTGAGATATTGGAGGCGGACATAATCTCTCTTCACGTACCGCTCTCATTTACCGGGGAAGATAAAACCCATCATATACTTAATGAAAAGAATTTAAGATTATTAAAGGATAGTTCGATATTAATTAATACATCGCGTGGTTCAGTAATTGACAGCATTGCATTAAAGCGAATAATTAAAGAAAAGAACCTCACTGTTATTTTAGATGTTTGGGAAAACGAACCTGATATTGATACGGAACTCTTAAAAAGATTATTAATCGGAACTCCGCATATTGCAGGTTATACACTTGAAGGAAAAGTAAACGGATCATTAATGATCTATGATGCATTAGCGGATTTTTTGAAAATGGATAGAACTCTAAACATGTCACTGCCAGTGGTTAATAATAATCCATTGCTTTGGGATGCATCAGTTATCACAGAAGAATCTCTCAATAATATTGTAAAACAAATTTACAATATTGAGAATGACCATAACCGGTTGTTGAAAGTTAATTCAATGAATGATTCAGAAATTGGAAGGTATTTTGATACACTTAGAAAAGATTATCCATTACGAAGAGAATTCAACAATTATTCGATCAAGATGAATAAGAATGATGCCGGAACAGAAAAGTTATTAAGAAACCTTCGCTTTTCAATTCTTAGTTAATATTATTTTTTATCTGCGTTCTAATTTAAATTCAATTGGAACGATCATTTGGACTTTAATTCTGGAACCTCTTTGAAAACCCGGTTTGAAGCGTGTATAGTAAACAGCTAGCCTGGCCGCTTCATCAAGCAGAGGATTAATACCTTCTGAAACTTCTGCAATTGAAACTTCACCGGAGGTTTCAATAAATGCTCTTATCTTTACAGTGCCCTCAATCTTTTTATCGCGTGCTTCTTTTGGATAAGTAAGTCTCTTATATACTGCGTCCATTCCGCCAATTGGCTCGGGCATAATTTCGACATTCTGATAATATGCGGGGTCATCTTCATAATTAATTCTGTCCTCCTGTTTCGGCGGTATAGAAAGTTCGTCTTCTCTTGTGGTTTTTTTCTGACGTTCTTTCCATTCTGCTAAATATTTTTGATAGTCCTCTTCCCGGTATTCCCCTACAAGAAGAAACTCCTGTCCGGCTCTGAATCCTTCGACAAAGATGATATCTTCCAAATGATTTCCTGTGGAATCAAAATGAGTTGCCGGCCCGTGCCTCTTGCCATTCTCTATATTATATAGTTCCTGCATATTTCCATTAGGATAGAAAAGTTTTACGAGTCCTTCAACTTTATCGTTAATGTAATTTCTTTCCTCTTTAACCGTTCCGTCTTCATAATAGAATACTGCTTCACCTTCGCGTACTGCATTAAGAAATGGTATGGCTGATTTAATCTTCCCATTTTCAAAGTAAGTTTTTAGCGTATCTCTCTGAGCAAAAAGAGCTTCAAATGAACAAAATAATATTATTAGCAAAATCATTTTCATTAGATATAAACTTTACGGTTAAAAAATAGTTTGTAAAAATAGTGTTCAATCCTGAGTAATAAGAGGCATTAAAACGGTAATGATAAAAATCAGAATGGCAATACCAAAGAAAAAATAACCGACGATATAATCATATTGCAAAATTCCCAGTTCACCAAGCATGTAATGCCAATCGTGATAAACTTTATTCCCTCCTAGTAAGGGCAGTTTTCTTGCCTGTGCATCTGCGGCATAAACTGAGATGTTTATAAAATTTTGTCCAAGCCATAATAACGAAAACTGAACTCCCGTACGGTAATGATTTCTGTAAAAATACCACGCAATTATTGATGGCAGAATTATTTGCATTAAAGTTCCGCCGAGAGTATAAATGAACTTTCCAAAAAATCTGAAGAACAGATGACCTGCTTCGTGAATTACAAGATCAATATTATCCAGCAGTCCGTATTCGCCTCTGTTCAGTATCCAGTAAACAGCTATTGGTAGAATAATAATTGAAGGAATCCATCTTTTGAATTCGTCTATCTTTGTATGCTTTTTAGCATATTTCAGACTAGTCTCTGTTTCATTTTTCCCGATATTCTTTATTTCATCGTCCGGTAATTGCATATAAAAAAAATGATAAGTATTTTGAAGGCGAAATTAAGTATTGCTCACTCCTAATACAATCATTTAACTAACCAAAATAATAGAGGATAATATTATGATGTTTACCCAAAGATTTGTTTTACCGTTTACCGTTTTTTTAACTCTGTTTTTTATTGAAGCAACTGCACAGCAGGTTGTAACACCAAGACCGAGTCCGGATGCAACTGTTACCCAGATGGTCGGTGTTACAAAAGTTTCTATAGATTACGGAAGTCCCGCCGTTAACAAAAGAGTGATTTGGGGAGAGCTCGTTCCTTATAATGAAGTATGGCGTACAGGGGCAAATGAATTAACCACAATTACGTTTGATGATCCGGTTAAAATAAACGGTACTGAGTTACCTGCCGGTACTTTTGGAATACACTCTGTTCCGCGTAAAGATGAATGGGATATTATTTTCAGTAAGGATGCAAGAGTTGACGGTCCTTCTTCATTTAATGCTGAAAAAGAAATACTAAGAGTAAAAGCCAAACCGGAAGAACATCATTTTATGGAAAGAATGACTTTCCTCTTTACGGATGTTACTGATAATTCAGCAGTTGTAAACTTACTTTGGGATAAATTAAAGGTTTCCTTTACTCTTGAAACAAATACACAGGATTTAACTTTAACCAAAGCACGTCAGCAGCTAAGCTGGTCACCATTGTTCCAGGCAGCACAATATTGCTTAACAAACAATGTAAATCTTGATGAGGGATTAAAATGGATTGAAGCCTCCTGCTTAATCAATGAGGTTTACTGGAACACAAGAGTCAAAGCCCAGATTCAGAATAAGCTTGGAATGAAGAAAGAAGCAGTTGCAACAATGGAGAAAGCAATCGACCTTGGAAATAAAATGCAGAATCCGCCTTTTGATTTTGAAGTTATGAAAGCAATGCTTTCCGATTGGAAAAAATAAAAATTCTGCGTTCTTAGCGTTTCTGTGATTGAATTATTTCACGCAGAGACGCTAAGACGCAAAGCTATCCGTGAAATATTTTTCTTTTTTTCACACTTACTCTGCATTCATCCGAACAGCAATATTCGTTTTCAATTTTGCATTCATGGCAGGAAACAATGATCTTATCGCAATCAACGTTGTGGCAATTGATATAATATGACGTGGGTTTTCCGCAGTAATAACAACTTGCAATATGTTGTAATTCAGGTTTGGTGTTTGGATTAACTACCCGTCTTTCATCAAAGACAAACATTCCGCCTTCCCAGTAAGTATCAGGATATTTTTTTATAAAGTTAAAAATACCTCCATCAAGCTGGTAAACATCTTTAAATTCATTCTCAACAAGATAAGCAGAGGCTTTTTCACATCTTATTCCGCCAGTGCAGTAAGTTACAATTGTCTTGTCCTTGTAATCCTTTAAATCTTCCTCAGTTACTTTTTTCCATTCGCGAAAATTTTTCATCGGAGGAACTATGGCATTTTTAAATTTACCGATTTTACTCTCGTACCAGTTGCGTGCATCAACTATAACAAAATCTTTCTTCTGCTCATAAAATTTTAACAGCGCTTCGGGAGAAAGTCTTTTTCCGCTGTGTTCTATTGAAACATCTTCCAGGTCACCGTGTACTATCTCGTTTTTTAATCTTACATGCATTTTTTTGAAAGCATGTTCATCTGCATCATCTTCTTTAAACCAGATATCAGAAAATTCAAAATAGCTTGTTAAGTGTGTTTTATAATTTTTAATATTATCCAGAGTGCCGGATACGGTTCCGTTAACACCCTCTCGTGCAAAAAACACTCTGCCTTTAATTTCATTTGTAAGACACCAATGAAGATGTTCGTTTACAATGCCTTGCGGATCTTCAACATTTACATATTTATAGAATAGTAATACTTTGTATCTGCTCATAATGCTCAATCTTAAAATTTGGGGTGGAAAAATAATAATACAGGTATTGGAAAGAAAGACAGTTGTAAATTCAACTTTTACAATGAAGAGAAATATGGAGCTTAAGAACATTCATTCGGTATTTCAGGCTAATTTCCTCCAGGGTTCTTTGTTTAAATACTCCATAAGATGCTGTTGGTAAAATAAGAGTCGCAATCATAAAACATTTGTCATCTCGACGAATGGAATGAGGAGAGATCTTGTTCGTTCAAGAGATTTCTCTCTTCGTTCGAAATGACAGGACTCACTTGTCATTTCGAGGAGTTTACGACGAGAAATCTGGTGGAG